>NZ_CP014206.1:1452500-2178750 GCF_001563225.1 Pseudodesulfovibrio indicus
GCGGCGCTCATCGGCCACGGCGCGCACCTGGAGCAGCTGCACATGTACTGCCAGCTCGGCTATCTGCCCATCACCACCGGCATCCCGCCCTACGGGTTCTTCGAGCATCCGGCGGAGCACGGGTCCATCCCGCCCCACCGGACCGACTCCGGCGCGTTCCTCCTGGCCGAGAACATCGGCGCCAAGTCCCTGATCTACCTCAAGGACGAGAAGGGCATGTTCGAGAGCGATCCCAAGAAGGCCAAGGATACGGCCAAGCTCAAGTTCATCGACAAGATCCATGTGGAGGAGCTGATCGCCATGGACCTGGAGGACCTCATCGTGGAGCGGCCGGTCCTGACCTTCCTCAAGAACGCCAAGACGTTGAAGTCCTTCCAGATCATCGACGTCCTCAGGCACCCGGAGCATCTCCATGCCGCCCTGGCGGGCGAGCACGTGGGCACGATCATCTACAAGGATTAGGCGGCAATTGTCCAAACGGCCCCCCTGTCGACGGCAGGGGGGCTTTTTTGCGTCCGGCGCGGGGATTTTGCGGTTCGGGCCTAATACCCGGCACGTGAGTAGCCGATAAGGAAGACATGAATGGACTCCGCTCCCGCCTCCAGCATCGGCTCAACCCGCTGCACGTCTATTGCCGACTGCGCAGCCTGGGGTTGGCCCACCGCACCGCCTCGGCGGTCTCGCTCTGCTACGAGCGCGCCCTGTACCGCCGCGTCCTGGCCTGATTTTCCTGGTGCCATACCGTCCGCAGGTGGACTTTTCCTTGCCAGCGGGGCTCGACCTGTGGGATTATGCTGAAAATAACAGGATGGAGGCCAAGATGCTGGCATATTTGGGTTTTGATGATACCGACGACCATGATTCCGTGATGGGCACCGGGCGGCTGGTCCGCGAATTCGCCCGCCTGCTGCCGACCGGACACACGCTGATCGGCATTATCCGCCACCAGCTCCCCCGGATGGACTCCATTCCCTTCACTTCCAACAACAGTTCGGCCTGCGCCGTGGTGGACGTGCCCGAGGACGGGGAGCGCGAATCCCTGCGCCTGGCGCTCCGCGACCTGGCCGCCGACTACCTGGCGCAACAGTGCGCGCCCGGCAGCGATCCAGGGCTGTGCCTGGCGTTCGAGACCGAGGTCACGCCCGGCATGGTCGAGTTCGGCAAACGGGCCGCCGGGGTGCAGCTCACCCAGCGCGACGCCATGGACGCGGCCCGGCCCATCGACCTGCTCGGCCTGGGCGGGACCAACGACGGAATCATCGGGGCCATGGCCGCCGTGGGGCTGACCCGCTACGGCTGGTGCGGCCGGTTCATCGAATACGGACGGCTGCGCGAGCTGCCCGCGTCACTGACCGTGCGCGACCTGCTCGACACCGGCATTGAGGTGGTCTCCGTGGACCGCGACCCGCTGGTCCCCCAGGCGGGCGACTCCGTGCTGGACGCGGCCTGGATTCGTCCCTCCCTGTGGGGCGGGCGTCCCGTGCTCCAGGTCCGTTCCCTGGGGCTGGGCGTATGGGAACCGGCCCACTCCAAGCGCGGCAAGGGCGCGGGACACGGCCCCGGCTCGCGCAAGGATGCGGTCAGGACTCCCGGTATCGCCGGATAAAGGCGTCCAGCCGGTCCCTCTGCCGCTCCATGTGGAGTATCCACGCCTCCAGAATCTCCAGTCCTTCGGCGGTGACCGAATAGACCCGCTTGGCCGGGCCGTCTCCCTCCGCGTCCCATGAGGACGACACCAGTCCCTCCTCGTCCATCTGGCGCAGGTGCCGATAGATCATGCCAGGAGGCGCCTCATCGCGCATGAATCCGTAGTCCGCGATGGTCTGGATCAGCTGGTATCCATAGGAAGGTCCCGCCTTCAGGGCCATGAGCAGCGAGGGCTGGACGTATCGTTGCGGCTTTCCGCCGCCGACTTTTTGCGACATCTTGTAAAGTCCTTCTTGACTATATGTGCTTAGAGGATATATATACAGTATACACAAGCATCCCATAAGGCACAATGCCAAGGAGGTAGCCATGAAGATTTTCGTGCGTGAACGCATGCGGGCAGAGGAAGGGACCAAGAAGCCTCGTTTCCGGGTCGTTGGTGTACAGGGCGGCGATCTGAAGATCTACGCCAAGCGCATCCGCAAGGTGGAACTCAAGGAACTGGCCGAGCACACCGGGGCCGAGATCGTCTACCTGACCAGGGACGGCGAAGGCGCCGAGGGCAAGAAAGGCTAGCCCGCAGTAGCGAAAAAGAGGCCCGGCAGCATACCGCTGCCGGGCCTTTTTTTGCGTCTGGGACCAGCCGCTATTCCGCGTTGGAGATGAAGAACAGGGCCAGGAAAAAGATCGTCCCGGCGGCGACCAGCCCGCCCAGGTAGACCGCTTCCATGCCCGCCAGGGCGTAGAGGCCGCCCATGAGCATGGGGGCCACGGTCTGGGCCAGGCGCAGGAGCAGCCCGTTGGCGGCCATGAACGCGCCGCGTTGCTCCATGGGCGCGATGGTGGTCAACATGGTCATGATGGTCGGGATGTTCAGCCCCTGGGCCACGCCGAAGCAGATGACGCCCGGGACGGTCAGCCACAGGGTGGACGCGTGGGGGATGAGCAGCATGGCCAGCGCGTAGAACACGGCCGCGGTGCTGAGCAGGCTGCGCTGCCCGAACCGCCGGGTCAGGTGGCCGAGCTGGAACGAGGCCACGCCGGTGAAGCCCGAGGCCACCAGGAAGACCATGCCGATGGTCGCGGGCGAGGCCGCGAACCGGTGGTTGAGCAGGACGGGCAGGTAGGTCACCACCGGCCCGTACAGGATGACGAAGGTCAACAGGGTGGTGGCGAACAGGCTGAGCGCCTGGCGGGTCGCCATGAGCGCCAGGGCGTCGCGGAAATAGTCCTTCAGGCTGCCGGATTTCTTGGGTTCCGGGGTGTCCATGCAGCACAGGATGGCCAGCCCCAGGGGGACGGCCAGCAGGGGCAGCAGGAACGGGTAGTTCCAGCCGAGCAGGGCCAGGAACCCGCCCAGGGCGGGGTATCCGGCGGTCCCCATGGCCAGGACGCTGGCGTTGTAGCCCATGGCTTGGCCGCGTTCCGGCCCGGAGTAGAGGTCGCCGATCATGGTCGAGTAGAGCACGCCCAGCGGGGCCGCGCCCATGCCCTGGAGAAAGCGCAGGACCAGGAGCTGTTCCACGGTTCGGGCGAAGAAGCAGGCGAAGCCGAACCCGGCGAAGACGAACAGGGAGGGGACCAGGATGACCTTGCGCCCGGCGCGGTCGGCCAGGATGCCCACCACCGGAGAGAAGAGCACGCCCGGCAGGGTGAAGGCGGAGATGACAAGCCCGATCTGGACCGGGCCGAGGTCGAGCCCGCGCATGATGTCGGGCAGGGCCGGGATGATGGACGACACGCCCAGCACGGCCATGAGCGTGACCCCGAAGACGTATTGCAGGTCGCGGTCGAGATACAGCCTTCGCATCAGATGGCCGCGTCCAGGAGCATGTTGTCCCGGTGGACGGCCACATCGGACGGGGCGGGGCCCATGATGGCGGGCAGCTCGTCGGTCCGCTTGCCCTTGATGCGGCAGATCTCGTCCGCCGAATAGTTGGTCAGCCCCACGCCCAGTTCACTGCCGTCCGCGGTCTTGATGAAGACCAGCGCGCCCCGGTCGAAGCACCCCTCGACCCCGGTGATGCCGATGGGCAGCAGCGAGGTGCCCTTGGTCATCAGGGCGTTGGCCGCGCCGCCGTCCACCAGGATCGCCCCGGACGGGTTGTCGTGGTAGGCGAGCCAGAATTTCTTGCTGGAGACCACCCGGTCCTCGGGCAGGACCAGGGTGCCGCCCGCGCCGCCGGTCAGCACGTCGATGATGTCGAACTCCCCCTTGCCGGACACGATCAGGGTGGGCACGCCCAGCTGGGCCGCCCGCCGCGCCGCGCGCAGCTTGGAGTACATGCCGCCGGTGCCGACGCTGGTCTTGCCGTCGCACATGGCCTCCAGGTCCAGGGAGGCGATGTCCTCGATGACCGGGATGGGTTTGGCGTCCGGGTTGCCGTCCGGGTTCCTGTCGAACACGCCGTCGGCGGAGGTCAGGTTGACGAACAGGTCCGCGCCGACCAGGCCGAGGCACATGGCCCCCAGGGTGTCGTTGTCGCCGAACTCCAGCTCGCGGGTGGACACGGTGTCGTTCTCGTTGACGATGGGGATGACGCCCCATTCCAGCAGCCGCTCCATGGTGTTGCGGGCGTTCAGAAACCGCTCGCGCAGCTTCAGGCCGGACCGGGTCAGCAGGACCTGGGCCGTGACCTTGCCGTGGCGGGCGAAGGCCTCGTCGTAGTCGTGCATGAGGCGTCCCTGGCCCACGGCGGAGGCCGCCTGGCGGGATGCCATGTCCTTGCCGTTGTGCTGCTTGCGGCTGGTCCGCTCGAAGATGCGCTGGCGACCGGCGGCCACCGCGCCCGAGGAGACCAGGACCACGTCCAGCCCGCGCGAGGAGAGTTCGGCCAGCTGGTCGGCCAGCCGGTTGATCGCCTTGGGATTGAGGCCGTCGGCGGTGGTCAGGACGGCGGAACCGACCTTGATGACCACGCGCCGGACGTTTTCGAGCAGATTGCTCCTGGAAATGTCCGTTTTCGTCATGGGGCGCACGGTACTCCAACTGGTTGCGGCCTGCAAGGAGGTACTTGGCCGGAAAGGAGCGGCGCGACGGACCCGGACGGCGTGTCCGAAAAACTGTTTTTATGCCCGGATTGACATAAAGAAATATTAAGAAATGCCGAAATGAACTGGGAGACGGCCGGTCGGGCGGCCCGTCTGCAAAGCGCCAAGGAGTTTCCATGATCGATCCGGTATCCGCCTACTCGCCAGCTTCCTCCGTCGAGCCCCAGTTCAAGGCCGTTCCAAAGGCCGAACGGCTCCCGTCTTCTTCCGGCCCCGCCGTGGTGGTCGGCATCAGTGAGGAGACCATGACGCGCTTCAAGGCCGACATGGCGGTCGGGGAAATGGTCCGCCAGGCCGAGCGGGACAAGGCGGATTCCGCAGCCCCCTCACCCTGGAAACTCCCTTCGGGCCTGACCCACGCAGAGCGCACCCTCAAGAACGGCCATACCGAGATCATCGACATCGACGGCGGGACCCTGACCGTGCGCGAGTACGACGGCGACCGGCTGGTCAAGTCCGTGGACGGGACCATGGCCGACGGCCGGGCCGTGCTGGACACCACCTATTACGACGAGAGCGGCAAGGCTTCCCAGACCATCCACGCCGAGTTGGCCACCCTGGAGACCCGGAACGGCTGGTCCGGCGCGGTCATGACCCGTTCGGTGCAGTGGTTCGAGGACGGGCGCACCGTGCGCACCATGGGCGACGAGATGTACCTGCGGACCAGGAACGATGGGCCGGCCAGCGTGGCCGGCAACGAGTGGGGGCGCATGACCGGCGAGATGAAGAACGACTCCGACAGCCTGGTCCGGATGCTGACCAGCGAGGAACACAGCCTTGGTTACCACGCGGACATCCAGGAATATTACGACAACGGTCAACTCTCCCGGAGCATGATCATCGGCCAGACCGGGGAGTACGCCCAGGTCTCCAACCGCCATGGGTTCGAGGTGGAAGGCATGGGCGAGATGTCGACCAATGAGCTGTCCCACGACACCGGGCTGGAGGTCCGCATTTGGGAATACGACCGTGACGGCGAGATGATCCGCGAGGCCACGGTCATCGACAACCAGAAGGACGGGACGGGGAGCGAGGACGGCAAGCAGACGCAGACCGCGGACGTCAGCTGGTACAAGGACGGCGAGAAGGTCAAGCACGGGAAGGGCTCCTTAGTGCTGGAGGAGGTCGCGACCGCAGGGCTGATGAAGCGCCCCGGCATTCTGGACCTGCTCGGCCTCAAGCCCGACGAGTACCTCTCGCCCGAACCCCAGGAAGCCGATGAGCTCCTCGGCCGCAAGGCGCTGGACAGCTCGGCTCAGGCCGACTTCTTCCTGGAAGGGGCGGGCAGGGCGGCGGCCAAGGGTTGGTACGGATCGGCTGCGGACATGGGCGAGTACGGCCATCGGGGCCAACCCTTTGCCGTGGACTGGACCACCGAGCTGTACGAGGATGGCGAAGTGGTCATGCGTAAGCGGGACAGCCAGCGGGCCGTGAGCGCACCCTACCGGGGCGTGGACGAGCGCCTGCCGTTCCGCACCGTGGGCGGCCTGTCCGACGGCGACCGGCCCGTGGTCCTGGAGAGCGCCGAACACGAGACCACGCTCTTGGAGAACGGCAAGACCGTGGCCCGCGAGGCCATGTCCTCCAGGGAGATCATCCAGCCCAGCGAAGAAGGGCCGGACACCCTGATGACCCTGGCCCACTACGAGCGGCTGAACGACGACGGCAACGACGGGGTCAACGTGATCTTCAAGGGCGGACTGGAGCTGGCCGACCCGGACGCGCGGGCCGCCCTGCGCTCCATGGGCGACGAGGTGGACCTGACCATGACGGAGGTCCACCACATGTACCGCGACCTGCGCGGCGACACGGCCTCGGCGGGCCCGGACAGCATCCTGCGCTACGAGCCGCTGGACGGATAGTCCGGCGCGGCCGCGCCTTCGGGCGATCCCTTTCCCGTCATCAGTTCTTCGAGGAAGGCCGCAAGGGGCGGTCCGTGCGCTTCGTCGCGCGCCACGAGGTGAAATTCCAGCTCCGGCACCTCCCCGGCAAAGGGGATGAAGGCGAGGTCCCTGCGTCCGGTCCCGGCCGTGGACAGGGGCACCGGCGACACGCCCAGCCCGGCGGCGACCAGGGCCACGGTGGCGTGCTTGGTGAGCACCTCCTGAGCCACGTTGAGCCGCGCCCCGGCCCGGGAGAACAGCCCGGCCCACTGATCGAAGAGCGTGGGGTTGAGGGCGCGCGGGAGCATGATCATGGGCTCGTTGTCGAGCATCCCCGGGGTCACGGCGCGCTCCCCGGCCAGACGGTGGGCGGCGGGCACGGCCAGGACGTAGGTTTCCCGGTGATAGACGCGCCGGACCAGCCCGGCCGGGACCGCGCCCGACACCCGGACCACCGCCGCATCCAGCCCCCCTTCGCGGACCAGCGCGGTCAGCTCCGGGGTGGACTTTTCGGTCAGCTCCAGGACGATGCCCGGATGCCGCTCGGCAAACCGCTTGAGGTCGGGTCCCAGCGGCCCGTCGATGGCCGGTCCCATGAATCCCACCCGAAGTCTGCCCCGGCGCCCCAGCCCGGTGTCCACGGTCCTGCGCCGCGCCTGGTCGATGGCCGCCAGGATGGTGCGCACGTCCCGGAGCAGGGATTCTCCCGCCTCGGTCAGCTTCACGGACCGCCGGTCGCGTTCGAAGAGCGCCACGCCCAGCTCGGCCTCGAAGGCAGCGATCTGCTGGGACAGGGGCGGCTGGGTCATGTGCAGCCGCTCCGCCGCCTTGCGGAAGTGCAGGGTCTCGGCCACGGCCAGGAAATAGCGCAACTGTCGCGTCGTCATCCTTGATATGTAATACATATCACAGAGGCTGAAAAGCGGAATTGGACGAATCTGTGATCAGGGTTCAGGGTGGGGAAAAAGGAGGTTGTCATGGACAACGAACGGTTTGAACGCGGAATGGAGATGTTGCGGGAGGTGGACGGCCAGCTGGGCGACCGGGTGGTGGAGTCCCTGTCGGACGTGGCCCCGGATCTGGCCCGGCTGATGGTGGAGTTCGCCTTCGGCGACGTCTACGTCCGGCCCGCCCTGAACCTCAGGGATCGGGAGCTGGTGACCATCGCGGCCCTGGCCGCCAAGGGAGGGTGCGAGCCGCAGCTCAAGGTGCACGTGAACGGCGCGCTCAACGTGGGCCTGACCCGCGACGAGATCGTGGAAACCTTTCTCCAGATAGCGGTCTATGCCGGGTTCCCGGCGGCCCTGAACGCGGTCTTCGCGGCCAAGGCGGTGTTCGCGGAGCGCGACGGATAGGGCGCGGAAAACGCAACCCCCGCACGCGGTTCGGCGTGCGGGGGTTGCGTTCTTCGGCCTGGTGCCGCCGGTGGGGCGGGTTATTCGGCCTGGTTGAGCAGGTCGAGCCTGCGCCACATCTCGGCGATCAGCTCGTCCACGCCCTCGCCGGTCAGGGCGGAGATGAAGTAGACCTTTTCCCCCGTCGCCTCGACCTTGGCCTTCAGCTCGGCCAGCTCCTCTTCGCTCAGGGTGTCGATCTTGTTGATGACCTTGATCTGCGGCTTGAGGGCCATCTCCGGATTGTACTGCGCCAGCTCCTGGTTGAGCATCTCGTAGCCGTCGGTCGGGTCGTCGCGGTTGACGTCCTCGGCGGCCAGGATGTGGACCAGGAAGCGGGTGCGCTCCACGTGCTTGAGGAAGGTGATGCCCAGGCCGCGTCCCTCGCTGGCCCCTTCGATGAGGCCGGGAATGTCGGCGATGACCATGCGGTCGAACTCGTCGTTCTCGATGACGCCGAGGTTGGGCACCAGGGTGGTGAACGGGTAGGCCGCGATCTTGGGCCGGGCTGCGGAGACCTGGGCGATGAAGGTGGACTTGCCCGCCGACGGCAGGCCGAGAAGCCCCACGTCCGCCAAAATCTTGAGCTCCAGCCGGAGCTGCTTTTCCTCGCCGGGGAAGCCGGGCTCGGCGTAGCGGGGGGTGCGGTTGATGGAGGACTTGAAGTGCAGGTTGCCCCGTCCGCCGCGACCGCCCTCGCAGATGGTCACTTCCATGCCGTCCTCCACCAGGTCGGCGATCAGCCGCTCGCTGGCGTTGCCGTCCTCGTCCTCCGTGACCTCGAAGATCAGGGTGCCCACGGGCAGCTCGACCACGAGGTCTTCGGCGGCCTTGCCGTACTTGTCGCGGCCCATGCCGGGCTGGCCGTTCCTGGCGATGTAGTTGCGCTTCAGCCGGAAGTCGTAGAGCGTGACAAGGCGTTCGGAGGCGCGAAAGATCACGTCGCCGCCCTTGCCGCCGTCGCCGCCGTCCGGGCCGCCCTTGGGCAGGTTGGCCTCGCGCCGCAGGCTCGCGCAGCCGCTGCCGCCCTTGCCCGAGGTCACCTTGATGGTAGCTTCATCCACGAATTTCATGCTGTTACCTCACTGCCGGGAACCGGGTCCCGGCGGTTTCGCGCCGAACGCAAAAAACGGGCAGGGAGCATGAAGGCTCCCTGCCCGGCAAATGCGCGGATCGTCGAGTACTAGGCCTCGGCGGGCGTCACACTCACGCGGGTCTTGACGACCTTCTTGCGGGTGAACTTCTCGAACTTGACGGTGCCGTCGATCAGGGCGAACAGGGTGTAGTCCCTGCCCACGCCGACGTTCTCGCCGGGGTGAAATTTGGTGCCGAGCTGACGAACGAGAATGTTCCCGGCCAGAACTTCCTGACCGCCGAAGCGTTTCACGCCACGTCTTTGTCCGGCGCTGTCGCGACCGTTTCTGGAGCTACCACCAGCTTTCTTATGAGCCATGTTATCCTCCCTTCCAGGCCGCTAGGCCGTGATGGACTTGACTTTGATCTTGGTGTAATCCTGGCGGTGACCCTGGGTCTTCCGGGCGTCCTTCTTGGACAGCTTGTGGAAGACCACGATCTTCTCGCCGCGGAGATGACCGAGCACTTCGCACTCGACCTTCGCACCCTCGACGTAAGGGGCGCCGATCTTGGTGTCGCCGTCTTTGTCGACCAGGAGAACGGAATCGATGCTCAGCGCATTGCCGGCATCAGCCTTCAGCAAATCTACATTGAGTTCAAGACCTTCTTCAACGCGGTACTGTTTTCCGCCGGTCTCGATAATTGCGAACATATTGAAAACCTCCAATTCGTAAGAGGAGGCAACCTAGCCGCAACCCCCGGTGAAAGTCAAGTCCCAGTTTCGTTTTTTTCGTAAATTTTCCCCTTTTCCGCAACGCGGGCCGCAGGACGCGGTTCGCCCGCCCGATCCGGGGTCAGTCCGGCTCCCGCTGGGTGCGCGCCAGGACCAGCACCTCCACCCCCTCGCAACCCGCGCGGCGCAAGGTTCGGGCGCATTCCCGCAGGGTCGAGCCGGTGGTGTAGACGTCGTCCACCAGGAGCACGCGCCTGCCGCGCACCAGGTCCGGCCTTGCCGCGATGGCCCCCTTGATGTTTGCCTGCCGTTCCTTCACCCCCAGCCGGGTCTGGGGCGGGGTGTTGCGGGTCCGGGTCAGGGCCTCGGTCGACAGGGGGACGGACAGCCTTCCGGCCACCCCGCGCGCGATCTCCAGGCTCTGGTTGAATCCGCGCCACAGCAGCCGCCGGGTGTGGAGCGGCACCGGGACCACCAGGTCCGGGGGCAGTCCCCGCCCGCTTCCGTAGGCCAGCGCGCCCAGGTCGGCCAGCAGCCGCGCCCGGCCGTAGGAGTTCCCGAACTTGAAGCCCAGGATCAGGTCGCGCAGCAGCCCCGCGTATCGCCCGTGGAGATACAGCCCGTCCCAGGGCGGCGGCGTGAGGCGGCACTCGGCGCAGCGGGTGGGCGGGTCCGCCTCGCGGCCGTACATCTCGCCGCAGGAAGGGCAGTATCCCCCGGTGCGCAGGGGCAGCTCCACGGCGCACCGGGCGCACAGGGGACGGGTGCGGTCCGCCATGACCGTTCCGCAGACGGGACAGCGCGCGGCGGTCAGGCCGAGCCTGCGGGCCAGGGGCGCGAACCGGCGGAGCACGGCTAGCCCGCCGAGTTCCAGGCGGTCTCGCCCAGTTCGATGACGGACGCCTCCAGGTCGGCCCGGCCGTCCAGGTCGGTCCGCTGGTCCACGCCCCTGATGGTCAGCGGCTCGGCGAGTTCCATATTGAAATTCCGGACAAAGTATTTGAGCGTCAGCCGCGCGCCCTCGAAGAGCTTCTCCCCGGAGGGCTGGCCCGCCACGAGCACTGCCCTGGCCGTGCGCGCGGGCAGGTCCGCCACCCACGGCTCGTTGTCGCGGCGGGCGGTCCAGAACTGCTGGCCCCGGTCGATCCAGGTCTTGAGCCGGGAGGGGAGGTGGTAGAAGTAGATGGGTGAGGCGAAGAGCACGGTCCGGGCCTCGAAGCAGCGGGCGAAGAGGTCGAAGGCCTGGTCCTGGCGGCCCAGCACGCAGCGGTCCACCCCCTGGCGCACGTCGGCGTCGCAATAGCCGCAGGCCAGGCAGGGCATGACCTGGAAGTTGCGCAGGTGGACGACCTCGGCCTCGCCCCCGGCCCGGCGGACGCCCTGGGCCAGGAGTTCGGCGGCCAGGTCCGAGTTTCCGCCCCGGCGGTGGCTGCATGCGAAGACGACGGCTTGGCTCACGGCTGCTCCTTGTTCCAAAGGGGTTCGCGGCGGGTCATGACGGCCCGCGCGTGGTCCTCGAACTCCGTTATCTCGAAGTCCCAGTCCGGGAAGATGTGGGCCTCATGCCGCACCTGGGGGGCTCCCTTGAGGGAGACCAGGGCCTCGATGCGGTCGGCCTTGGCGAAACGGAGGTACCAACCTACCTCCAGTCCCACGCCTCAACACTTGTCGCGGATGTCGATCCTGACCGGCTCGCTCATCTAGAACCCCCCGAAGAACGGGTTGTGGTTGCGTTCGTCGCCCACCGTGGTCTCCGGGCCGTGCCCGGAAAGGAGCCGGGTCTCGGGCGGCATAGTGAAGATGTGCTCCTCCACCGACCGCTTGAGGGTGGGCAGGTCCCCGCCGGGGAAGTCGGTACGGCCTATGGAACGGTAGAATATGAGATCGCCCACGAAGGCCGCCCCGGCGTCCGGGAAGTGGAAGGTCAGGCTGCCCGTGGAGTGGCCCGGGGTGTGCAGGATGCGGCAGGCGGCCCCGGCAAAGACCCCTTCGCCCGGTTCGAGCGGCGTCCAATCGTAGACGTCGATGAGGGGCAGTCCCATGTCGCCGCCCCGGCCCAGCCAGGTTTCCAGCAGGGAGGCGTCCGCCTGGTGCGCCAGGACCGGCGCGCCCGTGGCTTCGCTCAGCGCCTTGTTGCCCGCGGTGTGGTCGAAGTGCAGGTGGGTGTTCAGGATGTGGGTCAGGGTCAGCCCCTGTTCCTTCAGGTGGTCCAGCACCGGGGCGGGGTCGCCGCCAGGGTCCACGACCACGGCCTGGTCGCCGTTGGCCAGGACAAAGCAGTTGGTCTGCAGGGGGCCGAGGGGAAAGGTCGCTATATCCATCAAAAGTCCTCCAACAGGAGCTCGGAAAGCGGTTTGCGTTTGGAATCGCCCTTCTGGTCCGGGTGGCCCAGGGCGAGGACGGCCTCGATCTCGTACTCGGCGTCGGACAGGCCGAGCGCGCCGAGGGTGGCCGGTTGGTCGTTGACGATCTGGCCCAGCCAGACCGCGCCCAGGCCGAGGGCGTGGACGGCCAGGAGCATGTTCTGGATGCATGCCCCGGCTCCCTGGTGGTCCTTCATCTCGCTGTACATGGCGTCCTTTTGCAGCAGCACGCAGATGCAGGCCGCCGAGTCCCGGACGATCTGGGCGTACTTGGTGCACTCCGCCAGGAGGGTGTGGCGGGGATCGTCGCGGGTGACGACCAGGAAGCGCCAGGGCTGGTTGTTCAGCCCGCTGGGCGCCCATTGGCCCGCCTCCAGGATGGTCAGGAGGGCGGCCCGTTCAACCGGCTCCGAAGTGAACCTGCGGATGGAGCGGCGCTCGCGGATGGCTCGGAGCACGGGGTTGTCTTTGCTGTCCATGGTTGTCTTCTCCTTTCGTATGCGTGTATGTTTCTAGCTCAGGACAAAAGTCCGGGCAAGGGGTGTGACCCGTTCCGGGATTGGGACGTATATCAAGGTGCAGATGAGTTGCGATTCCGATTCGGGATCGCCGGAAACGAAATGAAAGAGAAGCGCAAAGCGGAAATTGTACGCGACATACTGCTGGGCGACGTCCAGTCGTTCGGCATTCTGGTGCGCGAGTACCAGAGGCCCGTGTTCAATCTCATGCTGCGCATGACCGGCGACGCGGAAACGGCAGCGGACCTATCCCAGGAAGCGTTCGCCCGGGCATACGAGAAGCTCGAAACGTTCAACCAGCGCAGGCGGTTTTTCCCATGGCTGTATACGCTGGCCCTGAACGTGGCCCGGGACTGGTTCCGGAAGGAAGGGCGCGACAGACACATCTTCGTCGAGGACGCAACGGAAATGATCCGCGACGAGGACGTGCCGGACGAACCGAAGTCGATCAACGCGCGCATAGACGGCGCCAAGGCGTTCGATGCGGTGATGGAACTTGATCCCAAGTACCGCGAAGCGCTCATCCTCAGGTATCGGCACGATTTCACCATGCAGGAGATCGCGAACACCCTGGGGATCAGCGTCAGTGCGGCGAAGATGCGCCTGAGCAGGGGGCTGGACATGGTCCGGCACCGATTTACGGGGGGAACCCATGACTGAAGAAAAAAAGAAAATGCGGATGGAAGACATCATCATCCAATCCATACAGAGCGCGCCCGAGGTGGACCCGCCCGCGGATCTCTACCGGCGCGTCATGGACGGGCTTGAGCCCAAGCGGCCGTCCCTGTGGACGCGGGTCCGGCTGTGGCTGATCCGGCCGCAGGTTCTGGCCGTGCGCCCGCTCACGGCCATTCCGGCCCTGACCCTGGCCGTGGCCCTGATCGCCCTGGCCGTGGTCAAGAACCAGCCCGTGGTGGAAGATCCCGCCATGCGGCTTGCCACGGTTCGTTTCATATTGCACGATACGGACATGCACGCCCGGAACGTGTCCGTCATCGGGTCGTTCAACAATTGGCGGGCGGACCGTTCGGTCATGTGGTACAGTTCAGAGGCGAAAGCGTGGATACTCGAAGCGCAGCTGCCCACGGGCGACCATGAATACCTGTTCCTGGTCAACGGGGAACAGCTCGTGCCCGACCCCAACGCGCCCATGACCAGCGACGACGGGTTCGGAAACCGGAATTCGATCGTGTTTGTGAACGGAGAACATGAGCAAGCATTGTAGCCTCCATACCCTGGCCTTCCTGCTGGCAGTCTGCCTTTCCTTCCAGGCGCTGCCGGCAGGGGCCCAGGATGAAAGCCTTTCCTCTCTGGCCGCCCGCGCCCGCGAATGCGGCGTCTGCTCCGAAACCCTGGACCGTGTCCTTGATTCGGCCGGGGAATCCCAAGTCACCGAGCCCGAAGGGGCGTCCCTGATTCGGCCGCTCATCGAGGCCTGCGATCTCAGGCTGCCCCTGAACCCGTTCTGCGAAAAGCTGGAGGAGGGGCTGTCCAAGCACGTCCGGCCCCCGCTCATCGTCCGCGCCCTGCAGCTCAAGATCGAGGACTACGTCTTCGCCCGCTCCCTGCTGCCCGGCCCGCAGGAGGAGATCAACCCGCGCCTGCTGACCATTTTGGGCGAGGGCTTGTCCAAGGGTACCCCGCGCGCCGACGTCGAGGCCTATGTGGGCGAGTTCTCCTCGCAGCCGCCCGAGCCGTTTCTGGCCGGGGCCGAGATGGTCTGCCTGCTGGGCCAGGTCCGGTTCGACTACGGGCTGACCAGGACCATGCTCGAGGCCGGGTTCAAGTCCGGCGGCCTGGACGGCGAATGGCGGTTCTTCATCTGGACCGTCCTGGTGGCCCGCCAGCGCGGCATCACCGACCCGCAGATCGCGCACGAGGCCGTGCTGGTGCTGGCCGACAAGGGCGCGCCGTCCGACGTCTCCTCCCGCCTCGGCTTCTCCAGCCGCAATCTGAGCGGGCGTTCCTCCGTCAAGTAACTATCATTGATTTCCGTGTGACCCTGAGCGACTGTACGGGGTATATTCTTAATGAGAGGTCGAGAGACCCGGAAACCCATGGGAGCCTCCGAGTGAGAAATATCGTTGCGATGTTGCTGGTCGCATTGACACTGACTTTGGCCGGTTGCGCCACGGTCATGGGGCCGTACTACCTGGAACAGGAACAGTACGAGGAAGGCATTTCAGTCCTGGGCGAGAGGCTGAAGGAGAACCCGGACGACGCGTCGTCGTCCTACTATGTGGGCCGGTATCACCTGGCCCTGAACCAGCCCTCGGAAGCGCTGCCCTTCCTCGAGACGGCGGCCCGGCTGGAGCCGGACAACGCGGATTACGCGTTCTGGACCGGAGTGGCCTACTGGGCGCTCCTGGACTTCGACCGGGAACGGGCGGCCTACCTGAGGGCCGTGAGCCTCGACCCGAACCATATTTCGGCCCACCTCTACCTCGGCCATGGCTACATGGACCACGAGCAATGGGGCAAGGCCATCGAAGAGTACGACACGGTCCTGAAACTGGACAAGTACAACCCCGAGGCGCTGTACAACAGGGCGAGAGCCCTGGCCGCCCTCGGCAAGACAAAGGATGAGATAGCGGCCTGGAAAAAGTTCCTTGAGTTTTATCCCGACGGGAGCATGGCCATGACGGCCACGGAGCAACTCAATCTGCAAGGGGACTTCACCTACCGCAATCACATAATCGGGGGACGAAACGTCACGCTGCGAAGCGCGGCCTTCAAACCCGGGACCAGCGAACTGGAGAAGGACAGCAAGCCATCGTTGCAGGTCTTGACGGCAATGATGCAGGTCAACAAGAAGCTGCGGCTGCACATCGTCGCCTACGTCAAGGGCGACAAGTCCCTGGCCAGGGCCAGGGCCGAGGCGGTTCGCGAGACCATGCTGAACGGTGTCCGGGACGTTGATCCGCAAAGGCTGCCTCTGAGTTGGTTCGGAGATGCCGAGACGGTAAACGCAGGCGGGAAGCAGTTCCCCCTGGACGAATCGGTGACCTTCATAACCGACCTACGGTAATCAATTGGAGAGTAAGGATATGTTAGCCATATTTAGGAAATTGAGCGTTTGGGCCATCCTGGCCCTGCTGACCATGGCATTGGCCGCTCCCGCCGCCATGGCCCAGACCGAGGATCCCCCTGCGGACCCCGGCGTGACCGAAGAGGCCGCTCCGGCCGAAACCCCTGAAGACGAAGCCCCGGCTTTCGCCAATCCGACGCAGGCCGCCAAGGCCGCTGCATTGGCCGAGGCCGCCGCCGAGGCTGCCGCCGAAGCCAATGCCGAGGCTCTGGCCGAGGCCGAGCAGGCCGTGGCCGACGCCCAGACCGCCGTGGATACCGCCGCTGCGGCTCTGGCCGCCGCCCAGGAGGCCGAGGACGCCGAAGCCGAGGCCCAGGCCCAGGCCGACCTGGACGCCGCCATGTCCGACCTTGAGGCCGCCCAGGCGAGTGCCGACCAGGCCGTGTCGGACGCCGCTTCCATCTCGGTGGATGACATCGCCTCCATGCGCGCAGACGGCATGGGCTGGGGCGAGATCGCTCAGGAACTGGGCGTGCATCCGTCCACCGTGGGGCTCGGCCACCGCCACCAGAACCGGACCCGCGCCGAGGTCGCCAGCCGGGGCGTGGGCAAGGAGAAGGCCTCAGTGGCCGCCAAGGCGGGCAAGGCCACCAGCCGCAACACCAAGGCCGGCGTGTCCCGGACCCCCGGCGTGTCCGGCGGCAAGGGGTCCAAGTCCGTGGGTCTCTCCCGTGCCTCTGAAAAGGCCCAGACCGGGGCCAAGGGTTCCAAGTCCTCCAACGACAATTCCTCGTCCGGGCGCGGCAACGCCGGCAATTCCAATGCCGGAGGCAACGGCAAGAGCCAGGGCAAGGGCAAGGGCGGTTCCAATGCCGGAGGCAACGGCAAAGGGAACGGCAAGAGCAAGTGACTCTCCGCGCCAGCCACACTGTGCGTAAAAAGGGACCCGGCCGATCGGGTCCCTTTTTTTGCGCCCGGCACCGTATTAGGCCGGTCTCCGCCCTTCAAATGCGGGTTGAATCCGGCTATGCTCGGTTCATCCGCGAATCAACCAAGGCGATCCCATGGCGCAGACCCCCGACAACGCTTCCCTGAACGAGACCTACCTCCAGATCAGTCCGAACATCCTGGCCAGCTTTCCCAAGTTCCGCCCGCCCGTCGACCTGTACGTGTACGACCCGGCGCTGGGCCGGACCGGCTGCTTCCACAAGGCCGGGGAACGGCTGTCCACCGAGGGGCAGGCCGAGGTGGCCCGGTTCGCCGAGGGGGGGCTGCTCTTTCTGCTGCGCGACGACTACCGCATCTATGCCGAGCACCTGAGCAAGCGGCTCGGCCTGCTGCTGGTGGAGGAGGGGTTCACCCCCCAGGAGGTGGCGGAGATATTCTTCCTCGCCTTCCGCGACCGCATGGAGGATTTCCTGGCCCAGCCGCGCGAGGAGTCTTTCGAGGCCTTGCGAAAGGACGCCTCCGTCCTGGCCGAGTACCTGTGGATCGACCCCGCTCGGGTGGCCTTCCTGACCCACACCATGGACCGCGAGTACAGCCTCGCCGTACACTCGGTCAACACCATGCTGGTGGGGCTGGCTCTCTACCTGCGGCTGACCGGGGGCAAGGTCGAGAAGGACGTGCTGGTCAGCCTGATCCTGGGGCTTCTGCTCCACGACGTGGGCATGACCATGGTCCCGAAGTTCATCCGGGACAAGGAACAGTACCTGGTGCGCCGGGACCGGGAGTCCATCGAGCGGCACATCGAGGCCGGGCGGAACATGCTCCGGCGGCTCAAGGTCGCGGACCCGGTGATCTTGGAATGCATGGAGCAGCACCACGAACGGACGGACGGCTCCGGCTATCCGGACCGGCGGTTCGTGAAGGGGATTTCCGAGGCCGGGAAGATCTGCGCGGTGGCGGACTCGTTTTCGGCCATGATCGGCGACCGGCCGCATCGTTCGGCCCTGGACGCGGCGCGGGCCGCCGAAACCCTGGCCGGGGATTCCCGAAAGTACGACCCGAAGCTGACCGCGCTTCTGGCCGTGGTCATGCGCGAGTCCGCTACAGCCTGATGTACCCCTGGGACGCGGTTCGGGCCGGGTCTTCGACCAGGGCCATGGCCGTGAGCATGGGCCGGAACCCGAAGCGGGCGTAGAACCCCTCCTTGCCCGGCACGGCCCAGAGCACCACATTGGCGGTGTTCAGCCGTTCCATCATGCCCTGCATCATCCGGGTGCCGAGCCCCTTGCCCTGGTACTCCGGGAGCATGCACAGGTCGTAGATCACGGACTGCACCAGCCCGTCGCTCAGGGCGCGGGCGATGCCCACCAGCGCGTCCCCGTCCCAGGCGAAGCAGTTCAGGTCGCTGTTCTCGAAGGTCCGGCGCAATGTGTCCGGCTCGCGGGTGCCGAGCGGGGCCTTCTCGAAGATTTCCGCCGCCCTTGTCCAGTCCACGCCGTCGCGCTCGAAGCTGATGCTGATGTTGTCGCTCATGGCCGGGTCCACCAGGAGCGCATGCGCACCACTTCCTTGGAGTCCTGGTCACGGGTCAGCCCGTGGAGCAGGGTGTCCAGCCCGTTGTCCGGCTCGGCGGGCGCGCAGGCGGCGGTGAGCCGGTCCCCGGCAAAGGATTCGGTCCGGTACTGGATGTCCACGCCCACGCAGGAACGCCCGGCCATCCACTCCTCGGGCACTGCCTCGAGGCAGTAATCCAGATAGTTCACGTTGTTGACGTGGCCGTTGACGTCCGCGTCAGCCCGGCGGGCGACGATCCCGGCCCGGAACTCGCCTTCCTTGAGCCGGGTCACGGCCTTGGACGGGAAGACCAGGGCGCGGTCGCGCTCCGGGATGAACCGCTCGTTGAGCACTGTCTCGGGCGGGTCCGGGCGGTGGGTCTTGACGTTCATGGTCACCCAGGAGGTGGTGGCGCGCCCCATGACGCCGTCCCGGTCGCTGATCAGGAAGTCGCGCAGGGCCACCAGCCGCTCGTTGCCCGAGGGCCAGGTCACGATGGCGGTCCGCTCCCCGAAGCCGGGCAGCCGGTCGACCATGATGTGCAGCCGGGCGAGTATCCAGAAGTGGCCGGACTGCTCCAGGTCGTGAAAGCCGAACCCCAGGGCGTCGGCGTGGCGCGAGGCTATGTCCTGCAACTGGTTGCAGAGGGCGGAGATGGAAACCCGCCCGTCCAGGCGCGGTTCGTAGGAGCGGATGTCGTAGCCGTGTTCGAAGGTCAGATCGGATTTGGTTGTCATAGCAACCAATGTCTAGGGGAGATCGTTCCCGGTGTAAAGGGGGGAGTGCGCGTTCAGCGTATCCCCTGCTCCCTCTGGATGCGGTCGATCTCGCCGGAGTCCCGCATGGACCGGAGTTCCGCCGTGATGCCGGGGACCAGCCCCGCGTGGCGGGCGTGCAGGTAATGGTACAGGGGGATGACCGCCAGGGGCGACTCGTTGATGCGCAGGCGGTCGCCGTCCGGGGTGCGGACCTGGGTCAGGGCCCAGGGCCGGTCCACCAGCAGGGCGTCCAGCCGCCCGGCCAGGAGAAGCTGCATGAGCTTGTTCTCGTCGGGCATCCGGGTCAGCTCCGGGAATCCCTCGGTAAGCAATTCAGCGTATTTGTTGCCTATCTTTATCCCCACCCGCATGGTGCGCAGGGTCTCCAGGTTCGTGTTCTCCAGCGTCCGGCCATTGGTCACGACCACGCCCTCCACCGAGTTGATGGGCACGTCGACGCGGATCAGATCAGGGTAGTCGCGCTCGATGGCCGCGATGCGGTTGACCTCGCCGTCCAGCTCGCCCTTGTCGGCCAGGGCCAGGGAGCGGGCCGCGGGCAGCTTTTTCCCGGCAACCTCGATGCCCATCCGGCCGTAGGCCGCCTCCAGCACCTTGAGGGAGCCGAGGGACAGGGAGCTGCCGCCATAGCCGAAGACGAGCCGCTGCCCCGCCGAAGCCGGAAAGCAGAGCAACAGGGTCAGTATGCCGATCAGGAGAATGCGCATGGATGCACCACCATAGCCCCAAATCGGAGACGGGTCCATGGGGGTGAGGCGCGGTGTCCGGTCCCGGCCGGATCAGGCCAGGAAGTTGCGCACGCCGGAGAAGATGATCTGGGCGGCCATGGCCGACAGGACCAGACCGGTGATCTTGGTCAGCACGTTCAGCCCCATCTTGCCGATGACCCGCTTGAAGGTGGAGGCCGAGAACAGGATCAGCCCGACCGACAGGCAGGCGCAGACCAGGGCCGCCGCACCGGTCAGCTTGTCGGAGGTGGAGGACAGCTCCGCGCCGAGGATGAGCAGGGTGCCGATGGTGGCCGGGCCCACGGTGATGGGCATGGCCAGGGGCACCACGGCCACGTCCGAGTCGTCCTCGGGCTCGGGCCGCTGCTTTTTGCCGGACACGAGCGACACGGCGGACAGGAAGAGCAGCGCGCCCGCGCCCACCCGGAACCCGTCCAGGGTGATGCCCAGCGTGGAGAAGATCGGGTTGCCCGCGAAGTAGAGCACCAGGGCGATGATCAACACCGCCGAGATAGTCCGCACGGCCAGCTTGCGCTGCTCCCGCTTCTCCATGCCCTCGGTCAGGGACAGGAACACGGAGAGCACGAAAAACGGCGTGAGCAGGAAAAACAGCTTTATATAGAGCGAAATGAACAGGTTGGTCATGACCACCCCCGCGCGAAGCGCGCGCCAAAAAGTTTAGGAGGGAAGAGGGGATGGAGGTCCGGGGGAAGGGGAGAGGGGAAGCCCTTTACAAAGGGTTCCCCTCTCCCCTTCCCCCGGCCGCCGGAGGCTCCCCTACTTGCACAATTTCTCGGCCAGGGCCGCGCCCTGTTCGCCGCCTCCGGCCATGCGGGCCAGCTCGCATTTGATCTCGTCGCCTTCGAGCCGCTCGCAGCGGGTGTAGGTGACGTTGTCGATGACTTCCTTCTTGATCAGGAAGTGGCGGTCCGCCTTGCGCGCCAGCTGCGGCCAGTGGGTGATGAGCAGCATCTGCTGGCGGTCTGCCAGGGCGCGCAGCTTGGCGCCCACGGAGTTGAGCGTCAGCCCGCCGATGCCCGCGTCCACCTCGTCGAAGATGAGCGAGGGCAGGGCGTCCTTGTCCACCTCGCCGTTGCCGCGCATGGTCACCAGGGCGAGCAGGAAGCGCGAGAGCTCGCCGCCCGAGGCGATGCGGTCCAGGGGCTGGGCCGGCTGGCCGGGGTTCGGCACCCACATGAGCCGCCCGCGCATGTCCTCGCACCCGGGGTGGAGTTCGCGGGCGTCGAATTCGAAATGCACCTTCACGTGCTCGGAAAAGCCGAGGTCCGTGAGCTCGTCCACGATGCGGATGGCCAGCTCGCCGGCCGCCTTCTTGCGCGCCTTGTTGAGCTTGTCCAGGGTCTCCCGGAGGGCGGAGGCGGCGGCGTCCTCCTCGCGGTTCAGGACCTTCATGTCCAGGGCACAGGCGTCCAGGAAGGAGAGGCTTTCGTCTATCTCCCGCTTCATGTCAACGATTTCGTCCAGGCCGCGCCGAAGTTTCCGCTTGAGCTTGGCCAGTTCGTAGAGCCGGGCCTCGATGTCGTCCAGGGACATGGAATCCTCGTCATCGAAGTCGCCGGGGCCGCGCCGCAGCCGGGAGTCCATGTCGTGCAGCCGCATGCGCAGCTCCTCGATGGCCTCGCGGTCCTCGTCGAAGCCGGGAAAGAGCCGGGCGACGATCTCCATCTCGCGGTTGAGCAGGGTCATGGCGTCGAGCAGGCCGACCTCGCCGTGCAGGAGATTCAGGGCGTTCTGGAGGCATTCGCCCGCGCGTTCGCGGTCCTTGATGATCTTCTTGCGTTCCTCCAGCTCGTTTTCCTCGTCCGGCTGCGGGTCCACGGAGTCGATCTCCTTGCGCTGGTATTCCAGAAACTCCCGCTGCTTGTTGAGGTCGTCGAACTTCTCGGACAAGCGCTGCTTGCGCTCCAGCACGTCGTGCAGCACGGCCAGGCGGTCGTTGCGCTCGTCGAGCAGGGTCTGGTCCGGCAGGAAGGAGTCGAGGATCTCGGACTGGAAGGCCGGGGAGAGGAGCTTCTGCTGGCCGTGCTGGGAGGTGTGGATGATCAGCCGGGTTCCCATGTCGCGGATGGTCGGCTGGGAGGACAGGGCATCGTTGACGAACACCCGGCTGCGCCCGGTGTCGGCGGATAGCTCGCGGCGGATGACGGTCTCGCCCTCGGGCAGGACGAAGAGCGCCTCCACCGTGGCCTTTTCCGCGCCGGGCCGGACGAGCTTCTTGTCCATGCGCTCGCCCATGAGAAAGTCCACGGCGCGCATGATGAAGGACTTGCCCGCGCCGGTCTCGCCGGTCAGTGCGTTGAGGCCCGGAGAAAATTCCAGCTCCGCGTCCTCGATGAGAGCCAGGTTCCTGATGCGCAGCAGTTCGAGCATGTGGTGGCGCCTCCGGCCCCCTCGTCCCCTCTCCCGATTGTTCGTTTCCGTTTCGCGGAAAGGAGGGGACGGTCGTTCGTTACGGTATTCGGTGCGGGACAGGCCGGGAGCGAGGGGTTTCGCGTCCGGCGCGTCCGGATATTCAGATAACGATCGCCTTTATACACCAGAGCCGCGCGGCGGAAAAGGGGAACCTTCGAAGGGGAGGGGCTGGGGGCTCGATAATAATGTCCGGGTTCCCGGGCCGGGAGTAGACTTGCGGGGTGCGGGCCAAGCACGAGGAGTCGAGCATGCTCGAATTGCAACGCATACTGACGCGGCTGGGAATCGTCTCCAGGGTCATCTCCTGCGAGCTGGACAGGGTCAAGGACACCCTGCACTACCTCGCGTGCCACACCCTGGAGCTGTTCCAGATCACGCCGCGCGACCCTGCGGTCATCGACGCCTGGCTTGCGCGCGAGGGGTTCGCCGTGGGCGAGGACGGCTTCTTCCTGAGCCTGGACCGGCTGGAGGCCTTCCGCGCCGGGAAGCTGCCGGGCGGGATCATGAGCTACTCCTGGCCGCCGGACCGGGCGGACGACCCGGACGCCCGCTACCGCCTGTTCTGCCACCGCAACATGGGCGATCTGCTGCGGACCCTGCAGGAGCGGCTGCCCGGCACGGTCTGGGTCTACTACCAGGACGTCACCAATACCGCCCTGCAATATCCCTACATCGATCAGATCACGGCCATCACGCCTGATTTCCAGTGGTCGGAGTACCACACCTGGCAATCGGTCTGCCCGGAGAACAACCCGGAGCGGCTGGTGCGCTGGTCGCCGCCGCACATCGACTACGCGGGCCAGGGGCTGATCATCGCCGCCTCCATCCCGGTCTACGAGGACGACGCGTTCATCGGGCTGTGGTCCATCGATCTCAATGTGGACAGCCTGGTCCGCGCCTCGGTCCTGGCCCCGACGCGGCCGTCGCAGTTGACCTGCGTGGTGGGCGACGACGGCACGGTCATCGCCTCCAGCCGGGGCGTGATGGTGGACGATATGGGCAAGGGCGAGATGTCGGTCATTCCCTTCCGAAACATGCACCCGGCCTTCGCCGGGCTGGACCTTCGGGAGCTGCTGGAGCTGCGCCAGGGATGCCGTACCGTGCGGGCCAGGGACGACGATTTTCACGTCTGCTGGGTGGACCTGCACAGCATGGACTGGCTGTGCGTCAGCGTGCTGTGCCGCGACGACCTGCTGGACACGGCCAAGGAGCAGTTCCGCGAGGCGTTCAACAATCTCGGCCGGGGCCGCCCGGACTCCTGGGTGGGGGTCGAGGGGCTGCCGCCGGAGCTGCTGGACCTGGCCGAGGCGTACAACCGGATGGTCGAGAAGCTCAACCTGGCGCGCACGGACCTGTTGCGCCAGAAGACCGAGCTTTCCCGGCAAAAGGAGATGGCCGAGGCCGCCAGCGCCGCCAAGACGTTCTTCCTGGCCAACATGAGCCATGAGTTGCGCACGCCGCTGAACGGCATCGTGGGCATGCACCGGCTGCTGCAGGAGACCGACCTCTCCGCCGAACAGACGGAGTACGTGGACCTGGCGGTGCAGTCCGTGCGCCGCCTGACCGACCTGCTCGGCGACATTCTCGACCTGACGCGCATCGAGTCCGGCAAGCTGGTCCTGTACAGCCACCCGTTCAGCCTGCGCGAGACCCTGGGGTTCGTGCACCAGCTCTTCGCGTCCTCCTGCCAGGAGAAGGGGATCGCCTGCGAGGCGTACGTGGACCCGGCGGTGGAGGACAATCTGGTGGGCGACCCGGTGCGTTTCCAGCAGGTGGTCAACAACCTGGTTGGCAATGCGGTCAAGTTCACCGACGCCGGGACCGTGTCCGTGGGGGCCTATCCTCTGCCTTGCGGGGAGGCGGGCCGCTGCCGGGTGCTCTTCGCCGTGGACGACACGGGCGTCGGCATGGACGAGGCGGACATGGAGCGGCTGTTCGAGCCGTTCATCCAGGCGGACAGCAGCTACGGCAAGCCGTTCCAGGGCGCGGGCCTGGGGTTGTCCATCGTCCGCAGGCTGGTGGGGCTGATGGGCGGAGAGGTGGACGCGGCCAGCGTTCCGGGCCGGGGGACCTCCTTTCACTTTTGCCTGGAATTCGGGCTGTCGGACTACGCGGGCGCGGAGGTCGTGGAGACGGCCCCCGGCTGCCCAAGCAGGGAGCGCTGCGCCGTGCTGCTGGCCGAGGACGAGTCCGTCAACCGGGTGGCGATCACCAGCTACATGGAGAAGCTCGGCTTTGCCGCCGCGGGCGTGGCCAACGGGATCGAGGCCCTGCGCGCCCTGCGCGAGGGGGAGTACGGACTGGTGCTGATGGACATCCAGATGCCGTTCATGGACGGGGTCGAGGCCATGCGGGCCATCCGCATGGGCGAGGCCGGGGAGCGCAACCGGGATATCCCCATCGTGGCCCTGACCGCCTTTGCCATGGCCGGGGATCGGGAAAGCTTTCTTGAGGCCGGGGCCGACGAGTACCTGCCCAAGCCCGTGGACCTGGACCGGCTGGCCGAGGTCGTCAACCTGCTGCTGGCGGGAAAGGCGCGGCGCGGTTAGGGGCGGGCCAGATCCTTGCCCAGGCGGCAGGTCATCTCGCCCGCGAGATAGGTGGTGGAGTCGTAGGTCCGCTCCACGACGAATCCCCTGGCGCGGTAGAAGGCCAGGGCATTCACGTTCTTCTCGAAACAATCCAGGACAAGCCGTTCGTGTCCCGCCTTCGCGGCCAGCTCCTCGGCGTGCGCGAGCAGGGCGGTGCCCACCCCGCAGCCCATGAAGTCCGGGGCGGCCCAGAGGTGGTCCACGTAGTCGCCCTTCAGGAGCATGACCCCGGCGGGCGTGCCGTCCACTTCGGCAATGAGGAAATTCGGGCCGTTCTCGCGGGCCACGGTGCCGGGCCGGTCCAGGTCCAGGATGCGCTGGAACCGGTCGGCGGGCAGGAAATGGGCGTAGCTCGCCAGCATGGAGCGGCGGATGATGTCTTCGATGAGCGGTTCTTCTCCGTCCAGGGACGGGCGCAGGACGATCACTGTTTGAGCCTCGGGTCGAGCAGGTCGCGCAGGGATTCGCCGAGCAGGTTGTAGCCGAGCACGGTGATCAGGATGGCCAAGCCGGGGAACACGGACAGCCACCAGGCGATGCCGAGCACCTCCTTGCCCTCCATGAGAATGTTGCCCCAGGAGGCGTCGGGCGGCTGCACGCCCAGGCCGAGGAAGGAGAGGGAGGACTCGGTCAGGATGGCCCCGGCCACGCCGAGCGTGGCGGAGACGAGCACCGGCCCAAGGGCGTTGGGCATGATGTGGCGGAACAGGATGCGGCCCGGCCCGGCTCCGGCGGCGCGGGCGGCCAGGACGTAGTCCCGCTCGCGGATGGACAGGGTCTCGGCGCGCACCAGGCGGGCCACGCCCATCCAGCCGGTCAGGCCGATGACGATCATGATGTTGGTCAGGCTCGGCTCCAGGAAGGCGATGACCGCCAGGATCAGGAAGAAGGAAGGGAAGCAGAGCATGACGTCCACGCCGCGCATGATGATCTCGTCCACCAGCCTGCCGAAATAGCCGGAGATCAGTCCCAGGACCACGCCGATGGAGGTGGCGATGCCCACGGCCACGAACCCGACCCACAGGGAGACGCGCCCGCCGTACAGGATGCGCGAGAAGATGTCGCGGCCCAGCGCGTCCGTGCCCATGAGGTGTACGGGGCCGGGCGGCAGGAGCAGGGCGTCCACGTTGATCAGGTTGGGGTCGAAGGGCGCGATGAGCGGGGCGAACACGGCCCCGATGGACATGACGCCCACGATGAGCGCGCCGAGCACGAGCAGGGCGTGGCGTGCCCAGGGGGAAACCCGTTTCAGGGGGCGGCGCTTCATCGGCCCCTCCCCTGGCCCACCCGGATGCGCGGATCGGCCAGCCCGTAGCCCACGTCGGCCAGCAGGTTGCCCGCCAGCGTCAAGACCGCGCCGAGGACCAGGCTGCCCATGATCAGCGGATAGTCGCGGGCCATGACCGCCTGGTAGAAGAGCTGGCCCAGGCCGGGCAGGGCGAAGATGGATTCGATGATCACCGAGCCGCCGATGAGCGCCGGGACCGACAGGCCGAGGATGGTGATGACCGGCATGAGCGCGTTGCGGAGGGCATGCTTGAACAGCACCACCCGGCTGGACAGCCCCTTGGCGCGGGCGGTCATGATGTAGTCCTGGCGCAGGACCTCCAGCATGGAGGAGCGCATGAACCGGGACATGCCCGCCCAGGACCCGGAGGTGTAGATGAACACCGGCAGGATCAGGTGCTTGGTCACGTCCCACCACTGCTCGGGCGCGGACATGGAGTCGAACCCCATGGAGGTCAGGCCGGAGATGGGCAGGATGGGCCAGCTGATGCCCAGCCAGAGCATGAGCAGCAGGGCCAGCCAGAAGCCGGGCATGGCGAAGCCTATGAACACGACGACCGTGGAGATTTTGTCGAAGGCCCCGCCGCGCCACCAGGCCGCGGCCACGCCCACGGGCACGGCGATCAGCAGCGTCAGGATCAGGGAGGCCACGTTCATGCCGAAGGTCAGGGGCAGCCGCTCCTTGATCTTGTCCCACACGGGGCGGTGGTCGCCGGACATGGACTGGCCGAAGTCGAGGTGGACCAGCCGTTTCAGCCAGTTCCCGTACTGGACGTGCAGGGGCTGGTCGAGTCCGTAGAGCTGCTCCAGCTGCAGCCGCGCCTCCACCCCGGCCTCGGGGTTGAGGGTGGTCTGCAGGTCCGTGGGCGAGCCCGGGGCCAGATGGATGACCCAGAAGCTGATGACCGTGATTCCCAGAAACACCACGCCCACCCACAGGAGCTTGATCAAAATTTTCTTCAGAACCTGACCCATGGATTCTCCTAATGATTCCAACCGCCCTCATTTCTTACTGCAAGACCGCCCCCGAATCAATCAACAACACTCCCCCGCGATTTTCCGGTTGACAACCGTGCGCCCCTTGGCTAAACACACCTCCACCCAACGACGTGGGGCTGTAGCTCAGTTGGGAGAGCGCTTGAATGGCATTCAAGAGGTCGTGGGTTCAATTCCCTCCAGCTCCACCAATGAATTTAAAGGCTTGGAAGTATGACTTCCAAGCCTTTTTTCGTGGTATATGCCTTTTTGATGCGAGTGAACTCTACTTCTTCCGTTTGGGGGCGCGGTTACGGTATGGCCGGGTTTGCCGTTCTGATCGCTAGGAACATTGTAAGCTGACATACAACTTGAGAAATTGGGCCACGTAAGTTGAGAAAGCTTACGTGGCCCGTGTCTTTGGTTGGCACGTCGTCTGCTACGCGTGCGCGTGAGGGGGGCGTTTAGATCGTCCAGTTTGCGAGGGTGTTGAGGCGGGCGCAGGCGACGTCGAAGTATACCTCGGAGAGTTCCACGCCGATGAACTTGCGGCCTGTTTCCAGGCAGGCCTGGGCCGTGGTGGCCGAGCCTGCAAAGGGGTCGAGGATGGTGCAGCCCTCCGGGCTGATCTGAAGCAGATCGCGGAGGAGCGGCACGGGCTTCTCGGTCAGGTGTTGGCGCTTGCCGCCGGAGACGATGGAGTGCCGGAAGACTCCGGGAAGACATCGTTCCGTGGCCGGTGCGAGTTTGCCCTTGCTGCCGATGAGGACGAACTCGCATTGCCGCTTGAATTCACCTTTGGCCGGTCGGGCCGTGGGCTTGTCCCAGACGACGATGTTCCGCCAGAGCCAGCCGCCCGCCTGGAGCGCGTCGGTCATGGCCGGGAGCTGCCGCCAGTCCGTGAACATCATGAGCGGCGCTCCGGGTTTCGCCACCCGGTAGGCCTCGGCGAGCCAGAGCGTGGCCCAGGTGATGAACGAACGCTGGTCCCGGTTGTCTCCGGGGAAGTCGGCGAACTTCTTCAGGGCGTCGGAGCTTTGGTACTTCTTGGACGGGGCCTGCTGACGCTGGCCGACCGTCAGTCCGCCGCTGGAGTACGGCGGATCAGTCAATACCGCGTCGACACTCCCGTCGTCCATGTCCTTCAAGACGCTCAGGGCCTCGCCTTTGCACATCGTCGCATTGCCTATCTGTATCTTCATACGAATCCTCTGTTGAGGCTCGCGGGCTTTCTGGGTCGACGCTCCTGGCGATCAGGTGGTTCATGGTGCCGCAACGCGGACACTTGATCTGGATTTCATACGCCTGCCCTTTGCCGAGCAGGCGATTGCAATTGCCACAACGGATTTCGTTTCTCATATTGACTTAAATGGGTTGGCTCTGTGATACCCACCGCTGGAGCAGCAGATACTTGACGGGATGGTAGCCGCCACCCGTTGAGCTGTGGTGCGGTATGTCCGTACCGCGCCAGTGGGGGCGGCCACGCCCCCGCCTGTTCCTCTCGTAATGGCCCGCCGGATTCGTCCGGCGGGTCTTTGTCTTTCAGCGGCCTATTCGATTTTCAAAGAACGGAGCATCGGGGGTGTTATGCGGGTTCCTCGGGCCACTCCACGCTGACGGGGAATCCGGGTTGCTCCGGCACATCTCGGAGAGCCTGCCGGTATGCCGTCCACGCGGCCTGGGTGTCGGCATCCAACGGACTGTCGGGCATCTGCGTCCAATCGCACGCGGCCAGCAGCCGATCCCGTTCATCACGAACGGCTGCCGCCAGGATGGGAGACGACTGGTCGACGATCCACGTCTTGCTTGCCGCATCCCACAACAGCCCGCGTGAGGACCTGTCGGGCGGGGTGTAGGTGATGGTTCCGTCCTCGGCCATCCGCGCACAACTCGGAGCCACGCACGACCAGTCGTCGCCGAACACCTCCAAGGCCACTTCACTATCGATTTCTACGCCGCCTTGTCTCACGCACATATCCGCATCAACGTCGTTATCCACGTTGAGGATGCCACCGCCAGAGAGTCGAAATACTCGTAACATCGCGCACCTCCTATGCGTTGTTCTGGAACGCCGTAACCACGGCCCCGCCGAGACGCTTCGTGATTTGAATTTCCAACGTCGTGTCGCTCGGAATAATCACAGCGCAATTGCTATAACCAGCCCCCGTTGCAGCAAGGCCTAATCCCGAGACTCGGTTCAGCGAAGAGATGCTGGACGAGATGGAACCGGATATCACCTTGAATTCAACATAGGCATCGGTGCCTTGATCCAGGGGGGCATGGGCAACCAGAAAAACGGGCCTTGCTACGGTAACCGTCAATGTCCAGGTACCGGTGGCAGTCCTGTTGCCGATGAACGGCGACTGCATGATTGCGTTGGGGGTCAGCCCCCGCAGCAAATTGGCGTCGACTCCGGTCACAGCCGAGCCGTCCCCGTCCGGGGCGAGCACGGAAACACCAATGTCAGAGGAATCGAGGTAGTCAATTTCAATCTGCGCCAAATCCTGGTCAAGAATCGACAGAGCGTCGGCAAGTCCTGTTACCGCACTCATGGGGTGAGCGTCGGCAGCATCACGAAAACTAAGGGAATTGTGTACCTTTTCGATGAGCGCCTGCCGGATGTCCGCGTGCGCTCCGGGATCGGTGTCGTGGGTGTCAATGGCTTCAGCCACGTGTACCTGGGAGGCGAGCACCTTGGTGGTGTCCACGGTGAGCGAGATGTTCTCCGTGTCCGAAAATGCCAGCGGGGCGGTGATGACCAACTCGACCTTGTCCGCCGCTTCGGGGGCCGGTTTCCAGGCTTCCGGGTAGGCGGCCACCGCGATGAGGGTCTCTCCGGCGAAGATGCCGACCTCACGGATGTACCAGCCGCCCACGGTGATGGGTACATGGGCCACGAAGACCGCTTGCCCGGCCTCGTTGGCGGTGATGGATTGCAGATCGCCGCGCCACGTTTCGTTGGTCAACGATTCCCAGGCGTTGGTGGGGGAGACGGCAACGCCGTTTCCGTCGCCAACGGCCATGTGCGTGCCCTGGAGCTTGATGCCGGTTGCTTCCGCCTCGGCATAGGCCTCGGCCCCGGCCTTTGTCAGTATGAGCGCCATGATGATCCTCCTAGATGCTGATCCGGCCCACGGTGTGCAGATAGCCGCCGCCGTGAACGTGGGAGTCAAGGGTTATCGCGGTGACCGGTTGCGGGAGCAACTGGCTGTATTGCGTCGTGTAGATTATGCCGCCCGCGTGTGTTGCTCCCTGCACCGAGCTGGTTACGCATATACCGGCCAACTTGGAGCGGGCGGGCTTGGTCTCGTTGGCTATCCAGCCGATATGTGGAAAATCATCGGCATGCAGGCCTGACTCGGGAATCGGCACCTGGGGTTTGAACTCGGCCCAACGTTCCGGGTCTTCCTGGCGGACGTTGAGTATCTCGGTGTCCGGGTAGCCGAAGTGGGCGAGGATTTGCGGCATGCCGAGTTGGCCGCCGCCGAGACGGTGCCATGCGAAGGCGCGGATGCAGCGCTCCCGGTATCCCTCCTCGGACTCAGCCGGGTGCCGGGATATGCCGCGACTCTCGGCGTGCTTGACGATCATTCCGGCATCGCAGGTCCACGGGTTGAACTGGTCGCGGAGCCAGATGATATCCTCCCGGACTTCGTCCATCGCCCTGGCGAGACCTTCCACCAGGGCGGCCAGGGGACCGACGCTGTGGATGAGCGGCCAGCGCAGGGTCTTGAAGAAGTACTCCTTGAAGATGGACATTATTCCTCTCCAGCCTCAACCGTGGTGAAGGCCAGGGATTCCAGGACGGCAAGCCCATCGTCGGCCACGACCTGATCTGCGACCGGGGAGGTCCAGTTGACGCGCTTGACGCCTTCAACGGCCATGACCACTCCGGTCAGGCGGTCAAGCGGTACGTCCTCGCCTATCTGGAGAGGGATCACTCCGGCCACGGTGGCCGGGTCCGTGAATATGGCGCGTACCCTTTGCTCGGCCAGGGCCACGACCGTGTCCACGTGATAGCCGGGCTTGATCTCCAATTCGCCCGCTATGGCAAGCGAGAGCGGTTGCGGACCGCGCACTTCCCAGTCATCGTTGATCGGCGGCCCGGCCTGAACCTCTTCCGGCTTCGCGCCTGTGGCGACGGCGGCCCGAACCAGACCAAGCAGCGTGTCGGTGGGAATACCGGCGGAGCCCTTGACGATGGCGTCAACGGTCCCTTGGCCTCGCGGATGTTGGTCCAGCACTTTGACGGCGACCACGCCCGCCACGGACAGCGCCCACGACGCATAGGCGTATTTCGTCATACCGTTGTTGCCGAGCCAGCGCAGGATATACCGTTCGCGGAGCTTCTCCAGGGTTTCGAGGTCCGCCCCTTCGGAAGTCAGCCAGTCCGCCGAGTTGCCGACGATGTCCACACCCGGCACCGTGGTGACCAGTTCCGTGATCTGCCCGGCGGACACGTTGGAGGCGGCCCCGTACTCCTCGGCCACGACGGGAACGGCGACCTCGTTGGTGCCGTCCGCAATGACGGCGCCAGCGGTGGTCACGAAACGGTAGACGTTGCCGCTGCCATCAGGAAGGGTGCGGACGATCCGGCCCGCCGGAATGGGGGTGTTCCCGGAGGTTGCTGTACGGGCGAAACGGACAATGCCCACGGCTTTGGTCGCCTGCTTGCGCGGGGCCTCAACCTGTTCGGCGTGCCATTCCATCCACGCCTCGTCGGTGGCCTCGGTGGGCGCGGCCTGGACGAACACGGCGGCAAGGAGCTGGTAGAGCTGGTACAGCCCCCAGCAAAAGATTTCGAGCAGACCGCGCACCACGCCCTTGTTCAGGTTCAGACGGCGCGGAAGCCAGCCCTTGGCCGCGTATTCCTCCTGCACATCCTCCACGTGGCCGAAGACCATGGAGCGCACCTCGTCGAGGGTCTTAGACAACTGCGGGGTCGGCATCCCTGATCACCATTTCCTTTCTGGATTTATCGACCTCAATGACGAGGTTCTGTTCATGGTCGGTGGCGATGAAGCTGAAGGAGGCCTCGGCCCTGATGGACGTTTCATCCCATTGCGTGACCGAACAGGCCACAGTACCGGGTTGGACGCGCGGGTCCTCGTTGACCCGACGCTTGACCTCCGCCGCAAAGCTGATCCGCGCCAGCTCGTCATTGTCCTCGTAGACCCAATCCCTGACCAATGAGCCGTACTCCTTGTCATAAAACAGGCTTCCGAGGTACGTATCCAACCGGAGTACGATGTCCTGCACGCCCGTGTCCGTTCCGTCCGTGAGCACCAGCTCGCCGTTGGCGGCCACGCGGGCCTGCTTGTCGTCGTCGAGGGCTATGTCTTGGCCGAAAATGTCAGTCATATCGTCCCTCCGCTCCGGCTCCCGGCATAGCTGTTCCCGGTGGTCTCCAGGTTGCCGCCGATCTCAGCGTCCTCAAGCACCGTGAGGCGGGTGCAGACGATGGGACCGACCATTTGAAGGCTGCCTTCCTGGGCGGTGTGCGCCTTGCAGCTCACATTGCCGATCGCCCCGCCGGGGCCGGAGGATTGGACATTGCCTTCCTGAATGATGAGCGGGCATTTCAGCGTCCACAGGTTGCCGATGGTTTCGGTCTTGCTGCCGCCCACCTCGATCGTCATGTCTGTGCCGATCCGGGTAGTGGCGTTGGCCGGGGTGATCTCCAGGATGTTCTTGCCCGCGTCGATTTTGATGTACGTGCCGTCGCTGTGGTGGATGACGTAGGCCCCGATCTCGCAGGCCGGTGCGCCGTTGCCGGTCCAGCGGAAATTGGAGATGCGCGGGTAATCCGGGTCGCCGTCGTAGTACTCGAGGTCGCAGAGCGAATCGACCAGCGGCGGGCAGACCACGCCGCGATTCGGCCCGGCCCACATGATGGGAATTTCCACGCGGGGAATGACCGGCTCCTTTTCATCCACCGAATCGTCATTGCAAAGCGGCTGCACGTCCGCCCAGTACCGCCCGTCTTCGGACGGATAGGTGGCGACGATCTTGGCCTTGCGCACCACGCGGTAGTAGGCGCGGAGGTTGGGCATGGCGATCTCGACCACGCGCTTCAGAAGGGCCTTCAGGTCGGCGCTACCCACATTCCCTCCCGTACTTGATAAACGTCCGCACACCTTCCGAAGCGATCGAATGCTTTACGTGGAGCGCCCGGAAAGACCGGGAAATGCGAAGACGGGCGTCATTGAGGTGGAACACGCGCGAATGGGACAGGCCCGGCAGAAGAACGGTTTCCAGCCGATGGAGACCGAGGTTCTTCCCGTCGGGCAAGTGCTTGATCAGGTTCTCGCCGGTGGCGATCACCGGCACGTCGCCGGGTTCGTCGAAGTCGCCGAGGTTGAGGCCGTCCACGCCGAGCCAGAGCGCGATCCGGCTGCGGTCATGGCCGTGGCCGCGCTGCAAGGTGTGGAGCAACTGGTGGACCGCCTGCCAGATCGGGACACAGGAAAGAGGCAGGCGCGGAATCAGCTCGTTGGGAATGTCGACCCGGCCCATGGGCAGCCCGGCCTGGGCGAGGATATGCTCGGCAAGGGGCTGGCTGTAGTCGTCGGCATAGCACTCGGTGATGAAGGTGCTGGCCAGGGGTAGCGCCAAGCTGTCTGCGGTCAGGCAGACCTGATCGCGGGAGACGCGATCCAGGGCGCGAAGCGTCCCCTGCCATACGGCGGATTCGCCGCCGCGATAGCCGTATTCGATGCGCACCGGATCGCCGTAGGTGAACAGGTCCCCGGCCTCCCCTTTGGGGTCCGGGACATGGATGCGGGCCAGATCAAGTGGATGGTGGCGGACCGAAACGATCTCCACGCGCGGGGACCGCTGGATTACGGCGCCGCCAACCTCCAGATGCAGACGAACACCGGCAATCATCGGGCACGCTCCCCAATGGACGCGTCGAGTCCGGGGCCGTTGCCCTGGCTTTCGGCGCTGGCGCTGGCCGTGCGCTTCTCGGCACGGATCACGGGCGGACGGTGTTCGGTGAAATTGAGGACGGCCAGGACGACGTCGTCCTGATCCGTCTCCGAGGAGTCCAAACCGGCGAACACCACGCGCTCGATGCCGCGCGACGTGATATGCGGGTTGGCGACATCGAGGACGCGCGGATTGGCCGCGTTGTCGTAGCCCCGGAACAGCGCGTCCAGGTTCGCCAGCTTGTCGTAGCAGGTGGAGTCCGCTTCGGTGAGCAGTTCTACCGTGAAGGTCACGGCGCAATCGTCCCACCCCTTGGGCGTCTTGAGCTTGCCGGAAAGACCGTCGCTTTCGGCTTCGTCGAACACCACGGTCCCGCGCACCTGTACGCCCTTGAGGATTCCCGGCACCAGCTTGGAACCGAGACGAATCTCCCCGTGGAAAAAGGTCAACACGCCGTCCATTAGTCCCAACCTCCTGATTCGTCGCCGGAGCCGTCATGCTGGGCGATAAGCGTTTGCAAGGCCGCCACGAAGCCGTCCGCGTCCTGAACGCCCGGCAGGGTCACCGTCAGATTCTGGATAATGACAGACTTGCCCGATCGCTGAACCGGAGCTTGCCCCTTGGCGGACGCATTCGCCTGGATCGGGGCCGGGCCTTCGAGAGGCGATGGGGCGGGCGCGACCGGAGCCACCGCGAGGTTGGCGGCCACGGCCACGCCCGCCAGTGCGCCGGTGGCGGTGGCGTGCAAATTTGGGGCGGCGGCGCGAATGCCGGAGCCGAGCGTATCCATGATCTTGGTGCCGGAGAGCGTCAGCGACGAAAGCGGTCCCTCCTTGGCGTCGGAAAACGGCAGGAGGTTGCGGACCTTGTCCAACCCGGCTTTTACCAGATCATAGGGGGCGGTGAGGACGGACTTGATGCCGTCCGCCAAAGTGGTGATCAGCTTGCGCCCGGATTCGCTCAAGTCGATGTCGAACAGGGACTTGAGCCGATCCCAAAGCGCACCGGCGGCGTTGTAAATGTCCGTGAAGTAGTAGGCGAACACCCCCATGATCCCAGCGCCGGAGAGAATGGAGAAAAAGTCGCCGACCGCCGAAGCGGCGGCCTTGATCCACTCCCACACCGCAACGGCTCCGACCACGAAGTAGTCCATGATCTCCCGGGCTTTGTCGCACTTGTTGTATAGGGCAATCAGCCCGGCAACGAGTCCGACCACGGCCAGGATGATGAGGCCGATGGGGTTGGCGAGGATCACGACGTTGAAGGCCGCCCACGCGGCGGTCCCGGCCCACACGGCCCCGGAAAGCAGCGTTATGGCGATGACGGTCACGGACAGCACGGCGGCGGCACCAAGCAGGAACTTGCCCACCGGGCTGGCGGCGATCATGTCCAACCCGCGCACCACCCAAGTGGCCGCCTGCGCCAGCCCGCGCATGGCAGGCAGGAAAAGCGATCCGATGGTGATTTGCAGGGACTCGAAGGCGCTGCCGAGGGCCTTTTGGTCCCCGACAAGGTTATCGTTCTGCCGGGCGGCCACTTCAGCGGCTGTGCCTGCTGCGGTGAGTTGGGCCGCGTATTCGGTGATGCCGCCCGCCCCGGCCTGATCGAACAGGGCCAGCACGGCGCTCATGGCCTCAGTGCCGAAGACGGTCTTGGTGAAGGCCATCTTCTGAGCGCTGCCCATGGATTCCGTGGCCTTTGCCATGTCGCCGAGGATGGCGATGGGGTTGCGCAGGTTGCCCACGGCATCCGTGGTGACCACGCCGAGGGCGGCCATGGACTTGGCGGCCTCGGAGGACGGCGCGGCCAGCCCGTTGAGCATGGCACGGAGCGCGGTTCCGGCCTGTGATCCCTTGATGCCCACGTTACCGAGCAGCCCGGCCATGGCGGCGGTCCCTTCCAGGGAGACGCCCGCCTTTTCCGCCACCGGAGCCACGTATTTCATGGTCTCGCCGAGCAGCTCCAGGGAGGTGTTCGACGTGGTGAACGCGGCGGTCAGCGTGTCCGCGACACGCGGCATTTGCGCCGCTTCCAGGTTGAACGCGGAAAGGATGTCGGAGGAAATGTCGGCGGCGCGCCCCAGCTCGGTGGCCCCGGCGCTCGCCATGTTCAGCACGGCAGGCAGGGCGGCCACGTTCTCCTGCACGGAGAATCCGGCCATAGCCAGGTACTTCTGCCCTTCCGCCACCTGCATGGCGGACCATGCAGTGGTCGCGCCCAGCTCGCGGGCCGCGTCGGACAGCTCTCTCATCTCGGCGGGGGTAGCGCGGGAGACAGCGCCGACGCCAGCCATGGCCGATTCGAATTCCGCTGCCGTCGATATGCATGGGGCGAGCGCCGCCAGCAGGACGCCAGCCGCAAGCGCAATGGGCAGCAGGGACTTACTCAAAGCAAGAGCACCGCTACTGAGCGATGCTGCGGCCTTGTCGGTGACGTTCATCTGCCCCGCAATCTTTCTAAGCGGGGCCGTGATCATGTCGACAAGGGACATGGATGCCATGACGCTGAAAATCTCCATGCGGACAGAATAGCCGCATGGAGATTTTCATTCAGGAAGCTGTGGAAACTGTGGCTGTGTTTTATTTGTCCTTTTTGGGATGGTATCGCCTCTCCAGCCACATGGCCTGGGCTGCCTGCTGGGCGAATACATCCGTTACCGGGGACGGCTGCTCATGGAGCCAGTGTTTGATGAGCACGGCGAATTGAGTCAGACCGTCCCCGGTGATGCTTTGCAGGTTGCGCTGGATCAGTTTCCCAGGTCACCGAAGCCGCACGAGGCCATGAGCGCCCCGCCGAAGGTGGAGGCCAGCCCGGAGTATTCGTCCAGGGCGGTCTTGAGGGCGTCCTTGTCTTCGGGCTTGACCGTTTCCATGATCAGGTTGCGGAAGGCCTGGCCCGCGTTCTTCAGCACGGACTTCTGCACGCGGGCCACCTGGGGAGTGGAGGGCCGCTTGAAGTGGAATTTGAAGGTCACGTCCGCGTCCTTGAACCGGTCGAAGAACTCGTGCTTCAGCTCCACATATTCCGTTGCCTTGGTGGGGGTGTCGTCTGCCATGGTATCCTCTTTTCTCAGGTTGGGTGTCCCGGTTTACAGAGCCGGAGTGCCGCCCCACTTGATGGGGGCGATGATGTTGAGGTCGTATTTCACGGCACCGGCGTTGTCGTCGTCCTGACTCGCGCCGGAGTCCTGCTTGGTGATCTTCACCTTGGGCAGCGTGTCCGTGACCGTGGGCATGTCGTTGTTGCCGTAGCTGACCACGATCTGGAACGGCTCGCCGGAATAGACCGAACCGCCGAGGGCTTCGCGCAGGGCTTCGGCCTCGTCGCGGTCCAGTTCCATGGAGCCGGACGCCTTGTAGTTCTTGCGGCCATATCCGCGCGGGACGTTGCCCTTGCCGTACCGGGCTTCGATGGGCCGTTCATCGTTGTAGTTGATGCTGGTGATCCCAACGGCCACGCCGTTGGGGAGCTGGACCTCCACGGATTCCCAGTCATAGAGATTGCCGTTGACGGACATTATGCCACCTCCTTCAGGCGCGGATCGAAGTTGGAACCGGCGTAGGTGTAGCTGGTGAAGAGCTTGATCTTGCGGATGATGGGGATGCCGATCAGCTCCTCCTCAACGGCCACGCCGTTGTTGGCGACGTCCTGCCCCGGCGGGATGGTGATGACGTACCCCACCAGCTCCCTGGGCTTGGCCTTGGTCATGGTGTCGAGGGCGTTTTCGATGTTTCCCTTCAGGTAGGCGAGGCCACCCGCGTTGCCTTCGGCAGCCGGGTCGCCCGCTTCGTCGTACATGCCCTTGAGGGCAGCGATACGGGACAACCGCACGGCCTTGAATACGGTGCGGAGGATTTCCTCATACTGGTAGTCGCTGGTCGGCTCGGCCAGGGTACGGGAGTCGCCCCAGTACGGGCCGGTCAGTCCGGCATATGCCTTGGCGGAAACCGCCCCGGAGTTCTCCAGGATTTCATGGATGCCGTTTTCCACCCAGCCGTCCGGGAGTTGCCCTTGGCTGATGGGGCCGTCCAGGACGCGCCCGGTTGCCCTGTGGACCGGGATGGACAAGACGCGCCCGACCTGCAAGCCGCCCCAGTTGCGCAGCCGCCGCAAGCCGGTGGAGTCAGAGACTTCGCCGAACGCGACCACGGCCTGGACAAACCGGTGGGCATACTGATCCCGTTCGGTCAGCCACGCGGCCACCCAATCGTTGAGGTCCTCACCATCGTAGGGAAGACGGAACTCGGTTTTGAAGTAGGTGGGCCGGTGCTGGTTCCACAGCTCGTCCGCCTTGGCCCCGCATGCGGCCCAGTCCACGGCGTCACTGGGACCGACCACATAGACGAATTCCATGTCGTACAGCGCCAGGGGCGTTTCCAGGGCCGTCATGACGGACGTGATGGACGGGGCCGGAGGGTTCAGCGTGCAGCGGTATTCGGTTCCGAGGATCATGTCCTCGTCGGGGACGGTGATCGTCACGCCGGTGGAGCTGACCGGGATCGCGCCGTCCACCGGGATGGTGCGGATGGAGCCCCAGTTGTCGCCGCCGTCCTCGGAGAGCTGGTAGGTCCCCACATTCCGTCCGCCCGCCCCGGTGATGAGGAGCACCAGATCGGCGGCGGCCTTGACCGTGCCGGCGACGGTCACGTCCGGGCCGTTGCCCACCTTTTCCACCGGGCCGATGGGGCCGCGCACGGTGACCGCGTAGACGTCATCCTTAACGTGAGCGCCTTCGTCCAGGGTCAGGACAGCGCCGGAAGCGCCCAGCGTGATCTGGCCGTTGGCCGGGGTGGCGGTATCGTTCTCCCACGTCGCCCCCCCGTCCAGGGAGAGCTTGTAGGTTGCGGTTCCGAGCTGGCCCGCGACCACGATCTGCACCTTGGCGTCCGCATTGGCCGCCCCCACGCCGCTGGCGGAGGCGTCCGGGCCGGTGCCGGTGTGTTGAACATTGCCGATATAGCCGCCGGGCAAACCCTCGACCGGTACTGCGATGACAACGGGTTCCTGGCCGCCGGTGGCGAAGATGTCGCGCAGCCGGTCCACCAGGGGGCCTACGCCGAGCAGGTCGGTCAGGTCGCTCCGTTTGCCGAGCAAGTAACCCTTGCCGACCGTGCCAGCCGAGCAGACGCCCGCGACGAGGCACGAGCCGGAGACGTCGCCGGGAGCGAGGCCGCTGGTGCCATCCACCAAGTATTCGATTACATCATTCATCTTGTCCCCCTAGATGGTGCCACCGCCCTGAGGGCGGTTGCGCAGGCGAGCCAACGCGGCGTCGAACTCGGCCTGGGTGACATGCTTGCCTTCGGCCCAGTTGGCCGCCTGCCGGAGCGCGGCAAGTTCCCATGCGGGGAGCTTGGCAGCCTCGGCCAGCGTTTCAACGGGCACCAGCGGGGCCTCAGTTTTCTTCTTCATTTCCTGCCTCCCGATAGCTGGGGTTGATGTCCACGCTCTTGATGAGCGAGATCTCTTTTTCGGTGACGGTCATTCCGGTGAATGCGACATGGAAGCTCTTTGACCGTTTCTTGAAGACTTCCACCTGCTTGGTCGTGAATCCGCCGTACTCGGCCTTTTCAACGGCCACGGTGACCGTGTTGCCGTCTTCATCGGTCATGCGCTTGGGCAGCGCGGCGATGAACCGGCGGGAAAAATCTTTGAGCCACGCCTCGTCGTCGGCCCTGACCACCGCCCGGACCGGCAGGCGAACGGATTGCCTCTCACGGGTCAGCGTCCTGTGCGTGGATTCCTTGCCTTCGGTCCGCGTCTTGCGGATCGGGCGGCCCGTGTAAGTGTATTGTTCGGCCAGATAGGCTATCTCCACGCGGCGGGGCGGGAGCATGATCCCGTCCTTGTCCGGCTCGACCATGACGGCGGATTCCGGCAGACCGGCGGCCACGGCTGCCGCCGTGATGGCCTCGGTTGCGAACTGCCTCACTTTGAGCCTCCAAGGATGCCGATCAGGTGGTCCGCCAGGATGGCGCGGGCTTCCTTGATGTCCTCTTCGGAAATGCCGAGGTAGGGGCGCTCAGGCAGTGTGACGGCATGCCCGCGCCCTGTCTCGCCGCCCAGTTGGTGGATGCGCGAATACACGAGGTTGCTGCCCACCACGATCTGGCCGGGACTGGCCTCGTAGCCGATGGAGCCGCGCATCCGTCCGGTATCAACGAGCGTCTTTCCGCCTTCCTCTTCGGCCCGTTGCGAGACCGGCCACGACGTGCCGTCAGGAGCCGTGGACGTATCGAATCGCTCCACGGTGGACGAGACCAGCATTTCGCCGATCTCTTCCATGGCCGCCTTGCTCTGCCCGGCCTTGGCGACGGCGGTGCCGAGCATCCGATCCATACCGCCCCAGTCGAGCTTGAAGCTGGTGCCGCCCATCACCATCTCCCCATGTCGATGGACGGCGCGCGGGTGATCACGATCAACTCGTCGTCAACGCGGGCCTCTTCGCCCAGCTCGACGAGGCCGACATTCAGCTTGCCGTCCCTGATGGATTCCAGGTCCCTGACGGCCTGCTTGTACTGGGTCTGAAGCGGTATCCAATCGTTGTTGGAACCGCCTTCGCTGGTCATGAGCGAGGTGATGCCGCCCACCACCCTGTAGGAGACGATGACGGCGGCGATGCGCTTGAGGGTGTGCGGAGTGGAAACGAGCGGCAGCTCGAACCGGGCGCGGAGGGCGTCGTCGATCTCGCCGGAGACGTTGGCGATGGTCTTATCGACGATCCCGGCGGTCTGGTTCTCGGCGGCGGTGAGATACGCCTCAAGGACGTAGTCGGTCAGATCGATTCTTTCGCAGTACACAGATGCCTCTCTTTCGCGTTTTGGACTAGTTTTAGACTAGTCCAAGGTATGTCCGTCGCATGACGCGCCCTGCCGGTAGGGAAAACGCGGCAGGGCGCGAATATGGCCTTAAATGACCTTTGCCCAGCAGATGGACTTGGGCGAACGGGCCGGGAGCGGCTTGGACTGGCCGATGACGCGGTAGCCGTTTCCTTCCGGCAGGACCACCGGCTTGGGGAAGAACGGATACGGCTGAAGCTTGGCGTCCACGTCGTCCAGGGCGCAGTAAATGACCTTGGCCGGGGCGTCCTTGGCGTAGCCCACGATCTCGTCCACAGGCACCTTGGGCACCATGTTGCCGGTCGCGGGGTTGCGGTACTTCTCGGACATCTTGCGGACCTTGTAGCCGCCCACGTCGATGACTCCGGCCTCGATCCCCACCTTCAGCTTGGCCGTGGACTTGTAGTCCTCGACCACGGCGTAGATCGCCTGATAGGCGGCCTTGCCCGCGAGGAACTCAATGTCGCCGCCGTAGCCGCCGTCCTGGATCGCCGTCTCCATGTCGGAGAGGGCCTCGTGGATGTCGGCGACCTTGATGTCGGCGGCGGTGAAGAGCTTGGCGGGATCGACGCGGTGAGGAGCGCCGAATTCGACCTCGTAGGTGTCCCAGCCGCCGTCCACCTTGACGGGCCAGGAAATGGTGCCGGTCAGAGCGGTGGCGGCGATGCCCTCGGTGGTGAACCGGCAGGTGTCGCGCAGGTAAGCGATGGTGTCGCGGGTCCAGACGTCCAGGCTCGCCTTGTCGGCCAGGATCATCCGCAGGTTGTTGAGGTCCTGACCGGTGATGTCCTTGGACGGCTTGACGGGCAGCGGTTCGATCATGTTGATGCTGATCTCGCCGGAGCCGACAGGGGTGGACAGGCCGCCGCGCCTGATGACGGGAGCGGTGCCGACGATGTCCAGGATGTCGCTGATGCCGACCAGGGCGAACGGCTTCTGGGCGCGTCCGGGGAAACAACTGTCCATGATGGTGGTCTTGATCTTGGGCAGCCCCTTGAGGTGCAGGGCCACCGCTTCCGGGGAGAAAAGCCCTTTGAGCTTGGTAAACATTCAATGCTCCTAGACGGCGTAGATGCCGATGGTTGCGAGTTTCTTGATGTCCGCCGCCGTGGCCGGGTCGCCCGCCGCGCCGATCTTGAGGGTGGAGCCGCGCACGGTTCCGTGCTCCAGGGTGAAGGCTGCGGTTTCGACGGCGGTGTCCACGGGCTCGTCGATGACGGCCACGGGGGCGTCGGTGTCGGCGTCTCCGAGATAGGGAACCAGATCGCCATTCTCGTCTTCCTTGACGATCAGGCCGATGGGGTACTCGCCGTTGTCCGCCTTGACCGACCGGGAGCCGGTGACGGCGGGATGGTGATCGGTGTGGGCGCGGTCGCCTCCGGCGCTGATGGTGCCGATGTTGCCTTTGATTGCCATGCTCGCCTCCTAGACGTACTGGGTCATGTCTTCGGTCACAGCGCTTCCGCCATCCTTGCCGGGAGCGCTGAACTCGGTCATCAACGCATTGCTGCGGCCTTCGGCCATGAAGCTCAGGAAGTGGTCCACGACGGGCTTCTTGCCTTCGTCGGCGCTGAAGCTCAGCTCCTCGCCGCCGTCCAGGGCCGCGCAGAACGCCAGAACCTTTTCCTTGTCGGCGGGCAGGAGCTTGCCGTCTTCGATCAGCTTGTCGACCTTGGCCGAATGGTCGGCTGCCCGCTGCTCGGCCTCGCGTTTGGCGGCGGCCTCTTCCTTGGTCTTGAGGTCGGATTCGGCCTTCTCGCGGGCCGCCTTTTCTTCGGCCAGCTTCTTTTCGGCCTCGGCCTGCTTCCGCTCGGACTCGGCGAGCTTGGCCTCCAGTTCCTTGGTCATGTCGGTGTCCTCCGGTGCCGGGTCGCCCGGCTCGTTGAAATTGAAGATGACGGTCATGCCCTCGCCGTCCTGAAATTCGACTTCACCCAACCCCTTGACGCCGGGCGGGACCGCTCCGAGCAGTCCGAGATGGCGGATGTTGAGTTCGGGCGTCAGGCTGAGGCTGACGTACTTGTAGGCCTTATTCTTCACGCCTTCGCGGGCTTTGTCCGTAAGGCGTGCAAACTGTGCTTGCAAAAATTCGCCGAACCGGCGCACCGCCACTATCCACCCCTCCGCCGGGTCATTGGACTTGGGATGGCCGAAGACCAGGGGCGGGTCCTCGGTGCGCTGCTCATAGTTGCTGACGATCTTGTCCAGGTCCGCTTCGGTCCAGGTGCGGGTGCGGCCCGCGCTGTCCGTATGGGTGCCTGTCTTGAAAATGTTGATCCATTTGGTCATTTGACTTTCCTCGTTTTGGGGATTAGGTTTTTTTCATCGTGAATACTGTCGGCGTCCGTATCAGTCCCGCCGGGGTCAGGGATCACAACTGTACGGAGCTGGCTCAAGGACCGGCCTACTTGAGCGATTCACGATAGATCAGTATTCCCGCCCGTTCCTTTTCCGCCTGCTCATAGATCGTCTTCTGGCTTCGGTTCGCCCTTGGCGCGAATGCCGTGGCCCCTGTCCAGTTCCGTCCGAACAATGAAAACGAGCTGAAGCCGCACACCTCTTTCGTCGAGGGCATACGAAACAACCGGATCATGCGGAGGGTGAAGTACATCCTGCCGGTAGCCTCGTGGTCCATGGGCCGCCACCAAACCTCGTAGGGGTCGAGGATGGCGCGGGCGAGCAGCCGCATGTAGGGCCGCTTGTCCGTCCATGTCTTTTTCCATTCCCCGGTCGCCTTTTCGGTGAAAAGCCACTTGCTGACCGTCATGGGGAAGCCGTGCACGTTGACCACCTTGCTGCCGCCAAGGTCGCCGATGCCGAACTCCTGGAGGAAGGCCCGAACATATTCTTCGGTGGCGAGGCCCGTCTTGGGCAGCAGATCGCTGTCCTTCACGACATGGACGTGTTTGGGGTCGATGGCCGAAATGGGGAGCTTGCAGGGATCGTCCGCGAAGTCGCCGCGACGGCACAAGGTCGGAAAGTCCCTGTCCTTCATGCCGCTCATTTCGGAGGGAGCAAGACCGGCCAGCCAGTCTTCCCCGACGTTGGTTGCCCACCCCTTGTCCGGGATCGGCGTCACAAAGGATTCCATGCCCGTCTCCGGGTCCACCACGCGGATCATGTCGGGGATCTCGGTCTGCACCGTCAGGCCGCGAGCCTTGACCTGGCGTTCCGAGAGCGTGATCACCACGCACCGGCAGGCAAAGCCGTTGGGCGGGTACCACGTCTGCCAGAACGGGTGGTCATGCGGGTAGACCAGCCCGTCCACGGCAAGGTGCGTCTGCCGCGTGCGCCGGTCGCGGACGGCAACGAGCTGCCAGTAGGGCCGGGACTTGGCAACGCGCTTCATCTGCTGGTGGCGGCCCGCCATGTAGGCGCTCTGTATGTTCGAGCGGAAAATGTTCTCGACGCGCCACGCCTTCTTTCCGGTCCACCCTTGCTGTTCGATGATGGAACCTATGCGGCCCTTGAAGTCCCGTAGGGTCTCGCCGTCATCCAGGGCCTTGGTTATGGCAGCATAGACGCTGCCGACCTGATCCATTTTGGCGAGGCCGGACACGGCAAAGGCGCGGGTACGGGCAGCCGCATCCATGGCCTCGAACTCCTTTGCGGAGACCGGGGCCTTGCCCTTCCAAAACTGGATGGCCTCGGCGGGGGCCAGCGGCTCAACGGTGACAGGCATCGGCTTCCTCCTGGCATTCCAGACACAGGCGCACGCCGGGGACCGCCTGACGACGGGCTTCCGGGATCGGATCACCGCACTCTTCGCAGTAGTACAGCGAATTGCGTCCTGTGGTGGCGCTGTGCAGGCTTTCCAGCGCTATCCTGCGGTGCAGCGCCTCCATGTCCTGGGCCATGTCGCATTCATCAGCCATCGGCTTCCTCCTGGGCGGCCATGGTCCCGAAGGCCTGGACGTTGAGCATGATCCTGCCGACCAGATCGGCCAGCTCGCTCTCCTCCGCGTCCTGGCCGAGCAGTTCGGCCAGCATGACCTGCATGTCTTCGAACGATTCCGCGCTTTGCACGATTTTCTCAATTTGGCTGACAATCTCAGCATTGGCCTTGACCGCCTGGGGCATGATGTCGGCCACGGCCCTGTCCACCACGTCCTGGGCGTCCTGGGCATTGGCGAATTCGATGCAGGCGGAATGGTCAGCCGGAAGCGATTCGGTCTCGCCCTCGAGGTCGAATTCATCCTCGGCCAGATCGTACCGGCGGGAAAAATGGCTTTTCTTGAAGCGTACGCCGATGCCGTGAAGCTTCGTGTCCAGGCTCGCCTGGGCGTCGTAGTCCTCCGGCTCGTTGTAGCCGAACACCGGAGCGATCACCCCGGCGGGAGCGTTGATGTTGCGGTAGACGAGCGCGATCTCGTTCATGGCGCTTGTCACAAGGAACTGATCGGCCTCGGCCATATCGTTGCCCACGCTATAGTGGGTCTCGCTGGCCGCGCGGCTGCCGGAGCCGTCCATTTCTGCGGTCAGGGTCTGGCCCATGAGCACCTTGGATATGGCCTTGTCCCACCGCCTGAGGTAGCCCTCGTGCAGGTCCCCGGCCTTGCCCGAAGCGCTGGCGAGGTCTACCTCGGCACCGCCCGGCAGTACGGCCACCGCATCCTGGACCATGGCCGCAAGATCGCTGGCCATGCTCATCCGGTCCGCCCTGGTCGCATTGCGCGGGGCCTTGGCCAGCACCCATGGCATGCCGAACTTCTCGCAGAACCGGGTCAGGAATTCGATGCCGCCGCGCTTGAAGGCCACGGGCCACAGGCAACGGGAGAGGAGGCGAAGGCCATAAGGGTTCTCGAAGGTCGGGAAGTGGCGCACTAGGACGAACTTGCCGGTCGGCAGGGGAATGTCGTCGGCAAGCGTGTTGCCGCAGAACACCGGCTTGTTCCGATCGTCGAAGGCGAACCATGTGCGCGGCTTGGCGACGATGTCGGCCAGCCGGAGCTTGCCGCCGCGCGGCTCCCATATGAGTTCCAGTACGGTCAGACCGAAAAACGGCGCATCCAGCATGGAGCTGAAGACGTCGCGCAGGGGGATCGCCTCCAGGTCCGCCACCAGATCATCGCAGAGCTGGGCGGCCTGGGCGGAGACATCCTTGCCCTTGGCCTGACCCGGCGAAAAGTCGTAATCCTGCTTATTCAGAACGCGCAGCTTGCGGTTCTGCATTGCCATGCACACCTGATCGTCGGCGGTCAGGTCTTCCAGAACCGACGAGTATTCCCCGCGTTGCCGCAAGACCGGATCAGGGTCGGGGAGAATGCCGAGGAAGCTGCCGAAGTCGGCTCCGGCGGCAACGCGCGTGGCGAACTCCGTTGTCAGGTCGACGGCGGGGGCCTCGAAATTGATGGGATCGCCTTTGTGGTCGTATATCGTGGGCATCAGAAACCTCTCATGATTCGGGACGCTCTGCTGGAACCACCCGTGCAAAAGTCCCATTCGGTGTATGCGGAGTCGAATTTGCGGGCAGCGAAGTAGGACAAGGCAAAGGCGATGGCGGAGTCGCCGTGGCGTTTGCCGGAATCCTTGCGGTCCACGGTCCGGGCGTCACGGGGGACCTTGGGAACGCCCTTGACGACCTTGACCGCCCGCAGATCGTCGAGAACGTTCTCGTCTCTGGGAATGATGGCCGTGCGATCCTCCAGGGCCGCTTTGGCCGGAGGCCAGTTCTCAAGATTCCAGTTCTCGGAAAAATGAACCTGTTCGATGATCTCCGGCCCGAATTCCTGTCGTGCGCGTTCGGCCAGGAATGCGCCGTTGCCGCCCTTGTCCAAGGCTGCGCCGGAGAACATGGGCAGGCCGTGGCATACGTAGAAAAGTGCTTGCTCCTGTTGGGTGAACGGACAATCGCGCAATTCGAGCAGAAACGGGGTGCGGTAGGTCAATCCCGGCGCGTCCATGAGCGGCCAGATGTCGGTCAGGTCGACGTCTCGGCCAAAGTCCTCGCCCACCCAGCTCTGGCGCTGGGGCAAGGTGGCAAGCAGCGGGCCGAGGTTGCCCTTGAGCCAGTCCCTCATTTCCCGATGCCGTTGGTCATCGCTCCAATCCACGAAGTCTCCGGCGGGAGGCTCCCAGCGTAGGACGGGAATGGTCGGGTCCATGCACCCCTCAATGACGGTGCGCACGAGGTAGGAGCCGCCGGTACGGGAGGGGATGCAGAAGAGTTCCTCATCCGCCCCATCTCCATAAAATTTGATGATGTCTTCGCGCCAAGCGGCCTCGGCTTCGGCGCTCCATACTTTGCCGGTGCGTTCGCAGATGCGCTTGTAAAGCCCCTCGGAAATGGCGCGGTCAAAATCACACCGCAGGACGGTGTAGGGCTTGCGCCCGGCGCGGCAATCCTGCACGAGCTGGTTGAACGCATTGTCTTCACCATCGTGGGTGGAGATGATGAGCACCTTGCCGCCCCAGATGGTCAGGGCCAGTGCGGCCTTGAGCAATTCGTCCAGATCGTCGTGGAACGCGGCCTCGTCCAGGATGACAAGCCCCTGCATGCCCCGGAGGGAGCGGGGACGGGACGGGAGCGCCGTCACGCGGCCATGACGGAAGTCGACGCGGAATGCCTTGATCTGGTTGTCGGGATCGCCAGCATCCTGCCAAAGAGTTTCGCCGATGGCGGAGGCACCGAGTTCCAATGTCTTCCCGGCCTCACCCACGTACTCAATGAACTCGCGGGCCATATCCAGGTTGTAGCCCATGTAATAGACGTTCATGCCGCCTTCGGACTTGGCCTTGGCCGCATACTCGGCTGCCACCCAGCTCGCTCCCCACGAATAGCCGGTGCGACGGGATTTCTCGACAACGACGACCGGCGAAAGCTTCAGGGCTTGGCGCAGCTCGTGCTGATACTGGAGCAGACGGATACCCACGGGCTACCTCAATGCATCCAGCATGGCTTCGATATTCGTGCCGCGCACGCCTCGGCCATCGTCTTTTTCCTTGGTCTCGACGGCCTTCATCTCGGCCACCAGCTCCATCGCCTTGCGCACGTCCTGCACGGCCTTGAAGTCCAGGTCCTGCGGGCTTTGCAGCATGCTGTTGAGCTTGAGTTCCACAGCCTCTTCAAGGGCGGCCACGGCGTCTTCCTTCGTGCGGATCGGGCGCAGCTCGTTTCTGGTGGCGGCGCTCATGAGCTTCTGGGCGCGGGCAGCCTCGGCCTGTTTCATGGCGAGGCTCTCCAGGGCCGAAACGGCGAAACCGGTTTGAGCGTCCTGGCTTACGATCAGTTTCTTCAGCATGACGGACCGGGCCATGATCGTGTCGGCCTGGAGGTCGGCTTCGGCCTGGGCGAGCTTCTCCCGCTTGTCGCGCCAGCCGTAGGTCGCAGACCAGCGCTTGAGCGTGGACACGGCCACGTCGGTTTCCTCGGCCACCTGATCAAAAGTGAGCCGCGCAACGCAGTACAGCTCTTGCGCGTGCCACACGGTTTCGGGCGGGTATTCGCGTCCGGCGTCGAGGGCCATCACGCGCCTCCGGGAGAGGGCCGCTTTACGCCGGGGACCGTGGCATATCCTTTGGCGACCTCTTCGCCGCGTTCGGTCAGGTGCGCGATGTAGCAGCCCCCGTTGCATTGCGTGGAGACAAGGCCCTGCTCGGCCAGCCACGCAAGCTGGGTGCGGACGTTGTCGCGCGAGGGGCGGAAGCCGAACTGGGGAACCAGGTCGCGGATCATGCTGTCGTTCAGGGTGTAGTCGGGCTGCTCGGCAAGCAGGCGCAGGATGGTGATGCGCAGGTGCTCGGCCACCACTTCTCCGTAGCTCATCTATTTTCCTCCATTGAGCAGATGTTCTTCGTGTCGGGAGACAACGCGTTCAAGGCGGTCCACGATGCGGCCCATGCCTTCGATCTTCTCAACGGCCACGTGTAGGTCGCCGCCAAGGCCTCGGATGGTCAGGGCCAGTTCGTGGAGTGTTTTCTCGGTGGGGACGTTTTCGAGGCACGCCTCGGCCTTTGTCAGCCGAGACGCCAAGCCATTGACCTGCCTGCGCTGGTCGATCAGGAGTTTCACCAGGAAGGCGAGCATGGGCAGAACCACGACTTGGATAATGCGGAGCAGGATGTCGAGGGTATGCAGGTCCACTGGCTACCCCCGTACCATCTTGACGACTTTGTCCAGGGAGGACTCCGGCTGGAGGCCAATGGCCCCCAACTTCTCCTGGGTGCGCTTGCCGGTGTACGCCCGGTACATCATCAGGAACGTGCCGGAGACGGTGGGCAGCGCCCACTTCAGGACGTCGATGATGAACGTGGCCTCTTCCTTGGTCACGGACGTGGTGAACGTCGAAACAAAGGCCACGGCCACACAGGCGAAAATGAGCAGGAACGACCCCTTGCCGTACCAGCGGAGGAGCTGGGGCCGCGTGCGGCGCACATACTCGTCGCTGGAGGCGACTTCGGTCTTGGCCAACTCCCGCCCGCCTTCCGTGTCGGCGAGGCCGATCTCGGCCATTCTTTGCTCGTGCTCCAGCTTCGCAAGCTCCAGCTCGAAGGCGTAATATTCGTTCTGGAACCGCCTGCTCAGGGCAGGGTCTTCCGCGATGCGCTGCATGGCGTCCAGCTCGCCGTCATGACCGGGGACAAGCTCCTTGGCGATGGCCCCAACCTTGTCGGCGACCTCACCGGCCTTGTCCCCGGCGGCCCACCGTATGATGGACGGCACGATCGTGGCCGCCGCACCGATGATTGCGGGAATCATGCTTGCCACCCCTTTCCGGCCTCGCCGGTCATGTCGATGATTTCGAGGTCGAACCGGACGCCCGGACGCGGATCGCCGTCGCTGACCGCATCCATGAGTTCGCCCAGGACGGCACGGGAGTTGGACACTGCCGGTTGTCCATCGAGTGTGGCGAAACGCAGGCCGGGAAGGACACAGGCCTGGGAATCGGATCGGCGGCCCTGCTCGACGTCCCCGGCCCAGTTGCCCGCATGCATGCGGACGTGCGTCCGGCCCGGCACGTCCAGGATTTCAGGGCAAAGCCCGAAGTGCGGGGACTCATTGATTTCGCATTCGTATTTTCCGGGGGGAATACAGGACACGTCCGTGCGGTTGTCCTTCCACGGCGGTTCAGCGCTGACGCGCTCCACGCCGCCGGGCAGAAACATACGCCCGAACGTGCCGTCGAGGCCTTGGCCGACCCGGACGATGGTGACGCTTTTCTTGTGCATGATCTCTCCCTGTTTGGCGGGGCCTCCCGGCCCCGCCGTTGATGGGTGCTCTCGAACCGTAGGAGTGGTTCAAACAGGGATAGAGTATCGGTATTGTGATCCTGCCGCAGGAAGCCGTGGAAGCTGTGGGAACAAAAAAAGCACCCGGTAAGGGGTGCTTTTGGAAAGGTGAGGTGGGGCTGTGGCTACTTGGCGAGTCCTTCCTCAACGAATTTTCGGAAGTCGCGGGTATATTGGTTCTCCCGCCCGGCGCTTCGCATGTATTCCATGCCGAGTTGCCGGAGATAGCCGGGTGCGGACGCTTGGGCGAGCGTATAACCATTTTCGGTCGTCATGATTTTGCCTAAGTCCTTCACGGAGTTCAGCCATGTATGCGTATAGGGCAAGTTGGCTCCAAACCCAAGCTTATGGAATTCGGGGTCTCCCTTGAACGCGGTCAGGCTGTCCAAGAGCATCCCCAACGCCTCTATGTTTTCCTCATGTTGCATGGGATCAAATCCTGTTTTCGTGGTCGCGGCCTTGGCTGTTTCCGTTGTCGGCGCGCGCCCCGCTTGAGCCTGTTGGGCTTCAGTTTCCAACTGGGCCAGATAGCTGTCGGACTTGTCGGGCTCGCTCACCATGGGCAGGAGAAAGGCGCACAGGACGAAGACAGCGGCATAGAGGCCGAACGCCTTCAGCCTGGTCCGCTTTTCGGGCGGCAGAAAGAACAGGACCAGTCCGGGCTTGAAGAGGCCGAGAATGGCGGCGACAAGGGCAATGAGGACAACGAGGGACAGTAGAGCTTGCATTGGAGCCTCCTTATAAATCAATGCGATTCATTTCTTCCCTAACGCTTTCGGAGGTTACGCGAAAGGGTTTATCCAAATGACGTACCAATTTCCCCTCTGCCGTAATGGCGTACACCTGGCTCTGGCTGATGCACAAACAATATGCGGCCTCGTCTGCCCTCAGGAACGGCTTGGAAGCCAACATTTCAGCCGGGGAAATTGCAAATTTTCCGGGAACGCACTGGCCGCCTTCAGGAAGCATCACCTGGAACCCATCGGGGGTCCGTGGCGCACAGCGCTTGGTGCAGCCGAAGCAGTACAGCAACGGCCACCGGCACACCCAGTACGCCTTTTTCGGGTCGTTGCATTTGAGCCGTTCGTACACTTCCGCCAGGACTTCCCCGGTGTAGGGCCGAAAGCCCTGGCCGTAGAGTTCCGTGAATTCCTTGAAGAGCCGAGTGGTCATAAAACCTCCGTGACAATCAACTTGAGAACAAATCGGCAACGGCCTTGGCCTGTGCGGAGAACAATTCGTCGCACCGGTTGCATTTTCCGGTGACACTGCACCGGCCACAGGCCGTGAACTTGATCGTTTCCATGATTCGCTTCTCGTTGTTCTTCCCATTCAGCGCGTCTCGTATGCGCTGGACTTGCAATTCCGTGTTGCCGCCGTATTTCCCTGCCAACACCATGTAGACGGTGGACCGGTTGAGGAACGGGTGCTGGCGGCAGAACCGATGCACCGACCCGAACCGAGCCAGGATGTCAGCTCGCAGGTTGTGCATCGTATGGGTCAATTCCTTTCTTCCTGCACCGGCCAACGAGGTCCTTGGAGAGGGTTTGCAAAGCGGGCTGGTCGTTCAGCCAAATGAACTTATCCACTCCGAATTGGCTGGCGCACCGGGTATCCAAACCGGACATTTTCCAGTCCAGCGCGTTCCACATGGCCGCGATCCACCGCTTCTGCCGGGCGAACGGCGTCCCATCCGGGACTTCGTAAAAATCATCGCGAGACGAACCGGACCGCTTGTGGCTGTTGGGGAAAGCAGCCCCCTTACCTGCGAGAAAGTCCGCAAAATCGGCCAGCTCATGCATGGACAGCTTGCCTGCCGACGTCTTGCCGTACATCTCGGCCAACCAACCCCGGTAGGTGTCGTCGTCCAGGTTCGGCATCTGCTTTTTGGCTATGTGAACCTTTGCCAGCAGCGCATTGCGCCATTTGGGGCTAACCGTCTTTGCCATGGTGGAACTCTCTCCTTGCTTTTGGCCGAAATATGCACCCCTCGCCGCCCCTGGTCGGGTTGCGCTGCTGGGTTGTCCAACACAGGTCTACAATGTCCGAGTGAGACCAGCCCATGTCCACGCGGGCCTGGAAGCTGGCGCATTCCTCGCAGGTCTGATCGGGGTACCGGCGATCCGCCTCTTCCCTCGCCGCCTCCAGGGCCATGGGGCAGGGCGTATACCACTTGATGGGCATACTCCTGCCGCCATACGTGCAGAGCTGCGTTTCCGGGCAGCAAAAACCGCCATCGGCCCAATCGACATGGGGACATTCGTTGCATTTCAACTGCATTGGAAAACCTTTTGCTACGCCCTGACCGACACGCCAACCGGACCGACGTCGACGTCCATGATGTATTCCTTGCCACAGGCCGCGCATTCCTCGGCCCACTCGATCGAGACGCAGCCACCTTGCTGCAACACCTTGCCGTCCAGTTCCACACGGCTTCCGTCCAGGGACACATCATGCCCACAGTGGGGGCAGCTCACCTTTTTCGTTTCCATAGTCGCCTCCTCGTTCCCTATTCGTTGTCGAAATGAGCAGCGCAGCAGTCGCCAAGTTTAGGGTCGTGGGCTTTTGCCTCGGCTAAGGTCATGGGCTTGCCGCATACACCGCAGCGGGGCAGGGAGTTTATTTCCTTGACGAAGTCCTGCGCCTCCTCCTCGGTGTCGAAAAGGAGAGGTTTGTTGTCCCGTGACAAGCAAAAACGTCTTCCGTCCTTGGTGGCCGTAGCTCCATAGAGTTGCGTCATGGTGTCGGTGAACAACCAGGGGCATACTGCGTATTTCACTTTCGTCATCTCCTTACAGATTCTGTGACCACTTCTCACGTTCATATCTGGCCGCGTCGGTTTCGGCGGCAACATGGAGGTGACCGGAAGCCCGTTCCGAAATCTGGTCGAGCAAGCGCATGCCCCTTTCAATATGGTGATAGTAATAGGCTTCCACCCAACAATGGTCGAAAATTGTTCGCCCTTTGCTACGGCCACGGTGCAGAACGTGGTCAGGTTCTTCCGCAGGAGAGGAAATGCAATCAACATTAATTCCTCGCTCGCGGCACAACGATTTGAACTGTTCAGCGTGGCGGTGGTTGAGGAAAACAACCCGGTCGCCATCCTTCACACTCTCCAAGAGGGACTGTGTGCGCCCGGTCCGTCTAGCGGAGTAGGAATAGATTCTTGCCGCGCCCTGAATGGCGGGGCCAATGCCAAAATGGTCCATGTTATCTCCTTTTGTTTGCATCTTGCGGATCAGTTGACCGCCCTCATGAGCGGCATAATGTTCGCTTCCTGGATCTCGGTTTCTCGCCGGAGCCGTTCCTCACAGCTGGGCGAGATCCAGAGACTTTCAATCCGCTTGGCCGCACGTTCGGCCCATGCCTCCCTGTCGATACGCCTCCATGTCGAAAACCATTCATCGTATGCCGGGCAGCGATAGCCAGACAAAACCACCATGCCTTCCGCTTCGTGGAGAGTTCTGGCCAGGGCTTCGTGATCGGCCTCGGTCATCTCGCATCGATAGCTGATCGTGGATGACGCTATGCGCGTTTCCGGCATGTAAGGAGGGTCAACGTAGATCAGCGCGTCCGGTTCATCGTATCGCTGAATTACGTCCGCAGCGGGCTTGCACTCGATGGTGACTCCGGCGAGACGTTCGCGGAAATACTCGATGTGTGGGGGTAGGACACAAACTCATAGGCCGGAGACTTGAAATTGGGCCGCTTGGAGCGGAACCCATTCTTGTAGGGGCATGTCGCTGAGTTTGCACCGAAGCCCATGAACGCCCTGACCAGATATCTCCGGGCCATCTCCACTGGATCTGTGCAAACCCCATAGGCCGCGTCGAACTCTGCCCTTGCATACGGCGTCAGTTGCAACTCTTCGGCCAGCCGCACCGATGCAACCGGGTCGCGCATGACCTGGTAGAGGTTCACAACTTGGTTGTCCAAGTCGTTCAAAACCTCCAGGTCGGCCCGCTCTTTTTCCATAAGTACGGAAGCCATGCCGCCGAACGGCTCGATGTACACCCGGTGCATGGGGAAATGCTCGATCACCCAATGGCGGAGCTTGAACTTGCCGCCATGGTGCAGGGCCATAGGTCTTTTCATTTTACTCATAGTCGTAGTTATGCTGATTCAGCGAGTTGCCGATTCCCTGTAAATATGCAGTTCCCTGTCATGGCCGATCCCGTCCGGGACTTTGCAGGGGCCGTGGCCGCACTCCGCGCAAACAACCCGACCGCCAGCCAGCTCCCTGGCCCTGGCAATCACGTAGTAGCGGGTCTTGTCGCCATATGTGTTCGTCGGCAATTGCTTGCATTTCAGCCCTATGGGCATCCGCAAATTGACAGGGCCATCACCGGAGAGCTGGCCGCGATCCTCTTCCTTGATGAACAAATCAGTCCTGATCATCGAAATACCCCTCCATGCACGCTTCAGGTTCCATGGTGCATTCAGCCAAAGATTCAGTCCGGGGCCGGACCGCTGTTACGGGTACGGTCTTCCGGGAGTAGGCGAGCACCACAACCCATTCGCCCTCGGCGTTCTGCCGGGGTGGAGCGCCGATCATTTCGGCTTCAGGCAACATGCCGCCCTCGCGGTACCAGACCTTCGCCCCCTGGGGCAGGTAGAGGTTGACGCGGATCGCGCCGTTCTCAGGCTGTCCCGGCTCAACTCCGAACACCTCCGCGATCCGCTTGCCGAGGAGCTGCCCCAGCTCGGCGGCGCTCAGGAAGCTCCGACGTTCCGTGGGACGGCGATAAAAGGCGTTGCCGATTTGGAGACGAAAATTATTCTTGTTTCCACCGTACTTAGACCAGCTTTCCTCGTGGTCGCCGGGAAAAACGCAGAGCAACGGCCATGCTTTTTTCCCCTTGGTGGCCGGGATTCTGAAGGGAGCTTTCAGGCTGGGCATTGCTTACCTCTTGATTTCTAGGAGAGCTTGGACGGCTGTTCGTGGCCCAACGGGGTAGAAAGGGGGATGGACCGGCCATCCCGAATCCCTTTGTACAGATCGCCGCCCCGGAGGTTTACCGGTTTGAACTGCTTCGTATGGACGGTGTCAGGCATGGCGTCGGCGATTGCCGCCTCCTTAACGACCACCAAGCCGGTCTCGGTGACCGGGGTCTGCCGCTTCTGTTCTTGCAGTCTCTGGCTGATGGTATGGACAACGCCCCTCAGGTAGGATTCCCTGGCCATCTTTTTGGAGCGGTTCGAACGCAGCCTCCTGCATTCGGTGCGGAGGTAGGTTGACCCCATGCGGAGCAGCGTCCGGTAGAGATACGTGTAGGTCCAGGCGCAGACCTCTTGGTCCACGCCAACGCCGATAAACACGGTGTTTCCTTTTGTGGAGTGGTAGTAGTCGCAATCAAAGGCATCCGCCGTTACCCGCGCCAGATTGAAGGCCCACCTTTCGAGCCGCTGGCGCGTCCGGGTCTTTGCCTCTTCGGCCTTGCCGGACCTTGATTCCAAGTCCGGTATATCGGTCGTCTCCAGGTTGTACTTCGACAGGAGCGCCTGGGCCTTGGCCGCTGCCGCTGCCGCTTCATGCTCGTTGTCGGATGTGGACAAGCTCAGGAGCTTCTGAATCCGTTTGATGATGTCTTTTCTTTCCACTTTCTCAGTCCTTTGGCTGCTCATCAGGCAGGGGCCACCACGCCCCCACGACCGCCCCAGGCGGGGCGGTTTCGCTTAGTTGACCCAGTCCTTCAGCTCGGTGCTGGGCTTGAACTTGACCACGTTCTTGGCCGGGATCGTGATCTCCGTGCCGATCTTGGGATTGCGGCCCACACGTGCGGCCCGCTGTTCGACTTTGAAGGTGCCGAAGCCGCGCAGGGTGACCTTGTCGCCGCCGGAAAGGCCCTCTTTGATGGTGCCGAGGATCGCCTCCACCACCCGTTCGGCATGCGCCTTGGTCAGATCGGAAACCTGCGCCACCTTGGCGATCAGTTCGCATTTGGTCATGATGAGATTCTCCTGAAAGTTAGATTGTTAAACAGCCAGCCCGGTCTGTTCCTTCCACTCCCGTACTGCATCGTCGGCAGTGCGGGTGAATGCGCGGTAAAGCCAATGGCCAAAGGTGGAAAGCATGACGGATCGTTTGTTGACGAGTTGCCAAGACATGACGACACAGGGTTCGTACTCAGAGTATTGCCTGTGTATGTATCTGAGGATGTCGATATGCACGGCATCACTCATCGGAGCGTGAGAAACCAACCGGTGCACGACGAGCTCGCTCTCGTATTCACGCCAGATGCTGACGTCGTACGTGTAGCGCATGCAGCCGAAGGTCAGGCTGACCCTCTCCGAAACCCGGTCCCAAAAGGAAAGGAGACCGCCGGTAAACGCCATCACAAGAATCAACATGAGGAGAGTATCTTTCATGACGCCGTCCTTATGCCTGTGCGATGTTGAGAGACAGGGCCTGATATTCGCCGTTCTCGTCGCGCGTGTAGATGCGGACGTACTCCTTGCTGTCGATCACGCGGATGCTGTCCTGAATGGCCTTCATGGCCTTACGCCAGCGCTCGTCGTCGATTTGCAGGCGGAGCAGGTCGAGGACGCGGTAGACGCTGATCTTCCCCTCGGAATCGGCCTGAAAGGCCTTTTCGACGATGGTGCGCAGGTTGGGGTTGGCATCGTGCGTCCACTCGGCCATGCATTCGTTGATGAGCAGCTCCGCAGCCACCAGCTCTTCACCGAATCTGATGCGGTCCTGAATGTTGATCGTGACCTTGATGGAGCCGTCGAACGTGGAGAGGACGCGGTTGCCTTTTTTCCCCCGCAGCTTGACGTCGTATTTCTCCACCACCAGGGCGAGGTGGGTGCGGATGTCGTCAAGCGCCTTCTGCTTAAACGCGACCAGGGCGGCGTTGATATTCTTGGCCTCGGCGAACAGGTCCCGGACAACCTCGTCAGCCAGCTTGTCGGATTCCCGGACGTTTTCAGGGGCAACGAGGTTACCCTTCGCGTCCTTCCAGAATCCTTCGTGAGTTGCATTTCCCATGGTGTCTCCTAGTTGACGGGTACGGTGGTTTCGAGGCCGTTGACGCGCATGGCCCCATCGGCCAGGGCGGAAGCGATCTCGTTGGCTTCCTCCCGTTCCCTGAAGGGCAGCTTGTCGGCCAGCAGGCGGATACGGGCCGCGCAGTTCATGATATCGCCGCTGATCGCGCCGTCAGGGTTCCAGCCGGTGTCCTTGTTGGTTCTTGCGGTCTCATTCATTGGGAGCCTCCTTCTCATTTTGGGTGTCAAAACGCTTCAGTATGGTTTTGCACTCCTTAACCACGGCCTTCCTGGCCGATTCGGAATGCAGATCCTTTTCGAAAAACACGCGGGCCAGCCGGGACATGGCGGCGCGTTCGACCGCGAACGGATCGCGGGGCGATTTGGCCGGATAGGGCGTTTCGCGCTGATCCCGGCCAGCAGGCGTAGTGGAGAACAGCAACACGTTCTTTTTCTTCCCGTTCCGCCGCACATATCCGACTTCAAGCAGGTGCTTGATGTATTTGCTTACCGAGGACGCATCCACGTGCGCCACGGCGGCGATCTCGGCCACCTGGAAGGTGCCTGTGGACGCCCTGACCGCTCTCCACATTCGGACGTAGCCTTCGCCGCGACGTGCAGGGGCTTGGGGATGGTAGGTGTAGTGTCCGGCCTTGATGCGGACCAATTCGTTCTGCCGCGTCATGCCGTCTAGCTGGCTGCGGACGCGGGCCTTCTCCGCTTCAGCCTCAAGGGCCATGGCTCGGTAGATCAGCGCGTTGCTGATCTCTTTCTTGCCGTTCTCGCTCAGGGCGATCACCACGCCCCGCAGCTTGTCCATTTCAGGCGTCGTCATGGCTAGGCCCGCCCGATCCGCAGGGACTCGACAGCCTTGGTGTCGATCACGTTGGTGTTTTGAGCCTTGGCGTAATCCTCCAGGCGAAGCATGTAGCCATACACCACGCGGAAGCTGCCTTTTGCCGACTGGGCCAGCTTGTGGCAGGCCTCCGGCGAGACCTCCAGGGCAGCGGCCTGCATGGCGAAGAGCATCACGTCCTCGGCGTTGATGGGATCGAAATTCACAACGTCGACCACACGGGAATGGACACGACGGCGGGCGTGGAGCTTCGGATAAAACCCTTCTTCGCCGATCAGGATCACGGGGCATCCGGTCATGTCGTGGACATCCCGCAAGTCTTCGATGCGGCCTATGTTCAACCGGTCCGCTTCATCCACGATGATGGCCGTGTGGGATTTGTTCAGAGCGTTCATGATGCTCGTGCGGCACTTCGCAGTGTTTCCGGGGCGGTCGCCCGTGGCTTCAAACGCCAGTTCCTGGAGAAAGCCAAACTGGCTCCAGCCTTCCAGGACACGCAGGAAGATGCCGCCATTGACGGTGTGCCATTCCTTTGCCGCCATGGTCTTGCCGCGTCCGGCCTCCCCCTGGATAACCCCGATGCCGGGGCGACCACGTTCCGTGTCGCTCAACGTGTTCAGGGACTTGCGCAGTTTCGCCACGTTGCCGGTTTCTATGAAGATGTCTCGCCGCATTCGTTACCTCGCTATGTTCTGTTTCAGGTAGAACGTCCTCAGTTGCTCAAATCGTGCGCCCGTGGCGGTCTCGTATTCCTTGGATGCCTCGTAGGCGTTCATGAAAGATTGGTATTCGGCGGGCAGTTCGTGGCCGTATTTCACGGTCTGCTCAAAGCACCACTCGTATTTCTCCAACTCGGAGGGGAAGAAATCAGGGATTTCCAGGGTGGACGTAGGGAGCTGCCTGACTTTGGCCTGAAGGGCTTCCAGACGCTCCCTCTCAACGTCGTCCATGACCGGCTCGGCTTGGACCGCCTTGGGCATGGGGACCGCCTTGAGGGGGACGCTTTCCTGCCTCATCCACGGAAGCGATTGGAGGCCGCTTTCGCCCACTTCGGCGTCGAAGTCCTTGACCAGCTTCATGGTGGCCGACTTGAGCTGCCGCTGGCGCTTGTTGGCTTCCTGCACCTTGATGAGGTCAAGCTCATCGCCGAACAGCCGCGCCAGGGGATGGAGGGCCTCGGTGGGCCGGGCCGTACCGATCCGCTCCCCGTCCATGGTGTGCAAGTAGACCTCGCTCATGTCGCTCCACCGGTACATCGCCATGAGTTCCTTGTTTAGGCCGTACAGGGCGTCGGATTCAAAGCGCACGTTGCCGATGGTGAAGCCGCACCTCTTGGGGTGGATTTTCTGGCGGAAGAGGAAGTGGCGGTCCAATTCCGTGAGGTCTACGCCGTCGCCCAGGCCACCCTGAAGAAGGTCCAGGGGGCGTTGTCCGCCTAGATCATCCTGAGCCTGCTGGCCGTACCACCAAGCGTAGAGCCGGAATATCTCGGAGGCCTCGCGCAGTGTCGGCACCCATTCGTTGTGAGTCGCCTCGTGGTACTTCTCGTTGCGCTTCATCCACGCGGGCTTGTTGTCGATATTGTTGCCCACATAGCTCGGCAGGAGGCGTTCGCACTGTTCGTCAAAGGTGCGGAAAAAGCGTTCGACGATCTTGGTCCGAGCCTCGTAGGGACGGCTGTATTGGACCGCGATGCCGAGCCGCGCATAGAGGCCGTTGAACTCTTCGAAGTCCGCATCAATATGGCTGAAATACTTGGCACGGAAGGCCTTGCCGTTGTCGATGTAGACACAGCGCGGGTACTGGGCCAGGGTGCCGATCGCCATGTGCAATGCGGAGCTGATGGCGATGGTGTTCTCCGAGGGCATGATCTCCCAGCCCACCGGCATACGTGACCGCCAGTCGTACCAGCAGATGAGCGTCGGTCGGAACGGCTTGCCGGTCGTGGGATGGATGCATTGGAAGTTCAGGACCTTGCCGTCGCAGAAAATGACGTCTCCCACGGAGAGCAGCTTGTCGTTCCGGGCGATATACGGACCGACCTTGTCCTTCAGGGCCTTTTCACCCTCTCGCTTGAGCACGACCAGATCGTGGTGGTCTTCATCGAACCGCCGGGCGAAACGAACCACGGAACGGTAGCTCGGCACAGGTTCACCGTGCTTTTCAAAAATCCCCTTCATGGTTTCATAGGCCAGGGCCACGCTCGGCTTGTTGCCGGTCAGCCAGCATCCCAGGAACACCTTTTCGAACTTCAGGCCGAGCTGGCCGAGTCCCTGCTTGCCGCCCTTGGTCCATTTGCCGCGCCGGTCGCACAGGACGCGGTAATCATGGTCGTTGTCACGCAGCTTCTTGTCCCACCTGTAGAGGGTCTTTTCGGCCACGTCGCCGACGATCTCCCGTTCGTCTTGCAGCATCTGACCGGCATTGACCGCCAAGACGAAGGCTTTGGTGGCCCGGCCTTTCGTGGACTTGCTCTTGTCAACGAACTGCCGCCACTCGCTCACCAGCCGGAATCGGGCCATGCCCACTTGATGCGCCCAGTCGGGGATGACGACGTTATTGTCGGGCAGGGCCGGAACGGTCGCTTCCGCTTCACGCAGGGCTATGGCCGTGCGAACGTCCTGGGGCAGCCCCTTCAACTTCCACACCTTCCCGCCGCCACGGCCAGTCCGGCTCTCCGATGGCCACGCTTCGCGCTTTGCACGGCGATTCACCGTACGGTCTGTGGTGCCGGTAGCTACTGCAAGCTCTTTGGTGGTATATGCGTCTTTCATATCTGTGCGTCCCGGTTGTGGGGTCCGGCCCCTTTTGCTATCGGTTTTTGATTCCACTCATCCCACCCACAACAAAAGGAGCCGGAAATGCAGATCACTGAATGGGAAAAGTATCGCGATACTGCTGTGTTTCTTCATGCCGTAGACACTCTTGGAAAAGATTTTTTCGCAGTCGTGATTACCGCAATGATGCTTTCTGACACACCCGTCACACGCGATTCTTTTGATGAGGAAATCCACGATATGCTCAAAATCGCTCAAGAACGTGACAACATGTCGGAATATCTCAGGGTCATGCTTGCTCACGCCTATTTTGATAAAAACGTAAATCACAGACTAAAATGAGCCTTTGTATTCTGGGCACTGCATGTAGCAATCACTACATTCAGAATCGCGTTCGCGATCTGCTAATACCTTCTCCAGCATATCGCCAAGGCTAGGGGCAAAGGCTGTTGTCGAAAACGTTAATTGGACTTTGGCTCTGTCGATTCCGAGACAACTGACCGCACGGCGTAACTGCTCGGCCAATTCTGTTTCTTCGCCTGTTCGTGTCGGTCCATACAGACCGTCAATTTCAACATGCAGCGACATCATATGCGGCTTCATTTCAAAGCCTCCCTCGACGGAGTCCCCTCCCGGAGTGAACCGGAAGTGAAAGCGGAACCGTTATCCGACATGATCAACTGGGGTACGCCCACGAAGGGGTCCGTGGTCTTTCTGTCGGGCAGCGGGCACGGCTCTCCATCCACGCCGCAAATGTCCAGCCATTCCAGGCCACCCATCTGGCGGGCTACTTCGCGCATTCTTCTGTGCGCAGCCCTCCACGCCGTTTTGGGATCGGCTCCCGGAACCATGCACAATTGCACCTGCGCTTCTTCCCAGGCGTCCACGTCGAATCCGCCATCGGGGAGTTCGCCAGCTCCGGTGGGCCAGCAGGTCAGGAGCACTTTCTGGCCCCCACTCACTCCGAATCCAAGAGTCGCGGTCAGCATTACGCCACCTCCTTTTCCTTCATGTCCTTGGGGAGAGCCAGGGCCTCTTCGGGACACCCTGCATCACGCAGGTAGCCGAGCACCCGGCGGTTGTTGGCGGAACCGTATATGGTCCGCGACACTACAGACTGGCTGAGGCCCAGTTTGTCGCGGATGTCGTACTGGGTCAGGCCGCACGAGAACATCCACTCCTTGATCTTGAACGGCTTCCGGTGCCGTCCGGCACCGATTCCCGCGAGCGCGTTGGTGCTCATGGTGGTCATAGTTTCATCTCCAATTGTTTCTTGCGTTTTTTGGCCTCGCGCTCCTCCAGGATCGCGTTCGCATAGTCCCGCAGTTTCTTGTCCTGCGGGGTCATGACCCCGCATCCGTGCGGACGAAGCAGTACAGCCAGAGGCTCGGCGCTCTTCACGGCCATGCAGAACACGTTCACAGCCAGGACCGACGGCTGGTGCTCCGTGTTGGCCGGGTTGAGCCACTTTTCCAGTGTGGCCAGCGTGACGCTCCTGGCGTTCCCCCGGCTCACGCTCACCCCGGCGCTCTTGGCGATCTCGTTCATGAGGTCGGCGATTTCCTCCCGCGACAAGCCACACCGCGCGGCGGCGCGGTTCATGGCGCTCTTCAGGCTGGCCATCAACATGGCCAGCTCGGCGCTCGGGTCTGTGTCGAAGAGGGATAACTGCCGCATGTGTCGCTCTGTCCGCTGGGTTGCAGGTTGCTGTCCGATACGGATGCGGGGCCGGATGTTGACCCCTTGGGCGGCGTCATTTACTGTGCATTTGTCAAGCGGTGTTGTTAATGACTGCCCACGGCTTCTTTTTATTCTCATTTTTAGTGCCTGGTCAACCTTTTTTGGTGTCCAAGTTGAAATTTTGAGATATTTGATTTACTCTCTGTAATATCAATAAGATAGAAGTATTGCGGGCTGTCCAACTTTCTGTCCAACTTCGGGAGACAATCTTGGACACCACACTAGGTCAAAGGATAAAAAGAGTTCGTGGCGACTTGAAACAAGCTGATTTTGCTGAGAGTTTAGGCGTTCACAAGAACTCTCTTAGCCGTTACGAAAGAGACTCCAGCATTCCTGGGACAGATTTTATCGAGGCACTATGCACCAAATATGGTGTGTCGGTTTTCTGGCTTGTTCTGGGGGAAGGCTCAATGGATGGGAGCTACCCCGAACCAACCAGAGATTCCGGCCTGGATCGAGATGCCACCTTAGAGGAAGAATTATGCGCAGAGCGGGAGATGAATCGTACTCTTGTAGACGAGAACAGAATGCTCTGGAAAGAAAACGGGGAGCTGAAGGTTAAGATCGGGGAGCTAAACGTTCAGAAGGTTAAACTCGAAGGAGAGTTGGACACGGCCCGCAAGATGGCAAAGGAATACTACGAAAGGCTGAAAAGCCGCGATGCGCCGGAAGACACCACGCCAACTGAGGCCATAAGAGAAGCCGGTTAGCTCACAGGGGAAAGGTTATCCCACTGTTCGGCTGAAATGTGCGGGAGTCTGCATACGATGACACCATTGCGCAACCTTTGGCAATCTTTAGAATTCCTCAATGCCAAAATGAGAAAAGGGCCAGCGGCAAATACCACTGGCCCTTTTCTCATTTTGATTGGCAAAAACAGCCTGTCTCTTTGATCTATTTCTCAAGTTAAGAATTAGACCTGGCCAAACACCGAATCCCCGAAAATCCCACGCCGGTCCTACGTTCGTCCCACGTTCGTCCTATGTTCCCCCGGCATTCCCTAGTTTCTCAGCTTGGCTGTCCCCCTATAAACATCCCCCTCGCATGACTTTCGGCCAACCCGCCGGATGGTCACATTTCCAACTCGTCAATATTGATAATGAACGTGATGACTCCAATGGCTTTCTCCCCGTCAACGACGGGGACGGATACAGGGCACTTATAGGCCAGATCTGTGTCATCGTAGTCCACCTCGCCTGCGAAAACGGCACCAGCGCCATGCGAAAAGGACGCTTTGAAGATTTCTCTGTCGCCAATCCAGTAATTGGAAACTTTATCGACCATGCCGACAAGGGCTCCCTGATTGTCCATGACAAATATGTTTGTGCAGTAGCCCTTGGATTTCAGTATCTCCAGAAGGTGCTTGCCGAGCTCGGACGTCATAAGGGCCAGCATGAAGTCGGCCGTGTCGTAGGTATTTCTCCACCTCTCATCCATGGCTTGGATTTCACTCAGCTTCATCCCTTTGGCATTCTGGGCTTTGACCGCTTCCACGATAACCGGGTCGGAACCGATTGCCGCCAGTGTCCCGCTAAGATCGTACACCGTCTGGGGGGCCCTATCCGCGAGAGCCAGGCCGGCCGTCAGGGTCAAAACAAGGAGAGCGCATACCAGGATTGTCGTTTTCATCATTGCCTCCGTTCAAAAGGGGGGGAGTGATAGTGTGTTGCGATTGTATCTTATCCTGCTGTGATGACAATGAATTAGAAAAAAATGAATGGTGGGTCAATCCCTCCCCCCATTCTTCGTGGTCGGCATGGACTGCGGGGCAATACGGGTAATCCTTCAGATACTCGAAAGGCCGACGGATCATGTGTTCGCCGGGGGTACGGCGCGGGCAACACCGTTCTATTGATGGACATCCATGAATGTCGGCAGGGCGCGCCCGGCGCATGGCTTATGAAAGCCTTATGGGCCGATCGCAATCTCCGTGAGAGACAACTCGGGACAACATGTTTCCTTAATGAGTTATCCACCGCATTACCCCGGAGAATTCATCCGGGTTGGTCCTGAATCGGATTGTGGCTCTCGGCAGTCGTCCGTTCCTTCGCTTTCCTCGTGAAAAGCCTGCAACCATACATTGGGCCTAAAGATATCCGTCGATCGGTCGATAGGACAAATGGTCCATATTGAGGGATTTACCGTAGGAGACGCCATGTCGCTGAGCGCCAGCGCCGGAATGATGCAAAATGGGCAGTCTTTCGCAAGTCTTCGCCTTAACGTTGCTTCACAGAGACAAACCGAGGAGAAATCGCAGGCGGGTGAGGAAGAAAGCCGGAATATAGCCATCGCCGGGCCTCAAGGGCCCTCGTCAAATTGCTTCTGCGCGTCGAAGGGGGAGTTGCTTCAGGATGCGCTGTTGTCGAATTTCCAGTCAAAACGGAAAAACATGGTTTCCAACCTGTTCGTCAGTCTCCTCCCTGACACTTCCGAATATCTTCAGGCTCACCTTGATGGCCTCAGGATGCAAAATGAATTTGCCGCCAAGCTGAATGGAGTGCTTGAAACGGCGATCATGAATAGTCGTGCCGGAGAATCTACCGCCTTTATCGAGCGAACCATCGAAGAGTCGATCAAGCAGACCGGCGATGGCAAAATCCATGAGGACGCGGAGGAAGATTTCAAGGAGGCCGAGGAAGAGCTTGATGAGGAAATTGAAGAAAAGGTCAGTGGAGAGGAAGACGGCGATCCGGCGTCTGCGGAAGGAGCCGAAGCCGTCCGGCAGGACATCGAGCTGAAGGCCGAGGAAGCGACGCAACCCGAGAATCAAGCCAAGGCCGAACCCGCAGCCGAAGTCCTGACGGTGGCCGAGGCCATTGACAAGGAGTCGGAGCGCGGCAGCCACGCGGACAAGGGGGCCGCGGTCTCGACGGAAACCGCGCTTCAGGCGGCTGACGGCGGTGCCGCCGAGGATGGCCGGGCAATGGACAGTGCCCAAGCCTCTGCAGTGGGGGCATCCGTCAACTTGTTTGTCTGAACAAAGGTCGAGCCGGTTTATCCGTCCATTTGTCCAGATAGGTCCTCCCCGCTTCTTGGGCTCTTTTCGAGAAGGGCATGCAGGAGGCCGAAGGACCAATCCCCTGCGCAAAATCCGAATGGAGTATAGGCCCGGAAGGTATTCCTTCCGGGCTTTTTTCGCGCCTTTGGATGGTCCTCAAATGCAAGGCGGGGGCGCCTTCCCGTTGTCTCGGAGCCCATGGCAAGGTCAGTTTATAATACTTCGAAGGTGAAGGCGTGTCGTATACCGGAAGACAGTGGATGGTGCTCTCGGGTAATGGGTGAAAACGGTGCCGCATCGAGCTGCCGGGGTGGATATGAAGATCATTCGTACGGGGATGCATGGATTCTTCGGGGCCGGACCCGGGTTGTCCCTTGGGCTGTCGTTGCGTGTCCTGATTCTCGTCTGCGGCTTCCTGGCCGTCGGCGTGGGGGCTGCCCAGGCGGTGTCTCCCGATCCCGCGCTCAATCTGACCGCCGAGGAGAAGGCCTGGCTTGAGGAGAACAGGGACAGCATCCTGTATGCGCCGAATCCCAGCTGGCCTCCGGGTGACTATGTCGAGGACGGGGAGCACAAGGGCATCGTCTCGGATTACATCCGTGTTTTCGAAAAGAAACTCGATGTCCGGTTCAAGCGGGTCCATTACACCGACTGGGCTTCCCTCTACAATGGCATGATGACCGGCGAGTTCGATTTGATCGGTGCCGCCCAGAAGACGGAGGAACGATCCAAGGTCCTCGTGTTCACCGAACCTTTTCTCAAGACGCGCCTCGTGATTCTGACCCCGGTGAACGCTCCCCGGATGCAGTCCCTGGACGATCTCAATTCCATGACGCTCGCCGGCATTGAAGGGTACTCCAGCCTGGATTACGTCAAGAGGACGTATCCGGGATGCAAGATCGTCAACTGCGACGACGACCTGACCGTTCTGCTGAAGGTTTCGGCCGGAGCGGCCGATGGGGCGGTCGTCGACTATATGATGGCCAGCTATCTGATCGAAAAATACGGCATCACCAATCTCAAGTACGATGCGGAGCTCGATTATCATTGGGACCTGCGATTCGCCATCAGCAAGGCCAAGGCTCCGCTCCGGGATCTTCTCGACAAGGTCCTCGCCACCATGGACGAGAAGCAGAGGAAGGATATCTACAACAAATGGGTGACGATCAAGCTTGACCGTGTTCCCGGCTTTTTCGAGCGGAACATCAAGTACATAGTGGCCATTCTGGCGATCCTGCTCTCCCTGCTCGGCGTGGCGGTCATCTTCAACCGGTCCCTGCAAAGGCAGGTCGCCGCACGGACCAGGGACCTCGAACGGCAACGCGAGGTGGCCGATGCCGCAAGAAACGCCGCAGTGGCCGCCAGCCAGGCGAAGTCGGAATTCCTGGCCAACATGAGCCATGAGATACGCACCCCGCTCAACGGCATCGTGGGCATGCTCCGGCTGATCGAGATGAGCGACCTCGACGGCGAGCAGCAGGAGTACGTCGAGATGGCCATGCAGTCGAGTCGGCGCCTGACCCGGCTGCTTTCGGATATCCTCGACCTGTCCAAGGTGGAGGCGGGGCGGCTCAATGTCGCAAGGGATGCTTTTGACCTGCGGGAGATCATGGAAGCCATTGCCCAGCTTTTCGGACTGAGCGCCAGGGAGAAGGGGGTGAGCCTGAGCGTTCACCTCCATCCGGACATGCCTCCCCGGCTGGTCGGTGACCCCGTTCGCCTCCAGCAGGTGTTGGCCAACATCATCGGCAACGCCATCAAATTCACCGTCCAGGGGGCCGTCACGGTCGATGCCCACCTCCTCCCGGAAGGAAAGCCGGGGGTGTGCCATGTGCTGTTCACGATCACGGATACCGGCATCGGCATGGAAGAGGATGCTCTCGACGTCATCTTCGAGTCATTCACCCAGATGGATACGGGGCTCACCCGGCGTTATCAGGGGGCCGGTCTGGGGCTGGCCATCACCAAGCGGCTGGTGACCCTGATGGGCGGGGATATCGCCGTGGAGAGCGAAGTGGACGTCGGAACGACGTTCTACGTCAAGATTCCCTTCGACATCCTGGAGGAAACCGGCGGCGTCGAGGCGACGGCCACGGCTCCGGGCAAGGACGCATTCCCGGCCTCGGCCCTGCGCGTGCTTGTCGTCGAAGACGACGCGGTCAGCCGTTCCGCCGTGCGCCGGATCATCAAGGCGCTGGGCCATGAGGTGGAGGATTCGAGCGATGGCCGGGATGCGCTGGATGTTCTGAAGGAGAAGCCCTTCGACCTCATCGTCATGGACGTGCAGATGCCGGTGATGGACGGCGTGGAGGCCACCCGGCGCATTCGAGAGGGCGAGGCCGGGGAGTGCAACAAGCGCATTCCCATCTTCGCCATGACGGCGCATGCCATGGTCGGCGACAAGGAGCGGTTCATCGACGCGGGCATGGATGACTACCTGGCCAAGCCGGTCGATGTCGATTACCTGCGGTCGGCGCTGGGCAGAGTGAGGGGCGCGGACGATCGGAACGGGGTTTGTGGCCAACAATAGATATGTATTACAGCAAGTTACTGTTGCATCCCAATGGCGGGAGTTTGGCACGCCGCTGCTCCGTGTCGGCGCGGGCCGATCCCTCCGGTCCTCCGGGGAGCCTTACGCCACCTTGCTGTAGCTCCGGCGCGCTGGCCTCTCTGTCCCCGACCGTGGAGCAGGATCGTTTGGGGCTGCATCCGGTGACCACCGGCAAGCCGGGCAAGGTCTCGCGTTTCGTGCTCAACGACCCCGGCCCCATAGCCGTCCCATAGCCGGAATAGGGGCACCCGGTCTCCCGGATGCCCCCTGCTTTCCTTACCTTCTCCGGTTCAGGTCCTTGCGCATCAGAGCGAGGCCCTGCCAGCGTTCCTTTTCCGCGCGGCTCGCGCCCTTGGTCCGACGGTCGGACAGGTAGCGCAGCTCGCGTTTCATCTTGTGGTAGCTCTCCAGGCGGGCGGGGTCGAGTTCGCCCGCCTCCACGGCACGTCGGACCGCGCAGCCGGGTTCGAGGTCGTGGGAGCAGTCCGCGAACCGGCACTCGGCGGACAACTCCAGGATGTCCGCAAAGGCGCTGTCCGCGCCTTGACCGTCCTCGTGGAAGGCGATCTCGCGGATGCCGGGGTTGTCCATGAGCATCCCGCCCTGGGGCATGCGGATGAGCTCTCGCGTGGTGGTCGTGTGGCGTCCCTTGCCCACGCTCTTGCTGACCTCGCTGGTGGCCCGGATGTCGCTGCCGTGGAGCATGTTGGCCAGGGTGGACTTGCCCGCGCCGGACGAGCCGAGCATGGCCACGGTCCGCCCCGGTGCGAGATACCGGCCCAGTTCGTTCACGCCCGCGCCGTCGGGCAGGGAGGTCAGCGCCACCGGCACGCCGAAGGCGATTGACTCCGCCTCCAGCCGGAACTCCTCCGGGTCCCGGTGCAGGTCCGCCTTGGTCAGGACCACCACGGGCGACAGCCCGCAGTTGTGGACCAGGGTCATGTATCGCTCCAGCCGCCGGAGGTTGAAGTCGCGGTCCAGGCCGCAGACGATGAACACCGTGTCCAGGTTGGCGGCGATGGGCTGGGCTCGGTGCGCGGTCTTGGCCTGGGTCCCGCGCGCCCCGGCCTCGCCCCGGGAGAGGAGGTTTTTGCGGGGGATGATGGCGGTCGCGACGACGTCGTCGGCCAGCACCCAGTCCCCGGTGACGGGATAATCCCCGGTCGCGCCGTGCAGGAGCCTGCCCGCCGGGGAGCACAGCCATTCGCGGCCGCCGTCAGAGACCAGGAACAGCCCGCGCTGCACGCTGATCACCCGGGCGACGCGGCCCGGGCCGGGGTTCATGGCCGCCAGCTCGCGGTCGAAGTGGTCGTTCCAGCCCAAGGGGCGGAGGGAGGTCGGGTCAAAGGAGGCCTGTGCCGGTATTTCGATTCGTTCGGTCATTTGTCTTCACCATGGCATTGCGGCCGGTCGCCGGGACCGGTCGGGAATAAGCGTAACGGATAACCGATGCGGCCCTGTGGGCGGCATCGGGCAATTCACGATGGTGAGGGGTTGCGGAAACGAGGGGCGCACCAAAAGACGGGTTTCGCGGGGAACGCGAACCGGACCGGCCCCGGAGAGGCTGGGCGCAACCCCGGAGGGCTGCGGAGGGAAGCGGTCTAATCCTGTCGATTGCCCTTTGTTTCGGCAACTTGCGACGCAAGATCAATAAACCGGGTAAACATCAAATCTCCTGATTAATCCGTATGGCCGTCTTGTTGCCCGATGATCGCCCGGGTGTCAACGGCTCGCCCGGCGGGCAAAGCGTGGGTTCAGTTCCGCACATCCGTCCCACGCTTCGGGGCCGGTCTCGGGTATCCCGGACTTGGGGAAGTCTACCATGACTTTGCCTTGGACGTTGATTCAGTATTGTAATGCAGGAATTTATCGTGTTGTATACGGCGATTGCAACCTGTTGAATGGAGTGGGGCATGAATCGGAGGGTGGTCTTTGTCTGGGGGCCTCTGGCCACGCTGGCCGTGCTGGCCGGTGTGCTCGGGCTGTTGCGGGTCTACCTTGCGGAGGCCACGGAGCTGCTGGTGCAGGAGCTGACCGGCGCGGGCGCGCGGGTCGAGCGGATCGATATCGGCTACCTGCCGCCGTCCGTGACGCTCCACAACGTCGCCTTTGATACCGGTTCCGGCCGGTTCGAGGCCCCGCGTATCGATCTCTATCCCGATTTTTCCAGGCTCATGGAGGGCGAGGTCTCCCTGGACCGGGCCGTGCTCGATCGGCCGCTGCTCCGGACCGGCGGTCCGGACGGTTCGGAAGGTCCGGGCGGGGCGATGGACCCCGCCCTGCTGCCGCGCTCCCTGCGCATCCGCGATGCCTCGCTGGTGGTGGACCGGGACGGCGTGCCGGGGTCGCCCGTGTCCTTCTCCGCCGATGTTGAGAAGCGGGCGGTGGGGGCGGGGTTCGTGGTCAACAGCATGTCCATCCCGGAATTCGGCCTGACCTTCGGCGGCACCGTGGACGTGGACTCGGCGGACTCCCTGAAGATCGGCGTGAACGCCCGCCACGGGACGTTCAATCCCTCCCGGCTGCTCGAGTTCCTTCGCCGTTTCAATTATCTCGATGCGCCGCAGCTGGCCATGTTCGGGGGGACGCAGAAGATTGCGGCGGAAGCGTTCCGGCTCGACTTCGACGCGGGCACGGGGGCGGTCGCCTTTGCCGCCCGGTCCCTGTCCGTGGACGCCAGCGGGCTGGCCGATGTCGCGGTGGAGGCCGTTCCCGGCGGGGACTGGGCCCTGACCTGCCGGGAAGGGACCCTCGACGCCGCGCAGATGGTCGCGCTCGTCCGCGCGCACCCGGAGGGCGGGAAGCATTTCGCCGACGGGGTGCATACTCTCGGACTGAATGAACTGGCCGCGGAGGGCGCGCTGAGCCTGCGTGACGTCCGGGTGCAGAGCCGGACCGGCGCGACCGGGCCGACCGGGTCCCTTTCGTTGGCCTCCCCCTCCCTCAAGCTGTCGCTGGTCTCGTCCAGGGGGGAGAAGCAGGATGTCGTGCTCGAAAATTTCGATGGGACCGTGACCCTCAAGGACGGCAGACCGCTGGTCGGCGTGAACCGACTGGAACTGGCCTCGTCCGCCGGGGGAAGCGGTTCGCTCAAGGGGGAGCTTTCCTTCCCTTTTGCCTTGGCCGGGACTCGCTTTCAGGCCGAGGCCCGGCAGTTGGATTGGTTCGGGACGGTTCTTGACGGCACGGCGGACAAGAAGGATTCCTCCCGGACAACCTTCGACGTGATCGTGAACAGCGGTTCCGTGCAGCTGGCGGCCAAGGGGCTCGCGCGCAGGGAACTGGGCGGAAGGGGCAACTGGTCCGTGGTCTTCGACGATTTCCGGCTCGCCGCCGGGGGATCGGAAGCGGACGGCGAGGACAAGCCCTTCGACTTCGGGTTCATCCGGGACGCGTCGATGAGCGGCACCATCGTGGCCCGGCGGCTGCAGTACAACGACCTGCCGGTGATCCGCGACCTGTCGGCGAAGGTCGTCCCGGCCGAGGGCGGGCTCGTGATCAGGGGCCGGGGGCGGGTCTGCCTGATGCGGGCCGATCTGGAGATGGCCTTTGCGCCCGATGCGCTGGCCGCGAGCGTCGCGGTCACGGGAAAAGGGGTGCCGTTGCCCGGCGTGCTGGGATGTTTCGTGGACGAGCTGCCCGTGTACCTGCGGGGCCGGTTGACCGTGCAGGCCAATTTCCTGATGCAGGGAGGCAGCGGCCGAGAGCTGCGGAAGTCGCTGCGGGGGAGCGTGGTAACGCGGTTGCAGGGCATGCAGGTGCTCAAACTGTCCAACCTGGACAGACGGCTCGGCTTTTTCATGGAGATCATGAACGCGGTCAACCTGGAGCCGGACATGGGGGACACGCTCTCCTTCAGGGACGGCCTGGTATCCGCCTCCATGGGGAACGGCCGGGTAGAGCTCAAGGCGGTCCGGTTCGGCGGGGAGAGGGTGTCCGTCGACGGAAAGGGAAATTTCGATCTGGCCGACAAGCGGCTGCGTCTCGATGCAAAGGTCGGGACCCCGTTCGGCGTGAACAAAGATGTGTCCATTGATATGATATTGGCCGAGGAGAAGTCGTGATGCGCAGAGTGTACGGGGTGAGAAACGTTGTTCTGGTCGCGGTCGCCTGTCTGGCGCTTGCCGCCTGTGTCGCCGGCAAGAAGGCGAAGGGGCCGGGAGCCTATGCCCTGGAGCAGGACGTGCCGCAGGTCGTGGCCGTGCTGCCCGCCGGGGTGGAACTCGCGCGGGCGGCAACCGAAGGCGGCGAGGTGGACCCCGCCGATGCGGAGTTCGTGGGCGGGCTGACCCGCAGCGTGCTGCGCAACCAGCTGGCGGGCAAGGGATACCTGCCCAAGCTCGACAACGCCGTGGACCGCAAGCTGCACGACAATCCCGGCTGGCGGGACATGGACGCCAAGGCGCTGTGCGCCCTGCTGGACGTGCAGGGGTTGGTCTACATCGAGATCTCCGGCTGGACCATGGTCAACGCGGCCGCGGTCGAGACCTTCATGCTCAGCGCGGGCGCCCGCATGGTGAGCGCTTCCGGCCGCGAGGTCGGCAGCTGGACCGAAACCGCCGAGAAACAGAAGTTTTCCATTCCCACCAGCCTGGTCGGGCTGGTCGGGACCCTGGCCGGAGCGTTCCTGAGCGATTCGCCCCAGAAGCAGTTCCGCCATGTGGCCTACGACTGGGGATGGAAGATGGCCCAGGTCATGCCCGACTGCCTCGAAGGGCGGAGCCTGCCCGAGATCATGCTCGTGGACAGCAACGTCGACGTGGGCGTGTTCGGGGCCGGGGAGAGGGTGGCGGTCAAGGTCTTTGCCGAAAAGGACCTGGTGGCCTCCTTCGATATCGGCGACTTCCGCAAGGGCATCCCGCTCAAGATGGTCGGCGAGGGCGAATACGAGGGCTTCTATCTGGTCCGGGACGGCGACAGGACCTCCGGCCAGCCTCTGACGGTGCGCGTGGCCCGGCTCAACGGGGCCGAACGCGAATGGATCGAGGGCGAGGCCCTGATCTCCCTGGACGGCGTGCCGCCTTCGGCTCCGGAGAAGCCGGTCTACCGGGCCGAGGGCGACGGCGTACACCTGGCCTGGCAGCTGCCCGAGGGCGAGGAGGTCGCGGCCTTCGTGGTGGAGCGCAACGACAGCCCCGTGGGCGAGTTCACGCGCATTGCCCGCATCGAGGACGCCGCCTTCGTGGACAGCGAGGTGGAGCAGGGGCGCGCCTATTTCTATCGCATCCGTTCCGTGGACGGCGCTCGCAATCTTTCCGCGCCCGGCAAGCCCACCGAGGTGGTCATGCCCCGTTTCGACGAGATGACCATCGGCGGCGAACTATCCGGCACGCTCATCACCGGAAATTACCGGGTCGAGCGCGACAGCGTGGTCCCAGCGGGCCAGGTCCTGACCATCATGCGCGGCTCCCGGCTGACCTTTGCCGACGGCGCCGGTCTGACGGTTTCGGGTCGGCTCGCGGTCAAGGGCGCGAAGGACGCTCCGGTGGTCCTGGCCGGAGAACGGTGGCGTGGCGTCACCGTGGCCGGGGGGGCGGCGCGGACATGACCGGCTTGGTTCTGTCCGGCTGCGCCACGGCGGTGTCCAGCGCCGGGTTGCTGCGCATGGAAGGCGTCGATGCCAAGGGCGAGGGCGGCGACGGCGTCGTCCTGTCCGGCGGGGCGTTCGAGCTGAAGGACGTGGACCTGAGCGGCTGGGCGCGCGGCGTGTCCGTGACCGGCGGCGAGGGCGTGGTGGCCGAGTCCGCCCTGACAGGCAACGGGACCGGTGTGGCCTATTCCGGCGGGGAGCTGGTCCTGGACCACAACAACATCCACCAGAACGAACGCAACATCAATGCCAGCAGACAGCTGGCCGTGCGGGCGAACTTCCTGGGCGCGACCACGACGGACAAGGCGGGCGTGTCCGAGCAGGTCATCCTCAAGAGCGTGCTCGACGCCCCCTGGCCGGACGGCAGGGTGATCGCGCTCATGGAGGACGAGGACCTCTCGGCGGAGCAGATCACCAAGCGGTTCGAGGAGCACAAGGCGTGCGGCATAGAGCTGTTCAACCAGCGCAAGTACGGCGACGCCCTGGTGGAGCTGGCCAAGGCCGGACGGTACGGTGCGGACCGCGACGCCAGCCTGTACACGGCCTACGCCCTGATGGAGCTGGGCGAGAACGAGCGCGCCGGGAAGACCCTGGAATCGGCCATCAAATCGTTCCCCTACGACTTTCGGCTCAGGCAGGTCTACGTGCGCTACCTCCTCGGTTCGGGCAACGACGCCAAGGCCCTGGCCGTGGTGGACGAGGCCGTGCGCATGGACCCCGGCAACGAGAATCTGACGTTCCTCCGCGAGTACGTCGTCGAGGAGGCCCGCAGGATGCGGACCGAGGCGAGCGGCAGGTCGAGATAGCGCCCCACTTGGGCCGCGAGGTCCACCGTAGGTTTCGCGCGCCATTGTAACCCCACGCTTCGGGGCGTGCCTGGAGTATGGTTCAGGCAAATCTCAACGCGGGGGTTGGACATGAGGATCGTCATTCTGCTTCTGGTTTGCCTGTACCTGAGCGCCTGCGCGCCCAAGACCGCGTCCGTTGGGCCCCTTGGCGCGGCCGCCGCAAGTCCGGCCGTGACCGCCCCTTCGGCCGCTCCCGGGGCCGACGCGTCCTGCGCCGCTCCCGGCCAGACCGGAGTGGAGCTTCCCGAGGCGGAGGACAAGCCCCTGGAACAGGCCGTGAAGGGCATCGGCAAGGGCCTCTTCGCCCTCGCCCTGCTCGCCCTCTCGGTCCTGGCCTACATCCCCGGCGCTCTGTTGTGATCGGCGGGCGGGCAACTTGACGCCGTAAAGGGTTGCGTGGTTGGGTACGCAGGGTTGTGTATCGCATTGGAGTTGGACGGGGCGGGCAGACGAGCCGCTTCGCAAGGAGAGATAAGAGTATGTCGCGTTTCCGGCAAGCTGTCGTCATTTTGTTGTCTTGTTGCCTCTTTTCCCCTGTTCCGGCCTCGGCACAGGGGCCGAAGCAATATTCCATGAACTCCATGATCGTCGAGGTCGAGGCGTCGGCCTGCCTCGGCCAGGAGCGTTCCCGCGTCCAGACCGAGAAGCTGGCCATGGACGAGGCCCGGCGCACGGCGTCCGAGTATGCCGTGACGTACGTTTCGAGCGAGACGGGCGTGGAGAACGGACGGCTCGTCGAGGACCTGGTCAAGGCCTACTCCAAGGCCACGGTGCGCGTCCTGGAGGAGATGGAAAAGGGGTGGCGGCAGTCCGAGGCCTCGGGCGGGTTCGTGGACGCGTGCTACCACGTGAAGATCAAGGCCGAGGTCACCCCCGCGAAGATGGAGAATCCGTCGCCCTCGGTCCAGTCCTCCATGGCCGACCCGCGCGCGCCGCTCACCGTGGAGCTGTGGACCGACAGGGACAGCTACCGCGTGGGCGATGCCATGAAGTTCTTCTTTCGCGGCAACAAGCCGTTTTACGCCCGCGCCGTGTACGTGGACGCCGAGGGCAATCTGATCGAGGTCACGCCGTACCGCAAGGCCCGGTACTACAAGGGCGGCGTGACCTACGAGATCCCCGGCGAGGGCGACCAGTTCACCCTGATGATCACGCCCCCCCTGGGCGAGGAGCAGCTGATCCTCTACACCTCCACGCAACCCCTGGACAGCTATTCGGGCCAGGAGGCCGGGGCGTTCTACGTGGTCAGCGGCGGCGGCCGGACCTGGGCCAGACCACGCGCGGCCTGACCGTGCTCCAGGGCGTGCCGGGCGCGGGCAAGCAACCCAAGGCGGAGTTCGCCGAAACAAAAGTGGATGTGAGGGTGGAGCGATGAACCGTTTTTTCATTCTCGCGGCGGCAGCCGTTTTTTTCCTCGTGGCGGGCGTTGCTCCCTGCCGGGCGGGCGACGTGCTCATCGAGACGTACAAGGGCGAGGTCATCACCGCCAAACGGATAGTGAACCTGGGCGAATTCTACAGGTTCCGCTACAAGGGAAACCAGGTCAAATTCCCGGTGAAGCGGATGCAGAGCCTGGAGTGCATGGACGAGCGCGGCAACGGGCGCATGGTCATGACCCGCAAGGACGGCAAGTCCTTCGAGTTCACGGGCTCCAACGCCGGGATCGTGTCGGACTGGAAGCAGGGCCATTATTCCACCATCCGCTATGAATACGAGGACGAGGTGACCGAATCCGTGGCCAAGTCGTGGATCAAGAGCGACAAGGTCAGGACCATCCGCTTTCGATGACCGGGAGGAGAGCCATGCTGCGCGCGAAAACAGTTGATTGGGTTGTCCGGGCCGTCTTCCTGCTGGCCGCGCTGGCCGTGTGCCAACCGGCCCACGCTGCCAAGCGCGTGGCGCTGGTCATCGGCAACGGCGGGTATGCGAGTTCGCCGCTGAACAATCCGGTGAACGACGCCAAGGACATGGCGGACAAACTGCGCGGGCTCGGATTCGAGGTCACGCTGCTGACCGATGCGGGCCAGCGGAAGATGGAGGACGCCATTCACGCCTTTGACGCCAGGCTGGGCGGGGCGAACGTCAGGTTGTTCTACTATGCGGGCCACGGGATGCAGGTGCAGGGCGCCAACTATCTCATTCCCGTGGACGCCGAGGTGCGGGCCGAACGCGACATCAAGTACGAAGCGGTGAACGCGGGCCGGGTGCTGGACGGCATGGCCGATGCCGGGCCGGGCGTCAACATCCTCATCCTCGACGCCTGCCGCAACAATCCCTTTGCCCGGTCCTTCCGGTCCGGTTCACGCGGCCTGGCGCGCATGGACGCGCCCAGCGGGTCGATGATCGTCTACGCCACCTCCCCGGGAGACGTGGCCGCGGACGGCAGCGGGCGCAACGGTATCTTCACCAAGCACCTCCTTGCGTACGTGGATCAATCCGGCCTGACCCTGGAGCAGGTGTTCAAGCGCACCGGCAGGGACGTCATGCGCGAGACAAAGGGCGACCAGGTCCCCTGGACCGCGTCCTCCGTCTTTGACGAGGTCTATCTTTCCGGAAAAACCACCGCTGCGGGCGTCTCCATGCCGGATACGCAGCCCCAGGTGGACATGGCCCGGGTGCCGGAAGGGCAGCCCCAGGCGGTCGCGGAGCCATCAGTTGGCGATACCTGGAGCGACCCGACAACAGGTATGGAGTTCGTCTTCGTTCCCGGCGGCTGTTTTCAGATGGGCTCCAGCTCCGGTGTCGATTATGAGAAGCCGGTGCACGAGGTATGCGTAGACGGATTCTGGATGGGCAAATACGAGGTGACCCAGACCGAGTGGCAGCGGGTCATGAAGAACAATCCTGCCCACTTCAAGGGTGAACGCAATCCAGTGGAACAGGTCTCCTGGAATGATGTCCAGGATTACATCAAGCGGTTGAACGCCAAGGGCAACGGCACGTTTCGCTTGCCCACCGAGGCGGAGTGGGAATACGCGGCCCGCTCCGGCGGCCGGGACGAGAAGTACGCCGGTGGCAACAATGTGGACCATGTCGCCTGGTATAGAGATACCAGCAATGGGAAAACGCATCCTGTGGGTACCAAGGCCCCCAATGGTCTTGGTCTATACGACATGTCCGGAAACGTCTGGGAGTGGTGTCAGGACGTGTACGATCAAAATGCCTATTCTCGGCATTCTCACCAAAACCCTGTGTATTCAGGCAAAACCGGATACTATGTTGAGCGTGGCGGGGGCTGGGGCGGCATGGCTTGGGACGTTCGGGCCGCCAATCGCGCGAAGAGCGTTCCGAGTAGCAGGAACAGCTACCGGGGTTTCCGCCTTCTCAGAACAAATTAGTTTTTACCCTTTTGACATCCTTGCCTTTACCTTACAGCATTATACCTGATTCGGTACGGCGGAGATGAATGAATCATGGGATAGGGTACAAAACAAGATTGAAAAGGGCTTTCAGCCTGTAACATTTGCGTTTCCGTCCTGCTCGGTAGGTGTACGAATGTCTCGAGCGTTTTCTGGAACCTGGAACCTCCCTTTCAACCCATCCCATTAATTCGGTTTTCGGCTTGAAAGCGATGTGGATATCGGGTAGGCATTTGGGCTGAAACTCGTTTATATATTATATGCCTTACCGGTGGAGCCGCCATGTCCGAATCCGACAAACCCCGTGCCGTTGAATCGTGGGAGATAATGCTTTTGTCCCGCGACAAGGTCGGGGCCACTGAACTGCAGAAGATCTTTTCGCGCGGGCAGACCCAGATCAATCGGTACTGCATGAGCCCCCTGTGCGGGGACGCCCAGCGCAACCCCCTGGACCGCCTCCGGCTGATGTTCGAGAAGCTCGTCGAAAACGGCGAGGACGAACTCGTGCGCGCCTCCCTCAACATCCTGGCCGAGTGCATCGACTGTCGGGTCAAGCCCCTGGGCAAGCCCCGGCCGGACAAGGACACCGTGGAGGAGGAGTGCCTGGACGACTATCCCGAGCTGACCGAGCTGGACCGGCTCATCGGGCGGCGGGAGCACCCCCGCGTGGTGCAGCGCCAGGCCGAGCGGGTCAAGCAGGAGGTGGACGAGACCCTGGTCAGTTATCTGGAGTTGTGGAACCGGAAATACGGTACGCTGCGATGAAGGCCGGACCGACGGGAAAATGCGGTTTGGAAGCGTGGGTTGAGAGGGCACTCCTTTCCCTACGCTTTTCTTTTCGGCCCGCGTATACGGAAATTGAAGCACCTCCTCTTCCAAATAGCCCCGGAGTCCGGCCGCTGATCCGGTCGGGCCGGGGCGCGGGAGAAACCCGGAACGGGGTGCCGCAAAAAAACAAACAGTTTGGCCGGGCCAGATTGAAGGAGCGTGTCATGAAAAAGCATCTGTTGTTTTTCGCCGGTCTGCTGACGGTTGTCTTGCTGGCGGCCTGCGGTCCCAAGGGGGCCGCGCCCACCTCGCTGGAAGACACGCCGCCCAATCACTACCTGCGCGGCATGGAGCTGGTGGACGCGGGCAACCTGGGCGAGGCCCAGACCCGGTTCGCCAGGGCCCTGGAGCTCGATCCCAAGTACGCCCCCGGTTTCGCCGGGCAGGCGCTGTTGGCCGCCCTGAACGCCGGGGCGCTGCCCGCGGGCAAGGACCGCGAGGGCGCGACCGACGCGTTCCGCGCGCTGCTCGACAAGGGGTACGCCAAGGCCGCCACGCCCGCCGAGAAGTTCATCGTCGCCGTGACCGGCGTCCGCGCCGAGACCGCGGCCAAGGACGCCCGGTGGATTCAGGCCGTGGAGAAGTGGGACGCCAAGGGCCGCGTCATCAAGGACGTGGACGAAGGCGCGCTGCCGTACTACCGCAACGTCGAGGCCCTGCAGTTCTTCATGGGCAAGGCGTGGTTCGAGGCGGGCGACTACGCCAAGGCCAAGGCTTCCCTGGGCGCGGTCGTGGGCACGGACGTCGGCAAGTGGCACCGGCCCGCCAACGACCTCTACGCCCGCATCCAGAAGATCGAACAGGCCGCCGCCAACTACACTGTGACCGGCGTATCCTGGGCCATCGCGGCCAAGGATTCCGTCTCGCGCGCCGACGTGGCCGCGTTGATCGTCAACGAGCTGAACCTGCCCAAGCTGTTCGGCAAGCTGTCCGCAGCCGAACCCAAGGCGGACTTCGTGCCCGCCGACGTGTCCGGCCACGCCTTCCAGGTGGAGATCGTCGAGATCCTCAAGTGGAACGTGCGCGGGCTGGAGCCGACCTACAACGCCACGGCCAGGGCCGAGCTGTTCCTCCCCGGGGAGCCGGTCAGCCGCAAGGAGATGGCCCTGACCCTGGAGGATATCCTGATCAAGGTCTCCGGAGACGAATCCCTGGCGACCCGGTATTTCGGGCAGGACAACTCGCCCTACGCCGACGTGAAGCCCACCGAGGCCCACTACAATGCCGTGGTCAACGTGGTCACGCGCAACCTGATGGAAACCGACCTTTCCGGCAATTTCCGGCCCGAAGACGACCTGGACGGAGCGGAGCTGCTGCTCGCCGTGGTTCGCCTGCGCAATGCCGTCAATGCCGATTAATCAAAGAGGAGTGAGGAAGATGAAACGGATAGCTGCCATTGTTGTTTGTGTGCTGATGCTGGCCTCCACGGCCATGGCCCAGGGTGACCTTCAGTCGGTGACCGCGCCGAACATGGTTTTTGAGAACGGGTACATCCAGGTCGTGGGCGAATCCGAAGCCGGACAGTCCCGGTATCGCGCCAAGACCGCAGCCAAGGTCATCGCCCAGGCGAACCTGTTGTCGGTGGTCAAGGGCGTCACCATTGCCGGGACGACGACCGTTCAGGAAGGCATGCTCGTGGATGCCGACATCAAGACGGCTGTCGGAGGATTTCTGCAGGGTGCCATGGTGGTGGACGAACAGTTCTTCCCGGGAGAGGGGTATGCCCGTGTGGTCATGCGCCTCAATCTGCGAGGCGAGTCCTCCCTGTACAACTCCATGGCCTCGACCTTGCAGCAGCCCCCCGCGGCCTTGAAGGTCGAAAAGCTGCCCGAGTTCAAGCCCCAGGCAGCGGCGGCTCCGGCTCCGCAGCCCGTGACCTATGACGGCCTGATCATCGTCGTCGAAGGCACCGGGTTCAAGCCCGCGCTGGCCAACCGGATCATCGCCGAGAACCAGAACATCCTGTTCGAGCCCTCCAAGGTCTCCCCGCAGATGCTCATCGAGCGCGGCTGCGGCGGCTACACCACCACCGAGATAAAGGCCAAGACGCTCCTGCAGTCCTGGGGCAGCACCTCTCCGCTGGTGGTCAAGTGCGTCAAGGTCCAGAAGGGCACCGAGGCCGTGGTTTCGGTCCAGGACGCCACCGTCATCTTCGAGCAGGACCAGAAGTCCAACATACTGTCGCAGGCGAAAGTCGTCTTCGTTCTCTAGGCAAAGGCGAGGACCTCTATGTTTGAACCGGGACGGAGACTGCGAGCGCGGCCCGTCCCGGTCTTTTATTCAGGAGTGGAGTGAGCAATGAGACAGTGTAAGACCATCCCCGTCATCCTGGCCGTCCTGATGGTGGTCTGTACGTCGGTCTCCGCTCTGGGCGGCGCAAACGACGATGCCGAGCAGCTGGCCCGGTGGCAGCTCAACAACGCCGATCTGCTGGTCGACGAGGGCAAGTATCTGGAAGCGGTGGAGTACGTCGACTCCTCCTACGAGATCAGCCGCTATCCAAAGACGCGTCGCGATGCGCTGTTCTCCAAGGCCATGATCCTGGCCATCTTCCTGGACGCGCCCATGCAGGCCGTGGAGGTCTACCGCCAGCTTGCCCGCGAGTTCCCGGAAACCGCGGAGACCGCGGCCTACCAGGCGGCCTTCCTGGCCATGCAGGCGGGCAGGACGGACGAGGCCCGGCAGGGATTCCGGGACTACCTCAAGCGGTATCCCGAGGGGCGGTTCCGGTATCAGGCCGAGGCCATGCTCGAAACCCTGGGCGAACCTGCGGCGCGGCCCGAACCGGTCGCCCCGGCGGCGGAGCGCCCCGTGCTCCGCGTCCTGCTGGCCACCAAGTGCGGCAAGGTCGCCCTGTCCGGCCGGGGGGCTGATATTTGCGTCGACGGCGTGGGCTGCGGCCCCACGGCGAGGCTTCAGGCCGCGAACGGCGTGGTCCTGGTCAATGGCCGCGCCGGCGGGCTGCAGCGGCTCGACGTCCGCTCCGACAAGCCCATGGCTCTCGACATGGACGGAAAGAAGAAGGTGGTCCGGGGCGACCTCAGGATCACCGTGGTCGGCAATCGGCTTTCGGTCACCAACCTGGTGGACATCGAAGCCTACCTCCGCTCCGTGGTCCCGGCCGAGTCCTACGCCAGCTGGCCCCTGGAGACGCTCAAGGCCCAGGCCGTGGCCGCGAGGACCTATGCCTACTACCAGAAACTGCACCGCACGAGCCGTGAATACGACGTCCGCGCCGACACCTTCGACCAGATGTACGGCGGCGTGGGGCGGGAAACGGGCCGCACGGACCAGGCCGTCCGCGAGACGGCGGGCAAGGTCCTGACCTACGGGGGCAAGCCGATCCTCGCCCAGTACACGGCCAACAGCGGCGGGTACTGCGCCGATGCCGGGGCGGTGTTCAGCGCGGCCAAGCCCTATCTGGTGGCCCACTCCGACCCCGCGAGCCTCAAGGGTAAAATGGCCACCTGGACCCGCAAGTTCACCACGGCCGAGATCGTCGCTTCGCTGAAGAAGATCGGCGTCGACGCGCCGGGGCTGAAGTCCATCGAGCCGGAGGTCTCCGGGCCGTCCGGGAGGATCATCAAGGTCCGGCTGACCCACGCTGGAGGTTCCACCGTCCTGCGGACCCGGACGACCCTGGCCAGCTCCCGGGTGCTCGGCCTGCCCGAAGTGCTCATGGGCGTGGACAAGCGGGGCGACACGTATTTCTTCAACGGCAGGGGCCATGGGCACGGCGTGGGCTATTCGCAATGGGGCGCCGCGGAACTGGGCAAGGAATGGCGCTACGCGAAAATCCTCGGGTTCTACTACCCGGGGACGAGCATCGAGGATACCTGGCGATAAGAGGCATGGGAACGGGATGGGCAAATGGTTCTATACCGGCCTGGCGGCCCTGGCCCTGGCCGCCGTGTATTTCGGCGTCGTGACGCTCAGGGCCGGGAACGATGAATTGTTTTTCGGTTTTCGGGACGGCAAGTCTGCGGCCGTTGAGGCCGGGAGTACGGTCGGCGATGCGCCGGCAAAGGTCAAGAGTGATGAAAAATAGCAAGATCGTGTCGAATGTTGGGCGCCTTCCGGCGGTGCTGTGGCTTGCCGCCCTGGTGCTCTCCCTGGCCGTGACCGTTTCCTGGGCCGCGGCCGCGATTCCCGAGTTGCAGTACGGGGAGGAGGCCCAGCAGCTCCTCAACGAAGGGAAGAACGGTGAGGCCGCCGCCCTGCTCAAGGAGGGGGTGCGGGCATATCCTGGTTCGGATTGGCTGCGCAGCCTGTACGGGCGCTCGCTGTTCTCCGAGGGCCGACTGGACGAGGCCGAGGACCAGTTCCAGCAGGCGCTCGAGATCAACAAGGACAACCCAGTGGCCCGCATGCTGATCAAGGAGATCCGGCTGACCAAGGACGCCCTCAAGGACCGGGAGATGAACGAGCTGGTCAACCTCGGCATGGACAAGCTGGGGGACCTGGCCGTCATCGCCATCGGCGTCTGGTTCGGCATGCTCCTGTCCATGATGTCGGGGCGGCTGGCCAACCGCTTCGCCCGATCGAACTTCCAGAGGGCATTGAGCGGCCAGGACTGGGATGCGGTCACGGACATCCTGGAGAATCTCGTCGCCAACTGGAAGAAGCGTGAGCTGCGCACCAATATGGAGATGATGCTCGCCAAGATGCCGAAAGAGGAAGTCGAGCGGATCATTCGGGCCTATGTGGACGTGCAGAGATACGAGGACGAACTGCTCTTTTTCCTGCGAAAGATGCACGTGAAGCGGGGATAGCCTCGGCACGCCTGGGCCGGATTCGTGGCCGGGGCGGTTATCGTTCATCCTGTTCCTGTCATTGCATGCGTAGGGGGGGAGTGCCTGTTTTTGCCCTTCACTTTTAATAGTCAAGTATGTAATAGATTTTTCTTAACATATATAGAGAGCATTTTGATATTCAATAATCGTTTGGCGCTTGGGCCGAATCGATTGTCGTCGAGGAACCGGGCGGCGGTGCGCCCGAACCCGGTCCGGAATGGACCGCAACGAATACAAGGAGGAGAGGGCCCCGCCCTGGCGGGTCGGCCTGTCTTCCGGGGGATGTTCGGATTTGAAGCAAAAGGGTTGAAAACGACCGGAGGGGAGAATCCATCGCATTCCGATGATTCCCGGTTGACGTAAGGGTTCGGGCCTCGTGCCCGGGTCAGCCTATCAGTCTACGTGGGAGTTGGCTGTGTCCGGAAGAGACATGTCCGTTGTCGGGAACCGGCTGGACATCAGAAACCCGTTTGTCACGCACGGGATTTTCCAGATTGCCTGGGGCGGATTGCTGTTGGTCCTGCTCGTCTGGTTCGGCTTCAGCGAAAGCGACCGGCTGCGGGAGATTTTCGATGCGCTCCTTGAGCGGCGGGACGCCACGCCCCTGAACCTCGCAGGGAGCGTCGGATTCACCATCGTGCTGGTCGCCGGTTTGGGGTCGGCTGCGGCCAACCTGTTCGGGGGGCTGAAAAACACCCTCAGCTTCATCGTTCCTGTCAACGTCCCGGCGAACCTCTCCGACCCGTCCTCCATTTCGCGGCTGCTCTTCGACCGGGTCATCGGCCACTTTGAAAACCCCTCCAGCCTCCTGATCAAGGCCTCCCGATTCGTCTCCGATAGATTCCTCTACATGGTGCGCCCGCAGGCGCGGTTCGTGGAACGGGCCATCAAGGTGGGCCGAAATTCCCTGCTGCTGCTCCTCCTGTGCCTGCTTCCCTACTTCCTCCAGGACGCGACGGTCCGGGCGTCCGGGGTCGAGTTTTCCTATGAAGCGCCCATTGTGGCCGCATTCCTGCTGTTGCTGATCCTTGCAGGCTACGGGGTCGGCGTGCTGCTGTTGACCGCCGTCCGGCCCGAGGCCTCGGTGGTCGAGGAGCGCATGCACCTGTCCCGGACCGGCAATCCCAACAACTTTTTCGGCTTCCTGGAACGCAAGCTTGACGAGCTGCGGGTCGGCTCCTTCCAGAACCGCGTCTATGCGGCCACACTGCCCATCAAGGGCAAGGTCGAACTCAACGAGAGCAACTCGTTCACGGGCAACCTGGTCCTCGAAACGCAGCCCGTGCCCATGGAGCGCGGTGCCTGGCAGGCCGCCCTGTCCATGGACGTCTTCGGTCTGCTGCTGCGGGTCCTGGCCGTGTTCTTCTTCCTCCGTCTGCTGTTGTCGGCCCTGTCGCCGGACCCGGCGCTGAATTGGGCGGACGCGGCCTCCCTCGTCGCTGTCCTGTTCGCCGCCCGGTGCGGAGCGGAACTCATGGAGGCGGCGTTCTCCCTGTTCAACACGTTCATGTTCCAGAGCGACCTCCTGGAGATCACCATGTCGGGCAACTACGACGCGGCGAGCATCGGCATGGGCGACGGGCGCGGCGGCACCCTGCACTCGCAAAGAATTTCCGTTCAGAGCGACGCCAACCTGCTGGTCAGGGCCGGGCGCATCATTTCCTATTCCGAAGGCATGGAAGGACCCCGGTGGATCGTGTCCTCGGTCCATGACGAGGGGTTTCGGCGGGGCCTCCAGGAGTTCATCAATTCCTTCCTGAGCTTCCGGGACACCTCCGGCAAGCTGGCCGGGGTGGACGTCCAGGACGAGGACCTCAACGCCATGCTCAACGTCAACGCACGGATTGCCGGTCAGCAGAGCGCTGCCCAGTCCATGGGCCGCAGGCTGGCCTACGAGGGGGACGCCCCGCGCAGGCTGCCCGAGTTCGGCGAAGAGGGCGGCGCGGTTGGCGCTCCGGCCGGGGCCATCGGCGGCGGGGGCGTGCAGTTGTTCTTCCTTTCCGGGGAGTTCGGCGGCGAGACGATCCCCCTGGACGGGACCCCTCTGGTCCTGGGCCGCGATCCGGGCCGCTGCACCCTGATCCTGACGTCCAAGAGCATTTCCAAGGTGCACTGCAGCATAGAGAAAAACGGATCGGGCTGGGTGGTCGTGGATGTCGGGTCCACCTACGGAACTTACGTGGACGGGGCCAGGATACCGCCCAACCAGCGATATCGATTGCAGATGGGAAGCGTGGTGTCCCTGGCCAAGGCGCTTGAATTCAAGATCGTGCCGGCCGGTAGCGATACCGCATATTGAGCATGGGACTGATTGGGTCGTTATTTAACAGCATGAGGAGAACACGATGGCTTTGACACGTTGCGACGCAGGTTTGCACTTCTATGATCCTGCAAAGAATACCAGCTGCCCGTATTGCCGCATTCAGGGAACCTCGGACGGGGGGGACGCCACCACCGCGGCCGGGGACGAGACCGTGGCGGTCGAATCCGGCGGCATGTCCATGCCCGGCAGGAGGAATTCCCCGGACACGACCCAGGGCATGTACGACGAGGACGAGACGGTCAGCATCGGCATCGGCGACATGACCACCGCGGGCTACGACACCGAGCAGTACGTCACCGTGCCCGGCGGCCTGGACCCCGACGCCCCCACCGTGGGCGGGTTCCGCAAGAAGACCCGGTTCGCGCCCATCGTCGGCTGGCTGGTCTGCGTGGACGGCAGCGAGCGGGGCAAGGACTACCGCATCCGTCCCGGCATCAACCTCGTGGGCAGGAGCGACACCTGCGACATCGTCATCAAGGGCGACGACACCATCTCCCGCGTGGAGCACGCCGAGCTGGAATACGACCCGGAAGAGAATTCCTACTACCTGATCCGCAAGAAGAATCCCGAGGTCCGCCTGAACGGGACCAAGGTGCGCGAGCCGAAGCAGATCTCGGCCTACGACGTCATCCAGTTCGGAGAAATGGCGTTCCTTTTCATCCCCCTGTGTTCGGAGAAATTCCAATGGTCAGTAAAGGACTAAGGTTCTGGGCGCCCCTGGCCCTCCTGCTCTGGGCGGTACCCGTCCTGGCGGGCGGCGCGCCCGAGGCGGTGCGCATAACCCAGCTATCCCCCCTGTTGCCGACCCTGCGCATCTACGCCCAGGTCCTGGACGAGCAGGGCGAACCGGCCGAGCCGGTCGACACGGACCTGCTCTCGGTCCGCATCGACGGCGTGAAGGCCGAGACCGCCAAGGTGACGGCGCTTTCCCAGGGACCTTCCGGCGTGGCCTACACCCTCCTGGTGGACATCTCCAGGACGGTCGCGGACGGCCCGCTCCAGACCGCCCTGGGCGACATGCTGGCCTTTGTCGACGCGCTGGGGCCGGGCGACCTGGTGGCGGTCGGCACCTTCGGCGATGACTACACCCTGGTGCTGCCCTTCACCGCCGACAAGGACGCCATCAGGGAGGCCCTTTCCGCTATCCGCGCCACGGATGGGTTGACCGTGTTCTACACCGGGCTGAACAAGGCCCTGGAGATGAACAAGGTACAGACCGCCGAGCTGCCCGTGCGGCGGGCCATCGTGGCCGTGACCGACGGCAAGGACGAGGGCAGCGGCCTGACTCTCGACGACATCCTCGAAAGGAACCGGCAGACCGCCATCCCGGTCTACACCGTGGGGTACACGAGGATCGACCAGAAACATCTGTTCGGGCTCAAGCGGCTGGCGGAGCTGACCGGGGGGCTGTCCCTCGTCGGCGGCGGGGAGAACCCCTTTGCCGTGGTGGCCGGAGACCAGAACAACGGCCTGCTGATAGAGGCCGACTGCGGGTATACGGCGGACGGCGGCGAGCATGTGGTCCAGGTCCTCCTTGAGACTGGGGACAGGACCCTCTCCGCCGAGCGAAAGGTGGCCTATCTCTATGTGGACGAGCAGGCCCTGGCCGGACGGGACCGGCAGCGGCTGCTCTACGGGGGCATCGGCGCGGGCGTGGTCCTGCTGCTCCTGCTCCTGTGGTTGATTCTGCGCGGCAGAAGGCGCGCCCGGGTGGTCCTTCACGAGGCCCCCGAAACGCCGAGCGCGACCGGGGCGGATTCCTTCCCGGAAGAGACCGAAAGCCTTGACCCGGATTCCCCGTCTTTCAACGGGGGAGACACCACGATCATAGGCGATCCCGATCGGGAGGTGCCGATCCTTCAGGCCGTAAACGTCGTCAGCGAGAACCGTCTCAACCCCAACTGCGAGCTGGTGCTGATGTCCGATCCGGACCGGGGCAAGCGGTTCCAACTGTACCTGGCCGAGGAAGGGGTCACGGTCGGCGCCGGGGTTTGCGGACTGACCCTGACCGCCAATCAGCTGGACGAACTTCAGCTGGGGTTGCTCCAGAGCGGCGGCCGGTTCCTGATCAAGCCGCTGTCACAGGACGTCGAGACCCATGTCAACGGCATCCCCCTGGCCGAGCGGACCGTGCTCGAACACAACGACGTGATCGAGGCGGGGACGCTCCGCATGCGTTTCCTGAGCCTGCTGGGCTCCGATGCTAACCATTAAGGATTCGGGTGGAATATGATAGATTGGCGTTTGGACTTCGGTTGTCACCAGGATCAGGGCAGCAGGGGCGAGCAGCAGGATTTCTTCGGCATATCGAATCCCGATATGGACGAGGTCATGTCCGACCGGGGCGTGGTGGCCGTGGTCGCCGACGGCATGGGCGGGCATGAAGGCGGTGCGCAGGCGAGCTATCTGGCCGTGCAGAGCTTCATGAAGGCCTATGCGGCCAAGCGCTACACCCAGACGATTCCGGAGGCGCTGAACGAGGCTCTGCTCACTGCCAACCGCCAGGTATACAAGGAGAACTGTCGGCTCGGCGAAGACTCCGACATGGGCACAACCCTGCTCGCCACGGTCATCCAGGGGATGAATCTCTACTGGGTCTCGGCGGGCGACAGCCGATTGTATTTCGTCAGGAACGGCCGGATCGAAGCGGTCAACAAGGAGCATTCCTACGGGGCCGAGCTGGACGAAAAGGTCCGTAACGGCCAGTTGACCATAGATCAGGTCCAGTTGGAGTCGGGCCGCCGCCACATGCTGACCAGCTATCTCGGCCTCAAGGTCGTTCCCAAGATCAACGCCTCGGTGGAGGCCTTCGACCTCGACCCCGGGGACAAGATCCTGCTCTGTTCGGACGGGCTCTACAACGCCCTGGCCCCGCACGAGATCCAGGCCGAGCTTGAGAGCGACGGGCCGACGCAGGACAAGTGCGAGCGGCTGATCCAGCGGGCCCTGGACAAGAACCGCCCGCGCCAGGACAACATCACCGCCGTGGTCCTCGAACTGGCCCAGGACCCGATCGTCTACGCCATGCCGGAACAGGCCGCCCCCAAAGCAGCCCGCTCGTGGAAGTACTGGACGTTGGTCGCCCTGCTCGCGTTGCTCGGCGTGGCGGTCGGCTACCTCGGCTTCGGGATGCTCTTCGGCGGCGATGACCCCGTCCAGGCTCCTCCCCCCGCTGCGGAAGAGAAGACCGATTCCGCCACCCAGGCGGAGGGCTCGTCCGTTTCCGGAGAGACCGGGGCCGCTCCGGGCGAGCAGCAGACAACAACGCCCGAGGGCGATGAGTCCAAGGATACCACCAAGGATGCCACCAAGGAGGATTCCTCTTCGCTTGTCGAACCTTCCCGCAGTGAAATGAAACGGTACCAGCAGGTCTTCAAGAGCCAGGGATTCTACTTGGGCGCGGTGGACGGCGTGGACGGAAGCCAAACCCGGAAGGCGCTCAAGGCGTATCAGGAAAAGAACGGGCTGGAGGATACCGGGGAATTCGACGCGACCACCGTGGTCCAGCTGGAGAGGGACTCCCGGCTGGCGGAACGGCAGGCGGCCCAGGCCAAGGCCGAGACCGAGAAGCAAGCGGAATTGGAGCGCGAAAGGGCGGAAGCCGAGAAACAGGCCGAATTGGAGCGTGAGCGGGCGGAAGCCGAGAGGCAGGCCGAATTGGAGCGCGAGAGGGCGAATAAGGCCGAGGGTGCGCTTCAGGGCGCTGCGGACGATACCACCCAGGACGGCGCGGCCGACACGACCGCCGCTTCGGAACAGAGTTTGATGAAGACCGCCACCAAGGTCCGTTTGGGCGGCGGCGCGGGCGTCGAATAGACGGCATGAAGGACAAGAGGACGTATGTTTTCATGGCTTAAGCAGACACGGCCGCTGACGGCCGATTTTGGCTCCATGACGGATCGCGGCGGCAGGGAAGAGAACCAGGATCACTTCTTCCCGGCCGTTGACGAAGGCGACATCCGGCCGGTCTTCGTCGTGGCCGACGGCCTCGGCGGGCATGGGCTGGGAAGGACCGCCGCCCGCCTGGCCTCCGAGCTCATGGGCCGCCGCCTGTCCCGGCTGGACTCCTGCACGCCCGACGCCTTCAAGGAGGTCGTCGCGGAAACCCACCGGGCCATCGTCAACTACGAGAAGGACGAGCGCTCGGACCAGGACATGAAGACGACCTGCGTCTTCCTCGCCCTTCGGGAAGGCAGGGCCTACTGGGGGTCGGTGGGGGACTCCCGGCTCTATATGTTCCGCGACGGCCGGGTCCTGCGCAGGACCAAGGACCACTCCGTGGTGCAGTTGCTGGTCGACACGGGGGAGATCGCCGAGGCCGAGGCCAAGCACCACCCGGACCGCAACAAGGTCTACCAGGTCCTGGGCGGGAGCGAGGAGCCGAGACCCTTTCTCCAGGTCGAAGGGGAGGAGTACCGGGAGGGCGACGCCTTCCTGCTCTGCTCCGACGGATTCTGGGAGTTTTTCGACGAGGACGCCTTCGGCGAGATCCTCCTGCGGGAAAAGGAGATGCCCGCCCGCGAGCTGCTGGAAAGGGTCTTCAAGCGGGTCCGGGAGAGCGCCGGTGAACGGGGACCGAATTTCGACAACCTAACGGCCCAGCTGATCAAGGTCATGCAGTCATGAAGATGTGTCCGCACTGCCTGAGCGACAAGGTGAGGGGCAATACCTGCGCCGATTGCGGGAGGAACGTGCACAACGTTCCCAAGGACCCCCGCGCCCTCAGGCCCGGGGCCGTCCTGCGCAACCAGTTCGTCATCGGCAAGCAGCTCGGTGCGGGCGGGTTCGGCATCACCTACCTGGCCTACGACAGGATGTTGAAGCAGAAGATCGCCATCAAGGAGTTCATGCCCAAGAAGGTGGCCGCGCGCGAAGCCAACGGGAACAAGATCGTGCCCGTATCCGAGAACCATCTCGGCGCCTTCGCCAAGGGCAAGGAGCAGTTCATCGAGGAGGCGCGGACCATCGCCCAGTTCCGGCACGAGAACATCGTTCCCATCCTGACCTGCTTCGAAGCCAACGACACGGCCTATTTCGTCATGCCCTACGTGCGGGGAAGAACCCTGGCCGAGATCGCCCTGAAGGGCGGCGGCGTCCCGGAACCGGACCTGCTGAAGATCATCGACGCGGTACTCAAGGGGCTGGAGGCCGTCCACGGCAAGGGCGTCTGGCACCGGGACATCAAGCCCGCCAACATCTACATCCCCGATGCACGCGACGAGCAGCCGTTCCTGCTCGACTTCGGCGCGGCGCGGCAGGCGGTGCACAGCAGCGACCCGCTGTCCATCCTGCTGACCCACGGCTACGCGCCCCTGGAACAGTATTCCTCCACCGGCAGCCAGGGGGCGTATACCGATCTCTATGCGGTGGCGGCCACCATGTACAGCTGCCTGCGAGGCGAGGTCCGCGACGGCAGGCTTCTGCCGCCGCCTCCGGCCGAGGACCGGGTGGAAGCCGATATCCTGGAGGACATAGGCAGGGTTGCCAAGGGCAAGATCAAGAAGAGCACGGCCACGGCGATCATGCGGGCCATGGAGATGTCCGTGGCCGCGCGGCCCGCATCGGTCCGCGAGTTCCGGGCGTTGCTCTACGACCAGAAGACGCCGCCGCCCCCGCCGCCGCCCCCCATGCACTACGAGCTGGTCTGCCTGGCCGGGCAGTACGAGGGCGAGCGCATCCCCCTGGACGAAAACCAGATGATCATGGGCCGATCCATGGCCGATGTGTCCCTGTGGGTCGAGGCCAAGACGGTGTCCAAGCAGCACTGCTCGATCATGGTCGAGGACGGCAAGGTCATCCTGGCGGACGGCGGCTCCCTCAACGGAACCTTCGTCAACGAGCGGCGGCTGGACAAGGGGTCCTTCGCCGTGCTCCGGCCGGGCGACGTCTTCAACCTCGCCGGGAGCCTCGTCTTCCAGCTGCAGGAGGTCGCGGGGGCCAGAGGCGAGGCCGCCCCGTGGGTCGAGCCGGTCGGTCACTCCACCATTTCCCCCACCAGCGAAGTGGTCACGCCCGTCCCCGGCGTTTCCAGCCATTTCCTGGAGCGGCTGATCAAGGCCCAGGGTCGGCTGAACCGGGCGAAGTACTGCGTGCTCATCCTGGCCTCTTCGGCCGGGACCTATTTTTTCTCGCACATTCTGGAGCAGACCAGGGTGGACGGCATCGGGTTCATGGCCCTGATCCTTTTCATCATCAGTTTTGCCGTTGCCGTGAGCTCCGTTGTCCGGAGGTTCCATGACCTCGGCAGGAGCGGATATCACTATTTTCTCATGTTGATTCCCCTGGTCAACCTGTACTGGGGATGTGTTCTGCTGTTCAAGAAAGGGGAGGAAGGACCCAACCGTTACGGTCCCGACCCCATCAATATGAAATTCAGCGAAGTCTAGGTTAGGCAAAGGAGAGAGACCATGAGTGCAATAATCTCGATAGTGAACAACAAGGGCGGGGTCGGCAAGACGACCCTGGCGTGCAATCTCGGCCACTGCCTCGCCCAGGCGGGGAAAAGGACGCTCGTGGTGGACATGGACAGCCAGTGCAACGCTTCCGGCACCCTGCTGGGGGAGGAGCCGGAGATGACCATCTACGAACTCTACACCTCGGACGACGTGAAGACCCCTGACTGCATCCATCCGTCCAAGTACGAGAACCTGGACGTCCTGCCTTCGGCCCCCGAAGCCTTCGTGCTGGAATCGGAATTCGCCAAGAAGCCGGGCAAGGGGTTCCACCTGCTCCACGACAAGCTGGCGCCCTACGCCCGCGAGCATTACGACGTGACCATCCTGGACAGTCCGCCCAACCTCGGCATGTACGCCGTCCAGGGGCTGGTCTGCTCGGACTACGTCATCGTGCCCATCGAGTGCGGCAGCCGGTACGCCATCGACGGTCTGAAGCGGATCATCGACACCATCCTCGAGATCAAGGACAAGACCAATCCCGGCCTCAAGGACGTCCGTATCCTGGTGAACCGTCTGGACCGTCGGACCACGGTGGGCAAGCTGTCCAACCTTCGGCTGAGGAAGACCTTCGGCGACCGGGTGTTCAATGCGATCATTCCGATCAATTCCAGCATCCAGCAGGCGGAGATGGCCGGGTGTTCGGTCGTCGATTTCGCGCCCTCCAGCACGGGGGCGTTCAATTACCGGCTGCTGACCAAAGAACTGTTGGCCGTAATCTGAGTTCGGGGTTGTCATGAGCAGGAAACGAAGAGGATTGGGTGATCTCCTTTCCGAGGCGGTCGCGGATAGCCTTGAGGCGGTTGAGAAGTCCAAGGCGGCAATGGACGCTTCACTTGGCGTCAAGGAACCCAAACAGGCGGCGGAGACTCCTCCGGCACGAAAGGCGTCCGCTGCGCCCGAACCGGCGCAACCGGTGGTGCCCGACAAGGTGCCCGAGGCCCGGGTGGTTCAGGCGTCGGAACCCAAGGTTCCGGAGCAGAAGGCACCGGAGCCCAAGGCGCCGGCGCCCAGGGCCGTGGCCGAGGACAAACTCCCGTTCGAGCCCAAGGCCGTGAAATCGCCCTTCAGCGGCGGCCAGCGTCCGGTTTCGTCCGGGGAGGACGTCAAGACCAGGGCGCTCAACGCGCCGCAGCGCCCGGCGCACACCAAGCCCGCGCCGGCCGCGGAACCGGGCGCCAAGGACGGCGACCTCTGCTACGGCTGCTTCAAGGCCAAGGCGGGGAGCGGGCCATGCCCCGCATGCGGCTACAACCCCCAGCCGCAGAACGAGCACCCCGTGTATCTCAACGCCGGGATACGGCTGCTGGAGGGGCGCTACATAATAGGCCGCGTTCTCGGGCAGGGCGGCTTCGGCGTCACCTACCTCGGCTTCGACTCGGTGCTTCAGCACCTGGTCGCGATCAAGGAGTACATGCCCACGCACATGGCCAGCCGCCACCGGGACAGCGTGACCATCATCCCCGGCCACGGCGACGGCGGCGAGTGCTTCGCCAGCGGGTTGCGCCTGTTCCTGGAGGAGGCGCGCAACGTCGCCAAGCTCGACCGCCACAGGAACGTGGTCCTCATCGAGAACTATTTCGAGGCGAACAACACCGGATACATGGTCATGCAGTACGTGCAGGGGCCGTCGCTGTCCGAACACCTGAAGCAGCGGGGCGGCAAGATGGAATGGGACGAGGTCTACGCCCTCTTCAGCCCGATCCTGAATGCCCTGGAAATGATCCACCGGAAGAATCTGTACCATCGCGATATTTCGATCCAGAACATCCTGCTGCGCAACGGCACCGAACCGGTGCTCATCGATTTCGGCGCGGCCAGGGTGGTCGCCGGGGAGCAGAGCCGGAGCATCGATGTGGTGCTCAAGCCCGGCTATTCGCCGCTCGAACAGTTCGCCACCAAGGGCAAGATCGGTCCGTGGACCGACATCTACGCCGTTGGCGCGTGCATGTACCTGATGCTTTGCGGGCATCTCCCGCCCCAGGCCACGGATCGTCTCTACCGGGACGAACTGATCCCCCTGTCGGAGATCTCCGGGGTCGCCATCCCGCCGGGCGTGGACGAGGACATCCTCCAGGCCCTGGCCGTCCGCGTCGAGGACCGGTGGCAGGCCATCCCGGATTTCCTGGGCAGCCTCCGGAGTCACAGCGCGGAACGGATCGCGCCCCCGAAGAAGACCCGGCCCGCCGGACCGGCGCAGAAGCCGGAGCGGAAAATGAACACCAAACTCTTGGCCGGGGCGGCGGCCGCCGTTCTTCTGGCCATCGGGGCGCTCGTCTTCGCCCTGTCCGGCCCCGGCAAGGGGGTCGACGTCGGCGTGGCCGAGGCCCCGCCGGGCCACACCGAAAAGACGGCCTCCGAAGCGGAAGGCAAGCAGCCCGCCAAGGGAAAGGCGGCCGTCGCGGCTACGGCCGAGGAGACCGGAAAGCTGGAGAAGGCCGCCGCGCTCATGGCCAGGGAAGCCTATGTCTCGCCCCCGGGCAACAACGCGTTCGCCCTTTACGACAGCCTCCTGGCGTCGAAGACGGCGGCCGGGGCAGAGGCCCGAAAGGGCGTGGAGAAGCTCTTCGAGGTGGGCGACAATGCCGTGGAACGGGGGGCCTGGCGGAACGGGCTGGCCATCTTCAAGGAGATGAAGAACATCCGTGCCGAAGACCTGAAGCGCGAGGTTGAGGGCCGCCTGAAGCACATCCGCAACCTGTACGTGGGCGGTGCCAAGGGGCTGATCGCCCAGAAGGACGCGATGAAGGCGTTGCAATACCTGGAAAGGGCCGGAGAGGCCGCGCCCGGCGACGCGGAAGTGAAGCAGCTCGCCGCTGAAGCGAACAGGATTACGGCCGCGTTGAACATCTTCTGCATCCCGTCGGGGACGGTGTATGTGGACGGCAAGGACACCGGCAGGATGGCCCCGCTGAGCGGGCTGGAGCTGGTTGCCGGAACGCATGAGATCAAGATCGTGGACAGCTCGGGCGGGAGCAGGTTCCCGTCCCGGACCATCCAGGTGGATGTGCAACACGGCAAGACCGCCATGTTGAAATATATCAATGCAACACATGGGATTGCTTATGAATAGGTTATTGGTCTTGTGCCTGGCGGGAGCCTTGGCGCTGTGCATGGCGACCAGCGGACTGGCGGCCGTGGACCAGGACAATGGGGCATGGAAGGTGGACTATGCCGAGGCGGAGAATCTGCTCCTCGGCGCCCGTTTCGATGCGGCCCTCGACAAGACGGACGCGGCCATCGCCAAGCTCAAGGCGGGCGGGCCCGGGCCGGACCTGGCGCAGGTCTACTACCTGAAGTCGCTGCTGCTCATCTACTCCGGGCACGACAGGATACTGCTGGAGAAGACCCTGGGCGAGGCCATCAAGGCAGCCCCCGCCATGCCCATCCCGGACAAGGAGTATTTCGCCGATCCCCGGCTGGACGAATGGCGGACCAAGGTCTTCAAGGAGATGAGCGAAGAGGCCGAGCGCGTGGTCGGCCGGGGCGAGCAGCTGTTCGGTTCGGGAGAGTACTGCGGGTGCGTCGAGGTACTGGGGGACGTGAGCTGGTACACCAAGGTCAGCGTCAACGCCAAGTCCCTCATAGCCATTGCCGAGAAAAAGTGCGCCCCCCCGGAACCCGTTGCCGCGCCCGCAGCGCCCGCAGCGCCCGCCGTGGCCGTAGCGCCCGCGGCTCAGACCCCGGCCGTTCCCAAGCAGGACCTGACCCAGTCGCGGAAGATAGGCGTCCTGCCCATCTGCTTCGAGGGCGGGTTGCAGAACGTGTACGGAGCCACCGAGTCGCGGGAGTGGCGCGATGCGATGCAGAAGCATTTCGCCAATTACGAGATCGAGCTGGTCAACAACGTGGACTACAAGCTGATGAAGGAGCGGTTCGGCGTCGAGGATTGCCAGGACCTGCTCGAGGGCAAGGTCTGGGTCATCGACCAGGAGGTCGTGGACTCGATCAAGGGCGTGGAGAGGGACATCCCCGGCGGGCGCAAGTACATCATGGAGCAGGGCGGCTACAAGTACCTGGTGGTCTCCAGCATGATCCCCAAGGGGCAGGTCTCGACCCTGAGCGCCAGCGCGGTCATATTCAAGGCCCAGCTGTTCTCCTCGGTGAAGGCCTCGTCCCCGCTCGAAGACGACAGCCGCCATGTCCCAGAGAACCAGCTCAAGTTCTTCTCGTGGTATTTCGAGAAGCTCGCGGGCGACATCGACCCCGAATAGGCTCGGCAGGGACCGCGCACCGTGAAAGACCGCCAGCAACTGATCATAGGCAAGTCCGCCGACTGCGACATCGTCGTGGACTCGCCCTACGTCTCCGGCCGCCACGCCAGACTGATTCAGGACGGCGGGCGCTGGCTGATAGAGGACCTCGGCAGCAAGAACGGGGTCCGCGTCAACGACAAGGAGCGGCGGATCGCGGGGCCGACCCCGGTGGAAAAGCGCGACATCGTCTATCTGGGGCCGGTGCCCGTGAAGTTCGCCGACCTGCTGGCCAGGCGGAACGCCGAGGCGCACCCCGCGCCCGTCCCCCTGGCCAAACGGCCCAAGGGCGGGCGGATGCTGCTCATCGGGCGCTCGCCCAAGGCGGATATCCGTTTCAACTTCGATTACATATCCAGAGAGCACGCGCTGTTGACCGAGGTCGGCAGGGGGCGCTGGGTCATCGAGGACCTGGGGAGCAAGCACGGGACGTTCGTGGGCGGCCGCCGCCACAGGGTGACCGGACCGGTGGAGTTGAAGGAGAACGAGAAGGTCTACTTCGGCACCTACGGGATCGTGGCCCGGAAGCTGTTCGACAAGACCCGGGAGAAGCGGGAGCGGCTGAAGGCCGACGTGACCCTGCGCGTCACGGGCAGGGAGAGCATCATCGTCGGGCGCGACCCGGACGCCCACATCGTGCTCGATTATCCGCAGATATCCTGGCACCACACCCGTATCACGCCGCTGGGCGAGCAGAACTGGGTGGTGGAGGACCTCGGCAGCCGCAACGGCACCTTCGTCAACGGGGGCCGGATATCCAAGGCCACGATCCGGTCCACCGACAAAATTTCCCTCGGCTCCTACGAGCTGAACGTCTCGGTGGACAACCAGGTCGTGGCGCGGAACCTCACGGGCGATCTGCGCCTGGACTCCGTGTCCGGGAGCCTGGAGATCAAGGTGGGCAAGGAGCGCAAGCGGCTCCTCTACGACGTGACCTTCACCATTTTCCCCTCCGAGTTCGTGGGCCTCATGGGCCTTTCGGGCGCGGGCAAGACCACGCTGCTGACCAGCCTGATCGGCTACCGGAAGTTCAGTCAGGGGCGGGCCGAGATCAACGGCCTCAACGTCTACGATCACTACGATCAGTTCAAGACCATGATCGGATACGTGCCCCAGGACGACATCCTGCACGGCGAGCTGAACGTGGAAGAGGCGCTCATGTTCGCCGCCCGGCTCCGGCTGCCCTACGACATGTCCACCGAGGACATCCGGGCCAGGGTTTACGAGACCCTGGAGCGGCTGGACCTGTACCGCAAGGACGGCAGCGTGGACGTGCGCCATGTGGCGGTGAACCCGTCCGGGCGCAAAGGGGTCAGCGGCGGGCAGCGCAAGCGGATCAACCTGGCCATGGAGCTGATCACCGAGCCGACCATCCTCTTTCTGGACGAACCCACCTCGGGCCTCTCCTCGGTGGACACCATCTCCGTGATGAAGCTGCTCCGGGGGCTGGCGGACCAGGGCAAGACGATCATCCTGACCCTGCACCAGCCGGACATCGAGAGCTTCCGGCAACTGGACAACACCATCATCCTGGATCACGGCGAGCTGGTCTACTACGGCCCGGCCTGGCCCGACAGCCTGACATTCTTCAATCCCCAACTGCCCGTGGAGGAGGTCGTGCACCGCCCGGAGAGCGGGCTGATCGGCCTGAGCAAGAACGACACGGCCTACTGGCGGAAGCGGTACGACAGCTCCGAACTGCACAAGCTGTACGTGGAGGAGCGCCAGAAGAGCGAGCGGTTCATCAACAAGGAGTCCGAGGGCAGGACCATCTCCAGGAGCCTTTTCAGCTTCAGGCAATGGTGGATACTGACCCGGCGCAATTTCCGGCTGAAGCTGAAGGACCGGCTGAACACCATGATCCTGCTCGTCCAGGCCCCGCTCATCGGGCTGCTGCTGGGATTGATCTTCTACGGCCAGGAGGACCGCCATCTCCCGCTGTTCATGCTGGTCATCTCCGGGCTCTGGCTCGGGACGTCCAACGCCGTCCGGGAGATCGTTTCCGAGCAGGCCATCTATCTGCGGGAACGGATGATCGGGGTGGGCATCCCGGAGTACATCCTGTCCAAGTTCACGGTCCTGCTGAGCCTGTCGGTGGTCCAATGCTTCTTCCTGATCGGCATGGCCAAGCGGTTCGTGGACCTGCGCTCGACCTTCTTCGACTTGATGGGGATCATGGTGCTGGTCACCTGCGTGGGGTGCGGCATCGGGCTTCTCATCTCGGCCCTGGTCCGTTCCAGGGCCGCCGCCCAGGCGCTGATCCCGCTCTCCGTGCTGCCCATGGTCCTCCTCGGGGCGGGGATCATCCCGCTGCCCCAGACCGAGCTGGCGGTGGCCAAGGCCGTGACCCACGCCATGCCCTCCCGGTGGGGCTACGAGGCCGCCGTGGAAATCGAGAGCCGGTTGTGGCTGGAAGAGGACGCCCTGCGGCGCGAGGCCCAATATCAGCAGGCGTTGGAGCAGGCCAGAAAAGAGGCCAGGTCCGTGGCGAGGTTGGAGATCAACGCCGTCCTCAACGACAAGACGAAGCAGATGCGTTTCGAGACGGAGAACCATGACAAGAAGGTCGTGGAGAGCGTGCCGGAACCGCCCCCGGTTCCTGCGGACGGATATCTGGTTGAGACGTTGTTCGAGGAGTACCGGATAGGCTTCTGGGGCTGTTGCGGCGTGCTCCTTGGCTATCTCGCGACCCTGCTCCTGGCCACCTGCCTGGTCCAGAAGACGAAAGACCCCATATGACGAGGTGAAACGTGAGGAAAGCATTGTTCTTGGCGCTGACGGCCGTTCTTTTGATCCTTGCCTCCGCGCCCGGCGCGCGGGCGCAGGGCGAGACGCTCTACAGCGAATACACGTATGTCATGGGCGAGCGCGACAGCATGCTGGACGGGAAGAAGATCAGCTTCGTGGAGGCCAAGCGGCTGTTGACGGAGAAGGCCGGGACCTATCTCGAAAGCACCACGCAGGTGTCGGAGGGCGTCCTGACCCAGGATGAAATCCAGACCTACGCAATGGCCTCGCTGCGGGTGGAAATCGTCGAGCAGTGCGTCAAGCCGCGCGGCGAGCAGATGACCGCCTACACCAAGGTCAAGGGGGATGTGGACGCCAGCAACATGCCCAGGGATGTGGCGGCGATCAAGAAGAACCAGGAACTCAAGGAAGACCTGGACCGGCAGAAGGTTGAGCTGGAAAACACCCACAGCCAGGTCGAGGAGCTGAACGAGAAAATCCGGAAGCTCGAGGAGCGGAAGGCTCCGGACCAGGAGATACGCCGGACCGTGGCCCGGCGCGAGGCGGCTCTGGACGGCAACATCACCCAGGGCATGGCCATGTTCTGCTCCCTGGCCTGCAGCACAGCCAGGCTGCGGGATACCCAGTTCGTGCAGACAATGTTTCAGAACGCCGGGATGGCCCCGATGCTGTCCATGCTGATGGGGCCGGAGGAGTGCTCGGCCCTGTGCATCGAAGTCCAGCGGTCGCTGGTCGGTTCGTTGCTGGCGCAGTGATCTCCCCGCGTCCAGGACAGCTCCTTGCTGCGGCCGAACCGAAGCGCCGGGCGTTGAGCCTTTGCCGGGCCGCTCGGCGCGTCCCCTGACCGTTGCCGAGCACCCTCCCGTTTCTTCCACGAGCGAACCGCGCTCATCCCCGAATCCCAATCACACGGGTTGAGATGGGCTCAGCCCTATTCCGGTCGGCGGTACGCCACGTTGCGTCCGGTCCGTGCGGCCAAGCCCGGGGCTACCAGTCCCGCTTTCGGCCGAAGAACGGCTGGCCCAGGAGCCAGGACTCCGCGCAGGCCAGGATGGCCGTCGCCGGGTCGTCCCGCAGCATGAGGTGGGTGGCGCGGGCCATGAGCAGGTAGCCCGCCTCCAGGGCCAGATTCTTGCTGCCGCGCAGCAGCCCGTCCTGGATGGAGTCGGCCATGAGCCGCAGGATGGGGTGGTTTTCGATGGGGGTCAGGGCGTCTTCGGTCAGGTTGCTCTCAAGACACATGGTCGCGTTCACCGAATTCCAGCCCCGGCACGCCAGGGGGCGGGCCGGGTACACGGAACAGTTGCCGTTCTCCAGGAACAGGCAGGGGAGGCGGTGGCGGGCCATGCCGATTTCCCGCCAGCTCTTTCCCTTGAGTCCGTCCACCAGTCCTTCCGTCTTGGCGGCCAGTTCGCGAAGCTGTTCCGGGGTGCGCGTGTCGAGCAGGTACAGCCCCAGGTAGAGCGCCTCGGGCTCGGTCAGGGCCACCTGGTTCCAGCAGCAGTGGATGCATCCCCGCTGGCACGCCAGGGGCGGGTCCAGGATCAGGTCGTCGAGCAGGGAGTCGAACAGGGCGAAGGAGCCGCGCACGACCTCGTGCAGGGCGCGGATGTCCGGGACGGCGGGGTTGCCTGCCTCCGGGCGCAGGGTGGCGGTGAACGTTTCCATGCGGTCCCGGGAGAGGCGGTCGGCCAGTGCCTGGGCCTGGTCTTCGGGCGAGGGCGCGGCAAAGGGGATGGCCCGGCCGCCTCCTTTGGGTTGACGCCGGACCTTGCCGGACTTGGAACGGGAGCGAGCGGCCATGGATACCTCTTGACCAAGCGGGTACGGACAGGGGTCCGTTCAATACACTCCTTCGGGTCGTATGGGTTCCGTTGTCAAGCGAATGTTGGCGGCCCCCGCAAGTTTTCTCCTCGCGTGGGGTTCGGTTCCGGGGGCGCGGCTCAGCCCCGTCAGGTCCGGCGGCGTCGGGCAAGGGATGCGAAGAGTGGACGCAGGGTGTCCAGGGAGCCGAACACCGCCCCGCTCGTGACCAGCAGGACGGCCAACCCGTGCAGGGGGGTGAACCGCTTGCCGTTGACCGCCACCAGAAGCAGGGTGGAGAGCAGGGGGGTCAGGTAGGAGAGGGCGCCGACCATGCGCGGGTCGCCCCGCTTCATGGCCGCGTCCCAGGTGTAGAAGGCCGCGCCCATGGGGCCGAGGCCGAGGAGCAGGATGACCAGCCAGTCCGCCCCCGTCGGGTTGGGTCCGGGAGCGCCCAGCAGAAAATGCAGGGCCAGGGAGAGCAGCCCGGAGACCAGGCAGAAGCCGCCCACCGCGGCCGACGGGAAGGGCTGCAGCCGCTTGGTCTGGAGCGAATAGCAGGCCCAGGTCACCGCCGCGCCCAGGGCGCAGAGGTAGCCCGGCAGGTACTCCATGCGAAGGCCGAAGCTGCCTCCGGTGACGATCAGGCCGGCGCCCGCCAAGCCCAGTCCCGCGCCGAGCAGGTGGTTCGCGGCCAGCCGGTTGCGGGGCAGGAACAGGGGCGAGAACAGGACGATGCACAGGGGCCAGAGGTACTGGATCATGTTCGCCTCCACGGCCGGGGCTCGCCCGAAGGCGGCGAAGAGCAGGAAATGATAGCCGAAGATGCCGCCCACGCCGGTCAGCCAGGTGGCGGCGGAGACCCTCCAGCGACGCAGCCTGACCGCTCCCGCCAGCCCGCACGCGGTCAGGACCAGCCCCACCGAGAGCAGCGGCGGGAGGTGGGATATGCGGTCCGTGAGCAGGGCCAGCGAACTCCACAGGAGGATGGTCACGAGAGCGAGGAGGGCGGAGTTCATACGAATTCCCCTTGGCCTGGGTGATATCGCCTCCCGGTCCGGGGCGGAGACGTCGGATGGGCGTAGCCGAACGGAGGTCCGCATGGCAACTCTTTTTGAACGTCCGTCACGGCCCGGGCCGGAGTGCATCCACTGCACACATTTGCGTGTTGCGCCCTCTTGGTATAGGTAACCTCTCCGCCCCATGCGGGCGGAAATCAACGGTAACGAGAGGAATCAATGGGAAAACACATCCTTGAAGAGGCATCGCGCTGCCTGAAGTGCAAGAAGCCGCTGTGCAGCAAGGGCTGCCCGGTGTCCACTCCGGCCAACCTGGTCATCGAGGCCCTGCTCGAAGGCGACATGCTCAAGGCCGGGGCCATGCTGTTCGAGAACAACCCCCTGACCGCGGTCTGCTCGCTGATCTGCCCGCACGAGAATTTCTGCGAGGGCCATTGCATCCTCGGCAAGAAGAGCGCCCCGGTCCAGGTCAGCGACATCGAGCAGTACATCTCCCGCTACTACCTGGAGCAGTTCACCCCCAAGCGGCCCGTCAACGCCAACAACGCCAAGCGCATCGCCATCGTCGGTTCCGGCCCGGCCGGGATCACCGTGGCCTTCCTCCTGGCCGGGCAGGGGTTCGACGTCACCCTGTTCGAGTCCAAGGAGCGCATCGGCGGCGTGCTCCAGTACGGCATCCCGGATTTCCGTCTGCCCAAGGACATCCTGGAGCGGCTCAAGGACAAGCTCATCGGCCTGGGCGTGAAGATCCGGCCCAACACCCTCATCGGGCCGGTCATCAGCATCGACGACCTGTTCCGCGACGACTACAAGGCCGTGTTCATCGGCACCGGCGTGTGGAACCCCCGGCCCCTCAAGCTCAAGGGCGAGACCCTGGGCCACGTGCACTACGCCATCCACTACCTGAAGAACCCCAACGTCTATTCCCTGGGACGCAAGGTGGCGGTCATCGGCGCGGGCAACGTGGCCATGGACGTGGCCCGCACCGCCCTGCGCAAGGGCGCGCAGGAGGTCACCATCCTGTACCGCCGGGGCGAGGACGACATCTCGGCAACCCGGTACGAGTACGACTACGCCAGGATGGACGGCGTCCGCTTCCGGTTCCACGCCTCGCCCGTGGAGATCGTGGACCGAGGCATCGTGGTGGTGGACACCGAGACCGTGCACGGCGAGGACGGGCGCGCCCGCGTGGTCCCGGTGGAGGGTTCCGAGTCCCTGTTCGAGGCCGACTCCGTGTTCATCGCGGTCAGCCAGGCCCCGCGCAACAACCTCTCCGGCCTGGAGGTCGGCAAGACCGGCCTGGTCATCACCGACGAAGAGGGCCGCACCACCCGCCCCGGCGTGTTCGCCTCGGGCGACGTGGTCACCGGGGCCAAGACCGTGGCCGAGGCCGTCAGCTTCTCCAAGCGCTCCGCCCGCGCCATCGTGGACTACGTGGACGGGTTGGACGGCTGATCCTCCCCCCTCTGCGAAAAATAATAACGCCCGGAAGGATCGCCTTCCGGGCTTTTTTGTTGCCCGCGGGAGCCGACTCGGTCATATAGAGGTATAGGAGTATTTTCGGTTTTTGCATAACTTCTGATTTGATTGATCTATTCTGGTGATAGATTATGCCAATATAAGCATAATTGTGCGGAATCATTGTATTGTTTTGTTTGTTTGTAACAGTTGTGCCCAGCATCTAGGTTCAAAATGGTTCGGAATAGCGCCGGACCCGCCTCCGGCGGAAGAGTCCCGGAGGCGAACAGCCAGAGGATGCTGATGCAACGAGCGCAACAGATACAAATCGTCGGGTCGGAGACATCGGCCCGGCGGCTCTGAGGAGGGCCGCATGGGTGCCGGGTCCGGTTCCCTTCGATCCTCGCTCGCAGGAGCCTGTTCAAGCCGTGGGCGCGACCCTTGGCAACTGCCGCCGTTCTCTGACGCCACCTCGCCTCGCTTTCCCCGTTCGGGACCTTCCGTCCCAGCCTCCCATCGCTCTCTGCGACAGCGCCATGCGCCCCAAATGAAAGCAGCCCGCAATTGCGGGATTCGCCATACCGTCAATGGAGGAATCGATGTTCGCGTCAACCAGTAAAACGGTGTCGTCCGACGCCGTGGCCGCCTGTGTCCCGTTCGCCGGGCTCGGGCACGCCACGGCAGCGGTGGAGGCCGTGGCCCGGTCTTACCGGCCCGGCCGCCAAGCCTCGCCCGTCGTGGCGCGGCGTCCCGTCAGGGCCGCCGGTCCCCACGGATACGGGCTCCAATGCCGCCTGTGCCGGGAAACCAGGGCCGGATGACCATCAACACAAAGGAGTGGGTATGAAAGTCAACAGAAGAAGCTTTCTCCAACTGGCCGCAGTGACCGCCGTCTCGTCGGCGTTCTGTGGGCTGGGGTTCGAAACCGAGGCGCTGGCCGCGGACCGGATCGCCATGCTGGAGCCGAAGTGGAGCAAACAGACCACCTCGGTCTGCTGTTATTGCGCCGTGGGCTGCGGCCTGATCGTCAACACGGACCTCAAGACCAAGCGCGCGATCAACGTCGAGGGCGACCCCGACCATCCGATCAACGAGGGCGCCACCTGCGCCAAGGGCGCGTCCATCTGGCAGGCTGGCCGAGAACAAGGAGCGCCCGCCGCGCGCGCCCTGTACGCGCGCCCCCCCGGCCTGCTTGTCGTGGGCGAGCGGAGCTCAGTGGCCAGAGGCGGTGCCGCGCGGTGGGCCACAGATGGGCGTGGTCAAGGGACCGCACTCCATCTGGCAGCTGGCCGAGAACAAGGAGCGCCCGCCGCGCCCCCTGTACCGCGCCCCCTATTCCTCGGAGTGGAAGGAAGTCTCCTGGGACTGGGCGTTGGGCGAGATCGCCAAAAGGGTCAAGAAGACCCGCGACGCCAGCTTCACGGAGAAGAACGACAAGGGGCAGGTGGTCAACCGCTGCAACGGGCTGGCGTCCGTGGGCTCGGCGGCCATCGACAACGAGGAGTGCTGGACCTATCAGGCCATGCTCCGCGCCCTCGGGCTGGTCTACGTCGAGCACCAGGCGCGCATCTGTCACAGCTCCACCGTGGCGGCCCTGGCCGAGAGCTTCGGCCGCGGGGCCATGACCAACCACTGGAACGACATCGCCAACAGCGACTGCATCCTGGTCATGGGCTCCAACGCGGCTGAGAACCATCCCATCTCCTTCAAGTGGGTGACCAAGGCCATGGTCAAGGGGGCCAAGCTGATCTCCATCGATCCTCGCTTCACCCGCACCTCGGCCAAGGCGGATCTGTACTGCCAGATCCGCGCCGGGTCGGACATCGCCGTGCTCGGCGGCCTGATCAAGTACATCCTGGACAACGACCTGATCCAGCGCGACTACGTGGTCAGCCACACCAACGCCCCGTTCATCATCAGCGACAAGTTCACGTTCAACGACGGGCTGTTCAGCGGGTACACCAAGAACGGCGACGACGAGGACTACGTCGGCGCATACGACAAGTCCCAGTGGGCCTACGAGCGGGACGAGCAGGGGCTGCCCAAGCGGGACGAGAGCCTCAAGCATCCGCGCTGCGTGTACAACCTGCTCAAGGCGCACTACGCGCGCTACGACGTGGACAAGGTGGTCAGCGTCTCCGGCATCGACAAGGACGGCCTGCTCGAATTCTACAAGCTGTTTTCGGCCACGGGCAAGCCGGACAAGGCCGGGACCATCATGTACGCCATGGGCTGGACCCAGCATACCGTGGGTACGCAGTACATCCGCACCATGGCCATGGTCCAGCTGCTGCTCGGCAACATCGGCGTCTCCGGCGGCGGCGTGAACGCCCTGCGCGGCGAGTCCAACGTCCAGGGGTCCACGGACCACTGCCTGCTGTGGCACATCCTGCCCGGCTATCTGGCCACCCCCAACGCCGGACTGCCCACCTACCGGGAGTACGTGGACGCCAAGGCCAAGCCACACCTGCAAGGGGCCAAGGACCCGAAGAGCGCGGCCTGGTGGCAGTATTACCCGAAATACATGTCGAGCTTCCTCAAGGCCATGTACCCGGAGGCCTCCAGCGAGGACGCCTACGCCTGGCTGCCCAAGGCCGAGGACGGCAAGACCTACACCTGGCTCCAGCTGTTCGAGGCCATGCGCAAGAAGGAGTTCACCGGCTTCTTCGCCTGGGGCATGAACCCCGCCTGCGGCGGTGCCAACGCGGGCAAGAACCGGCAGGCCATGACCAACCTCGACTGGATGGTCAACGTCAACATCTTCGACAACGAGACGGGCTCCTTTTGGCGCGGCCCCGGCATGGACCCGAAAAAGGTCAAGACCGAGGTCTTCTTCCTGCCCTGCGCGGTCTCCATCGAGAAGGAAGGGTCCATCACCAACTCCGGCCGCTGGATGCAGTGGCGCTACCAGGGTCCCACGCCGCGCGGCGAGTCCAAGTCCGACGGCCACATCATGACCGAGCTCTTTGACAAGATCAGGGCGCTCTACGCCAAGGAGGGCGGCGCGTTCCCCGAGCCGATCAAGAACCTCTCGGTGGACATGTGGAAGACCCGCGGCGAGTTCGACGCCCACCAGGTGGCCAAGCTGATCAACGGCTACTTCCTGAAGGACGTGACCATCAAGGACAAGACCTACAAGAAGGGTACCCTGGTGCCGAGCTTCGCCCTGCTCCAGGACGATGGCTCCACCTGCTCGGGCAACTGGCTCTACTGCAACTCCTACACCGAGGACGGCAACCGGGCCGCCCGCAGGAGCAGGGAGCAGACCCCCGAGCAGGAGAAGATCGGCCTGTTCTCCAACTGGTCCTGGTGCTGGCCCGTGAACCGGCGGATCATCTACAACCGCGCCTCCTGCGACAACACGGGCAAGCCCTATGCCCCGCAGAAGCCGGTGGTGGCCTGGAACGGCAAGAGCTGGATCGGCGACGTGCCGGACGGCGGCTGGGCGCCCGGCACCAAGTACGCCTTCATCATGCTGCCCAACGGCCACGGCCACGTCTTCGGACCCGGCCGCCAGGACGGCCCGTTCCCGGAACACTACGAGCCCATGGAGACCCCGTTCACCAAGCACGAGTTCTCGAACCAGCTCAACAACCCCACGGCGCTGCGCTTCGCGCGCGAGGCCCTGGCCGTGGCCGATCCCAAGTATCCCTACGTGGCCACGACCTACCGCGTGACCGAGCATTGGCAGACCGGCCTCATGACCCGCCACACCCCGTGGCTGCTGGAGACCATGCCGCAGATGTTCGTGGAGATGTGCGAGGAGCTGGCCAAGGAGAAGGGCATCGAGAACGGCGAGAAGGTCATGGTCGAGTCCATCCGGGGCTCCATCTGGGCCATCGCCATGGTCACCAAGCGGATGCACCCGCTCAAGGTCATGGGCAAGACCGTGTACCAGCTCGGCATGCCGTGGTGCTTCGGTTGGCAGATGCCCCACGACGGCAGCGGCGGCGATTCGTCCAACCTGCTGACCCCGTCCGTTGGCGATCCCAACACCGGCATCCCCGAAACCAAGGTCTTCGTGGCCAACGTCCGCAAGCTGTAAGGAGAACGTTATGAACGGTAAATCATTCCTGGTGGACCTGACCCGCTGCACGGCGTGCCGCGGCTGTCAGATCGCCTGCAAGCAATGGAAGAAGCTCCCCGCCGAGAAGACCACCAACTGGGGGTCCTACCAGAATCCCAAGGACCTGTCCTCGGAGACCATCCGGCTGGTCCGCTTCTCGGAGGTGGTGGACGAAGGCACGCTGCGCTGGCTGTTCTTCCCGGAACAGTGCCGCCACTGCCTGGAGGCCCCGTGCTCCACGGTGCCGGAGAACCCCAAGGCCATCCTGCACGACAAGGAGACCGGGGCCGTGGTGTACACGGAACTGACGGCCAAGGAAGACGGCGAGTCCATCCGCATGGCCTGCCCGTACGACATTCCCAGGGTGGACCCCAAGACCAAGGTCGTGAACAAGTGCGACATGTGCATCGACAGGGTCCGGGCGGGCAAGCTCCCGGCCTGCGTCCAGGCCTGTCCCACCGGGACCATGAACTTCGGCGACAGGGAAGACATGCTCAAGCTGGGCGAGGAGAGGCTCGCTGCGGCCAAGAAGAAGTTCCCCAAGGCCATGCTGGTCGACCCCGAAGAGACCCGGGTCATCTACCTGGCGGGCGTGCCGCCCGAGAACTACTACGAATACCTGGAGGCGGACGCCTCTGACGTCATGCCGGACTCGCTGACCAGGAAGCAGTTCCTGGCCAAGCTCGGCAAGCCGATCCGGAGCATGCGCTCCTAGGCGGACCGACCGACTCGAAACCTTCGGCCCGGCTTCATGCCGGGCCGTTCTTATTTGGTCCGGGGACCTACTTGTTCGGCAGGGGACAGGAGTTCTTGTAGATGGCCCCCAGGTAGCTGCAGTCGAGCTTGGGGGTCTTTTCGATGCGCCAGACCAGGATCACCAGGGTCACGGTGGCCAGGACCATGAAGACCGGGCTGAACAGCCAGAAGATGAGCGGGACCAGGAAGTAGTAGGCGCGCATGCCCATGTGGAAATAGCCGCCCGCCTTGTTCAGCTGGATGGCCACGAAGGTGATGGACGCCCCGTAGCTGCCCTCCTCGGGCGGGGTGTTGATCAGGAATCCCACGTGGCTGAAGAGCCGGATGGCGAAGGAGAAGTTGAAGAAGGCGATGAACAGGTTGGCCAGGATGACCAGCAGCTTGAGGGTCAGGGTGGACTCGGCCCGGGAGCCGAAGAGGTTCAGGGCGTGCCAGGTCTGGCCCAGCTTGTCCGCCTGGCCCGAGAGGGTCAGCAGGCCCACGGCCAGCAGGACCGCGGTGGAGGCCAGAAAGGTGGCGGCCATGGTCGAGTTGCGCAGGGTCTGCACGGCCAGGATGTCGTTCTTCTCCTCCATGACGTTGACCACCCAGGCGGTGCGCGCCAGCATGGTCGCTCCGTACAGGGAGTAGGTCGGGTCGGTCTTCAGCTTGGAGCGCACGAAGAAATGGTAGAAGGTGAACAGTCCGGCGGAGAGCAGCAGGCAGATCACGTCGGTCAGATGCGGTGCGATTAACTGGTTCATTTCGATTCCCTCTTGTCGGCGGCATGGCCCGGTCCGGTCCCGGACCGGGCGGGTACGCGCAACAGGATACCCCGTTTGTCCGCCGGGGGCCAGAGGTCACTTGCGCGGGATGGAATGTTGCTTGAGCAGGGCGTAGAGCCGGGCGCGGGACAGGCCCGAGATGGAGCAGGAAGCGGCGATGTCACCCCCGGTGATCTCCATCAGGTTGCGCAGGTATCGCTGCTCGCTCTGGGCCAGTTGCTGGTCGCGGTAGGTGCGCAGGTCCGGGAAGGTTTCGGCCGGGCCGGCCTCGCTGTGGTGCGTCGGCGCGGGCCGGGAGCGGTCCGACTCCAGCTCGCGGCGGGCCAGCCGGGCGCGGATCGCCTTGGGCAGGTGGCGGGGGAAGAGCACCGCGTCGTCGCCCGCCCGCGACAGCGCCTGCTCCAGGGTGTGCATCAGCTCCCGGACGTTGCCCGGCCACTCGTAGTGCATGAGGGCGTCCAGGAAGTCCGGCGAGAATCCCTTGGTGGACATGTGGAACTTCTCGCAGTGGCGCTGGATGAACTTGCAGGTCATCTCGTTGATGTCCTCGGCGATCTCCCGCAGCGGCGGCAGGGCGATGTGCATGCCGCGCAGCCGGAAGTAGAGGTCCCGCCGGAACTCGCCCTCGGCGACCATGTCCTCCAGGTCGCGGTTGGTGGCGGACAGCAGCCGGAAGTCGCTGGTGATCTCCCTGGTCCCGCCCACGGGCCGGAAACTGCGTCCCTCCAGGACCCGGAGGAAGACCTTCTGCAACGACATGGGCAACTCGCCCACCTCGTCCAGGAAGAGCGTGCCCCGGTCGGCCTGCTTGACCAACCCCACGGAGGGCGAGTCCGCGCTGGTGAACGCCCCGCGCTCGTGCCCGAAGAGCAGGCTCTCGGCCAGGGTGTCGGGCAGGGCGGCGCAGTCCACCACCACGAACGGCTTTTCCTTGCGCGCCGAGTTCTTGTGGATGGAGCGGGCGAACAGTTCCTTGCCCGTGCCGGTCTCCCCCACCAGCAGCACGTTGATGTCGCTGGTGGCGGCCTGGGCCACGGAATCCAGACAGGAGAGCATGGGGCGGCTGTTGCCGATGATTCCCTGGCGGCGCAGGGAGACCGGGCAGGATCCGGAGTGGACCTTGGTGTGGTAGGTGACGGCCCGCTCCAGCAGGACCAGCAGCCGTTGCAGGTTCACCGGCTTGAGCACGTAGTTCCAGGCCCCGTTCTGGATGGCCCGTTCGGCCACGTCCGGGTCCCTGCGGTGGGACAGGACGATGGCCTCGGGAAAGGAGGGCACCTCCCTGACCTCGGCCAGGTAGTCCACCCCGTCCCCGTCGGGCAGGTCGTCGCCTATCAGGACCACCTTGTACGACCCGGTATGCAGGATGCCCATCGCCTTGGACAGCGAGTCGCAGCGGTCGGCGGCGAAGCCGTGTTCCAGCAGCGAATCGGCCAGCCGGGCGACAAAGGACTCGTCCCCGTCGATTATCAGAATGTCGGTCATTGGCGCCTCCCTTGAAGTATGGCGCTGGCGGTAACCTATCACATTCTACCTATCTTGGAAATGAAGATTACTGTTCGGCATTATTGAACATAATCCTTCAAAATCCCCCCTTGGGCACTGGGATATCTCGTGCGGCAAGACCGTTTCGCCGGGATGGACGCCGGGTGAGATGGAGAGTGTCCGCCTTCCGGAGGGGACGGCGTTGCCCGGTCGGATGGTCTCCAGACTCTCCAAGGGGGCGCCGGGCGTCTTGCCCGGCAGGACGCGTCTTGTTTCACAAGACATAAAATGCATGTTTTTTTGAGTGTTTATGAGGCCGATTATCAAGTGCCGACGACTATCCTCCCCAATTATCTCTCTATGTTTGAAACGGCATGCATTTTGACTAAGGGAGAAAGTGAGTCCTCCTGACCGAAATCGAGTTCAGCTTGCGGAAATACAATTCCTCTTCAATTTCAGAATGTTGCCGAATGACGGGAGGCGCAGGGAGGAACGGGCCGCCACAGCGCCGCATTCACCAGCTCTCAAGCGGGAGACCGAGGCGCGGCGAGACGGGGGAAGAACGGCAGGAGGTGCGGCAGATGAGGCGAAAGTGGGATGCGAAGACCAAGGCGAGGATCGTGCTGGCCGGATTGACCGGGGCCTGCGTCAACGACCTGTGCAGGGCGCACGATCTGCGGCCCGGCCAGTACTACAAGTGGCGGGGGCATTTTCTGGAGAACAGCTACCGGGTGTTCGAGAAACCGCCCACGGAGCAGTCCGACGCCGAGATGGCGGCCGAGAACGAGGAACTGAAGAAGTTGGTAGGCGAGCTGACCCTGGAACTGACCAGCGGCAAGCCGGTTCGTTGACCGTCGTTTTTATGGAGGATGGGCCATGTCGAGAAAGATCGGAGTTTACGTCTGTCATTGCGGGTCCAACATCGCGGGCAAGGTGGACTGTCCCGGCGTGGCCGAGTTCGCCGCGGGCCTCAAAAACGTGGCCGTGTCCCGCGACTACCAGTTCATGTGCTCGGACCCCGGACAGGAGATGATCATCAAGGACATCCGGGACTACGGCCTGGATCGCGTGGTGGTCGCCTCCTGTTCTCCCCGGCTGCACGAGAAGACCTTTCAGAAGGCGTGCGCGCGCGGCGGGCTGAATCCGTACCTCATGCAGCACTGCTGCATCCGCGAGCACTGCTCCTGGACCACGGCGGACCCTGAGGAGGCCACGGCCAAGGCGCGGCGCATCGTGGAGGGCGCGGTCAAGCGCGTGGCCGACCACCAGAAGCTCTACTCACGCGAGGTCGGCGTCCTGCCGGACGTCATGGTCGTGGGCGCGGGCATCGCTGGCATCCAGGCCGCGCTGGATATCGCCAAGTCCGGGCACAAGGTCCACCTGGTGGAGAAGAGCCCGTCCATCGGCGGTCATATGGCCCAGTTCGACAAGACCTTCCCCACCCTGGACTGCGCGGCCTGCATCTCGACCCCCAAGATGGTGGCCGTGAGCCAGGAACCGAACATCAACCTGATGACCTGGTCCGAGGTGGAAGAGGTCACCGGGTTCGTGGGCAACTACACGGTCACGGTCCTGCGCAAGCCGAGGTACGTCAACGAGGACGTCTGCACCGGATGCGGCGCCTGCCTGGAGAAATGCCCGACCAAGGCGATCAGCGAATTCAACGAGGGACTGGGGTTCCGCAAGGCGATCTACCGCAATTCGCCCCAGGCCGTGCCCAGCACTCCGGTCATCGACGGCAACGCCTGCAAGAAGATCACCAAGGACAAGTGCGGCATCTGCCAGACCATCTGCCCCACCGGGGCCATCGACTACGGGATGAAGGAGACCCGCGAGGTCTTCCACGTGGGTTCCATCGTGCTGGCCACGGGCTACGACACCATGGACCCGACCCCCATGCGCGAATACGGCTTCGGCCGCTACGACGAGGTCTACACCGCGCTCCAGTTCGAGCGGCTGAACAACGCGGTCGGCCCCACCGAGGGCAAGATCGTCATGAAAAACGGCAGGAAGCCGGAGTCCGTGGCCATCATCCACTGCGTGGGCAGCCGCGACAGGAATTACCACGAATACTGTTCGCGGACCTGCTGCATGTACGCGCTCAAGTACGACCATCTGATCAAGGACAAGGTCGGACACGACACCATGGTCTACAATTTCTACATCGACATGCGCTGCTTCGGGAAGGGGTACGAGGAGTTCTACCGGCGGGTCCAGGAGGAGGGCGTGACCTTCATCCGGGGGCGGCCCGCCGAGGTGGTGGAGGAGGACGGCAAGCTTGTGGTCGTGGGCGAGGACACCCTGCTCGGGATCAACGTCCGGCTGCCCGTGGACATGGTCATCCTGTGCACGGCCATGGAGCCGAGGCCGGATGCCACCGAGGTGGCCCGCGTCTTCGGCATCGCCCAGGGCCAGGACGGGTTCTTCCTGGAGGAGCACCCCAAGCTCGGGCCGGTCTCCACGGCCACGGACGGCGTGTTCCTGGCCGGGACCTGCCAGGGGCCCAAGGACATCCCGGACGCGGTCTCCCACGCCTCGGGCGGGGCGGCCCAGGCCCTGGCCCTGGCGGCCAAGGGTACGGTCTCCATCTCGCCGACCACCTCCTGGATCAATCCGGACATCTGCGTGGGCTGCCGCGTCTGCGTGGGGCTGTGCGCCTACTCGGCCATCGAATTCGACGAGCGCCGCAACGTGGCGGTAATCAACGAGGCCATGTGCAAGGGGTGCGGCTCCTGCGCCGGGTACTGTCCCAGCGGCGCGGCCCAGATCAAGCACTTCAACGAGACCCAGATATTCAACGAGATCGACGGTCTGCTCGGCATGATCCCCGGCTGGCTGCCGCCCGAGGCGGGCGGGGGCGAACAGGCGCGGGCAACGGCTGAGCAACCGGGCGATCAGGCCTGAGGAGGCGCGTCATGAGTCACGAGTTCGAACCGACCATCCTGGCCTTTGTCTGCAACTGGTGCACCTTTACCGCGGCGGACCTGGCCGGGACATCGCGCATGGTCCAGCAGCCCAACCTGCGCATGGTGCGCATGATGTGCACCGGCATGGTGGACCCCAAGTACATCGTCAAGTCGCTGCTCTCCGGGGCGGACGGGGTGCTGGTCTCCGGCTGCCACCCCGGCGACTGCCACTACATCAACGGCAACTACAAGGCCCGGCGGCGGGTCAAGCTCCTGAGCGAGATCCTGCCGCAGTTCGGCATCGAGAAGGAACGGGTCAAGCTGACCTGGGTCGGGGCCAGCGAGGGCAATGAGTTTGCCGCCACGGTCAACAACTTCATCAACGAAATCAGAGAACTCGGACCCATGGAAACGCGTTCCATGGCCGTGGTCTAGGCCTGCGGGAGGGCGTCATGGCGACAACGGCAAAGATATTGATCGACGGGGGCAATCCCATAGCCGCGGTGCAGGGGTTCCTGCGCGGGCTGCTGGAGAACGAGAGCGTGGGCGGGGTGCTCACTCCGGTGCACCTGTTCGGCAAGGGCATGCCCATGCCGACCCTGGTCACCGACCCGGACCAGCTGTCCGGCGCGGACCCCCTGGCCCCGGCCTTCCCCATGAACAGCGCCAAGCTCCTGGCCCGGCTTACGCGGGGACAGTCCGGCGAGCGCATCGCCGCGGTCCTGCGGCCCTGCGAGATCCGGGCGTTCGTGGAGCTGGTCAAGCTCAACCAGGGCAGTCTCGACGACGTCATCCTGGTGGGGCTGGACTGCATGGGGGCGTTCGACAATTCGGGCTACAAGCGGTTCCGGGGCGACCGCGACCCCTTCGAGGCCACCCTGGACTTCCACGGCTCGGCGGCGGACGGCGGGGCGGGGATAGCCCCGGCCTGCCAGTCGTGCGAGTATCCCGCGCCGGAGAACGCGGACCTGGTCCTGGGGCTGGCCGGGGCCGACCTGTCCGGTCACATCCCGGTCATGGCCACCAGCCCGCGCGGCGAATCCCTGCTCAACGGGCTGGGGCTGCCGGAGATGGCGTCGGCCAACGGGCGCGACAAGGCGCTCGAGGCCATGGTCGAGGTCCGCATCGCCAACCGGGACGCCATGTTCGAGCGCACCCGCGCGGCCACCGGCACCCTGACCGACCTGTCCGAATACCTGGCCTCCTGCGTCAACTGCTACAACTGCCGGGTGGCCTGCCCGGTCTGCTACTGCAAGGAGTGCGTCTTCAACACCGACGTCTTCGAGCACAAGCCGTGGCAGTACATGGGCTGGGCCAAGCAGAAGGGGGCCCTCAAGATGCCCACGGACACCATCTTCTATCACCTGACCCGCATGGCGCACATGTCCATGGCCTGCGTGGGCTGCGGCCAGTGCTCCAACGCCTGTCCCAACGACATCCCGGTCATGGAGCTGTTCCGCACCGTGGCGTCGCGCACCCAGCAGAGCTTCGACTACGTGCCGGGGCGCAGCCTGGACGAAGCGCCTCCGCTCTCGGTGTTCAAGGAGGACGAGTTCCAGGACGCGGTGTCCCACATGGCCTGATCCCAGGGAGGACGACATGAGAAAGCAATACGGAGCATTGGTGGTGGGCGCGGGCATCGGCGGCATCCGCGCCGCCCTGGATCTGGCGGTGACCGGCCACAAGGTGGCGCTCATCGACCGCAGGCCCAGCCACGGCGGGATTCTCAGCCAGCTCGACCACCAGTTCCCCTCGGACCACTGCGGCATGTGCCGCATGCTGCCGCTGATGGCGCGCGACTCCTCCAGCCAGTATTGCCTGCGCAAGGGGCTGTTCCACGACAATATCGACATCCTGCTGTCCACCGAGGTCGAGGACCTGGAGGGCGAGCCGGGCAAGTTCCTGGTCTCCCTCAAGCGCAAGTCCACGCTCATCGACCCGACCAAGTGCATCAGCTGCGGCGAGTGCTCCGAGGTCTGCCCGGTGCGCGTGCCCAGCGAGTTCAACGCCGGGCTGACCGAGCGTGCCGCGGTCTACCTGCCCGTGCCCCACGCCATCCCCAACCACTACGTCCTGGACCTGGACAATTGCCAGCGGTGCTGGAAGTGCCATGAGGCGTGTCCCACGGGGGCCATCGACTTCAAGTTCGAGGAGCGCAAGGACTTCCACATCCTGGTGGCCGACCGCGACCCGGACCTCCGGGCCATGATGGAGGAGGAGCTCAGGGAGCAGAACTTCCCGCTGCACTTCGCCGAGACGGGCCGCGACGCCGTGGACCGGCTGGCCTCCGAGGAGCCGGTGGGGCTGCTGCTGGTGGGCATGGGGCTGAACGACATGGACGCCGAGCGGGTCCTGATCCGCAGCCGCGAGCTGCGCCCGGACCTGCCCGTGGTGGTCCTGGCCGACCACGGCGCGGAGGAGGCCGCCCGGGCCCTGGTCCTCCAGGGCGCGCGCGAGTACCTGGTCAAGCCGCTCAAGGGCAAGCGGTTCGTGCCGTGGCTCGACAAGCTGTACGTGCGCATCCTGTCCGACGGCGTGGAAAAGCTGGAGGTCGGGGCCGTGGTCCTGGCCGGGGGCTTCGACTGCTACGTCCCGTCCATGGACCCGGAGGGCGGCGCGGACATCTGGTGCTACAACAATCCCGACGTGCTCACCGCCGTGGAGTTCGAGCGGCTGCTGTCCGGCACCGGCCCCACCGGGGGCAGGCTGCGGCGGCCGTCCGACGGCCAGCCCGTGCGCAGTATCGCCTGGCTCCAGTGCGTGGGGTCCCGCGACGTGAAGAAGAACGCGGATTTCTGTTCCGGAGTCTGCTGCATGTTCTCCATCAAGGAGGCGCTGCTGGCCAAGAAGGCCACCGGTGGCGACGTCGCCACCTCCATCTTCTACATGGACATGCGCACGTCCGGGAAGGAGTACGACCGCTACAGGGTGGCGGCGGAGAAGGAGCACGGCGTGCGCTTCGTGCGCAACCGGCCCCACACCGTGTGGCCCACCGAGGACGGCGGCCTGGCCCTGGGCTATCTGACCGACGCCGGGGAGATGGTCTCCGAGACCTTCGACATGGTCGTACTGGCCGCGGGCGCGCGCCCGCCCAAGGGGACGGACAAGTTCGCCCTGACCCTGGGCGTGGACCTCAATCAGTGGGGGTTCGTGGACGCCCAGCCCTACCTGCACGAGCGGACCAGCCGGATCGGCGTGTTCGCGGCGGGGGCCATGGGCGAGCCCAGGGACATCTCCGAGTCGGTCATTCAGGCCGGGGCCGCGGCCATGTCCGCCTCGCGCATCATCAAGGCGTATGACGTGCTGGCGGGCATCGAGGCCGAGCCGGAGCCGGAATACCCGGACGTGTCCAGGGACCCGGCCCGGACCCTGGTCACCGTGTGCACCTCCTGTCCGACGCTGGAGCAGGCCGTGGACCTGGACGGTCTGGCCGATCGCATGGGCCGCGTCCACTCGGTGTGCAAGGTCATGCGCGTGGGTTCCGCCTGCACCGCCCAGGGGTGGCGGGACATCGAGGAGGCGGCCCGGGAGTACAAGCCCAACCGCATCCTCATCGGTGCGTGCATGCCCTACGCCTACATCCCCCGGCTCAAGGAGCTGGGCAGGACCATCGGCCTGAACCCGGCGCTCATGGACGTGGTGGACATCTACACGCCCACCGTGGGCGGCCCGGACGGCAATGGCATGGACGACGGCGGCACGGGACGGAAGGTCTATGCCTCCCTGTCCACTGCCGTGGCCCGGCTCCAGGGCGCGGACCCGTCCGGCCCGGCCGTGACCGTGGACGTGATCCGCTCGGCCCTGGTGGTCGGCGGCGGGCTGGCAGGCATGACCGCGGCCATGTCCATCGCGGACCAGGGGTACGGCGTCTGCCTGGTGGAGTCCGAGGAGAACCTGGGCGGCACGGCCATGCGGCTGCACACCCAGCTCGACGGTTCGGACCCGCGCAAGTATATGGAAGAGCTCATCGCCCAGGTGGAGAAGCACCCGAACATCAAGGTCTTCAAGGACTCGCGGGTGGTCCTGTCGCGCGGCAGCGCGGGCCACTTCCGGTCCGCCATAGCCTCGCCCATGGGGGTCTTCCCCCTGGAGCACGGCGTGACCATCCTGGCCACCGGCGGGCACGAAGCCAAGGTCTACGAATCCGGCCTGTGCGTGCACAAGACGGTCATGACCCACCTGACCCTGGAGGAACGGCTGGCGACCGGCCAGTTGGACGCCAGGGAGCTGACCTCCGTGGTCATGATCCAGTGCTGGCGCAACCGCAACGAGGACCGCGCTTACTGCAGCCGGGTCTGCTGCCCGGAGATGCTCAAGAATGTCCTGAACCTCAAGGCGCGCAATCCGGACCTGCCCATCTACGTCTTCTACCGCGACATCATGGCCACCGGGTTCCTGGAAACCTACTACACCCAAGCGCGCAAGGCCGGGGCCATCTTCATCCGCTACGACGACCGGAGCGCGCCGCAGGTGACCTTCGAGGAAGGGTTGCCCGTGGTCCGGGGCTACGACCCGATCCTGGGCAGCCAGGTGGAGCTGCGGCCCGACATCCTCTCCCTGTCGAGCGGCATCGAGCCCAACGACGTGGAGGACCTGCTGGAGGTCTTCGAGGTGGCGGTCAACAAGGACGGCTTCTTTCAGGAGGCGGACTTCAAGTGGCGGCCCGTGGATTTCCTCAAGCAGGGGATCTACATGTGCGGCATCGCCCATTCGCCCCGGCGCATGGCCGGTGCCGTGGCCTCGGCCAAGGCGGCCGCCCAGCGCGCCCTGCGCATCCTCAACGCCGAGAAGATCCCGCGCGAGACCGTGGTGGCCACGGTCCGCCATTCCCTGTGCTCCCTGTGCCAGGCGTGCGTCAGCGCCTGCCCGTACGGGGCCAGGGTCCTGGACATGAACGAGGAGAAGATCGTCGTGGACGAGATTCTCTGCCAGGGATGCGGCGCCTGCGCCGCCGTCTGCCCCAACAGCGCCACGGTGCTCAAGGGGTTCCACGACGGGCCGATGATGTCCGTCATCGACGCGGCCCTGGAGCAGCCGGCCTGAGGCCGGGCAACCCTTTGCCAAGGAGAGAGCGAGCCATGAGCGGAGCAGTCAGGGAGACGTGGAGCCCGGCCCCGGAATCCGACCGGATGATCCTCAAGGAGCTGCGGGAGACCGTGGGCGCGTGCATGCAGTGCGGCACCTGTACCGCCTCCTGCCCCAACTGGCACGCCATGGACGTGACCCCGCGGGCCATGTGGCGGATGATCCAGTTCGGCATGCTCGACCGGATTCTCGAGAGCCGGACCTTCTGGATGTGTTCGTCCTGCTACCTGTGCACCCTGCGCTGTCCGCGCGGGCTGAAGCTGACCTCGGCCATGGCCGCCCTGAAGCGGCTGGCCGGAGTCGCGAACGGCCCGGCGGCCCGGCGCAACGGGTCCTTCTACGCCGCCTTCATGGACGACGTGGAGGCCCATGGCCGGGTGCAGGAGACGAGCATGATGCAGCGCTATTTCATCAGGCGGAGGGACCCGGCCGCGCCGCTGGCCTTCCTGCCGCTGGGCGTCCGCATGCTCTCCAAGGGCAAGGTGCATCTGCCCGGCAGGGGCATGGGCGGGGTGCTCAAGCCGCTGTTCGCCAAGGCGCGGGAACTGGAGGGAACGCCATGAGATATGCCTACTACCCGGGGTGCTCCCTGACGGAGAGCGCCCGCGAATTCGACGTCTCCACCCGGCTGGTCATGGAGCGGCTCGGCTGCGAACTGGTCGAGATCCCGGACTGGACCTGCTGCGGTGCGAGCGCCGCCGAGCCGGTGAGCCGGCTCATGAACTACGCGCTGCCCGCGCGCAACCTGGCCATCGCGGAGCAGGACATGGACGGCATGGACGTCCTGGCCCCGTGCGCGGCCTGCTACCTGAACCTGCTCAAGGTGGGCAGGGAGGCGGTCGGCGACCGGCACCTGCATGGCCGGATCAACGAGGTCCTGGCCGCGTCCGGCCTGGTCTACCGGGGCAAGGCGCGGGTCCGCCACCTGCTCGACGTGCTGAAAAACGACGTGGGCGCGAAGATCGTCGAGCAGAAGGTCACGGACTCCCTCAAGGGCATGAAGATCGCGCCCTACTACGGGTGCCAGATCCTGCGCCCGTACCCGGTGTTCGACGATCCCGGCAAGCCGGTCTCCATGGAGCCGTTCATCGAGGCCATGGGCGGCGAGGTCCATCGCTGGGACATGGGCAACCGGTGCTGCGGGGCCTCGCTCATGGTCGGCCATCCCGAGGTGGCCATCCGGTCCGTGGCCGAAATCCTGAACGCGGCTCGGGGGGCGGACGCCATCGCCACGGTCTGCCCCCTGTGCCAGATGAACCTGGAGGCCTACCAGGCCAAGGCGGCCAGGGCGGGCGGCCGAAGGGTCCCGGTCCTGTACCTGACCCAGCTCATGGGACTGGCCATGGGGCTGGACGACAAGGCCATGCGCCTTTCGGACAACCTGACCATGACCCCGGCGGTGCGCCGGGGCATTGCAGCCAGGGCGTGGGCCGAGCCCGCGCCCGGACAAGGTGCGGAAACTGTCGAGGCGAGCGGATAAACCTGAAAGGAAAGGGGGCAAGTCATGTTCAAGGATATCATTGTGGGAGTCACGCCCACCGGCATCGATGCGTGCGCGGTCAAGGCGGCCATCCGGTTCGCCGAGCGTTTCGAATCCCAGCTCTATTTGACCCATGTGGCGGGTATGGAGCAGGGATGGGGCTCCATCGAGCACCTGGCGCCGTCGGGCGAGACAGATCAGATCGGGACCAAGATCCGGGAGATGTACGCCGAGTACCTCGGCATCACGCCGGGCGCGCAGGTCGTGGTCGTACCGGGCATCCCGCACAGCGAGCTGTTGCGGTTGGCGAGGCAGAAGAACACGGACCTCATCGTCATGGGGCCGCATACCCAGGAGTATGAGGAAAAGCGGTCCAAGATGTGGGGCATGGCGGGCAGCACCCTTGAGCGCGTCAGTCAGCGCGCCCGCTGCCCGGTGATGATCGTGCACAAGGAGGTCGAGTGCAAGGACCCGCTGTTCGAGAACATCGTGGTCGCCACCGACTTCTCGGACCAGGCCGAGTGCGCCGTAGCCTACGGCGGCCAGATGGCCCGCCAGTACAAGGCCAAGCTGACCGTCATGCACGTCTGCGAACCGGGCGGTCAGGGGCGCAACGAGTGCCTGGCCAGGCTGGAGCACGACTACGGGCCGCGTCTGGACGGGGTCGTCGGCGTGGACTTCAAGGCCGCAGCGGGCGAGCCCGCCATGGAGATCCTGCTCGCGGCCCGGCAGAGCGGGGCGGACCTGGTGATCATGGCCCACCACTCCAAGGAGAGCGATCCGGAGAAGGCGTTCCTCGGCTCCACCGTCACCCAGGTGGCGCTGAACGCCCCGTGCCCGACCATGAGCGTCAACCGGCACTTCGACCTGCGCTGCGGCCTGATGTACGACCAGACCGGCCAGGTGGCCAAGGCCGAGGCCCTGGTCTAGCGGACGGGCCGCGCGGCGGCCCGAATGATCCAAAACGGACTCGGAGGCGGGTTTCCGCCTCCGGGACATCCCCCTGCACGGGATGGAAAAGGAGAGCGTCATGGCCGAAGCTGCGGAACTGCTCATCGAACCCAAGCGGTCGGAATTGGTTGAGAAGGTCAAGGAACTGCTGCCCGAGGGCGGCAACCTGAGCATGTGCCTGGCCTGCGGGGCCTGCGCATCCGGGTGTCCGGCCACGGGCATGCACGGCATGGACCCGCGCAAGTTCCTCCGGCTCGCCCTGTGGGGACAGGAGGAGGAGATTCGATCCACGCCGTGGGTCTGGCTGTGCACCATGTGCCGACGGTGCGTCCATGCCTGTCCCATGGAGGTTGACATCCCCCAGCTCGTCTACCACTGCCGCCAGTCCTGGCCCCGCGAGGAGCGCCCCAAGGGCATCCTCGGCTCCTGCGAGCAGGCCCTGGCCACCTCGGGCAACAGCGCCATGGGCGCGTCCAGCGAGGACTTCAAGTTCGTGGTCGAGGACGTTCTGGAGGAGGTCCGTGAAACCCAGCCCGGCATGGAGAACCTGGAGGTTTCCGTCGACCGGAAGGGGGCCTACTACTTTCTGAACCAGAACTCGCGCGAACCGGTGACCGAGCCGGACGAGATGGTCCCGCTGTGGAAGATACTGAACCTGGTGGGCGCGGACTGGACCTACTCCACCAAGGGGTGGGCGGCCGAGAACTACTGCATGTTCCTGGCCGACGACGAGTCCTGGGAAAAGGTGATCCGCAACAAGGCCGCGGCGGTGGAGGAGCTGGGGTGCAAGGTCTGGCTCAACACCGAGTGAGGACACGAATTCTACGCGGTCCGGGCCGGACTGCAAAAGTTCAACGTCGAGCACAGCTTCGGCATGGAGTCCATCATCCGCCTGTACGCCAGGTGGATTCGCGAGGGCAAGCTGCCCGTCAATTCCGACTGGAACAAGGAACTGGGCGTGACCTTCACGGTCCAGGACCCCTGCCAGCTGGTGCGCAAGTCCCTGCACGACCCGGTGGCCGAGGACCTGCGCTTCGTGGTCAAATCCGTGGTGGGCGAGGAAAACTTCATCGACATGTGGCCGAACAGGTCCAACAACTACTGCTGCGGCGGAGGCGGCGGGTTCCTGCAATCCGGGTTTGCCGAGGAGCGTCGGCAATACGGGAAGATCAAGCTGGAGCAGATCCTGCGCACCAAGGCGGACTACTGCATCGCCCCCTGCCACAACTGCCATTCCCAGATCCACGATCTCAGCGAACACTTCGAGGCGGGGTTCCCGGTGGTCCATCTGTGGACCCTCATCTGCCTCTCCCTGGGCATCCTGGGCGAGAACGAACGGGAGTACCTGGGCGACGATCTCAAGGAGGTCGGGCTGTAAAAAGGCAACGTTGCTGCTGTAAAGACAACAATTACGGAAGGTTGTGAGTTTTGCTCGCAACCTTCTTTTCCTGCTGGATAACTTTTGAATTCCTTTTTACATTCACATGGAGTCATTGACGACGGGCGTTGGCAACGCTTTTTCCCTAATTTGAATACCACAAGGCGGAATTTTCGATGGGCTTGACGGCCGACATCATTCTTCTCATTGTCTTTGCCTTCTTCTGCGGGCTGGGCGCGCAGCGGCTGGGGCAGCCCCTGATTCTCGGCTACATCCTGGCGGGCGTGCTGCTGGGACCGCACACCGGCGGGCTGACCATCACGGACACCCACGAGATCGAGCTGCTGGCCGAGATCGGCATAGCCCTGCTCCTGTTCGCCCTGGGGCTGGAATTCTCCCTCAAGGACCTCAAGCCGGTGAAGCTGATCGCGCTCATCGGAACGCCGTTGCAGATGCTTCTGACCATGTTCCTGGGCGTGGCCGTGGGCCAGTACATGGGGCTGGACTTCAAGTCCGCCCTGTGGCTCGGCGCGCTGGCCTCCTTCTCCTCCACCATGGTCATCCTCAAGACGCTCATGAACCAGGGCTGGCTCGGCACCCTGTCGAGCAAGGTCATGATCGGCATGCTCATCGTCCAGGATCTGGCCGTGGTGCCGATGATGATCATCCTGCCGGAGCTGAACGATCCCGTGGTGGGGCTGCCCAAGCTCGGGCTGGCCGCCCTCAAGGCGGCCGGGTTCCTGGGGGCCACCATCCTGCTCGGCACCCGGCTGCTGCCGTGGATTCTGTCCTTCATCGCCCGCCTCGGCTCGCGCGAGCTGTTCCTGCTGGCCATCGCGGCCATCGGCCTGGGCGTGGGCTACCTGACCTACCTGGCCGGGCTCTCCTTCGCCCTGGGCGCGTTCGTGGCGGGCATGGTCCTCAGCGAATCCGACTACGGCCACCAGGCGTTGAGCGACATCATCCCGCTGCGCGACATCTTCGGGCTGCTCTTCTTCTCCTCGGTGGGCATGCTCTTCGATCCCTACTTCATGGTCGTGCACTACAAGCAGGTCTTCTGGCTGCTGCTGGTGCTCTGCGTGGGCAAGGGCGCGATCTTCGTCGTGCTGGCCAAGCTCTTCCGCTACCGCAACGTGGTGCCCCTGGCCGTGGGCCTCGGTCTGTTCCAGGTCGGCGAGTTCTCCTTCGTGCTGGCGCGGCTCGGCCTGTCCTCCGGGTCCATCGACCACGAGCTCTATTCCCTGATCCTGACCGTGACGATCATCTCCATGGTCCTGACCCCGATCATCTCGGGCCAGACCGCCCGGCTTTACGGGCTGCGCAAGAAGTGGTTCCGCCAGGAGCAGCTGGAGTCCACCAACATCCCCGACAAGGGGCTGGACGGTCACGTGGTCATTCTCGGCGCGGGCAGGGTGGGGCTGCAGATTTCCCAGATCCTGAGTAGGCTGGACCGCCCCCACGTCCTGGTGGAGCTGGACCACAGGCGGTTCGAGCAGGCCAAGAAGACCGGCATCCCGGCGGTCTACGGCGACGCCAGCCACGAGGTGGTGCTGGACGCGGCGGGCATCGGCACGGCCGTTCTCCTGGTGGTCACCGTGCCGGACATGGTCACCACCCGCGCCATCATCCAGAACGCCCGGCACCGCAATCCGGAGCTGCAGATCATCGCCCGTTCGTCCTCTCCGGACAACATGCAGGTCATGAAGGACATGGGCGTGTCCGAAACCGTGCTGCCGGAGCTGGAGGCGAGCCTGGAGATGTCGCGCCAGTCGCTGCTCAGGCTCAAGATGTCCCCCATGGAGGTCCAGCGGCACACGGACAAGGTGCGCCAGGAACTCTATTCCGTGCTCAGCGACACCAACGACGGCTACCGGGAGCTGGTCCAGCTCCGGGGCGCGGAGCACCAGTTCGACCTGCAATGGGTCAAGCTGGCCGCGGCCAGCGGGCTGGCGGGCAAGTCCATCGGTGAGAGCAACGTGCGCAAGACCACGGGTGCGTCCATCGTGGGCGTGGTCCGAAACGGCGACCTCAAGACCAACCCGGACGCTTCCTTCGTGCTGGAGGCAGGGGACCTCATTGCCGTCATCGGCGGCGACGCGGACCGGCTGCGCTTTTGCTCCCTGTCCAAACATGGCAACGAGGAAGCGGTCCAGTGCGGCTGATCCGTCCGATTTCGGCATGAAAAAGGGCTTCCGGCAATGGCCGGAAGCCCTTTTTTACGATGTTGCGCGATCCAGGATGATCGTCAGGCCGCATTTTTCTTCCGTTTTCCGCCCCAGGGGCAGACCCGGATGCAGACTCCGCAGATGGAGGAGCCGATATGCTCCATCTTGGCGCAGACCTCGCGGACGTGGTGCACGCACCGCTCGAAGTGCAGGGCCTCGTGGCGCGAGGAATAGTGGGTCTCGGTATTCACGTTGCGGATGGCACCGGCAGGGCAGGCCTCGGTGCACTTGGTGCACGAGCCGCAGCGGTTCTTCAGCGGCTCGTCCGGGGCCAGCGGGGCGTCGGTGAGCACCGTGACCAGCCGGATGCGCGGGCCGAACTGCGGGCTGACGGTCAGCAGGCTCTTTCCCTGCCAGCCGATGCCCGCGGCCACGGCCACGGCCTTGTGCGAGAGGAAGGACATGTTCCGGGCCGTATCCAGCACCTGGCTGGCGGGCAGGGGCATGGCCTTGAAGCCCGCCTCCTCGATGGCTCGCGAGACCTTCAGGGCCGCCTCGTCCAGCAGCGCGTTCACCCGGGAGTAGTGGGATGCGTATATGGGCGTGGGCCAGCCGTCGATGGTCTCGATGACGGCGTCGCTCAAGGCCACGGCCATGGACACGGCGCGGGTGAACCCGTCGAGCAGGTCGGGCGGATTGGTCTCGATCCCGCGCAGCCGGTCGAGGTCCGCCACGCGCACCAGGGTGACGCCCTGGTCCACGGCAAAGGATTTGAGTTGTTGGGTATCCATGGCGCGAGGCTACGACTTCCGCCCCCCTTTTTCAAGGGGTGCGGGCGGGCCGCGCCGCACCCCATTCGCCGCGCAACACCCTTCGCAAGGGTTTCGCCATATGTTGCGGGTTTCGGCAAAGTCGCGCAAAAGGCGTTTTGCCAAACAGTCACGCAAAAAATATATGCTTTTATTATAGTGTGTTAAAAATAAAATAGGGAAAGCGGGAAGTGCGGCATGGCCTATGCAAAGTCTTGGGGCAAGAACACCGACCATCCAACAAGGAGTATGGATAATGGAACTCGTTTTTACCGCTCACGGGCACTCCTGCGACCTTGCCCTCCATCCCGTATCGGAGAAGACGGCCCGGACCATCGAAAAGTACGGGTCGGAAGTTTATTCCATGAAGGCCCTGGATTGGTGGCGCAAGGGCAAGACGGCCACCTGGGGCATGCGCATAGACGACCTCTGCCACATCCAGGTCAGCCTGGACGGCAAGCCCGTGGAGTTCGACTATGAAAGGATAGTGGCCGATCCTCTGCGCATCCGCAGGCGGATGTTCCTGGACAGCAGGGCCAAGTACCTCTGCGTCCTGGGGTTCGACAACGAGGTCTGCAGGTTCTCCTGGAAGTGGACCGGCGTGGACTCCTTCAACCCCGACCGTTTCGAGTTCATGGTCCACCAGTGGGACCGCATCATGGGCGAGGACGGCTACTTCATCCTCGATGAAATCCGGTACAACAACGAATTCGCCACCAACCACGATTGGTGCGACGCCTCCGGCTTCACCCTGGTTCCCCCGCGCATCATCGACCTCGACGAGGTCCGTCGCGAGCTGGCCGAAGGCGGACCGGAGCACATAGGTTCTCCCTTCCCCTCCCCCCGCATCACCGCTTCCACGAAGCATCCGGGCTAGCCCCGGGCACTCCTCTCCCGACAGGGGCAATCCGCAGCCCCGCTGGGACCCCTCCCGCGCCGAAGGCGTCGGGAGGGGCTTTCCTTTTCGGCGTCCGATAACGGCGGAAAACCCCATGCTCCAATCATTCCGATCCGGTTGACTGCGCCCGGAAAAAGTGGAGCCCCCGCGCCGTCGGGCGCGGGGACTCTGCTTTGGGGGGAGGGATGGGTTCTAGAAATCGGCTTCCGCGGCCTTGGCCGCCAGGTCCACGTCCAGGGCTGGCTGCAACCGCAGGGTCACGGTGGTTCCCTTGCCGGGCTTGCTGGCCAGGGTGACGCTGCCGCCCGCTTCCTCCACGATCTTCTTGATCAGCGGCAGTCCCAGGCCGTTGCCCTCGTCCTTGGTGGAGTAGAAGGGGTTGAAGGCGCGGTCCAGTTCGGTCTCGTTCATGCCCTTGCCCCGGTCGATGATGCTCAGGACCACCTCGCCCCCGTCCATGGCGGCGTCCAGGGTGATGTCTCCCCCCTCGGGCATGGCCTCGATGGAGTTCTTCAGGATGTTCACCAGGCACTGCTTGAGCGAATCGGCGTCGCCCAGGACCGAGGGCAGGTGCTCCCCGGCCTGGACCTCGATATTGTACCCCTGCCTTCCGTAGCCCACGTCCATGAGCTCGGCTACGTCGCGGCACACGGCCACGATGTCCACGGTCCCCTCCGGGCCGTGGGACGGGCGCACGAAGTTGAGCATGTTGGTCAGCAGCTTGTCGAGGCGCTTGGTCTCGTCCACGATGATCTGGACCTTTTCCCGCTCCTGGGTGTCCAGCTTGGGCGAGCGGAGCAGGGCGTTGGCAAACCCGCCCACCGCGTACAGCGGGTTGCGGATCTCGTGGGCCAGGTAGGTGGAGATTTCGCCGATGATGGCGAACTTGTCCTGCTGCTGCTGGTACTTCTCGCGCCGGGTGCGCTCGGTGATGTCGCGGTGCATGACCATGATGTGGGACATGTTCCCGCGCATGTCGAAGATGGGGTAGGCATAGAGCCGGTAGTACTGGAGCAGGCCGCTGCCGTTGACCCGGGTTACCATGGACTCCTCCTTCTTCCCGCTGAGCAGGGTCTTGTGGAAGGGGCAGACCGGGTCGAGCTGGTTGCAGAAGCAGGACCCGTCGCGCAGCCGCGCCGCCTTCCAGCACGGCTGCCCGAGCAGCTCCTTGCGGGTCACGCCCGCCCGCTGCCAGACCGTGCGGTTCAGGTCCTGGATGTTGCCGCTCTTGTCGAGCAGGAAGATGTCCTCTCGGATCTCGTCGATGATGGACTGGATGAGCGTCCGCTGGTGGTCCAGGCTGGCCATGTAGTTGCCCTTGACCACGGCCATGTCGTGCAGGCCGCACAGGAAGATGATGTCCCGGTGGTCCAGGAGGGCCACGGAGTCGGGCAGGGTCCGGCGCAGGCCGGAGCTGATCTCCCGTTCGCCGGTGATCTCGATGACCAGGTTGATCTCCGGGTGGGCCGCGAGCATCTCGGCATAGTCCCGGTAGACCGGGCAGGTCTCGCAGTCCTCGGGCAACTTCTTGGCCGGATCGGCGTTGCTGATGGCCGCCAGGCGCATCTCCGGCAGGAATTCGCGGAAGGTTTCGTTGTAGATGATGTCGAGCATGACCTTGAGCATGGAGCCGGTTCCCACCAGGCCGACGTTGAAGGGGCCGATGGAGCCGTTCCAGTAGCAGATGCCGAGGTTCTCGTAGGTGAAGTCTTCCATGCGCGTCCTCCGGTTCGGGTCAGCGCGACGCCGACCCGTCTATCAGTTCCGTGACGCCGATCTCCCCGTGCCGCAGGAGCTTGCGCTCCATGGCCCGCTGCACCGTCTGGATGATCTCCGGCATGGACGCGGGCTTGAGCAGGTAGTCGAAGACGCCGTTCTGGAGCAGCTTCATGGCGTCGCTGATGGAGGTGTGGCCCGTCAGGCAGACGGTCTCCACGTCGAACCCCTGGAGCTGCATTTCGTTGAAGGTTTCGGCCCCGGACATGCCGGGCATTTTCATGTCCAGCAGCACCACGTCGAATTCGTTGGTGGCCAGCTTGTTCAGGGCGTCCAGGCCGTCGCGGGCCTCTTCCACCGGGAACCCCTCGGCCTTGAGCAGGCGGCTCAGGGATTGCCGGAAACGGTCCTCGTCGTCGACCACGAGTATTCTCGCCTTGTTCGTCATTGTGCACCTCGTTGGGATTTCATGGGGATGCGCAGGGTGAAGGCAGCGCCCTGGCCGGGCCGGGAATCGACAACGATGTCCCCGCCCAGTTCGTTCATGATGCGCAGGCTGACCGACAGGCCCAGCCCGGTGCCCTCGCCGGGGGCCTTGGTGGTGAAAAACGGGTTGAACAGCCGGTCCATGTGCTCCGGGGCGATGCCCGGTCCGCTGTCCCTGATCTTGGCGCAGACCACGTTTCCCATGGGGAAGGTCGTGATGGTGATGTTCCCGTCCTCTCCCACGGCCTGGACCGCATTGATGAGCAGGTTCAGGAGCACCTGGCGCAGCAGGGGCGGGTCGCTCATCAGCCCGGGCAGTTGCGGGTCCAGCTTGCGGTGGATGCGGATGTTCTTGGGCCGCGCCTCGCGCTCCACCAGCTCCAGCATGTCCTCCACCAGCCGATTGATGTTCGCATACTGGGACACGGGCTTGCGCTTGCGGGCCAGGTCCAGGAGCTTGTGGGTGATGTCCGAGCAGCGGGACACCTGGGCGTAGATGACGTCGATGCCCGCCCTGACCTCGTCCAGGGTCTCCCTGTCCGGGGTCCCGGCCAGGTTGTAGCGCATCAGCTCCGCCTCCTGGAGGATGATGTTCAGCGGGTTGTTGATCTCGTGGGCGATGCCCGTGGACAGTTCGCCCAGGGCCATGACCCTCTGCGATTGGATGAGCTGGCTGTTCATCTCTTCCTGTTCCGCGGAGGCGTCCGCTAACCAGCGCGTCGAGGCCCGGAGCAATACCCATGTCCCCAGGGCGATCAAAATGGCAGCGCCGAGGGCGAGGGGATCCCCGACGGCCCCGCGCATCCAGACCATGGCCCCGACGGCCAGGCAGGAAGCGGGATATGCGTACTGTCCGAGCAGCACGACGCGGCTGGCGCGGGCGAGGCTCATTGCTGGGCCCGCCGCTCGATCCGCAGCCGGGCGTGCTCGTGGGCGGCCCGGATGCGATCAAGAAGATTGTCGATGGAGAACGGCTTGAGGATGTAGTCGTAGGCCCCGAGGTTGATGCCCTCGATGCCGGACTGCATGGAGCCGTGACCGGTGAGCATGATGACCTCCAGGTCGCGGAACCGCTTGCGGATCTCCTTCAGGGTGTCGATGCCGGACAGGCCGGGCATGCGCACGTCGAGAATGACCACGTCCACGGGGTGTTCGGCCAGGAACGCCAGGGCGTCCTCGCCGTTGGTCACGGTCTCCACGTCCACGTTGCGCTTGGTCAGCCTGCGCTTGATGAGCTTCAGGAAGTCGTGCTCGTCGTCCACCACGAGAATGCGGATTCTGGTCATATCTCCTCCTTGCAGCCGGGGAAGTGGGGGCAGGCCAGGGGCAGCCGCACGGTAAAGGTGGTCCCCCCGCCCGGTTCGCTGTCCACCCCGATGGTTCCGCCCAGCTTGCTCAGGGTGCTGTAGACGATGGACAATCCCAGCCCGGTCCCCTCTCCGGTGGGCTTGGTAGTGAAGAACGGGTCGAACACCCGGGACAGGTTCTCCTTGGAAATGCCCTCGCCGCTGTCGGCGACGTCCAGGGCGACCATGTTGCCCTCGGTGCGGGTGGTCAGGGTGATGGACCCGTCCTCCCGGATGGCGTCGATGGCGTTCTCGAGCAGGTTCAGGATGACCTGCTGCACCTGGTTGGAATCGGTGGTGATCAGCGGCAGTTCGGGGTCCAGCCGGGTCTCCACCAGGATGTTCCGGTGCCGGGTCTCGTTCTCCAGGAAGGACACGGTCTGGTTGGCCAGCATGTTCAGGTCCACGTCCTCGTGGAGCGGCTCCATGCGCCGCGCGAAGCCGAGCATGCGGTGGGTCACGGCGCGGGCCCGTTCCACGTGCCGGTCGATGTCCGAGACCGCCTCCTGCAATTCGTCCACGGCCTCGCCTTCGCCCAGCTCGCCGTCGTTGATGATGTCGCGTATCCAGCCCGCGCTCTCGCGGATGATGGACAGCGGGTTGTTGACCTCGTGGGCCACGCCGGCGGCCAGCTTGCCCAGGGAGGCCATCTTGCTCGATTGCAGGACCGCCGCGTCCATGGCCGCGCGTTCGCGGTCGGACGCCTTGAGCCTCGCCACGGCCGAGGTCACGGTGACCCAGGCCCCGATGAAGATCATCACCGCGCACGCCCCGAACAGGCCGAAGATCAGCGAGCGGGTGCGCAGCAGGGGAGAGAGCTCCTCGTCGGGATTTTCCATGATCACCAGCCGCCAGCCGGTGTTCGGCAGGGAGGTGATCCCGGCGATGACCGGCGTCCCGTCGCGCTTCCAGGTGTGGATCTCCACCCCCTGGCCGTTTCCGGCGTCCGGGATGGCGACCTTGGCCAGGACCTTGCCTCCGAACCGGGACGGGGTCTGCAATTCGTTTCTGGCGTTGACGATATAGGCGTCGCCCTGCTGCCCGGTGCGGACGTTGCGCACCAGGGAGGTGAAGATGTCGGAGTCGATGGTCGCCCGCAGTATCCAGGTCCGTCCTGCCTCCTGCCGCTTCACCGCGATGATGAAGTGGGGGAAGTTGCGGAACCCCATGAACACGTCGCTGATGTACAGCCCCTTGAGCATGGCCTGGTGGAACCAGGGCTCCTCGCTGTAGTTGACCTGCATCAGGTCGAAGGGACCGCAGTAGGCCAGGTGGCCGCCGTCCTGGCCGATGACGCCGATGTCGATGAACGACCCGGAGGTGTCGTGCAGGGCGTCGAACACGCGGTCCAGGTACGCCTGGTTGGACATCTCGCCGTAGGAGTGGATATCGGCCAGCATGCGGAGCTGGACCACCCGCTCGTTGAGGAACATGGAGATGGCGTCGCGCCGGTTGGTGGTCATCAGCCGCAGGTTCTCGGTGAGCTTGTCCTCGTACGTATGCAGGAACTCGCGGTGGATGACGTAGCCGACCACGAACAGCGGCACCAGGGACAGGGCCAGGGTGATCAGGATCAGGAACCACTTGAGCCGGGAGTACGAGGAGGGGGTCATGCGGCGCATCCCCCTTCCCGCAGTTCGGCGTCGAGGCCGTCGAGCAGGGTTTCGATGTCCGCCTCGAACTTGTCGCGGTAGCGGATCACCGTGCCGGGGTCGGCCATGGACATGTCGATCTGCCGGGTGTGCATGAGCAGGTAGCCGAGGATGGCCATGGTCTGCTCCACGGCCCTGCGGGTCACGCCCTCCAGCCGGGCGAAGAGCGCGTCCTCGCGTATCTCCGCGATGAAGCCGCGCCGTTCCAGGATCTCGGCCACCAGCTTTGAGCGGGCGTGGCGGCGGTCCAGGCTCGCGCCGCCGCCCTTGAACTGGAACAGGGCGTAGTTGGAGTTCGGGTCGTCTCCGGCGAACCCCTCGATGGTGCAGAAGTGGAAACCGAAGCGCGATTGCAGGTTGCAGTAGTTCCGGCCCACGATGAAGTAGTTGCGCTCGCCCATGTCGTTGCGCGCGCCGGGCATGAGCGCCGGGTTCTGGGCCGCGCTGGTCAGCACGGACATGAATCCGTCCATGCGCGGCGCGGGCGGGCCCTCCCAGGGGATGGCCATCATCCCGTACCACAGGGCGCGCATGGGGCTCGCGCAGACGTCCTCGATGGTGATGGACTTGGTGCCGCCCGAGCCGCGGGTGCCGCCGCCGATGTCCACCAGCCAGTACTGCATGGCGCGTTCCCCGGCGAGTCGGCGCGCCCCGGCCAGGGGCCGGTCGCCCTGGGCGAACATCTCGAAGACCGCCTTCTCGTGGCAGAACCGGGTGATGTCGTGCAGGGAGCGGCAGTTTTCGGGCCGGAATTCCGGAGAATCCGGGTCGGTCAGGTTCAGGGGGGTGATGTGCTTGAGCACCCCTTGCAGGGCCAGGCCGACGTCGGTGGTGCGCGACCGGGCCGGGGGCCTGGCCTCGCGGTCGATCATTCGTTGGCGGCGGCCCAGGTAGATGGTCCCGGAGCTGCCGTTGACCGTGACCATGCCCACCCCGGCCAACCGTTCCACCGCGCCGGGCGCGCCGATCAGGGCCGGGATGGAGTATTCCCTGGCCACGTTGGCCAGGTGGCCCACGGAGCTGCCGAACTCGGCCACCAGGGCGGCGGCGCGGGGCAGCAGGGCCGAAAGCTGGGGCCGGGCGGTGCGGGCCAGCAGGACCGCGCCGTCCGGGAAGCGGAACATGTCCTCCTCGGTCTCCACCTTGACCACGTAGCCCGCGGCCGCGCCGGGGCTGGCCGGGATGCAGCCGGACAGGAGGGCCATGCCCCGGCTCTCCTCGTCCACGGGCGGGGCGGGCTGAACCGGGTCGCAGATGGTCAGGGGACGGCATTGCAGGATGACGATGCGCCCGTCGCGCGCCTTGGCCCATTCGATGTCCTGGGGACGGCCGAAATACCGCTCGATGCGCAGGGCCATGGCCGCCAGCCGCTCGGCGTCGCCGTCGGAGATGGCCGGGGCGAGCTGCCTGCCGCCATAGAGCTTTTCCTTGCGGATCTTGCCCGTGGAGGCGAGCACGAACCGGATCTCCTTTTCGGCCACGTCCCGGTCCAGGACCCGCCCGGTCTCCCGGTTCACGGTCCAGGAGTCGACCAGGGAGCTGCCGTCCACCACGGCGCAGGGCAGCCCCGGCACGGCGGTGACGATCAGCGATCCGTCGGAGTGGCCCATGGGCGGCCGGGTGTAGATGACCCCGCCCGCCACCGCGTCGATCATCTCCATGCACCCCGCGGCCATGACCATCTCGTCCTCGCGCAGCCCGCGGTTGCGGACGTAGGTCAGCGCCGTGGCCGAATACATGGAGGCGACGACCGTGCGGTAGGCGTCCAGGATCTGAGAGGGCCGGACCCCGAGCACGGACTGGAACTGCCCGGCGAACCCGGCCTGTTCCGAATCCTCGCCCAGGGCGCTGGAGCGCACCGCGAACCGGATGTCGCCCAGCCGTTCGCACTGCGCCTCGACCGCCTCCTCCAGTTCCGGGGGCATGGGGGCCATGTCCACGGCGTGGCGGATGGTCCGGCCCAGCTCGGTCAGCTCGGTGAGCGAATTGCCGTCGTGGATCTGGGTCAGCCGTCCGATCTCGTCGTCGAGCCCGTTGGACTCCAGGAACAGCCGGAAGGCCGAGGCCGTGATGGCGAAGCCGTGCGGCACCTCCAGGCCCAGCTCGGACCGTATCTCGCCGAGCAGGGCGACCTTGGAGCCGGTTTCCGGCATGTCCTTGGCCCGGACCTGGCGCAGGGCGAGGACCACCGGACCCTTGGCCGGGGCGGACGGGCCCGCGAAGGCCTGGTCCATGGCGAGGACGATGTCGTTGAACACGTCGCGGAGTCCGTCGTACTTGCCGGGGGCCATGAGGCACAAACGCTCGATCATCTGGCGCACGCTGGACGCGACCATCACGGAATAGGCGCGCACGCGGGTAATCCCGGAGGGCAAGCCGGTCTGCGCGGCCTCGGTCATCTCCGCCATCAGCTCCAGGGCCTTGCCGTTCGCCGACAGCAGGAGGCGGAACTCCTCAGACTTGTTGAGGAACGTATCAACGGCCTCCGTCTTGCCCTCCGGGTTCCCGTGAATGAAATTGAACAGGGTCCTGATCGCGGTCTTCATGGCGCACCTCCGGCCTAGGGTTGGACGCGATGCCGGGAGCGCACGGCATCCAGCACCTTGAAGTACAGCTCGTCGGTTCCCACGGGCTTGAGCAGGAAGTCGAAGGCGCCCATGTCCATGCCCTGGATGAGAACCTTGGAATCGGCGTGGCCGGTCAGGATGATCACCGGCAGGGTGGGGTCGATGGCCTTGATCCGCCGCAGGGTCTCGATGCCGTTCATCTCGGGCATCATGACGTCGAGGATGACCACGTCGAAATCGTTTTCCCGAATCTTGTCAATGGCTTCCTGGCCGCTTGCGGCCTGGGTTATCTCCGCATTGCGGCGCACGAAACGGCGCGCGTAGGCGGTGCGGAAGTCGGCCTCGTCGTCGACGAGGAGCAAGCGTATCTTCTTCATCTCGGTTCTCCTGTTCGGCTTCCCCTCCGGTGGCCGGGGGCGGGGCAGTGCCCCCGGCCGGATGGGGAGGAGTAAGGAATGCATGCACGCGAACCCTCGCCTGCATGTGGGGCAGTCCCTACCGGAAAAGGTGGCTGATCTCGACGATCAGGGGCGCGGCGGTCCAGAAGAACAGAAGTATGACCACGGCGGTCAGGATGACCAGCAACCCGGACCGGACCTTGCCGATGCCCAGGCTCTTGTGCAGCCCCACGCCGATGAGCACGGCGCGGACCGGCTCCATGACGAACGCCAGCCCCGGAATCCAGGAGATGACCATGACCGCGCCGCTGGCGTAGGCGTAGATGTTGAAGATGCGCCCGAAGGGCAGCCGTTCCTGCCCGGTCATGGCGACCAGGATGAAGGTGATGACCGCTCCGAAGGCGGGCATGATGATGGCGTTGGCCATCATGACCAGTCCCATGGCCAGGGAATTCTCGAAGAAATAGGCCATGCTCACGGAGCAGTAGAAAAGGGACGAGATCATCAGGAACAGGAGCGCCTTCCGCGATCCGGTCTCCTGCGAGATCTTTTCGAAATATCGTGCGGGAGTCCGCATGATCTCCATCAGGGTGTCGAAGTATTCCCGTATGCCCATCCGGGAATCGTTGCTGCGCGTGGCTTCCATAACTCCTCTCCTTGTCTTGAAAATGCCTAGAAATAGTCCTTGCCCAGTTCGAAGACGCCCCAGGCCAGCATGAGTAGGGTCATCAGGAACAGGACCCGCCGTTCGGCGCGCTTGGTGAAATAGGTGACGCCGTTCTTGTGCATCACTTCGCGTCTGGTTTCGTTTTCGTTTTGCATCGGCTGCATCCTTTTGTTTTGTCGGCGGCCCGCCCGAAGGCGGGCCGCCGGGTTGTGTTTCAGGTCAGGGTCGTCAGAACGATGGCAGACTGCCGAACCCTATGCCGCTCCAGTAGACCGCCGTGAGTATGACGATCACGATGTTGGCCACGAACCACATGGGCACGCCCACGCGCAGGTAGTCCTTTGGCTCCAGGTAGCCGGAGGCGTAGACGATGGCGTTGGGCGGGGTGCCGATGATCAGGCAGTAGGCGAAGGAAGACGCCACTGCGGTGGCCATTGCCATGAAGGGCAGGAAGGTGGTGCCGGGGTGCACGATGCTGGCCATGTTCAGGGTGATGGGGCCGACCGCGGCGGCTGCCGGGCCGTCGGCCATCAGGTTGGTCAGCACGGCGGTCAACCCGTTGGAGGTCAGCATCAGCGGGATGCCCTGGTCCATGCCCAGCGGGGCCAGCATGTCGATGACCGACTGGGCCAGCCAGAAGGCGGCGCCGGTCTTGTCCAGGGTGCGGCCGAAGATGATCGCACCGGCGTACAGCCAGACAACGCCCCAGTCGACCTTCTCCTGGTAGTCGCGCCAGTTGACCACGCCCGCCAGCAGGTAGGCCACGGCGCCCGCGACCGCGATGACGCCGATGCCGAGGCGGATGGGGTAGATGCCCAGGTTGTAGAACTCCTTCTCAGTGAACCAGCCGAAGACCATGACCACGAAGATGACCATCGCCCAGATCTGGTGCTTGTTCCACTTGCCCATCTTGCTGATTTCCCCTTCCAGGTGGCGCATGGCCGGGGCCAGGGAGCGGATGCGGGGCTTGAAGAGCAGGTTGGTGGCGAACCAGGTGATGGGGATCATGACGATGACGAACGGGAAGCAGAACATGATCCACTGTGCGTAGCCGATGTCCATGCCGAACATGTCGGTCAGGTAGGTCATCATGATGACGTTGCGGGCGCCGCCGGACGGAGCGCCGGGGCCGCCGATGTTGCAGGCCATGGCGATGGAGATCATCAGCATCTTGGCCAGTTCCTTGTCCTCGGGAATCTCGTCGGTCAGGCTGTTCTGGTAGAGCAGCATGCCGATGGGCAGGAACATGGCGGCCAGGGCGTGGTCGGAGATGAACGCCGCCAGCGGGCTGATGACGATGAAGAAGATCAGGGTGATCCAACGGACGTTGGGTACCGCGAGCTTCTTGAACATCATGAGGCACATGCGCTTGTCCACGCCGGTCTTGACGAAGGCGGCGGCGAACATGAGCGAACCCATGATGAACCAGCAGGCGTCGTCCCAGTACAGCCCGGCGACCTCGCTGCGCGAGACCACGCCGGTGAAGACCAGGATCAGGCCGATGCAGAACGCCACGCCGGGCAGCGGCATGCACTCGGTCATGAAGCAGAAGACCACGAACACGACCATGGCGATGGAGACCTTGATGTTCCACGCGCCCTTCGAGGCGTTCTTCTGGTCCTTGTCCGAGAGGTTCTCATACTTCATGTTCTTCATGCGCATGTCGAAAGCGCCCTTCATCATGGACAGGTACGTGTCGGCGGGCACCTTTTCCTTGATGTATTCGTAAGCGCGCTTGAAGTTCGCCGAGTCCACGGGGATCTTGTACTTCTTGGCCCACTTCTCGTTGCGCTTCATGAGCCGTTCCTTGGACAGGGCGCCCATGCGCATGTTCTGCTCCATCATGCGGGCGGTCAGGATCTCCCACTGGTCGCAATCGGAGCTCTTTTTCTGGAAAAGTTCATTGCACAGGTAGTCGGTCACGACCTTGGGGCCGACCGAGTACTGCATGCCCACGTCCTTCATGCCCTGGGGGGTCGGAAGGGCGAGGATCAGGCCGAAAAGCACCACCGGAATTATGAGCAGCTTCCAGTTGACGAACTTGTCGTAACCGGTTGCTTTCTTCTTTGCTTGAGCCATGTCTTAACCTCGCGTGTTGGGCTTCGGGTTGCCGCCGGTAGAGATGATCTTGGCGATTTCGTAGAAGAGTTCCTGTTCGCGGACGATGCCGATGTCCTCGCGGCCGGATTTGACGAGCATGCGCCGGGCCGGAAGGGTGACCATGTTGTTGGCCACTTCCATCAGGTTGGCGTCGGCGTCGATGACCGGGAGGGAGTCGGACATGAAGTCGCTCACCGGGCTGTTCATGATTTCCTTCACGCGGGTAGTGAACAGGCCGGTCCAGAACATGGCAGAGTACTGCAGGGAGTCGGCCATGGACGGCTTGGGCGCGGACAGGTAACCGGGCCGGACGGCGTCGATCAGATCGAGCGGGCTCAGGAGACCGGCCACGCTGCCGTCGAGGTTGGTGACCACGACCGAGCGGTGGCCCGTGTCCATGAGTCGGTCGGTGGCCAGCAGATGCCGCATGGATTTCTCCAGCGCCTGGATGGCGTCGCGGACCGTGCTGGCCAGGGGGATCTGGGTATATTCCTCCAGGGGAATCATGATCCCCCGGGCGACCTTCTCGACGTACGGCCGCTTGTTGGCGTACTCGAAGGCGTCCTGGATCTTCGCCCCCAGAAGATCCACGTCGCACGGCTTGGCGAGATAATCGAAGGCCCCGGTTTCATACGCCTTCTTGGCACCGGGAACGTCCCCGTGGCCGGTCAGCATGATGATCGGCAGGTCAGGGTTCTTGTCCTTCATCAGCTTGAGGGTTTCGTGGCCGTCAAGGCCACCCATCTTGACGTCGAGGATGACGACGTCAGGTTTTTCGGCCATTTTTTCCATCGCCTCTTCACCACTGGCCGCCAGAATGGTCTCGAACCCCTTGCGGGCCAATATCTTCGCAGTCGTGGTACGGAAGCGTTCCTCATCGTCGACCATGAGGACCTTGATTTTAACCATTACAACCTCCTTGAGTTACTAGCGCAGTTCACCCTGCCCGCCGACCTCGGCCATGCGAGCGGAGTGTATCTTCTGTTTTTGCAGCGTGACCTTCTCGAAGGCCTCCTCCGCCTTGCCGAGGAAGTCCTTCATGCTCACGGGCTTGATGAGATAATCCAGGGCCCCGAGCTTCAGCCCCTCCACTGCGGTTTCCATGGTGGCGTGACCGGTCAGGATGATGACCTCGATGAGGGGGTAGTCCTTCTTGATGCGCTGAAGGGTCTCCATGCCATCCATGCCGGGCATCTTGATGTCGAGGAAGATGACGTGCACTTCATGGCCTTTCAGCAGGTCGAGGGCCTCGGCCCCTGAGGTGGCCGTCAGCGCTTCGATGCCGATCTTCTCGAAGAGCTTTTTCGTGGTTGCGAGGAGTCGCTCCTCATCGTCCACGAGCATGATTTTCATCTTTTCCATGTTCCCACCGCTTGTGTTGATCGGTTGTTTTTCAGCAAAAGCTGATCGTACTTAGCAACCGGCATGCCAACTTCAACTATTTGAATTTTTTGTATATATTCACGCAAAATCACGCTATAATCGAGTTTGCGAGATAAAATTGCGTGCCAAATCGGACCCGCGAACGCGTTGTCCCGGCGCAGCGGCGCGAGAAAGGGGCAAAGGGAGAAATGGCCCGGAATGCGTGGGCTGGGCCGGAAAACCGGGGGAGACCCCTCTGCGGCGCATGACGAAAGGCATGGATACTGCTAGGCTATGTTACGATTATGTGACGATTGAAGATCGCGCGGACAAGGAGAATGGAAAGATCATGCCCGGCCTATATTACGACAAGAATGACTATAAATTATTGGAAATACTTGAAGACCTGCTTAACCGAGGGGTGGACAGGGCGCAGTTCAAGACGCTGCTCGAGCCGTACCTGAAGCCGCACGGCATCAAGGAACTGGCAGCGGACCGGGGATTGCGCATTGCCTATGCGATCATGCACCTGCTGGAATCCCTGAAGTCGGACCAGGCGTCCGACCGGACCAAGGCGCTCATCGCCCTGCGCGACGAGACCATGACCGCAGCCCGGGGCGGCATGCGCAACAACCGGGCGCGGGTTTTGCTCCAGATCGGCAAGGAGCTGATCCGGGCCAAGGGCGACCGTTGCCGCCAGCTGGCCCTGGCCCACGATTTTCGGCGGGCCGCCGCAGGCAAGCTCTCCTTCCTGCGCGAGCAGCTGCGCAAGTACCATCTCCTGGAAATGCCCGAGGAATGGACCCAGATCGCCTTTGACGACCGGGTGCACGACGCCAACAGCAAGGGGCGCAAGTCCGCCACCCACCTGGTCATGGACGCCTGGATCAAGGGCATCCGCTATCTCACGGTGGTCTATTACGACTATATGGATCTGGCCGTGGCCCGCGAGCTGTTCGCCTCGGCGGCCATCCTGGGCATCAAGGTGCGCATCGGCATAGAATACCGGGCGTTGCATCGTGGACGGTTCGTGAAATTCGTCTGGAATCCCATTGGGCTGCACGACGACAGCGACATCGACGGGTTCTTCCGCGTGGACCGCGTCAGCGAGTTGATGGCCGAGGGGCGCGAGGTCCAGGCCGCGCGGTCCGAGTACGTCCGCGCTGTGATCGAGGCGTTCAACGAACGCCATCGGCAGTCCATCCAAAAGGAATTCGGCGTGCTCCTGCCCGCCGTGAGCTACGACGAGCTGGTCGAGGCTTCGGGCGTTCCCCATCCCTCGCTCATGCACCTGGGCAGCTACATCCACCAGACCGCCATGCCTCTTTTCGAGGAGCGCACGGCCCTGTTGCGCGAGGAGTACGAGGATGCGGATTACGACGCCAAGGCGGCCATCGCCGTGCAGGTGGAGTCCCTGGACGCCCTGGACGCGGACACCATCATCGTGCGCTATCTTTCCCCGGAGGAGAACCGGAACATCCCGGACCCGGACAAGCCCATGGCCGAGGGAGGCCCCACGCTGCTGACCCTGTCCCCGGATGCGATGACGGCCCGGTTGCGGGGGGCGGCCCATTCCAGCCACCTGACCCTGATCCTGTCCGACCTGGAGCTGGAGGACGCCCTGGAGATTCTCTACGACTGCCGGGGGCGCGTCACCCACCTGGAGGTCTGCAACACCAAGCGGTTGGACCCCATGCAGACCTGGCGGCGCAAGCCGTTCAGCCAGTTGCAGCAGGCCGTCAACGAACAGAACGCGGTCAAGCTCAAGCGGCTCATCCGCGGCTGCATGGACAGCGTGCGCGAATCCGGCGCGCCGGACGCCGAGGACCGGCTGAAGGTGCTGGACGCCATCCTGGCCCGGTTCCACGTACTGCTCGAATACTACAAGCGGGTGCCGTTGATGGCGTCCATCGGTTCCGGTTCCACGGGCCGCTCCACCCGGACCCACGGCATGGGCTTTGCCGTGGCCGACACCCTGCCGCTGCGGGCACAGCGGGAGGCGGCGCGCATGAGCCCCTCGGACCGGTTGCCGGTGGAGGGCAGGGCGGTCAAATCCAATGAATACGTCATGCCCAGGCCGGGCAGGGGGATGTGGCACGGTCTTGCGCGAATGATCGCGCAAGTGCCGGTGCTGCGCAGGCTGGTTTGCGAGACCCGGAGCAGCTGGCACGTCGGCGAATATTCGGTGACCGCCGAGGGCGACGGCAACGTCATCGCCCTGGGCGGCATCAGCCGCGAGGGCAACGGGCTGGACCTGTTCGGCCCCGTGGACCATTGCGCCCGCAGGCCGTCGCCGGGCCACCTGAACACCGCGCTCAAGAACTGGCTCAAGGTTCTGGCCGGGTTCGTGCCCGCGTTCCTGACCTTCTACCTGACCAAGGACTGGTGGGTGCTTGCCTATCTCGGCGGGCTGATCTGGTTCTCCATCACCGGGCTGCGCAACGTGATCCAGTCCGTGCTCGGCGGGGGCGGGTTCCGGCGGTCGCCGTATCTGGCGTGGAACGACTACATGGACTGGGAGCGCATTTCCGAATCGCTGCTCTACACCGGCTTTTCCGTGCCCCTGCTCGACTGGCTGTGCAAGTCCGTGGTCCTGGACGCCGGGTTCGGCATCAACACGACCACCAATCCGCTGATGCTCTACACCATCATGGCCCTGACCAACGGGGTGTACATCTCCAGCCACAACATCGTGCGCGGGCTGCCCCGCGAGGCGGCGGCGGCCAACTTCTTCCGCAGCGTGCTCTCCATTCCCATCGCCATGATCTTCAACTGGGGCGTGGAGGGAATCCTCGTGCTGGCCGGGTCCGCGGACCCCATGGCCGTGCTGCAGCTCTGGGCGGCGGTCATCTCCAAGCTCGCCTCGGACTGCGTGGCCGGGGTCATCGAGGGGTTGGCGGACCGCAGGCGGAACATCGCCCTGCGCCGGTGGGACTACGCCGAAAAGACCCGCCAGGTGCTGGAAATCTTCTCCCGGCTGGAGATCGCCTTTCCGACCAGGGATATGCTCAAGATCCTGAACCGGCCCGAGGAGTTCATCCGCATGTCCGAGGAGTCCGGCATCAACCACGTGCCGGAGGTGGCGGCCAACGCCCTGGACATGCTCTACATCATGGCCTACAAGCCGCGCGCCCGCGAGGCCCTGCGCAAGGCCATGGAGGCCATGTCCCCGGACGAGGTGGCGGTCATCCTGGCCTCGCAGCAGATCCTGCGCGAGGAGCAGTGGGTTTCGAGGCTGTTCGTGGACGGTCTGGTGGGGCGGAACTTCTCCAAGGCGCTGTCCTTCTACCTGACCCGCTACCCGGCATATCTCGCGGACATCGAGCGCATGGCCACCCTGGCCGTGGGCATCGAGCCGGAGGACGAGGCGTAGGTCCCCGTCCTCCGGCCCTGCCGGGCTGTCCCTTGACCCGGCCTACGCGCCCTTGCCGGGAATGCGTACGGTGAAGATGGTGCCTTCGCCCTTGGTGCTGTCCACGGTCAGCTCCCCGCCGAGGGAGTCCACGATGGAGTGGCACACGGAGAGGCCCAGCCCGGTTCCCTGACCCGGCGCCTTGGTGGTGAAGAAGGGCATGAATATCTTGGCCAGGCTTTCCTGGTTTATGCCGCACCCGTTGTCGCTGACGGTGATCCTGGCCCAGCCGCGCTCGTCGCTACCGGCGGCCACGTCGATGACGCCGCCGTCCGAGCCGTGGCGGTCCACCACCGCGTGGATGGCGTTGTTCATGAGGTTGATCATGACCTGCTGCAACTGGCCGGGGTCTGCCAGGATGGGCGGCACGGACGGGTCCACCTCGCAGCTCACCCGGATGCCGTTCACCTGGGCCTTGTTCTGGACCATGCCGAAGACCTTGGGCAGGAACTCGGAGAGGTCCATCTCCTGAATCTGCGGCGCGTCTCGCCTGCCGAAGCGCAGGATCTCGCGGGTGATGGCCGCGCACCGTCCTATCTGGACCTGGAACTGGTCCGCTATCTCCTGCAATTCCGCGCACGCCTCCGGGTTGCCGCCGGAGTCCGTCACATCCTTGAGGGTCAGCTCCAGCAGGGCCAGGTCCGTCTTCATGATCTGCAAGGGGTTGTTGATTTCGTGGGCGAACCCGGCGGCCATTTCGCCCAGCTCGGCCAGCCGGGCGGCCTGGAGGAGCTGGCTCTCCAGCTTGGAGACCGCTTCGGCATGGCCCTGCAGGGTCTCGGACAGCCTGCGGCTGACCACCAGGGCCAGGACGATGATCACCGCGCCGCCGCAGAGCAGGACCAGGATCACGGTGTATCCGGCCATGACCACGGTGTGGAACGCCTCGCCCTCCTTCTGGCGGACGATGAGCCGCCATTTGCCGTCGTTCATCCGGGCCGAGGCGAACAGGTAGTCCTCGTCGCCGTCCGATCCGGTGAAGGTGACCAGTTGCTCGTCCTGGGGCGGGTAGGTGTATTCATCGCGGGCCAGCAGCGCGCCGCCGGACCGCCGGGCGGTCTGGAACAGGTTGTCGCGGTTCAGGATGTACGCCTCGCCGGTGTCCCCGAGTCCCGGGGCGTTGACCATGTTGCCGAACACCGTGGGGTTGATGGTCGCGCGCAGCATCCAGACCCGCCCGCCAACGCGGCGGCCCACGGCGATGACGAAGTGCGGGGCGTTGCGATATCCCAGGTACACGTCGCTGACGTAGTACCCCTGGGCCAGGGTCTCCCTGTACCAGTCCGTGTCGCGATAGTCGTTGTCCGCCAGCTCGAACGGCCCCACGTAGGCCGCGTGCCTGCCGTCGGGCGAGATCAGGCCCATGTCCTGGAACGCCTGGCCTCCGGTGCGCAGCCAGTCGGCCACCTCTCCCTTCATGGCGGGCGAATCCAGCTCTTGCTCGGGCACCAGGGCCAGGAACGACTCCAGGTCGGAGCGGCGCTCGTGCAGGAACTCATCGATGAGCTTGGCGCGGTCCACGGCGGCCTGCCGGATGGACGATACCGCGAACCGTTTGGAGGCTCCGGCAAAGGAATAGAAGCCGATGGCCGCCGAGATGAGCAGGGGGATGGCCGGGATGAAAATCATGGAAATGAGGAGCAGTCGGTGAATCCCGCAAGGAGAAGTTTGCTTGTCCATGGTGTTTCTGCCTGATTGTTTTGCCAGATGTGTTAAAAAATAGATATTTATTCCAAATAGTTAATAAATCGCGCAAAAAAATGTCGCGCCATGCGGTTGGCGTGTACCATTTAGCAACCATCGTGCCGGAAATGATTTGACAAAGGGTGGCCCGGCAGAATAACGGCCATGAATATCCGGGTGGCGTTACCGTTTGTTCGACGCCGCCGAGACTTCGGAGGACGCCATGGCCGTTTTCTTTTCGTCGGAACGCACGTTTCCCGAATGGCTGCGCAAGCGGCTTTCTTTCATCGCCCGCAAATTGGGCTTGCGCGGCAAGCTGCTCCTGGCTCTGCTGCCGCCCATCGTGGCCGTCATGCTGGTCACCGGCTACGCCTCCTACCGGGTCTCGGACGAGTTCATCGACATCGCCCTGGGGCGCACGGTGCGCCAGAACACCCTGGCCGTGGCTCACGAAACGGAACAGTACCTGGACGGCTGCCGCCGGGATCTCCTGTTCCTTGCCGGGGGCGCGCCCGACGCCGCTTCCCTGGCCGACGCCTTTGCCCGGCTCCTGGCCTCGGGCGGCACTCCCTATCTGGAGCTCTGCTTTCTCCCTGCCTCCGGCGGGCAGCCCGTGGTCCTGGTCCGCCAGGGCAGGGAGGTCCGCGAGATCGCGCCCGAGGACTATCCCCGCATCAGCCCCAACCCCTTCGCCGAACTCGACCGCATGGGGACGCTGCAACCCGGCCAGGTATTCCCCTCGGACGTCTTGGAAGTCTCCTATCCCATGCCCACCCCGGACAGCGCCAACCGGTTCGTGACCGCCAACGTCATCCGGTTCTATACCCGCTATGCGGGCAACGGCGCGATCCCGCCCGGCATCCTGTACCTGTCCGTGGAGGCCTCGACCCTGCGCAACCTCCTTTCCTGGTACAATTCCAACAAGTCGCCGCTCTGGGCCTTTCCGCGCAGCGACGAACTTCGCTTCAGCTATTTCCTCAATAGTGACGGATGGATACTCTTCCAATCCGAGGACTTTGCCGACCCCGGCGCGCCCCTGACCACCTACCACGCCCGCGAAGGGTACGACGGCTCACTGGGCAAGCCGGGCCACCAGGCCGCGTTCCGACCCAACGAGAAGCACGCCACCTACTGGGCGGCGGTGGCGGACCTGGCCAAGGGGAGCAACGGGCTGCAAAAGGTGGAGGAGGAGCGGACCAGCGATTCCGGGGTCGGATTCCATTACTTCTCCTATGCGCCGGTGCTGTTCCGCACCGCCCCCGGCCAGCCCCCCTCGGTCTACGGAGGGGTGGTCTTCGTGGACCGCAGCCAGCTGCCCATCGTGGCGGGCTACAAGAACATGGACGTGCTGCTCTTCGTGACCATCGGGGCCATCACCCTGATCTCGCTCCTGGTCTTCTGGTTCGGCCGCATCCTGACCCGGCCCATCCGCGAGCTGGCCGCGAAGATGAACGACCTCGACTCGCTGGAGGACATGGAGGAGATCAACCTCCCCTACAGCGGCTACGACATCACCGCGCTCCAGGGGTCCATCAACAACATCATCCGGCGCGTGAAGGAGCAGGTGGTGGAGATCCAGGCCAAGGACGAAGCGATCCTGAACGTCAACCGGCGCGAGCGCGCCAACCTGGACCGCGAGCGGGAAATCCTGGTCGAGGCCGAGTTGAGCCGCATACCGGAGATCGTGGGCATCGGCACGGCAGTGGCCAACCTGAAGGTGAACATCCTCAAGGCCGCGCAGGTGGACGTGGACGTGCTCATCACCGGCGAGACCGGCACCGGCAAGCAGTTGGTGGCCGAGGCCATCCACGCCCATTCCAGCAGGTCGGAGCGTCCGTTCATCTCCATCAACTGCGGCGCGCTGGACGAAAACCTGCTCCTCGACGCCCTGTTCGGGCACGTCAAGGGCGCGTTCTCCGAGGCCAAGGAAGACCGCAACGGCGCGTTCGTCGAGGCCGACGGCGGCATTCTCTTCCTGGATGAAATCCAGTCCGCCTCGCCCAAGGTCCAGCAGTCCCTGCTCCGGGCGCTCGCCTCGCGCAAGATCAAGCCCCTTGGCAGCGACCGCGAGGTCAACGTGGACGTGCGTATCCTGGCCGCCACCAACGTGGACATCCCGTCGCTCATCGAGGAGCGGACCTTTCGGGAGGACCTCTATTACCGGCTCAAGGTGGTCTCCATCAACACGCCCGCCCTGCGCGAAAACCGCGAAAACATCCCGCTGCTCTGCGTCTACTACCTGCAACAGGCCGTTACCCTGGCCGGGCGCGAGCACCTGGAGCTGAGCAAGGGCGCGCTCGTCAAGCTGACCTCCTACGACTGGCCCGGCAACGTGCGGGAACTGGTCAACTGCATCACCCGCGCCGCGGTCATGGCCGAGACCGACGTCATCCAGGCCGAGGAGATCCGCCTGGAAAACGAGCTCTACGCCTGGCCCGCCGAACCCCGGCCCGAAACCGCGCCGGAACCGGTGGCGGCGCACCGCGATCACCCGGCCGCCGAAATCGCGGAACCGCACGCCCGCGGCGATCACGAACCCGGTCTCAACGCGCGCCAGAAAGAGGCCTGGGACGTGATCCGCAAAAAAGGGACCGTCACCCGCAAGGAATACCAGGAACTGGTGGGCGGCGACCTGCCCACCCGAACCGCCATCTACGACCTCCAGGACTTCGTCAAACGGGGGTTGCTCGTCAAGACCGGCAAAGGCCCCTCCACCCGCTACGAACTCCCGTAGCGGGGGGGGATGCCTCCGGGCTTCCAGCGTTGGCGGGTCTTCGAGCCCTACGGATGAAGACAGCATCGATCGGCCAGGGGGAAGAGGGGAGCCTTTTGCAAAAGGTTTCCCTCTTCCACCTGGACCCCCATCTCCCCTCCCAAACTCCTTGTCGCCGCTTCGCGGGGCGGGCCGCGCCGAGAAGGCTTCAAATTCGGGCTGAGTGGCGGGCCTTTTCACCTCCGGCCCCTGGAGCGATTCGGGTGGCACCGCCACCCGACAGCGGCTCTCTCCCCGTGCCAGGAATAGGCTTTCGAGAGTTGTGTAGCTGTGCATTTTTCGCGGGGCCATTTCATCGCAGCGTACACCCGGTACGTGAGGATCAAACAAGCCCTCGAAAAATGTGCAGATGCGCCGCTATCGGAAGCCGCCCCCCTGCGAAAAAAAAGGCGGCTCCCAAAAGGGAGCCGCCGCATTGTTTCGCCTAGCCCAATCTATTGGGCTTCGCGGGCAGCCTTGATCCAGCCGTCCCAGGTCGCCTTGTTCTTGGCGATCCATTCGTCCGCGTGCTTGGCGATGTCCTTGTCGGACTTTTCGCCTTCGCTCATGCGGGTGTTCTGCTCGCTGATGTCGTTCAGGGAGAGGGTGAAGAGTTCCATGAACTTGGCGGCAGCCGGGTTCTTTTCGAGGAACTTCTTGTTGGCCACGGTGCGGATGTCGGAGACCACGAAACCGGCCTTGAGCGGGTCGGAAACAGCGCCTTCGACGCCGGACACGGTCATGCGGTCCTTGTTCGGGGCCTGGGCCTCGGTGGGATTGATCTCAGGCACGTTGATCCACATCACGTCCTTGCCGGGCTTGAACTTGAACACGGTCCAGTTGGGGGTCCAGGTGTAGAAGAAGACTGGCTTGCCGGACTTGTAGGCGCCCAGGGCGGAGGCCATGCCCGCCTCGTAGGAGGCCTTGATCAGGTTGATGTGGTCGGACAGGCCGTAGACTTCCATGTGGTGGGCGATGACCTGTTCGCAGCCCCAGCCGGGGGGGCAGGCGGTCAGGTCGGCCTTGCCGTCGCCATTGGAGTCGAACGCCTTTTTCACATCGTCGCGCTTGAAGTCCTCAAGGGACTTGATGTTGTATTTTTCCACGTCGCGCTTGGACACCAGGTAGCCCTGCATGCCGCCCGCCTTGGCCACGAAGCCGATCTTTCGGGCCTTTTCGTCAAAGTTCTTGGGCAGCTGGGCGTTGTGCATGGGGAACCAGCCGTTGGTCCAGTAATCAACGTCGCCGAGCGTCACGGATTTGTAGAAAATTGGATTTTGCAGGTCGCGGGGGCTCTTGACTTCGTAGCCGAGCTCTTGGAGCCCCTTGCTGACCAGGGCTTCCTGAAAGAAGCCGGTGTTCCAGGTGGCGCGCGCGGGCTGTACGGTGACGCCCTCGCCGGGTTTCATGTTCATTGCCAGGGCGTTGCTGGCGATAAAGACAACGGAAAGAACAAGCATTGCAATACGATGCATACACACTCCTTGGTTAATGTCGGCCCGTTTGCCTCGCGGCCGGATTCGGTCGGAGGCAATTCCGCAGGCTGCGGGAAATGTCGGGCGAAAGAAGGAAGCACCCATTGGGCGGGTGCTTCCTTTCCAAACTACTTTGCGGCGTTGCGGGCCGCTTCAAGCCAGGCGTTCCAGGTGTCCTGGTGGGCGGCGATCCACTCGTCAACGTGCTTGGCGATGTCGCGGTCGGACTTTTCGCCTTCGTTCATGCGAGTGTTCTGGGCGCTGACGTCATCGATGGTCAGCTTGAAGCTCTTGAGGAAGGTCGCGGCAGCCGGATTCTTCTCCAGGAACTTCTTGTTGGCGACGACGTTGATGTCATAGACCACGAAGCCCGGACGGAGGGGGTCGGAAACGGCTCCGGCCACGCCGGAAACCACGCTGCCGGTGTCGCCTTTCTCAGGCACGTTGATCCACATGACGTCGGTGCCGGGCTTGAATTTGTAAACGGTCCAGTTGGGCGTCCAGGTGTAGAAAAAGACCGGCTGACCGGACTTGAAGGCGCCCAGGGCCGCGGCCATGCCCGCTTCGTAGGAAGCCTTGCTGGGCTTTACGTAGTCTTTCAGCCCGTACAGCTCCATGTGCGTGGCGATGACCTTCTCGCAACCCCAGCCGGGAGGGCAGGCGGTCAGATCGGCCTTGCCGTCGCCGTTGAGGTCGAAGGCTTTGATCACCTCGGGACGCTTGAAGTCGTCCAGGGACTTGATGTTGAATTTCTCGACTTCCTTTTTGGAAACGAGATATCCCTGCATGCCGCCGGACTTGATGATCGGATCGAGGATGACGGCCCGCTTTTCGAAGTTCTTGGGCAGCTGGGGGTTGTGCAGCGGGAAGTTGCCGTTGCACCAATAGTCTATGTCGCCGAGGTAAATGGACTTGTAGGCGATGGGATTCTGCAGGTCCTTGGGCTTTTCCACGTCATAGCCCAGTTCCTCCAGTCCCCTCCTGGCCAGGGCTTCCTGAAAGAAGCCGGTGTTCCAGGTGGCGCGGCCCGGACGTACGGTGACGCCTTCGCCGGGCTTTGCCTCCACGGCCATTGCCGATGCCGCGGCCAGGGCCACGAACAGGGCGGCCACCATTGCGAGTTTGATAAATTTCATCTTTTCTCCTTGAATTATAAGAAGTTATTTCTTTTGTGCCATTGACTGGGTGATGCGGTCCAGGACGATGGCCATGAGCACGATGCCCACGCCGCCGACCACGGCGCGTCCGATGTCCAGGGTGTTCAGCCCCAGGATGACCGGGGAGCCAAGTCCGCCCGCGCCGATGAGCGCGGCGATGACGACCATGGACAGGGCCATCATGATGGTCTGGTTCAGGCCGGCCAGGATGGTCGGCAGGGCCAGCGGGATCTGGACCTTGATGAGCACCTGCCAGCGGGTGGCCCCGAAGGCCTGGGCCGCTTCCACCAGCTCGGGGTGGACCTGGCGGATGCCGAGTCCGGTCAGCCGGATGATGGGGGGCAGGGCAAAGATGATGGTGGCCAGCACGCCCGCCACGTTGCCCACGGAGAAGAGCATGACGATGGGCACGAGGTAGACGAAGGCCGGGGTGGTCTGCATGGCGTCGAGCACGGGCCGCAGGCCTGCCTCGAACCGGTCGCTGCGCCCGGACATGATTCCCAGGGGAATGCCGAGCACGGCGCAGATGACCACGGAGGAAAGGACCATGGCCAGGGTGATCATGGTGTCTTCCCACAGTCCGAGGAAGCCCACGAGCAGCATGGAGAGCAGTGAGAACAGGGCCAGCCGCTTGCCGGAAAACTTCCAGGCCATGAAGCAGACCACGGCGATGATGATCAGCGGATGCAGGGCGTTGAGGCCGTGCTCGAACCCGTTGAGCAGTTGTTCCACGGGCCATTTGAGCATCTGGAAGAACTCGCGGTAGTTGTCCACCAGCCATTCCACGGCGTCCGAGACCCAGGTGTCGAGAGGGATTATCGCGTCTTGAAACATTATTGCTCACCTCCATTGGACAGGGCCGTTTCGGTGCGGTGCAGGGTCTTGAGGAACCGGTTCTTGGAGACCACGCCGAGATAGCGGCCGTTCTCGTCCACGACGGGAATGGGCCATGGCGAGGCCGCCACCAGGGGCAGGATGTCCTGCATGGAGTCGGATTGCTGCACGGACTCGGCCCCGGTCAGGAAGACCTGGCTGAGGGGCTTCTCCGGGATGCCCGCCTCAAGGGCGTTGCGGATGCCCTCGGTGGAGATGATGCCCAGGAAGCGATGCTTGGAATCCAGCACGTAGCCGTGTTCCAGCTCGCTGCCGCTCAGGATCTCGTGGGCCGTGCGGAGGCTGCCGCCCGCCTTGGTCACGGTGATGGTCGGATGGGTGTCGCGCACGATGTCGCCCGCGCTGATGACGCCGGTGGGGTCCACGCCGCGGAAAAAGGCACGCACGTAGTCGTTGGCCGGGTTCTGGAGGATTTCATCCGGCGTGCCCACCTGGACCACGTTGCCGCCCTCCATGATGGCGATGCGGTCGCCGATGCGCAGGGCCTCGTCCAGGTCGTGGGAAATGAACACGATGGTCCGCTGCGATTCCTCCTGGAGCTTGAGCAGTTCGTCCTGCATCTCGGTGCGGATGAGCGGGTCGAGGGCGGAAAACGCCTCGTCCATGAGCAGGATTTCCGGGTCCACGGCCAGGCCGCGCGCCAATCCGACGCGCTGCTGCATGCCGCCGGACAGCTGGGAGGGGTACTGGTCTTCCCAGCCGGCCAGGCCGACCTGGGCCAGGGCCTCGCGGGCGCGTTCGTGCCGCTTGGCCTTGTCCACCCCGGCCAGTTCGAGGCCGAAGGCGGCGTTGTCCAGCACGGTCTGGTGGGGCATGAGGGCAAAGGACTGGAAGACCATGCTCATGTTGTGCAGCCGAAATCTGACCAGCTCGTCCTCGCCCATGGCGGTGACGTCCTCGCCATCGACCAGGACGCGCCCGGCCGTGGGCTCGATGAGCCGGTTGAGCATGCGCACGATGGTGGACTTGCCCGAACCGGACAGCCCCATGATGACGAAAATTTCTCCGGCTTCTATGGAGAAGGAGGCGTCGTTCACGCCCACCGTCATGCCGGTCTTTTCCAGAACCGACGCCTTGTCGTGCCCCTTGCGGAGCATTTCAAGGCCCTTTCCGGGTTTTGGCCCGAAAATCTTGTAAAGGTTTTCTACTCGAATTTTTTCCATTCTTTCTCCAATAATTGATGGCGCCCTGGCTTCGCTGCCGGGGCGGATAAAAACAGGCGTCGGGAAAAGGCTAGAAGAGGGGGACCCGGTCGCGGAGACCGCAGGGAGTGCCGTGGGACGACAAGCTCGAAGAGGGGCGAGCCGAACCGTAAAGACAATTCCGGGAGTGTCGCATGTAAAATTTCTTTTCCGTCAGAATTAATGTTGTTTAATGACTGGTACAGTAAAAAATCAATAGTAAACGCAATTGTACTAGTTTGCAGCAACTGCACTGGCTGATATATTTATGTACTATCCATGCAATCTTTTGTTACAGTGTAAAAACAACATTCTCGGGTGTGCAACGAGTGCTAATGCTCGGATAAGATAAGTGATTATGTTCATCATGTCAAAAAATGATTTTTTTGGAAAAAATGGACACGGAATATCAGGCGATAATTCAAAATTGCAATGCGGCGCAATGCCAGTGGTGGCAAGGTGATTGACGGGATTCGCGGCGGATTGATCGGCGGGGATTCGGGCGGCTGTTTTCTGCCCCCCGGCCGCGTTTTTGCGCCCGGTGCCGGACCCGAATCCGGCCGACCATGACAAAGGCCCGGGGGAATTTCCCTCCGGGCCTCGGTTGCATGGTTTCGGTGTCGGTTAATCGAACAGGGTGAAGCGGAGTTCGCCGCTCTCGCCCCGGTGGATGCAGCCGGTCCAGGCCGCCAGCGGCGACCATGCCCGGAGCACGCGGGTCAGTACCTTTTTCATGTCGTCCTCCTTGTGCGGGGCTACGACAGGGAGTCGGGCAGCCCCTGGACGAAGGTCTTTATCTCGTCCCGGACGCGGCGGTACACGTCCAGGATTTCCTCTTCGTCGGTCAGTGATTCGGCCAGGCTCGGCGGGTCGTCGAAGCCGACGTGGACCACCTTGGTCCGGGCCGGGAAATACGGGCAGTTCTCGTTGGCGTGGCCGCAGACCGTGACCACGTAGTCGAACTCCAGGTCGGCGGGCAGGTCCGTGGTCAGCTTGGAGGCGTGGTCCGCTATGTCCACGCCCGCCTCGGCCATGACCTTGACCGCAAGGGGGTTCAGGCCGTGGGTCTCCACGCCTGCTGACCAGGCCGTGAACACGTCCCCCTTGAGGGTTTTGGCCCAGCCTTCGGCCATCTGGCTGCGACAGGAATTGCCGGTGCACAGAAAAAGGATGTTCATGTCGTTCTCCTAGCGGGGTTCAGCGGTTTCGCAGCGCACGTGGCAGACGCCGCCTATGGTTTCCTTGGCAAAGGGGAAGTAGCGGCGCTTGAACCGGACGGCCACGTTGACCAGTCCGATGAGCACCGGGACCTCCACCAGGGGGCCGATGACCGCGGCGAACGCCTCGCCGGAGTCGATGCCGAAGACCGCGATGGCCACGGCGATGGCCAGTTCGAAGTTGTTGGACGCGGCGGTGAAGCTCAGGGTCGCGGCCTGCTCGTAGGTCGCGTCCGCCTTCCAGGAGAGGTAGAAGGAGGCCAGGAACATGATCAGGAAGTAGATGGTCAGCGGGATGGCGATGCGCACCACGTCGAACGGCAGGGCCACCACGCGGTCGCCCTTGAGCGAGAACATGACCACGATGGTGAATAGCAGGAAGATCAGGGTCAGGGGCGAGATCTTCGGGATGAACACCTGTTCGTACCACTCCCGTCCCTTGATCTTCAGGCCGATGAACCGGGAAACCATGCCCGCCAGGAACGGGATGCCCAGGTAGATGAACACGCTTTCGGCGATCTGGCCCATGGACACGTCCACGACCACGCCCTCAAGCCCGAACCAGCCGGGCAGGATGGTGATGAACACATAGGCGTAGAAGGAGAAGAAGAGTACCTGGAAGAGCGAGTTGAAGGCCACCAGTCCGGCGCAGTATTCCGAGTCGCCGTCGGCCAGGTCGTTCCAGACGATGACCATGGCGATGCACCGGGCCAGGCCGATGAGGATCAGGCCGACCATGTAGTCGTGGTGGCCGGACAGGAAGGTCACGGCCAGGCCGAACATCAGGATCGGCCCGATGACCCAGTTCTGGACCAGGGACAGCGCCAGCACCCGGTAGTTGCGGAAGACCCGGCCCAGCTCCTCGTATTTCACCTTGGCCAGGGGCGGGTACATCATCAGGATCAGCCCCACGGCGATGGGGATGTTGGTGGTCCCTGTGGTGAACGAGTCGATGACCCCCTTCACGCCCGGGAAGAAATAGCCCGCGGCCACGCCGGTGAACATGGCCAGGAATATCCACAGGGTCAGGAATCTGTCGAGAAAGGAGAGTTGTTTCGGAGAAGTGTCCGCCATGATACCTCCGGTGCGCTAGCCGCACTCGGCCGTTGTTTTGGTCGCCAGATGGTCCATGAGCCTGGAATAATCCCGCCGCGCCTGGGGCTGGGCGGGCAGGTTCTGGCGCAGGACCTGCAATACCAGGGACTGTATCTCGTCCGTGGGTTCGGCCAGGGAGTAGTAGACCCACTTCCCCTTGCGCCGGGAGTTCACCCAACCGGCGTTGCGCAGGAAGGACATGTGCCGGGAGACCGTGGACTGCGGCATGTCCAGCGCCGTCATGAGGTCGCACACGCACAGCTCGCCGTGATCGAGCAGGCGGATGACCCTCAGCCGGGTGGGGTCGCCGAGACCCTTCAGACGGAGTGCGAGTTGTTCCATGAGTTGATAAATATCCGCTTATGCGGATATGTCAATGACGATCAGGTGACAATTGTGCGGCGGGACGGCTGCCGGGTTGGTGGCATTTCGGCGCGAATGTCTGTATAGGGTGGATGGATGGAGCGGCGGTCGGCACCGCACGCTCCTGAAGAGGATCACCCGGCGGCCCGGCGGCCGCCCGTGCAAGACCAGAAGCCCGTTTACCGGGCAGGGAGGAATATCGATGAAGCCGATCACGCGGGAAGTGTTCAGGACCTATGACATACGCGGTATCGTGGACAGGGATTTCGACCCGGAGTGGGTCGAGCGGTTGGGTCGCGCCTGCGGCCAGTATTTTCTGGAGCGTGGCTCCAAAACCGCCGTGGTCGGCCATGACTGCCGCCATTCCTCGCCGGGCTACGCCGAGGCGCTGACCCGGGGGCTGAACAGCACCGGCGTTGATGTCGTGGCCATCGGCCAGCTCTCCTCGCCCGCCTTCTACTGGGCCGTGACCAAGCTCGGCGAGACCGCCGGAGTGATGATCACCGCCAGCCACAACCCTTCGGAATACAACGGGTTCAAGGTCTGGCAGGGGATCAGCACCATCCATTCCGAGGAAATTCAGGACGTCTTCGAGCTGATGGAAAAGGGCGACTTCCCCACCGGCAAGGGGACCGTGCGCAGCGAGTCGATCCTCGGCCGCTACGTGGACGAACTGTCCGGGGACGTGACCTTTGGCAGGAAGCTCAAGGTTGTCGTGGACGGCGGCAACGGCACGGGCGGCAACCTGACCGCCGACGCCCTGGAAAAGGCCGGGGCCGAGGTGGTGCGCATCTTCTGCGACCCGGACGGCGATTTCCCCAATCACCATCCCGACCCGGTGGTGGAGAAGAACATGGCCGCCCTCCAGCAGGCGGTGCTGCGCGAGAAGGCGGACATCGGCATCGGCCTGGACGGCGACGGCGACCGCATCGGCGTGGTCACCGAGAAGGGCGGGCTGCTCTTCGGCGACCAGCTGGTGGCCATCTACGCCCGGGACATCTTGAAAGCGTTCCCCGGCGCGGCCATCATCGGCGAGGTCAAGTGCTCCTACCTGATGTACGACGACATCCGCGCCCACGGCGGCGACGCGGTCATGTGGAAGACCGGCCATTCGCTGATCAAGGCCCGCATGCGCGAGATCGGGGCCAAGTTCGCGGGTGAGATGTCCGGCCACATGTTCTTCGCGGACCGCTACTACGGGTTCGACGACGCCACCTACGCGGCCCTGCGCATGGTCGAGATCCTGTCCAACTCCGACAAGCCCATGAGCGAACAGCTCGACTGGCCCAAGACCTATTCCACCCCGGAAATCCGGGTGGACTGCCCCGAAGCGCTCAAGGAGCGGGTCGTGGGCAAGGCTGTGGCCTACTTCAGCTCCAAGTTCGAGGCCATCGACATCGACGGCGTCCGCGCCGTCTTCCCCGACGGCTGGGGCCTCATCCGCGCCTCCAATACCCAGCCCGTCCTCGTCCTGCGCTTCGAAGCCCTGACCCCCGAACGCCTCGACGAAATCCGGACCATGTTCGAAGACAAACTCAAAACCTGGATCGCCGAAGGCTGACCCGGTTACCTGTGACATACAAAAGGGGCCGCCTCTCTGAGGCGGCCCATTTTTTTGCCTCCGGCGGCCAGGGGGAAGAGGGGGACCTTTTGCAAAAGGTCCCCCTCTTCCCCCTGGACCCCCATCTCCCCTCCAAAACTCTTTGGCGCCGCTTCGCGGGGTAGGGTGACGGAAAAATCACATTTGGAGCATTTTGGAGGTATTAGCCTGGCGGCTTTGGCTTATTTGGAATCATCTTCCGAAAATCATTCTTATGGAACGCCTTTGAGGCGCAGCCTCAAACAGTGGCTCTCCTACCCCGAAGTCCCGTCCGAAGGTCCTCTTCCTTCGCCCTTCATACCGCCAGGCAGCACGCAGCGAGCCCTGTTCTGGACGCCTAGAAGCCGACCGCGAAGGGGCGGCGGCTCCGCTCCCGTGATAGCTCGGTATTCCATAAAAGGTGCGTTCCCGAGGAGACTCGCACTCTACTTTTCATGGGATGGAGCCGCCCCGAGCGGATCGGATTCTTGGCGGCCAAACTCCGGGCGGGGCAGCCCCGCAAAGCAATTTTCTTTGGTTCTTTCTTTTTTGCTTTGGAAAAAGAAAGAACCCCGCCGGGAGGGCTCCAAAAAAACCTGGAGGAGCGCCAGCGACGGCTCTCCCCATGAACCAGCTATCGGAAACCGGCGCATGAAAGACAAGAAGAGACCGGCAACGGGGGCGATGCCGGTCTCTTCAAGTATGGGGGTGAGAGTAGTTATGCCTTGGCTACTTCCACGAAGTGCTCCTGCATGGCCACGGCGCCGCCGCCGCGATCCCACTTCTGAATGCCCTTGGGCATCAGCATGTTGTCGGCGGCTCCCATGCCTTTCGCACGGGACTCGCAGGGCAGGTCATGGCCGAAGCCGTGGATCATGAAGACAGCTTCGGGATGGATGAAGTCGGTCACGAACGCCTTGATCTTGGCCTCGTAGCCGGTGTTGCTGATCGAAACGTACTCGCCGTTCTCGATGCCCAGCTCGGCGGCGCGCTTGGTGTTGATCCACAGGGTGTTCTCCGGCATCTGCTCGAAGAGCAGGGAGTTGTTCACGGTGTGGCCCTGGGTGTGCAGCGCGCAGCGGCCGAAGGTGATGCGGAACTTGCCCTCGGGCGGGCGCTCCGGCGACACGTACGGCTTCAGCGAGGGCTGGCCGTCGCCTTCGAGCTTGGCGTCGATGACCTGGACCTTGCCGGACGGGGTCTTGAAAGACCCTTCCTTGACCGGCTGGTACAGGGGCTCGGAGGCCAGTGTCACGATACCGGTCTTCTCGAAGTCCGCGACGGACACGCCGGTGCCTTCCAGCTGGAATTTCCAGATGTCTTCGATATTGGTGTAGTCGAGTTCCTTGAGGCCCATGCGCTTGGCCAGACCCGCGTAGATTTCCCACACGGCCTTGGTGTCGTAGACCGGCTCGATGGCGCGCTTGCGCACCTGGAAGGCGGGCTTGGGGCCGTTCTTGGTCATGAGGATCTCGTCCCGTTCGAGGTAGGGGGAGATGGGCAGGATCACGTCGGCGTACCAGGCGGTGTCGGACCAGGAGAAGGTCGCCGCGACCACGAGCTCGATGTCGTCCCATTTGGCGCGCACGTCGTGCTTGTCCGGGAAGGCCATCAGCGGGTCGTGGCGCTGAACGATGTACGCCTTGATCGGGTACGGGTCTTCGGCCACGGCGGCCTCGTAGGCCAGGTGGACCAGGCCGGGACCGGCGTCGAAGTGCTTGCGGCCGTCCATCCAGCCGATGCCGTCGGCGCGCTTGCCCTCGGGCTTGGGATAGATCTCCATGAAGCTCTTCAGCCCCTTGGCGCCCACGTTGCCGGGCTTGTTCATGAACGGCAGGCCGCCCTTGGCGCCGATGGCGCCGAGCATGGCGTTGATGATGTAGATGGTCCGGGTCATCCAGAACGAGTCGGAGTAGCGGGCGGTCATCCAGCCGGGATGCCAGATGACGCTCGGCGCGGCCTCGGCCAGCTGCTCGCAGAAGGCGATCAGGTCGGCGGCGGGCACGCCGGTCTCGGCCTCGCACCATTCCGGGGTGTAGGGCTTGATGAACTCGGCGAGCTTGTCGAAGTCCTCGAACCAGTCGGCTACGAACTTCTTGTCGTACAGTTCCTTGTTAATAAGGACGTTGATCACGGCCAGGTTGAAGCCGTAGTCGGTGCCGGGGCGGACCATGAAGAAGTTGTCGGCCTTGGTCGCCGGGACGTTGGCGCGGATGTCGATGACCGTCAGCTTGCAGCCCTTTTCAATGCCGGTGAGCAGGTTGTTCACCTCGGCCACGTTGATGGCTTCCATGATGTTGCGCTGCTGCAGGATGACGTGCTTGGCGTTCTTCAGGTCGTAGGACACGCCCTTGCGGCCGAAGCCGAACACGGACAGGGCCGCATTTTGCACGTTGCGGGCGCAGGCCGAGTCATGGTTGTTGTAGTTGGCCGTGCCGATGCCGCGCAGGAAGGCGCGGTAAAAATCGCGGAACGGGCCGCCGCGGTCCGAGAACAGGACCGAGTTCTTGCCGTAGGTATCCTGGATGCGGGTCAGCTCGTCGGCCACGTAGTCCAGGGCTTCGTCCCAGGAGACCTGTTTCCACTTGCCTTCGCCGCGCTTGCCCGTGCGGACCATGGGGTACTGCGGGCGGTCCTCGTCGTAGGTCAACGCCGTGCCGGCGGCGCCGCGCGGACACAGGGAGCCCATGATGCCCGCGGCATCGGGATTGCCCTGGATGTACTCGGCCTTGCCGTCAACCACCTCGACTTCGATGGGACAGCGTACCGAGCACATACCGCAAATGCTCTTCACATATTCCTTACCCATACACTCCTCCTAAAAAACAGACAGTGATGAATCTGCGCACTATTTTTGGTAGATTGGACCTTATCCATCGGGGTCAAGCGACCGCAACACAATACCGGAATGTGAAATCTATAACATGATTTTTCTTTCAATCGAGAGAAAAACTGAGTTATGGTGCGTTTTGATTGAGAAATATCTCACAAGATGGGAGGCCATTGACCCGCGGGGGATTTTTCTTCAAACCGTGGATTATCAACGAAACTGCGCGCCTAAATCGAAGTCTGCAGAGGTGGAAACATGGCTGGTTACAGAATTAAATTTGACAAGAAACGGTGTATTGCCTGCAACGCCTGCCTTGTTCACTGTAAGGTGAAGAACAAGGTTCCCGCCGGGCTGTCCCTCAATCGGCTCACCGCCGAGGGGCCCATCGCGGACAAGGACGGCAAACCTTCGGCCAAGCTGAAGTACCAGAATTGCAATCATTGCAAGAAGCCCGAATGCGTTCCCGCTTGCCCCACCGGGGCCATGTACAAGCGCGAGGACGGGCTGGTGCTGGTCGATCTGGACAAGTGCGACGGCTGCAAGGCCTGCATCGACGCCTGTCCGTGGACCGTTCCGGTCTACAACGAGGCGACCGGAAAGATTCTCAAATGTGATTACTGCGTGGACAGGGTCGATGCCGGCGGCACCCCTGCCTGCGTCGTAGGCTGCACGGCGAACGCCCTGAGCTTCGTGCGGCCGGAATAGTCTTAGGTATCAACTTCGCGGCCTTGGGGGGCGCGGAGTGATTTTTTGGGGTTCTTAACAACTATTCATTGAGGAGGAGGTAACTGTGTTACGTTCCAAAAAGACTCTCCTGATGCTGGCCCTGCTGGCGGTCGTGTGCTTCGTCGCCGAACCCGCCTGGGCCGATCGTCTGGCCGACGCCATCGCCGAGGCCAATCCGCAGGGTGAGCCCGGCTACCTGGGCATTCCCGGCGGTCCGCAGCTCAACATCATCATCGGCCTCCTGTGGGCGATCTGGGTTGGCTGGATTTTCTCCACCGTCGGCGCGTTCGGCGGCATCATGGCCGGTGTCGGTCACATCACCATCTACGGCCTGGGCGACTACGCCAGCTCCTTCGGCAAAGGCGCCAAGCTGAACAAGGTCGTCACCGACTCCATCCGCGTGTCCAACCAGTGGCTGGTCGGTTGTTCCGCCGCCCTGTCCTCCTTCAACTACTGGAAGGCCGGCCGCCTTGTGCTGCCGCTGGGCATCGCCCTGGCCATCGGCTCCGTCTCCGGTTCCTGGCTGGTGCCCTGGCTGACCGCCGGCAAGATCAGCCTGAAGGCCTACATCGGCTACTTCGGCCTGTTCGTCCTGTTCCTGGGCTGCTACCTCTTCTACGAAACCACCCCGAAGGGTCAGGAAAGCAAGAAGGCCGCCAAAAAGGCCGCCGAAGCCTTCCAGAAGTCCGTCAAGGAACAGCAGAAGGGCGGCACCGTTGACATGACCGAGATGGGCGTCAAGGTCCAGAAGTTCACCCCGACCGCCTGTGAGTTCACCTTCTTCGGCGTCGAGTTCTCCTTCAACCCCCTGATCCCCGTGGTCGGCGGCTTCTTCATCTCCGCGCTGGCCTCCTTCCTGGGCGTCGGCGGCGGCTTCCTCCTGGTGCCGTTCCTGACCTCCGTCGCGGGCCTGCCCATGTACCTGGTGGCCGGAACCTCCGCCATGGCCGTCTTCGTCGGCATGGTGAACTCCATCGCCTCCTACATGATCCTCCGTTCCACCCCGGTCGAATGGTCCCTGATCGGCGCCGAGCTCGTCGGCATCGTCATCGGCTCCATCATCGGCCCCAAGACCTCCAAGTACATCCCGGACATCTGGCTGAAGCGTCTCTTCATCGTGCTGGCCGTGTACGTTGGTCTGAAGTACACCCTGAAGGGCTTCTTCGGCATCCTGCTGCCCATCTAGTCCCTGCATGAAAGAACGGCGGCCGCCCCTTGCGGGCGGCCGCCACAAAAAACGGAATTTACATGACCGGTACCGCAATCTACCAGTTTCTCGATCCCTGGCTCATCTGGGCTTTCCGCACCAGCTCCAACGCCTACTTGGGATTCGCCATCGGCCTCTTCTGGGTCTGCCTCGCCGCGACGGTCATCGGCGAGCTGTGCATGGCCGCGGTGTATTTCTCCAACAAGAAGCATTTCGCCAAGATCAACCGCGAAATGATCGACCACCACAATTTTTCGGTCAAGGCCCTCGGGGTCAAGGACAAGACCGCCTGGAAGGCCTGCAACTCGCTGGCCAACGACGCCTTCGGCAAGAACTTCTTCGCCCGCATCGCCCTGTTCGCGTCCTCGCTGTGGGTGGTGCCGTTTTCCATCGGCTGGCTCTTCTACCGCTTCGGCGACGTGGACTTCACCGCGCCCCTGATCGGGGCCGTCGGACCGGCCTTCCTGTTCATCCCGGTCTACATCCTCGTCCGCTACCTGTTCAGCCTTTCCAAGCCGTGGCTGCCCGTCTTCCGGACCATCCGCCAGAAGGTCAAGGAGAACGAGGCCGCCGACGAGATGATGACCTTCACGGACCTGCTCAGCGAAGAGGACAAGAAGGCGTACGCGGACGCCAGGAAGGCCAGGGGCAAGGACAAGCCCGGTCTCATCGAACACAAGCCGGTCCCCGAAGGGTCCTAGCGATTTCTAAAAGGAAAAGCCGCCCCACGGGGCGGCTTTGTTCTTTGATATGCCGGGCCGGAAATCGGCTAGGGAGCCGATTTCTCCACCGCTTCCCGAAACCCCGGGAGGTCCGAGGGACCGAGCAGGTAGAACCGCTCGCCCGTCTGGATGCAGAGCACGTCCGTGCGGTTGGCCACGACGACCGCCTCGCGGCCGTCCCTGACCTCCACGACGCCGGACTTGTAGCCGCCGAAGGTCATGTACTTGCGGGTCTTGGTGATCTTGAACGCTTCGTCCTTGGCGAGGTCGGCGGGGAAGACCTTCTCCACCGAGGCCCAGGGGATGACGGCCGAGGAAAAGGGCGGGGCGGCCAGCAGAATGCCCTCGTCCGCCACGGTGATCGAGGCCCGTTTGGGCGTGATGTACAGCATGTACCAGTAGAAGAGCGAAAGCGGTCCGGTCACGGCGATGAGGCAGATGCCCGTCCAGGTCAGGCCGGAGTTGAAGCTCCAGGCCACGACCGCGGCGACGGCGGCGACGGCCAGGAGGAAGAGGGTCAGCACGGCCTTGTTCATGGGGACCTTGAAAGTGGTTGCCATTGGGTGTCTCCTTGGGTCGGGCACATCAGCGTGCTCCGTGGACTACATACTGTCTTGAGTGCGAGTTGCCAAGGGATAAGAGGTGTTGGACTGCGGCCTGAATTATTGTACTCTTTCCAAGGATGTCCCGAACCCGGCGCGGAAGCGCCCGATGTGAATGTAATGAAGCGAACGACTTTTACCGCCGCCTTAGCCTTCGCGCTCCTGCTCGCCCTGTGCCTGGCTCCGGCGGGCTGCTCGGACGACGATCCGGTGCGCGTGGACCTGTCCAAGCGCGAGGACCTGGTGGCCCCCCGGCTGACGGAAGCCATCACCTACGCCTACCTGCCCCAGTACTCCCACACCATCTCCTATCAGCGCCATCGGCAACTGCTGGAATACCTGCGCAAGACCACCGGGCTGCCGCTGCGCCAGATATTCCCGGACACCTTCGAAGAGCACGTCAAAATGGTGGAGCGCGGGGAGATCGACATCTCCTATTCCAATCCGTTCGTCTACGTGCGGCTGGCCAAGGCCGGGGCGCACGCCTTCGCCAGGGTCATCGAGCCGTCCGGCGAGCCGAACTTCCGGGGCCAGATCATCGCCCGCGCCGACAACGCGGCCGTGAACTCCCTGGAGGACTGCCGGGGCAAGCGGTGGATTGCGGTGGACCCGAACTCGGCGGGCGGCTACCTCTTCCCGCTCGGGTTGTTCTACGACCACGGCATCCGGCTTTCCGATTTCGAGACCGTGGACTTCGCGCCCGGCCCCGGCGGCAAGCAGGAGAAGGTCGTCCTGGCGGTGCATGCGGGCGTCTACGACATCGGCACCATCCGCAAGGGCACCCTGGACGTGGTCGCCGGGAAGGTCGATCTCGGGGCCATCCGCATCCTGGCCGAGACCCGGCCCTATCCCGGCTGGGTCTACGCGGCCCGCGAGGGGCTGGACCCGTCCGTGATCGAAGCGATCTCCACGGCCATGTTCGCCCTGGACAAGGATACCGAGGAGCAGCGCTCCATTCTCAACGCAGCGGGCATGACGGGGATCATCCCGGCCCGGGACGCCGATTACGATCCGGTCAGGGAACTGATCGTGAAACTGGGGCTGGACAGGTAGTTTCATGCGTATTTTCCCCAGGCTCCGATTCCGCACCAAGCTCAACCTGGGCATGGCCTCCATCCTGGTGGTCATGGCCCTGCTGCTCCTGCCGCTGATCGGCACCATGAGCGCCAACTCCCTGGTGGAGGAGAGCAAGAAGCGCGGATCGGCCCTGGCCGAAGGACTGTCCGTGCGCGCGGTCGACTCCATGCTCGCCCGCGATTTCCTGCGGTTGAAGAACATGGTCGACGAGCAGTCCACGGTGGAGGACGTGATCTACGCCTTTGTCCAGGACAAGAACGGGTTCGTCATGGCCCACACCTTCCAGCGCGGCTTCCCCGTGGACCTGATCGACGCCAACAAGGTGGACACGGACGAATCCCTGCACATTCAGCTCCTGGCCGACGGCTCCCGGCGCATCTATGATTTTGCGGCCCCGGTGCTGGTCTCGGACGGGCGGCTCGGCACGGTGCGCATCGGGCTGTCCCAGGCCCGCATCCAGCTGGCCGTGCAGCGCCAGATCACCATCATGGCCGGACTGTTTGCCGCGGCCCTGTTCCTGGCCACCTCGCTGGGCACGGTCTTCGCCCGGCGCGTGACCGCAAGGCTCGGCAGGCTGCGCGCCCACGCCGAGGAAATGCTGACCGGCAACCTGGACACCATTTCCGGCCCCTCCTGGGGCATCCACTGCTGGGAGAAGCAACAATGCGGGACCACCCAGTGCCCGGCCTACGGCGAGACTCGGCGGCGGTGCTGGTACATCGCCGGGACCATGTGCCCGGACTGCAACAACGAGGGCAATTTCCAGTGCCGCCTCCAGTCCTGCCGGCTGTGCGCCGTGTACCGCGAGAACGCGGGCGACGAGATACAGGACCTGGCCGAGACCTTCGACGTCATGGCCCTGTCGCTCAAGAGCCACATCGACGAGCTGCGCGGCGCCGAGCGCAACCTGCGCGACCAGCAGCGGCTCACGCGGACCATCCTGGACGTGACCCCGGACCGCGTCTCCCTGATCGATTCCACCATGCGCTACCGGGGCTGCAACAAGAGCTTCGCCGAGTCCGTGGGGCTGTCCCTGGCCGAGGTGGACGGCAAGACCGATTTCGATCTCTTCCCCGAGGCCGAGGCCGAGGAGCGCCACATGGCGGCCCGCGACATCCTTCAGTCCGGCAGGCGGCTGGACACCCAGGTCATGGTCGAAACGGCGGGCGGCGAGCGCTGGTACCACGTGGTCTGCATCCCGGTTCTGAGCGAGGACGGCCGGATCGGCGGTCTGCTGCGGACCGACCGCGACATCACCGACATCAAGCGCTACGAGAACCAGCTCATCCAGGCCCAGAAGATGGAGTCCCTCGGGCTGCTGGCGGGCGGCGTGGCCCACGAGATCAACACCCCGCTGGGGATCATCCTGGGCTATGCGCAGCTGCTCCAGGAGGACGTGCCCGCGGACAGCCAGATCCACCAGGACCTGGCGATCATCGAGAAGCAGACCCAGGTCTGCAAGAAGATCGTGGCCGACCTGCTCGGCTTCTCCCGCCAGACCCAGTCCGCCAAGCGCGAGATGTGCTTCAACAACTCGGTCATGGAGGCGGTCAGCCTGGTGCGCCACACCCTGGAGCTGGACAAGGTGGCGATCGTCACCCAGCTCGACGACCGCTATCCGATCATCTACGGCGACCCCGAGAAGCTCAAGCAGGTCTGGATCAACCTGCTGACCAACGCGCGCGACGCCATGGGCGGGCAGCCCGGCACCATCCTCATCCGCACCCGCCTGGACACCCCCGGCGGCATCGTCTCCCTGTGGGTGGCGGACAACGGCTCGGGCATCGCCGAGGACGCGCTCAAGAAAATTTTCGATCCGTTCTACAGCACCAAGGCCGTGGACAAGGGCACCGGCCTCGGGCTTTCCGTTTCCTTCGGGATCATCGAGGACCACGGCGGCGAAATCCACGCCGTGAGCCCGATCCCCGAGGAGTTCGGTTTCCCGGTGGAGGCCAAGGGCGGCCTTGACGGCGGCGGGACGGTCTTTGAAGTCAATCTCCCCCTGGACCATCAGGTCCATGAACCCGGGGAGCCAGAAAAGGAGTAGACCATGGCTCACATCCTGGTACTCGACGACATCTCCGACGCGGGGATGCTGGTCAAACGCATATTGGAACGCAAGGGGCACAAGGTGTTCAGCTTCACCGAGGAGGAGGACGCCCTGAAGCATGCGGCGGGCAATCCCGTGGACCTGGCGATACTCGACATCAAGCTCAAGAAGATGACCGGGGTCGAGGCCCTGGAGGAGCTGAAGAAGATCCACCCGGACATGAAGGCGATCATGCTCACCGGGTATCCGACCCTGGAGACCGCCCGCGAGTCGCTCCGGTTGGGCGCCGAGGAATATTGCGTCAAGCCGATCAACAAGGAGGAACTGGAGGCCAAGGTGGCCGAGGTCCTCGGGATCGAGGAGTGAACCGAACCGGAAGTCGGACCTGACGTGAACCGTACCGTTTAGCCAAGGACAGACAATGCATCTCAAGCAACTCTTCAGGCACTGGACCTATCAGGTGTTTGCCCCCGGCACCTTGCTGCGGCGCAAATACGAGGCGTTCAAGTCCCTCCTGGCCCACGACGCCGTGGCCCTGGAGCTGATCGCCGACCTGGAGGAGATGTTCTACGGCAAGCGGCTGGCCGACCGGCAGCGGGCGGTCTGGATGACCAACCGGCTGTCCGCCGCGGTGGGGACCATGGCCGGGCAGTTGGTGGAGATGAATCCCACCCGGTATATGGACCTGCCCGAATACTTCCGCAAGATCGACTTCTACGTGCGCATGGCGCTTCAACTGGAGCAGCCCGACGTGGGGCCGCCCTACATCCTCTCCCTGGAGGAGGCCGGGGGCGTGCCCCGGCTGGCGGGCGGCAAGGCGTCCAACCTCGGCCGGGCCGCGGTCCTGGAGGGCGTCCCGGTGCCGCCGGGTTTCGTCATCACGGCCAACGCCTTCAATTATTTCATCGACTTCAACGGGCTGGGCGAAGAGATCGAGAAGCGGCTGCGGCAGATGGTCGTGGGCGACCGCGACCTGCTGGCCCGGCTGACCGCCGAGATGCAGGAGCTGATCCTGGCCGCCGAGGTCCCGGAGGAGATCGCGCGCGGCATCCGGTTCGGCGTGTCCGAGATCATCGAGGGCGACGACCTCATCGCGGTCCGTTCCAGCGCCCTGGCCGAGGACGGCGAGATTTCCTTTGCCGGGCAGTACGCCTCGGAGCTGAACGTCCAGCCCAACGACGTGCTGGAGGCATACAAGCGGGTGCTGGCGGGCAAATACTGTCCCCGCGCCGTGGCCTACCGCATCTCCAACGGGCTGACCGACAGCGAGACCGCCATGGCCGTGCTGGTCATTCCCATGGTGGATGCCGAGACCGCCGGCGTGCTCTACTCCCGCGACCCGGACTGCCGGGGGCGCGAGGCCATCGGCGTGTACGGCGTTCGCGGCTTGGGCCACGGGCTGGTGGACGGTTCCACCTCGCCGGACAAGGCGATCCTGGCCCGGACCCATCCCCACGGGCTGGACGCGGCCTGTACGCCGGACGTGGGCGGGCTGCCCTCGGAAGCGTCCCTGACCCGGCTGGCGCAGCTGGCCATGCACCTGGAGGAGTCCTTCGGCTGTCCCCAGGACATCGAGTGGGCCGAGGACGTCACCGGCAAGCTGTTCATTCTGCAAGCCCGGCCCCTCCAGGAGGAGCGGGGCGATGCCGCGGCGGAACCGAGCCCGATGCCCGTTTCGGCACGGCCCATCGCCGAAGGGCTGGAGCGCGCCTCCTCGGGCGCGGGCTGCGGCGTGGTGTATTTCGCCAACACGGGCGAGCGCATCGCCCAGATTCCCGAGGGCGCGGTGGTCGTCACCCCCAGCCTCAAGCCGTCGCTCTTGACCTTCATCGGCAAGATGAACGGGGTCATCGCGGCCACGGGCAGCCGGGCGAGCCATTTCGCCTCGGTGGCCCGCGAGTCCGGCGTCCCCGTGGTGGTCGGCGACATCCACACCGAATTGGAGCCGGGCCAGCTGGTCACCGTGGACGGCACGGGCGGGGCGGTCTTCGACGGCTGCGTCGAGGCGATCATGACCCGCGCCCGCGAAGGGCAACAGGTCTCGGAGCGGGTGGTGGAGCAATACGCCAAGGTCGCGCCCCTGGCCGTGAAGCTCAACCTGACCGACCCCCAGTCCGAGGACTTCACGCCCATGGGCTGCAAGTCGCTGCACGACGTGGTCCGCTTCTGCCACGAGAAGTCGGTGAACGAGATGTTCTCGGTCATGGACAAGAAGGGCCGGGGCATGCACTCGGCCAAGCGGCTGGAAACGAGCCTGCCCCTGGTCATGTACATCCTCGACCTCGGCGGCGGGCTGTTCGCCAACGCGGGCGACGGCAAGACCGTGTCGCCCCAGGACATCAAGTGCCGCCCCATGTGGGCGCTGTGGTACGGGCTGTCCGACGAGCGGGTGACCTGGCCCTCGCGGCTGACGGCCATGGACTGGGAGGAGTTCGACAAGGTTTCGGGCGGCATCTTCAGCTTCGATTCCAAGCTGCTGGCCAGCTACGGCCTGATCTCCGAGGACTACCTGCACCTGATGGTCCGGTTCGGCTACCACTTCTCGGTGGTGGACGCCATCTGCGGCCCGGAGCAGGGGGCCAACTACATCAATTTCCGGTTCAAGGGGGGCGGCGCGGGGTTCGACCAGCGGCTCATGCGGCTGGAGTTCATCCGCCAGGTGCTCGACAGCTACGGCTTCGACACCGCCACGCGCGGGGACATGATCGACGCCAAGTGCGCCCGGCTGCCCGAGAACGAGACCCGTCGGCTGCTCATGCGCCTCGGCTACCTCATGGCCGTCACCCGGCTCATGGACATGCGCCTGGAGGACGAGGAGCAGGTGGCGGCGGAGGTGAAGCGGTTCCTTGCCGAAGCGGAGCAGCGCGATGGCTGAGAAGAAGCTTTGCTACAAGGTGACCTGGGTCACGGACCAGCTCGGCGTGGGCCACGCGCCCATGAGCCACCCGCAGCTGGACTGCATCCGCGAGCAGGGGGTGGACGCCATCCTCAACCTGTGCGGCGAGTTCTGCGACCTGCACGACATCGAGAAGGACGCCGGTTTCGAGGTCCATTACCTGCCCCTTGAGGACGAGGAGGCCCCCGGGCTCATCGAGCTGGAGAAGACCTTGGAGTGGCTGGACGAGGCCATCTACCTGGGCAAGAAGGTGCTCATCCACTGCCGCCACGGCATCGGGCGCACGGGCACGGTGCTCAACGCCTACCTGCTGCGGCGCGGCCTGGGCCACAAGCTCGCGGGCAAGGCGCTCAAGAAGCTCAAGTCCAAGCCCGCCAACTTCGTGCAGTGGCGGACCATCCGCAAATACGGCAAGCAATCCGGCCAGCTGACCGTGCGCGAGCCGTCCCTGGAGTTCAAGCGGCTGGTGGACCTGTCGCCGTTCTTCAACGACTACGGCGAACTGGTGCAGCGGGTGGAGGAGAGCGGCCACGCCGTGGACGGACTGGCCTGCGGCCTGGACCACGCCCAGTGCTGCTCCACCCCGGTCTCCCTGACCCTGGCCGAGGCCGTGTACATCTCCCACCGCATCAACCAGAAGCTCTCCGGCGAGGAACGGCTGAACGTCATCGGGCGCGCCGTGGAGGCGGCCCAGGCAGAGCGCAAGGCCGCCAGGGACCTGGCCGAGGGCGGCGACGGCGAGTACTGCCTGTCCGAGGCCGGGACCGTCTGTCCGCTGCTCAGGGACGGCAAGTGCATGATCTTCGAGCACCGGCCGTTGCAGTGCCGCGCCTTCGGCATGGACCGGGAGGACGCGGGGGGGCTGTGGGGGACGCTGATCATCCCGGCCCTGGACAAGATTTCCGCCGAGATGTGGCTCGCCTACACCGGCTCCATGGCCGGAGTGGACATGCCGCGCTTCTCGCTGTCGGACGTGGTTTCCGGCAAGTTCGTGGAGACGGTCTTCCGCTACATGATGCGCATGGGGCTGGAATAATCCCCTAGATCGAACAGCGCAGCTCGCCGAAGGGGCTGGCCAGCTGGGGCAGGTACGGCTCCGCGAAGAAGACGTGGCCGACCCTGGGCAGCACCGTGGGGGCGCTGTCCGGGTTCGTCCGGATGGACACTTCCTTTTTCCCGAAACAGACGGTCATGGGGACCACTTCCCTGTCGGAGTCGCCGCACAGGCTCTCCCGGTATTCCGGGATGAAGCTCTCGTGGTGACCGTCGGGGTGGACCACGGTCAGCCGGGTCAGGGTGGTGACCGCTTGCGCGACCTTGCCGTCCTCGTCGAAGACCAGCGAGTTCCGGTCGCCGTTGACGCCCACGGCGTCGGGATCGAACACGGTCATCTCCCCCGCCGGGGTGGGCACGGAGAGCGGCTTGGCAGGTTCCAGGCTGGCGACCTTGCCCTCGCGGGTGAAGCTCACGCCGATGCGCGTTTCCACCGGACCGGCCGGGGTGGGGACCGAGATGGTCTCGCCGGGCCACAAGGTCAGGCTGCGCATGATGCGGTTGTCGTGGAAGCTGACCGACAGGATTCGCGCCCGGACCAGGCCGAAGGGCGTGGTCAGAGTCAGCACTTCGGCCAGCCCGGCCTCGTCCTCCTGGCTCCAGTAGCCGGAGAGCTTGCCGTTCAGCGGAAAGATGCGGCTGATGGTCCCGTTTTCGTGAAAGGAGACCAGCTCCGCCGGGATGTCGCCCGCCGGCGTGGCGATGACGGTCTGCGTCTCCAGGGGCACGGATTTCAGCGCCCCGGACGGATGGTACTCCACGGGCAGGATTTCCCGCTTGCGCAGGTCGTCGTCCGTATACTGGGGAATCAGGTCACCGTACTGCGTGGATATGGTCTGCATGAAAGCCTCTCTTGGAAGGTTGGAAACCGGGGCATTGCCGGGCGCGGGGTGTCCGGGCGACGGGCACGGTCCGGCCCATCACTCCCTGCCGCCCGATGAACAGCAGGGCCGCGTAGCTGACGATCATCAGGGCCAGGGAGAGGAGTCCCGCCTGGCCGTATTCCAGAGATTCGGTGTGCTCGAAGATGGCGATGGAGGCCACCTTGGTCCGTCCGGGGATGGACCCGCCGAGCATGAGCGCCACGCCGAACTCGCCCACGGTGTGCGCGAAGATCAGAGCCGCCGAGGCCGTGATGCCGCCCCTGGCGTTGGGCAGGATGACGTGGAGGAATGCCTGGCCGTGGGACATGCCGGAGCAGCGGGCCGCCTCGACGATGCCGGGGTCGACCTTTTCGAAGGCCGCGCGCATGGGCAGTACCCCGAAGGGCAGGGAATAGACCAGTGAACCCAGCACCAGGCCGGTGAAGGAAAAGGGCAGGGGGAAGCCGAACAGCGACTCGAAGGCCGCACCCAGCGGCGAACCGGGGTTCATGACCATGAGCAGGCCGAACCCCAGGACCGTGGGCGGCAGGACCATGGGCAGGTTGCACGCCGCCTCGATGTACCGCTTGCCCGGCGTGTCGGAGACCGCCAGCCAGTATGCGAGCGGCATGCACAGGGCGAGCAGCGCGGGCGTGACCGCCAGGGCCAGCTTGCCGGTCACGGACAGGGCGACGAAATCCATCCGGCTACCTGCCGAGGGCCGAGATGACGGGTGCGGGAACGGCGGCTTGCGCCAACCGGGCCGGGACGGCGTCGGTGTAGGCCGTGGTGGACAGGAAACAGAGCCACAGGCAGACGTAGAACAGCTTCTTGAACATGCTCCCTCCTAGTTCTTGATCAGCTTGGTCAGTTCGCTCCCGGTCAGGGGGCGCTCCAGTTCCCAGGATAATTTCCTCACTTCATGGACAAGGGCCGAGAGTCCCTGTTCCGTAAGGTCGAGGCCGTGATCGGCGAGCGCGTGGCGGATTGCCGCTCGCCCACTTTTCCCGCCAACCGCGACCATCCGGTCAGCGCCGACGCGGGAGGGGTCGTACGGCTCGAAAAGCGCAGGCGACTTGCTGAGGGCGTGCGCGTGAAGGCCGGATTCGCAAGCGAAAATGTCCTTGCCGAGAACCGGCTTGGTACGGGGAATCGGCACCCCGGCAGCCTGAGAAACGAAATGGCAGAGGTCGCGAAGGTTCTCAACGTGGTACGCATGGCTTTCCTCCTTGAGGGTCAGATAGGCGGCCAGCTCTTCGGTGGCGGCGATGCCGGATCGCTCGCCGATACCGAGCAGGCTGGCGTCGGCGTAGCGCACTCCGCTCTGGAGCGCGGTGACGGCGTTGGCGGTGGCCATGCCGAAGTCGTCGTGACAGTGCACGGCCAGGTCGATGGAGAGTTCCCCGGCGAAGGCGGCCGCCAGCTCGGCGGTCCGCAGCGGGGTGAGCAGCCCCAGGGAATCGGACAGGCGGACGCGGGACGCGCCGACGTCCTGGGCCAGCCGGGCCGCCTTGAGGGCAAAGTCCGCGTCGGCCCTGGAGAGGTCCTCCAGGCCGACCGAGACGTAGCGGATACCGAGGAGCCCGGCCGCGAGAACGGTGCGGGCCAGGCGTTCGAGCAGCCCCTCGCGGTCGGTTCCCAGGCGGTTTTCAATGTGCAGGTCGGAGACCGGGACCCCGATGTTGATGCGGTCAACGCCCAACCCGGCGGCCTTGCGGATGTCCGCCTCGCGGCAGGGGGACCACACGGACAGGGCGGTTTCGCCCCGTCTCGCCCGGACCCGGCCGACCAGTTCGGCCAGCCCTTCCTGGCCGACCCAGCCGAGCTCGATCTCGTCCACGCCTACGGACAGCAGGCCGGTGACGATCCGTTCCCGCGCTTCCATGGAGAAATAGGCGCCGAAGAGCTGCGCCCCTTCTCTGAGTGTGGTGTCGATCAACATGTCGTTTGTATCCTCTGTATGGTTGCGAAAACTTCTGAACAACCATGAGCAGGAACGATGCCAAATGGTGTATTTTGCTTAATGCATCGAATTTACATGATATTTTTGTTGACGTAAAAGAGAGGGAATTACCTACGTTTTTGTAGGCTGCAACACTTGTGTCGGCTCCGGCTGTGCGGACCTACACTTTTCGTAGGTAACGCCCGATCTGTAGGTTTTACTAGATTCTCCATGATTCCGGTAGGTTGAAGTGTGGTTTGCGGTTTGGCACACCCTTTGCCTTAGGGACTTCATCTTTCGCAAACAAACCCATGGAGGAGAAATCATGAGGAAAGTAGCAATTTACGGAAAGGGCGGCATCGGAAAGTCCACCACCACGCAGAACACCGTCGCTGGTCTGGCCGAAATGGGCCGCAAGGTCATGGTTGTCGGTTGCGATCCCAAGGCGGATTCCACCCGCCTGCTGCTCGGCGGCCTGGCCCAGAAGTCCGTCCTGGACACCCTGCGCGAGGAAGGCGAGGACGTGGAGCTGGGCGACATCCGCAAGCCCGGCTTCGGCGGCACCTGGTGTGTTGAGTCCGGCGGCCCGGAACCCGGCGTCGGCTGCGCCGGTCGCGGCATCATCACTTCCATCAACATGCTTGAGTCCCTGGGCGCCTACGAGGAGTCCGAAGGTCTCGACTACGCCTTCTACGACGTTCTCGGCGACGTTGTCTGCGGCGGATTCGCCATGCCCATCCGCGACGGCAAGGCCCAGGAAATCTACATCGTCTGCTCCGGCGAGATGATGGCCATGTACGCCGCCAACAACATCTGCAAGGGCATCATGAAGTACGCCGAGTCCGGCGGTGTCCGTCTGGGCGGCCTGATCTGCAACTCCCGCAACACCGACCGCGAGGCCGACCTGATCACCGAGCTGGCCTCCAAGCTGGGCACCCAGATGATCTACTTCGTGCCCCGCGACAACGACGTGCAGCGCGCCGAGATCAACCGCAAGACCGTCATCGAATGGGACGGCTCCGTCCCGCAGGCCGACGAATACCGCGGCCTGGCCAAAGCCATCGACGGCAACGAGATGTTCGTCATCCCGACCCCGCTGGAAATCGAAGAGCTCGAACAGCTCCTCCTCGACTACGGCATCATGGAAGCCTAGTCCCCCGACTCGAACAACCGGTCCAAAGGCCTGTTTCGAAAGCGCGGGACCCCGGAAGATTCCGCGCTCACAGGGGAGAACCATCCCCGACAACAGGCGGACGAAAAGCGGCTTAAGCAATCAAAGTCCAACAATAAAGAAGAGATAGGAGAGAGCGAAAATGATGATCATGGTACGAGCAATTGTGCGGCCCGAGAAAGCGGATGAGGTTCTGGCGTCTTTGATGGACAACGGTTTTCCCGCAGTCACCAAGTACTCCGTCGCCGGTCGAGGCAAGCAGCGCGGCATCAAGATCGGTGAGGTCACCTACGACGAGATCCCGAAGACCATGCTGATGTGCGTCGTCAAAGCCGCGGACAAGGACTTCGTCATCGCCACCATCATGGACGCGGCCCGCTCCGGTTCCAAGGGCGCGTTCGGCGACGGCAAGATCTTCGTCTCCCCGGTGGAGGACGTCTACACCATCAGTTCCGGCGTGTGCGACACCGCCGCAGCTTCCGAGGAGGCCGCGTAATGAAGGAAGTCATCGCAGTCGTGCGCATGAACATGATGAACCAGACCAAGGCCGCTCTGACCAAGGCCGGCGTGGACGCCTTCTTCGCCCACGCCGCCGAGGGACGCGGCAAGGGGTTCGTCAATGCCGCCGTCGTCGAAGGCGTGGAGAGCGGTTACGAAGAAGCCGCCGAAGTGCTGGGCGAGAAGGGCAAGTTGTATCCCAAGCGCATGGTCACGGTAGTGGTCCCGGACGACATGGTGGAAGACGTGGTCGACGCCATCACCGCAGTGAATCAGACCGGTAAGCCGGGCGACGGCAAGATCTTTGTCCTGCCCGTGGGTGACGCCGTCCGCGTCAGAACCGCCGAAACCGGTGCAAAGGCCATATCCTAGGGCCGCATAAGGAGTATTGAGAATGGCCAAGACGAAGAAAGTGGTGCAGCTCATGCCGACCGACATCAAGGAAGAGCTTCTGAAGAAGTATCCTCCCAAGGTCGCCCGCAAGCGCGCACAGCAGATAATGATCAACGAAGCCACGGAGTCCGAGGCGCCGCCCGAGATTCTGGCGAACGTCCGCACCATTCCGGGCATCATCACCATGCGCGGCTGCACCTACGCAGGCTGCAAGGGCGTCATCATGGGCCCCACCCGCGACATCGTGAACATCACCCACGGCCCCATCGGCTGCGGATTCTACTCCTGGCTCACCCGCCGCAACCAGACGGATGCGGGCACCGACGGTGAGAACTACATGCCCTACTGTTTCTCCACGGACATGCAGGACCAGGACATCATCTTCGGCGGCGAGAAGAAGCTCGCGGCCGCCATCCAGGAGGCCTACGACCTCTTCCATCCCAAGGGCATCTGCATCTTCGCCACCTGCCCGGTGGGGTTGATCGGCGACGACATCCACGCCGTGGCCAAGAAGATGAAGGCCAAGTTCGGCGACTGCAACGTCTTCGCCTTCTCCTGTGAAGGGTACAAGGGCGTTTCCCAGTCCGCCGGTCACCACATCGCCAACAACCAGGTCTTCAGCCACCTTGTCGGCGAGAACGAGACCCCCAAGGAAGGCAAGTACAAGATCAACCTCCTCGGCGAGTACAACATCGGCGGCGACGGTTTCGAGATCGACCGCATCCTCAAGAAGTGCGGGATCACCAACATCTCGACCTTCTCCGGCAACTCGACCTACGACCAGTTCGCCTCCGCCCAGCACGCCGACCTGAACACCGTCATGTGCCACCGGTCCATCAACTACGTGGCCGACATGCTCGAGACCAAGTACGGCATCCCGTGGATCAAGGTGAACTTCATCGGTGCCAAGTCCACGGCCAAGTCCCTGCGCAAGATCGCCGAGTACTTCGCCGACCAGGAGCTGATCGACCGCGTCGAGGCCGTCATCGCCGAGGAAATGCCCGATGTCGATGCCGTGGCCGCCGACGTCCGCCAGCGGACCGAAGGCAAGACCGCCATGCTGTTCGTCGGCGGTTCCCGCGCCCACCACTACCAGGACCTGTTCGCAGAGATGGGCATGAAGACCCTGTCCGCCGGTTACGAGTTCGCCCACCGCGACGACTACGAAGGCCGCGAGGTGCTCCCGAACCTGACCGTGGATGCCGACTCCCGCAACATCGAGGAGATCGAGGTCGAGGCCGACGAGAAGCTCTACAGCCCGCGCAAGACCGAGGCCGAATACAAGGCCCTGGAAGAGGCCGGGTTCAAGTTCAAGCACTACGAGGGCATGAACGACCAGATGGACAAGGGCACCCTGGTTATCGACGACCTGAACCAGTACGAGGCCGACAAGCTGGTGGAACTGCTCAAGCCCGACATCTTCTGCGCGGGCATCAAGGAAAAGTTCTCCATCCAGAAGCTCGGCATCCCCATGAAGCAGCTGCACAGCTACGACTCCGGCGGCCCCTATGCGGGGTTCAAGGGTGCCATCAATTTCTACAAGGAAATCGATCGCCTGGTGAGCTCCAAGGTGTGGTCCTACATGAAGGCCCCCTGGCAGGAATCCCCCGAACTGACCGCCACCTTTGTTTGGGAATAGGAGAAGACAAATGGCATTGCTCAGACATACACCGACCGAGATCAAGGAGCGCAAGGCGCTCACCATCAACCCGGCCAAGACCTGCCAGCCCATCGGCGCCATGTACGCGGCGCTCGGCATCCACGGGTGCCTGCCCCACAGCCACGGCTCCCAGGGCTGCTGCGCCTACCACCGGTCCACGCTGACCCGGCACTACAAAGAGCCCATCTCCGCCGCGACCTCGTCCTTCACCGAAGGCGCATCCGTGTTCGGCGGCCAGGCCAACCTGATCCAGGCGATCAACAACATCTTCACGGTCTACGAGCCGGAAGCGATCGCCGTCCACACCACCTGCCTGTCCGAGACCATCGGCGACGACCTGAACCAGATCTTCGACAAGGCCCAGAAGACCGGCAAGGTCCCCGAGGGCAAGACCTGCCTCGGCGCGCCCACCCCGAGCTACGTCGGCTCCCACGTGACCGGCTTCTCCAACATGGTCAAGGCCATGGCCCAGCTCGCCGAGCCCACGGGCAAGAAGAACCACAAGGTCAACGTCATCCCCGGCTGGGTCGAGCCCGCCGACATGGGCGAGATCAAGCGTCTGGCCCAGATGGTCGGCGTGGACATCACACTGTTCCCGGACACCGACGGCGTGCTCAACGCCCCCCTGACCGGCGAATACAAGATGTTCCCCGAGGGCGGCGTGACCATCAAGGAGCTCAAGGGCTGCGGCGACGCCATGGGCACCCTCGCCCTGGGCGAATGGTGCTCGGCCGACGCCGCGCGCTGGCTCGACGCCAAGTGCAAGGTCCCGTGCACCGTGCTGGACATGCCCTTCGGCCTGGCGGCCACCGACCGCTTCATCGACGTGCTGCGCACCGTGGCCGGCGTGACCGTCCCCGACTCCGTGGCCTTCGAGCGCGGCCAGCTCGTCGACATGATCTCCGACATGCACCAGTACTTCTACGGCAAGCGCGTGGCCATCTGGGGCGACCCGGATCAGCTCATCTCCATGTGCGAGTTCCTGGTCTCCCTGGACATGCAGCCCGTCTACGTCGTCACCGGCACCCCGGGCAAGAAGTTCGAGGCCCGGATCAAGGAGATCTGCGCGGACAAGCCCTTCGAGGTCAAGGTCAAGGCCAAGGGCGACATGTTCCTCATGCACCAGTGGATCAAGAACGAGCCCGTGGACCTGCTCATCGGCAACACCTACGGCAAGTACATCGCCCGCGACGAGGACATCCCGCTGCTGCGCTGGGGCTTCCCCATCCTGGACCGCCAGGGTCACCAGTACTTCCCGACAGTCGGCTACAAGGGCGGACTCAGGCTCCTCGAAAAGATCCTGACTCTGCTGCTGGATCGTAAAGACCGCGACGATCCGGAGACGAGGTTCGAACTCGTCCTGTAGCGTCAATACCCTGTCCGGGGCGGAGTCCTTCCCCCTCCGCCCCGGACATAACCCCAAACAGAAGAAGGCCGTCATGTCCAAGACCCTCGCAGAATACGCATCCCATCCCTGTTTCGGCATGACCGCCCGCAAGACCGTGGGCCGCCTGCACCTGCCGGTGGCCCCTCGCTCCAATGCCCGTATCCGGTTTGCGGACGCAGGCGGCTCCAAGGCGGCCATGGCCCCCGAGGAAGCCGTCAACTGGCTCGATCACGTCATGGACCAGGGCAAGCCCGTGGCCATCGTGGGCATCACCGGCCCCGGCGACCCCCTGACCGTGCCCGAACCGAGCCTGCGCACCCTGCGACTGGTGCGCGACAAGTATCCCGATATTTCCCTGTGCCTGACCACGCTCGGCATGAACGGCGCGGAGTACGCCGAGGAGCTGGTCGACCTGGGCGTGTCCCACGTGACCCTCCTGGTGGACGCGGTCTCGCCCGAAGTGGCCGAGCGGCTCTACGCCTGGGTCCGGCCCTCCACCAGGACCCTGCCCCTGAAGGAAGCGGTCCGGCTGCTGATCACGGACCAGGCCCGCGTGGTGTCCGCCTTCAAGAAGGCCGGGCTGACCGTGAAGATCAACACCACCGTGTACCCCGGCTACAATGCGGGCCACGTGGAGGAGATCGCCCGGACCATGGGCGGCCTGGGCGCGGACATCATGGCCGTGGTCCCCTACCATCCGGGCAAGGACGCCGACGAGGACGTCCCCGGGACCAACGTCGAACTGCTGGCCGAAATCCGCGACCTGGCCGGGCGGCACATAGACATCATGCCCGCCTGGGACGAGTGCGGCGAGAACGTGGTCGGCCTGGACAATCCCGGCAAGGCCGACGCCCGCATCGCCATCCTGCCCAAGCCCACCAGGGAGCGGCCCAACGTGGCCGTGGTCAGCTCCACCGGCATGGACGTGGACCTGCACCTGGGCCACGCCATCAAGGTCATGGTCTACGGCCCGCGCGAAGACGGGCTGGCCTGCCTGCTGGAGACCCGGGACGCCCCGGAGCCCGGTTCCGGGACCAAGCGGTGGGAGACCCTGGCCGATACCCTGAGCGACTGTTTCGTCCTGCTCACGGCCTCGGCGGGCGAGAGCCCCAGACAAATTTTGAGCCGCAAGGGTCTGTCCGTCCTGATCACGGACGGCGAGATCGAGGGAACCGTGGATGTGCTCTACGGGGGCGGTAAGAAAGGCAAGAAGAACAAGAAGTAACAAAGAGGAGAGTAGTGAAATGGCGATTCCTGCGAGAATGATCATCTGTTGTCAGTCCTTCCGCGCAGCCGGGGACCCCAAGGGCATCTGCAACAAGCAGACGGACGGGTTCCTGCAGTACATCGAAGAGGAAATCCTGGACCGCGGCATGGACGCTCTGGTGGTCGGCTCGACCTGCCTGAAGCAGTGCGAATCCGGTCCGATCATGGTCATCCAGCCCGAGAACTGGTGGTTCAAGGGTGTGGATTCCGAAGAGGCCATCGACGCAATTTTGGACGGTCTGGAAGACGGCGAGCCCTGCGCCGAATACCTGGCCGGTTAACGAATCGAGAGTCCGATGCCTGAAGCCGTCGTCATACGCCCCGCAACCATGCGCGACCTGGAAGGTCTCGCGTCCCTGCTCCTGACGGTGACCCCTCGCGGGGTGAACGCCGCCGTCAACGGGGACACGCCGAACCAATGCCTTGAAAGGATGCTGACAAACGGTCGGGGACGCGTCCTGGCCGCGTTCGGCGTCGACGGGACCGTGGTCGGCATGTGTTCGGGGACGTTGACGACATGCATGGCCGAAGGCGGCCCCGCCGTCCTCATCGAAGATGTGGTTGTCCGTGAGGACAGGCGGGGCCAGGGCCTCGGGGCCCGGCTCGTGGACATGCTGGCCGACCGGGCCAGGGACGACCAGGCGGGGAGGCTCGCGCTCCTTGCCGATCCGGATGCGTCCTTGGCGAACGGTCCTGAAGCAACCTTTAAGCATCCGGATATCCATTTATAATTCTTACTGGAATTAGGGGAAGATCAATGACAGTCAAGATTGCCGACATCCTGGAAGAGCGGCGCGACCAGATCCACCGGACCGGCGAAGGCGCCATCGACATAGCCTGCAACCGGGAGTCCCTGGCCGGGGCGGTGAGCCAGCGCGCCTGCGTGTTCTGCGGGTCCCGCGTGGTCCTCTATCCCATTGCCGACGCCCTGCACCTGGTGCACGGCCCCATCGGCTGCGCGGTCTACACCTGGGACATCCGCGGTTCGCTCTCCAGCGGCCCGGAGCTGCACCGCCTGTCCTTCTCCACCGACCTCCAGGAGACCGACGTCATCTTCGGCGGCGAGAAGAAGCTCGAAGCCGCCCTGGACGAACTCATCGACCGTCACTCCCCCAAGGCCGCCTTCGTCTACTCCACCTGCATCGTGGGGCTCATCGGCGACGACATGGAGGCGGTCTGCCGCAAGATGACCGAGAAGAAGGGCATCCCGGTGCTGCCGGTCATGTCCGAGGGGTTCAAGGGCAACAAGCGGGCCGGGTACGAGGCCGCCTGCAAGGCCATGTTCCGGCTCATCGGCGAGGGCGACACCTCCGGCATCTCGCCTGTTTCCGTCAATATTTTCGGTGATTTCAACCTGGCCGGCGAAATCTGGATCATCCGCGAGTACTTCGAGAGGATGGGCGTCCAGGTGGTAGCCAACGTGACCGGCGACGGCCGGGTCAACGACATCGCCCGGTGTCACGGCGCGGCCTTGAACCTGGTCCAGTGTTCCGGTTCCACCATGGACCTGGCCAAGATGATGAAGGAGAAGTACGGCATCCCGTTCCAGCGGGTCTCCTACCTCGGCATCGAGGACATGGCCGACTCCCTCTACCGGGTGGCCGACTTCTTCAAGGACAAGGACCCCTCCATCGTGGAGCGCACCCAGGCCTTGGTCCGCGACGAATTGCAGAAGCTCATGCCCGAGCTGGCCCGCTACCGCAAGGACCTGGAAGGCAAGAAGGTCGCCATGTACGTGGGCGGCTCCTTCAAGGCGTTCTCCCTGGTCAAGGCGTTCCGGCACCTGGGCATGAAGGTCGTGGTGGTCGGCTCCCAGACCGGCACCAAGGAGGACTATGCCGAGCTGGCCGAGATCACCGATCCCGGCACGGTCATCATCGACGACGCCAACCCGCTGGAGTTGTCCCATTTCATCAAGGAGAAGGACGTGGACGTGTTTGTCGGCGGGGTCAAGGAACGGCCCATCGCCTTCAAGCTGGGCGTGGGATTCTGTGACCACAACCACGAGCGCAAGGAGGCCCTGGAAGGGTTCACGGGCATGCTCAACTTCGCCCGCGAGATCCACGCCTCGGCCATGTCCCCGGTCTGGCAGTTCGCGCCCCGGCGCGCCAACCGCATCCGCGCAGCCCGCAAGGAGGCCGTCAATGAGTAAGGTCAAGACCGCAAGGCCCAATTTCGTCTCCACCACCAACGCCTGCAAGCTTTGCACCCCGCTGGGGGCCTCCCTGGCCTTCCGGGGCGTGGAAGGGGGAATCCCGTTCCTGCACGGCTCCCAGGGCTGCGCCACCTACATGCGCCGCTACATCATCTCCCACTTCCGCGAGCCGGTGGACATCGCCTCGTCGGCCCTGGGCGAGAAGAACGCCATCTACGGCGGCGGCCCGAACCTGAAGAAGGGCATTCTCAACGTCATGAAGAAGTACGAGCCCAAGCTCGTGGGCGTGGCCACCACCTGCCTGACCGAGACCATCGGCGACGACGTACCCATGTACTTCAACGAGTTTTTCAAGGAATTCGGTGACCTCGACCTGCCAGAGTTGGTCCGGGTCTCGACCCCCAGCTACAACGGCACCCACACCGACGGGTGGCACGGCGCGGTCCGCTCCATGGTCGAGCAGCTGTGCGTCGAGGACCACGCGGACACCGGGCGGGTGAACATCCTGCCCAACATGGTCTCCTGCGAGGACATCCGCCACCTGCGGGACATCTGCGATCACTTCGGCATCGAAGCGACCATCCTGCCCGACATCTCCGAGACCCTGGATGGCCCGGCGCTGGAGGACTACGTGAAGATCCCCGAGGGCGGCACCCCCATCTCCGAGATCAAGGCGATGAGCGGCGCGCGGGCGACCATCGAATTCGGCCGCTGCCTGCCCCGCGAGACCGGCGGCACCAGCCTCGAAACGCGGTTCGGGGTGGAGAACCACCGCATCGGCCTGCCCATGGGGCTGCGCGAGTCCGACCGGTTCTTCGAGGTCCTTGAGTCCGTGTCCGGCAACCCCATGCCCCGGCGCTACGAGCTGGAGCGCGGCAGGCTGGTGGACGCCTACGTGGACGGCCACAAGTACATTTTTGGCAAGCGCGCCGTGGTCTACGGCGAGGAGGACCTGGTCGTCGGCCTGTGCGCCTTCCTGTCCGAGATCGGCGTGGACGTGGTCCTGGCCGGCACCGGCTCCCGCGGCAAGGGGCTGGAGGGAGCCATCGCCCAGGTCACCCACGGCACGGCCCGAGTGGCCCCGGAAGTGCGCGAGGCCGTGGATTTCCACGACATCGCCGCCGAGGCCGAAACCCTCGCTCCCGACCTGGTGGTGGGCCATTCCAAGGGTTACCGCTACGCCCGGGAGTGGAACGTTCCCCTGGTCCGGGTGGGCTTCCCCATCCACGACCGGTTCGGCGGCCAGCGGCTGCTGCACCTCGGCTACAAGGGCACCCAGGCGCTGTTCGACCGCGTGGTCAACGCCGTCATCGAGAAGAAGCAAGCGGATAGTAGCATCGGCTACGGATACATCTAGCCAATGGAGGGATCGGCCATGACCGTCAAGGATACCACCAAGCACCCCTGTTTCAACAAGTCCACCGCCGGAAGCTGCGGCCGCGTGCACCTGCCCGTGGCGCCCAAGTGCAACATCCAGTGCAACTACTGCAACCGCAAGTACGACTGTGTCAACGAATCCCGCCCCGGCGTGACCTCCGGCGTGCTCAAGCCGTTCCAGGCCGCCGAATACATGGACAAGGTCCTGGCCAGGGAGCCGCGCATCACCGTGGCCGGAATCGCCGGTCCGGGCGACCCGTTCGCCAACCCCGCCGAGACCCTGGAGACCATGCGGCTGCTGAACGAGCGCCATCCCGAACTGCTCTTCTGTTTGTCCTCCAACGGCATGGGCATCCTCCCGTACCTGGACGACATCGCCGCGCTCGGCGTGTCCCACGTGACCATCACCATCTCCGCCGTGGACCCGGCCATCGGGGCCAAGATCTACGCCTGGGTCAAGGACGGCAACGTCGTCTACCGGGGCGAGAAGGGCGCGGAGATCCTCCTGGACCGCCAGCTCGCGGCCATCAAGGGGCTGAAGGAGCGCGGCATCACGGTCAAGGTCAACTCCATCGTCATCCCCGGCGTCAACGATGAGCACATCGTCGAGGTCGCCAAGGTCTGCGCCTCGCTGGGCGCGGACATCCAGAACATGATCCCCCTGAAGCCCACCGCGGACACCCCGTTCGCCAAGGTCCCGGAACCGGGCCGCGAGACCGTCCTGCCCCTGCGCAAGGAGGCCGGTGCGTTCATCGAGCAGATGACCCACTGCAAGCGGTGTCGCGCCGACGCCGTCGGCCTGCTCGGCGACGACCAGTCCGCCGCCCTGTGCGGCACCCTCCAGGCGTGCTCCAAGCTCAAGCCCATCGAAGTGGAGACGGCCCGCCCGTTCGTGGCCGTGGCCACCCGCGAGGGATTGCTGGTCAACCAGCACCTGGGCGAGGCCAAGTCCTTCCAGATCTGGGGCCGGTCCGAATCCGGCGGCTACCGCATGGTCGAGGAACGCCAGGCCCCGACAGCGGGGTGCGGCCCCCAGCGCTGGGCCGAGCTGGCCGCCACCCTCAAGGACTGCCGCGCGGTCCTGTGCGCCGCCATCGGCGAGACCCCGCGCATCCTCCTGGAGGAGCACGGCATCGCGAGCCACACCGTGGACGGCTTCATCGAGGACGCCCTGCGCTTCGTGTTCGAGGGCGGCGACATCAACGCGCTCAAGGTCCGCCGGTCCGGCATCGGTTCCGGCTGTGCGGGCGGCGGCGCGGGCTGCGGCTAATCCCGCTGCGCGGCGGCGCGAGGTCCCGGACCCGCGCCGTCGCGGCCTGCCCGAGGGGAGTCTTCCGAAAAGCCCACAAGGGGCGGTTGCGGCAGCGCCGGACGGTGCCGGACGTCACCTCGCGCTCCGCGCACCGGCATCCGTTCCGTTCGCTCCCGATCCGCCCCTTTGCCGGTCCGGCCCTGTCCGGCCCGTAACCTCAATCGGATCAAGGAGAATGAAGCGATGAACAAAGCGACGTTGGAAAAAGTCTTTGAATACGCGTCCAAACCGGTGCAGGGGACCATGTCCCGCAAGCTGCGCAAGGACGTGAAGATCCAGGTCAACGAAGGCGAGGTCTACGAGGGCGCGACCCTGTTCCTGGGCGAGGAATTCGTCCGCGTGACCTGCGTCAAGGACGGCCTGAACATCAACACCTACTACGACTGGGAAAAGATCGCCTCCGTGCGGACCCTGGGCGCGGTCGAATAGCTCCGCCCCCGTCCCGAAAAACCCGACACCCCCCGCCGGACCGTCCGGAGGGGGGTGTCTTGTATGGGGTGGAGGTAGGTATGCCGAAAATTTACAGCTGGTTTTCCTTCTGCCGCCGAAGCTTTGCACGGCCCTCGGCGATCATGGATTCCAGCCCGTACTTCTTGACCCGGTAGCCCATCTGGCGGGCGGACAGCCCGAGCGCCTCGGCGGCCTTGTACTGGACCCAGCCGTTGCGCTCCAGGGCGGCCATGACCTCGTTGCGCTCGAACTCCTTGAGCGAGGTGTGGCGGGGGGCGTCCTCGGACACGGGCAGGGTCTCCTGGACCGCCGCCGTCTGCCCGGGCGAAAGGTAGGACTTGAGAAATTCCAGGCTGATGCGGTCCTCTTCGGACATGATCACCAGCCGTTCGATGAGGTTCTGCATCTCGCGCACGTTGCCCGGCCAGTCGTACCGGATCAGGGCGTCCAGGGCCGTGGAGGTCAGGTGGATGGACCGCCCGTAGTCGTTGGCCATCTTGTGCAGGAAGTGGTTGAGCAGCCCGGTGATGTCCTCCTTGCGCTCGCGCAGGGGCGGCACGCGGATGGGGAAGACGTTCAGCCGGTAGTAGAGGTCCAGCCGGAACTTGCCGCGCTCCACCAGGTGGCCGAGGTCTCGGTTGGTGGCGGCCAGGATGCGCACGTCGATGGTCCGGGTTCGGTTGGACCCCAGCCGCTCCAGCTCCTTGTCCTGGAGCACGCGCAGGAGCTTGGCCTGGAGGCCCATGGGCAGCTCGCCGATCTCGTCCAGGAAGATGGTTCCCGTGTCCGCCTCCTCGAACCGGCCGGGCCGGGTGTTGGTGGCCCCGGTAAAGGCTCCCTTCTCGTGGCCGAACAGTTCGGATTCCAGCAGGTTGCCGGGGATGGAGGCGCAGTTGACCTTGATGAACGGGTTGCCCTTGCGCTCGGACAGCTCGTGGATGATGCGCGCGATGAGCGTCTTGCCGACGCCGGATTCGCCGAGCAGCAGGACCGTGGCCCTGGTGGGCGAGACCTTCTCCATCTGGCGCTGGACCTCGACCATGGCCGAGCTCTGGCCCACGATGTACGGTCCCTTGGACTTCTTGGAAATCTGGTACTTGAGGGAGGTGTTCTCCCGTTTCAGGGCGGCCTCGCGGGCCATGATCTTCTCGTTCAGGCTCAGGAACTGGCCGATGAGCGTGGCCACCACCTTGAGGAAGTCCACGTCCTCCTCGAAGGAGACTTCGTCCTCGAACAGCCGGTCCACGTTGAGCACGCCGATGGGGTCGCCGTGGAGGATGATGGGCACCCCGATGAAGGAGATCATGCCGCGTTTGACCCGCCGCGAGCCGGTCTTGTCCAGGAAGAGCGGCTCCTTGTCGATGTCCGGGACGTAGTACGGCTCGCCGGTCTGGAAGATGCGGCCGGTGACGCCCTCGTCGAGCTTGTAGACCCCGCGCCGCTTCTCTTCCAGGGTCAGGCCGTAGGAGGCGTTGATGGAGAGCTGTCCGGTTTCCGGGTCGAAGAGGGTGACCGTGGCCCGCTGCATGGACAGCTGTTCGGAAAGGATCTTGAGCACGCCGTCCAGTGCCGACTCCAGGTCGATGGCCTGATCGATGACCTGGGCGATGGCCAACAGGGCCGACATCTTTAATCCGTGGACGCTCGCGTGCATACCTCTTTGATAGCAAACAGAGTGCCACGCGCGACAAATGGCGCTGTACTTGGCTTTTCGCCCGGTCGGTGCATACGAAAAGGGAGGTAGATTATTACAAAAACGTCAACTCAAATAAGAGGATGTACATATCTGCAATATTCGGAAGGCGCTCAGCCCTGGTGCCGCCGGGGGCGCGGACCCTTTCCGGACCGGGGCTTCCTCCCTTTCCCGGGACGTCCGCCGGGTCCGGATCGGGGCGGGCGGCCGGTGTCCGGCATGAGGATGGCGTGCTGCCGCAGCCGTTCGGCGTCGGTCTTGGCCACGTAAATGGGCTTGCCCTGCATGTCGGTCCCGGCGTGGAACATGGCGGCCGCCGCCGTGCCGGGCAGGGGGATGAAGCACTGCACCTGTTCGGGCTTCCAGCCGCGCTGGTTCAGCCAGTCGTGCAGGGCGCGCATGTCCTCGTCGGTGCAGCCGGGGAAGGCGGACATGAGATACGGGATGACGTACTGCTTCTTGCCCGCCTTCTTGGACTCGCGGTCGAAGAGGTCGAGGAACTTTTCGAACACCGAGAAGGGGGGCTTGCGCATGAGCTTGAGCACCGAATCCGCCTGGTGTTCGGGCGCGACCTTGGCCTGGCCGCCCACGAACTCGCGGACCAGCCCGGTCAGGGCCTCCATGTCGGTCAGCCCGAGATCGATGCGCCAGCCCGAGGCCACGCGCACGTGCTTCACGGACTGCACGTCGGACACGGCGCGCAGCAGCCCCACGAAGTCCCGCTGGGCCACCCGGTAATGCTTGCAGATGCGCGGGGTCAGGCAGCTCGCCCGCTCGCAGGCGGACTGGTCAGCGGCGCAGTGCGCGCCCCACATGTTGGCGCTGGGGCCGCCCACGTCCGAGATGGAGCCGGTCCATCCCTTGACCTCGGTGATGGCTTCGGCCTCGCGGATGATGGACTCCCGGCTGCGGGAGCGGACGGTCCGCCCCTGGTGCAGGGCCAGGGTGCAGAAGGAGCAGCCGCCGGAACAGCCCCGGTGGGTGGTCACGCTGGTGCGGATCATGTCCGCCGCCGGGATGCGCTGCTTGTAGGACGGGTGGGGCAGCCGGGTGAAGGGCAGCCCGCCCAGCTCGTCCAGCCCCGCGGTGTCCAGAAGGGGACCGGGCGGGGCCACCATGACCAGCCTGCCGCCGGTCTCCTGGATGGCGTAGGCCTTGTTCTGATGGACCTGTTTCTCCAGCAGCCTGGTGGCCTCGATGAGCTGTTTCGGGTCGGCCAGGATGGCCTCGTGGGAGGGCAGTTCCATGACCTCGGCGTCCGGCGGGATGTCGTCGCGCGAACCGGCGGTGACCAGTCCGGGCAGAGCGGCCAACCGGGGCCTGAGCGCCCGCAGGTCCACCTCGCCCGCCTCCTCCAGCACGGTCTCGATGGTCCGGGCCAGGGTGACGATGGAGTTCTCGGCCATGCCGTAGGTGATGGCCGTGGCCTTGGCGTCCAGGAGCACGGACTTGCGTACCGAGTCGGACCAGAAATCGTAGTGCGAGATGCGCCGGAGCGAGGCCTCGATGCCGCCCAGGATCACGGGCAGGCCGGGAAAGGCGCGCTGCACCGCGTTGGTATAGGCGATGGACGCGCGGTTCGGGCGCGCGCCCGCCTGGCCGCCCGGGGTGTAGGCGTCGTCCGACCGCTTCTTGCGGAAGGCGGTGTAGTGCGCGAGCATGGAGTCCAGGGACCCGGCGGTGACCCCGGCGAAGAGCCTGGGGCGGCCCATGCGCAGGATGTCGTCCGGCCTGTCCCAGGCGGGCTGGGCGCAGATGCCGGTGCGGAAGCCGTGGTGCACCAGCCAGCGCCCCAGCAGGGGCGCGCCGAAAGAGGGGTGGTCCACATACCCGTCGCCGGTGACCAGCAGGATGTCCAGCTCGGCCCAGCCCAGCGCATCCATCTCCTCGCGGGACATGGGCAGCACAATCGGCTGGTCGAGACTCGTGTTCGCGTGCATAACCATCCGCGCATGATGAACCACCCGCCCCCTTTGGTCCACTTTTTTTCGCTGTTCGCCCCGGCGTCGCCGCTGCGGACCCCATTGCGGCCTGTACAGACAAACCGGATGTCGGTAGTGTGGAAAGGTCAAAGGAGAACTGCATGAAAGCGATGCTTTTGGAACAATACGGACCGGAACCCGTCTTTGCCGAGCGCGACCTGCCCATGCCCGAACCCGGACCGGGCGAGGTCCTGATCAAGGTGGCCGGAACCAGCCTGAACCCCATAGACAACAAGATCGCCACCCTGGGGTCGGCACTGGCCTTCGCCCCGGACGCGCCCGCCGTGCTGGGCATGGACGTCTCGGGCACGGTGGCCGGGGTGGGCGAGGGCGTCACCCGGCTGGCCGAGGGCGACCCGGTCTTCGGTTGTGCGGGCGGCGTGCGCGGCATTCCCGGCGCATTGGCCGAATACATGGTCGCGGACCAGCACCTCCTGGCCGCGCCGCCGGAGTGCATGGACCTGGCCGACGCCGCGACCCTGCCCCTGGTCTCCATCACCGCCTGGCTGGCCCTGTTCAACAAGGGCGGGCTGCGGCGCGGGGAGCGGCTGCTGGTCCACGGCGGGGCCGGGGGCGTGGGCCACATGGCCGTGCAGCTCGGCGTCCACGCCGGGGCCGAGGTCTACGCCACGGTCTCCTCCCCGGACAAGGCGGCGGTGGTCGAGGCGTTGGGCGGCATCCCCATCGACTACCGGGAGACCCCGGTGGCCGAATACGTTGCCGACTGCACCGGGGGCGAGGGGTTCGACCTGGTCTTCGACACCGTGGGCGGCCCGACCCTGGATGCGTCCTTCGAGGGCGCGCGGATAGACGGGCGGGTGGTTTCCACCGTGACCCGGTCCACCCACGACCTCAGCTTGATGCACGCCAAGAGCCTGTCATTGCACGTTGTCTTCATGCTCCTGCCGCTGATCACCGGCAAGGGCCGGGGACTGCACGGGCGCATCCTGGCGGACGTGGCCGGGCTGGTGGACGACGACCGGCTGGCCGTGCTCCTGGACGAGCGCAGCTTCGGATTCCGGGAGATCGCCGAGGCCCACCGCTATTGGCAGCGGGGCGAAGCCATGGGCAAGATCGCAGTATCGGTAAGCGGATAGTCTCCTCTCGGGAATATTTTGGGGATGAACTATCCGGGATAGCAAGGAATAATCCACTTGGGGCTTGACAAATTTCGCCTCAGGGGAAAGATTGTGTATCTAATACTGTAAGAATTGGACGGTCGGCCCCGGACAGGGGGTTCGATCGTTGTGAATCAATCCTCATCCAAGTGAAATCTATGCCCCCTGAAAAAAACCCAGCGTCACAATCAGCCGCCAAGCCGGCTCCGGCCACGAAAAACGGAAAGGCTGCTCCGACGAAGGACGGCCCCAAGCCCGGCCCCGGAAAACCGGAGAGCGCGAAGCCGGCCGCCAGGACGGCGTCCAAGCCGACGCAGATGGATACCAAGCCGGTGGACGCGGCCAAGACCGCGACTATCCCTGCGGCCAAGACCGCGCCAGCTCCTGCGGCCAAGCCTATGCCCAACCCGGCCCCCGCCGCCAAACCCGGCCCGGCCCCGGCAGCCCCCGACGCTTCGGGCGGAACCACAAAGCCACCGGCGGGAGCCCCGGTCAACGGGAAACCCCAGCCCGGTCCGGCGCAACCCACCTCCGGCGCTTCCGGCCAGCCGCAGCCCGGTCAACCGCAGCCCGGTCCGGCACAACCGGGTCAGCCGCAGCCCGGCCAGGCGCAGCCCGGTCCAGGCGCTCCCGGCCAACCACAGCCCGGCCAGCCGCAACCCGGTCCGGCACAACCGGGTCAGCCGCAGGCCGGTCAACCGCAGCCCGGCCAGGCGCAGCCCGGTCCAGGCGCTCCCGGCCAACCACAGCCCGGCCAGCCGCAACCCGGTCCAGGGGCTCCCGGCCAGCCGCAACCCGGCCAGATGCCCCCCGGCATGCCTCCGGGCTTTCCCGGCGTGCCGGGCATGCAGCAGCCCGTGCGCGTGGAGACCGACGAACGGCTGACCCCCAAGGACATCGATTTCCAGCCGCCCCTGGTCATCTGCCTCTCGATCATCAGCCGGCTGCTCGGCAAGCCGGTCTCCTCGGCCACCCTCAAGGCGGGCATTCCCCAGCAGGAGGGCGTCATCACCGCGGCCTCCATCGTGCGCTCGGCCGAGCGCATCGGCATCACCGCCAAGACCGTGTACCGCGAGAAGCTCCGGTCCATCACCAAGCTGGTCATGCCGTGCATCCTGCTGCTGCGCGGCGGCAACGCCTGCGTCCTGGTGGACACCACCAACAACGCGGCGCGCGTGGTGGTCCCCGGCCACGGCATGGACGAGACCGAGATTCCCCTGGCCAAGCTCGAGGAGGAGTACACCGGGTACGCCATCTTCTGCCACCGCAAGTCCAAGCTGGACAAGCGGGCCAGCGAGCTGAAGCTGATCAAGACCAAGCGCTGGTTCTGGGGCGTCCTCGCCAAGTTCTGGCCCATCTACAAGCACGTCATCGGCGCCTCGATCATGACCAACATCATCATCGTGGCCTCGCCGCTCTTCGTCATGAACGTGTATGACCGGGTCATCCCGAACAACGCCACCGACACCCTCTGGGCGCTGGCCATCGGCATCGTCATCGCCTACACCTTCGACTTCCTGCTCAAGAACCTGCGCAGCTACTTCGTGGACGTGGCGGGCCGCAACGCGGACGTGCTTATCGGCTCCAAGATCATGAACCACCTCATGTCCGCCAGGCTGGACCACATGCCGGAATCGGCGGGCGCGGTGGCCAACAACATCCGCGAGTTCGAGTCCCTGCGCGAATTTTTCGGGTCGTCGTCCCTGGTGGCGCTCATCGACATGCCGTTCCTTGTGCTGTTCATCGTGGTCATCTACTTCATCGGCGGGCCCATCGCCTATCCGATCTTCGTGGCCGTGCCGCTGGTCATCCTGGTGGGCGTGTTCCTCCAGATTCCGTTCCAGCACATCATCGAGAACCACTACAAGGAATCCACCCAGAAACACGCGCTCCTGTTCGAGATCGTCCAGGGGCTGGAGACCATCAAGACCTCCATGGCCGAAGGCCGCATGCAGGCGCGGTGGGAAAACGTGGTCGGTCTGTCCGCCCATTCCAACAGCCGGGCCAAGACCATGGCCAACATCTCCATCACCTTCTCGGTGTTCATCACCCAGATGGTCTCGGTGGCCGTGATCATCACCGGCGTGTACCTGATCTCCAAGGGCGAGCTGACCGTGGGCGCACTGATCGCCTGCAACATCCTGTCCGGCCGGTCCATGGCCCCGCTGTCGGCGGTGGCCGGGCTGCTCTCCCGCTATCAGCAGTCCCGCATGGCCCTGAACGCCCTGGACATGCTCATGGAGATGCCGTCCGAGCGGCCCGAGGACAAGGAGGCCTTCCACTACGGCACCATCGAGCCGTCCGTGACCCTGACCAACGTCTCCTTCAGCTATCCCGGCACGGACAAGGCCGTTCTCCACGACGTGAACCTCAGCCTGAAGCCGGGCGAACGGGTCGGCATCGTCGGCCGCACCGGCGCGGGCAAGACCACCCTGGGCAAGCTCTGCGTCGGCCTCTACCAGCCCGTGGAGGGCTCGGTGCAGGTGGGCGACATCGACCTGCGCCAGATGGACGTGGCCGACCTGCGCAGAAAGGTGGGGTACATCTCCCAGGACAGCCTGCTCTTCTACGGCACGCTCAAGGACAACATCGCCTTCGGCCTGCCCGAGGCGGACGACCAGTCCATCAACGCCGCCGCCGAGATCGCCGGGGTCAACGACTTCGTGCGCGACCATCCGGCGGGCTTCGGCATGATGGTCGGCGAGCGCGGCACCTCCCTTTCCGGCGGCCAGCGCCAGGCGGTGACCATCGCCCGCGCCCTGCTGCCCGACCCGGAGGTCCTGATCATGGACGAGCCGTCCAGCAACATGGACAACCAGTCCGAATATCGGCTCAAGGAGCGGCTCAGGAGCTATATCGAAGGCAAGACGCTCATCGTCATCACCCACCGCCATTCCATGCTCGACCTGGTGGATCGGCTGGTGATCATGGACCGGGGCAAGATCGTCGTGGACGGGCCCAAGCAGGCCGTGCTCGACGGGCTCAGGTCCGGTCAAATCAAGGTTTCCCTGTGAGGACGAAATGAGTAATAAATACGACAGAGAAACGCTGCTCTTCATGAGCGAGGTGGACCAGGCCATGTACGGCAAGGGCCACAAGCTCGCCTATGTCATGTCCACCGCCATCCTGCTGCTGATCGTCATCTTCATCATATGGGCCAGCCTGGCCATGCTTGACGAGCGGACACGCGGCTTCGGCAGGGTCATCCCGTCCCAGCGCATCCAGGAGATCCAGAACCTGGAAGGCGGCATCCTCAACGAGCTCTTCGTGCGCGAAGGCCAGAACGTGCAAAAGGGCGATATCCTGGCCCGGCTGTCCAACGAGCAGGCGGCCAGCTACTACCGCGACGCCTACAGCAAGGCCCTGGAGCACAAGGCGGCCATCGCCCGGCTCCAGGCCGAGGCGAACGGGACCGATCCGGTCTTCCCCGACGAGGTTCTCAAGGAGGCTCCGCAGCTGGCCGAGGATCAGCTGCGCATCTTCAAGGCCCAGCGGGACAAGCTGGAGATCGAGGTCGGGCTGCTGGAGGACCAGTACCAGCAGCGGCAACAGGAAGTGAACGAGATGGTCGGCCGCCGCAGGCAGCTGCGTGAAAGCCTCCAGGTGGCCGAGCGCCAACGCGACATCGCCAAGCCCCTGGTGGAGAAGCAGATCCACTCCGAGCTTGATTATCTGCGGTTGGAACAGACCGTGGTCCAGATGCGCGGCGACGTGGAGGCCCTGTCGCTGGGCATTCCCCGCGTGCAGCGGGCGGCCAAGGAGGCCAAGGGACGTATCGACCAGGCCCGGGCGGAATACCGCACCCACGCCCTGGAGGAGATCAACGAGCGCAGGCAGGAACTCAAGTCGATCATGGAGAACCTGAGTTCCGGCGGCGACCGCGTGACCCGTACCGACGTGCGCTCGCCGGTCAAGGGCATCGTCAAGCACATCATGGTCAACACCATCGGCGGCGTTGTCCGGCCCGGCGAATCCATCATGGAGGTCGTGCCCGTGGACGACACCCTGCTGGTGGAGGCCGAGGTCATGCCTTCAGACATCGCCTTCCTGCACCCCGGCCAGAAGGCCATGGTCAAGATCACCGCCTACGACTTCTCCATTTATGGCGGACTGCAAGGCACGGTGGAGAACATCTCGGCGGACACCATCGAGGACGAGCGCGGCGAGAGCCACTATCTCGTCAAGGTCCGGACCAAGCAGAACGCCATAACCTATCACGGCCAGCAACTGCCCATCATTCCGGGCATGACCGCCAGCGTGGACATCCTGACCGGCGAGAAGTCGGTCCTGGATTATCTGCTCAAGCCGCTCCTCAAGGCCAAGCAGAACGCGCTCAGGGAACGCTAGGACATCCCGAATGCCTGGCCGGGGGATATACAGGACGATCGTGGTCACGCTCTGCGCGGCCTCCATCGTCGCAACCCTCGGCTGGGCCGGGACGGCCCACGCCGCCTCGCCGGACAAGCGCCAGCTCCTCGGGACCCTGGAGTTCAAGGGCAGCCTCAGCAAGCTGCCCAAGTGGACCCGCGTGCTCGACAAGATGAAGGCGTGGAAGGGATACTTCAACGACGCCGCCACCGCCAGCCATCCCTCCAAGCAGGCCTGGAACACCCTCAAGGCGTCCCTCAAGGACGCTTCGGAGCTCGACAAGCTCAAGGCGGTGACCAAGTTTTTCAACAAGTGGCCGTACCGGCTGGACAAGGCCAATTGGGGCGTCAGCGAGTACTGGGCCACCCCGTGGGAGTTCCTCAAGAAGTCCGGTGACTGCGAGGACTATTCCATAGCCAAGTTCTACGGCTTGCAGGAGCTGGGGTTCTCCGGCGACCAGATGCGCATCGTGGCCGTCAAGGACGCCATTCGCGGCATCGGCCACGCCGTCCTTGCGGTCTATGCAACGGACGACATCTATATTCTCGACAACCAGACCGTCATGGTCCTCTCCCACGAGAAGTACAAGCATTACATCCCGCAGTACTCGGTCAACGAGAAGTACCGCTGGATGCACGTGGCGCCCAAGAAGCAGACCACGTACGAGAAGAAATAGGCGTGTCCCGCCCTGTGGCGGGGCCACGCAAAACCAGATGGAGTAATGTCATGGCTGAAAACATCACACCGACCGCAGCGATCCCGAAGTCGATCGGGGGAGCCGGGCAGGGCGTCAAGATCGGCGTCGTCCTGGCGTTCGTGCTGGTCATCTCGGCGGGCATCGTCCTCCTCGCCTCCAGGGCGGTTCGGGACAAGGAAGCCGGGGTGCTCGAAAACCAGCAGAAACGATTTCAACTGCTGACCCAGGGCAGGACCGAGGTCATCGCTTCCTGGCTGGAGAACCTTTCCCACCAGGGCGACCGGCTGATCAAGTCCGACCTCTTCCGGCTCTACGCCTCCGAGGTGGACACCTATGCCGGAGACCTGTCCAACCTGTTCGGGGCCATCCATTCGGACCAGGCCGTCGAGGGCGACGGCATGATCCTGGCCGACCAACTGCCCATGATGGAGAACATGCTCCGCGAGTTCTCCACCTACGCGGGCTTTCTCAACGCGCGCATCCTGAGCCGCAAGGGTGAGGCGTACATCGCCACCGACGGCCATCTGCCCCCCATGAACGAGGAGCAGATCGCCCTGGCCCTGGCCGCGATCAAGGAGAACGGGCCGCAGTACTCGACCCTGCGCAAGACCGCGCAGGGCCTTGAGATGGACGTGTTCGTGCCGGTCTATCCGCCGGACCCGGTCGGCGGCACGGACGAGACCACCCAGGGGGCCGTGGGCGCCCTGATGATGACCCGCCAGGTCTCCGGCGAGATCACCGAGCTCCTCTCGAACTCGCCGCTGGCCGTCAAGGGCGAGAAGACCCGGCTCATGCAGAAGGCGGGTCCGGGCTACCGCGAGATCACGCCGTGGACGCTGGAAGGGTTCGTGGACGTCAATTTCCCCATCAAGGTGGATGACCAGGGCCACATCCCGTTCGGCATCCGCCCGTCCATCGAGGACGACGATGCCCAGGTGTTCTCTCTGGGCGTGCGCATACCGGGACCGGCCTGGTGGCTGGTCCAGGAGATCAACTACGACGACGCCATGAAGCCCATTGTGGACTTCAACCGCACTGTCTACATCGTGGCCGGTCTGGGCATCCTGACCGCGCTGCTCATCGCCGGGCTGGCCTGGTGGATTCTGACCGGCGTGCAGAGCCAGCGCATCGCCGAGCAGTTCCGCGCCCTGGCCACCAAGATCGAGGAGCAGAAGGCGTTCATCGACTCCATCAACGCGAACATCGACGAGTTCATCGTCCTCAAGGACACCCAAGGCAAGTTCACCTATGTGAACGACGCCTTCGCCAAGGCGGCGGGGCGGCCCAAGGAGGAGCTCATCGGTATGGACACCGCCGCGGTCTTCGGTTTCGACACCGCCAAGCGGCTGGAAACCATTGACGAGGTGGTCATCCGCGAGAACCGCAAGATGACCATCAACGAGCCGATCTTCATCCGTTCCCAGCGCCACCAGTTCCAGGTCTCCAAATCGCCCTACTGCGGTGTGGACAACTCCTGCCAGGGCATTGTCGAGGTCTACCGCGACGTGACCGAGTTCGTGGCCGCCCAGGAAAAGAACAAGCGGCTCATCAAGAACGCCATGGAAGCCCTTGGCTCGACCATCGAGGCGGCGGACCCGTACCTCGGCGGCCACACCAAATTGCTGGCGGGATTGTCCGTGGAGGTGGCCAAGGTCATGAACCTCTCGGAGATGGACATCGCCGAGATCGAGACCGCAGCCAACCTGTCCCAGATCGGCAAGATGTTCGTGCCCAACGAGATCCTGACCAAGCCGGGCCGGTTGACCGACGAGGAGATGGCGACCATGGAGGAGCACGTGGAGCATGCCTACCGCATCCTCAAGGACATCGACATCGCCGAGGGCGTGCTCAAGGCCATCTATCAGATGAACGAGCGCCTCGACGGCTCCGGCTATCCCAAGAAGCTCAAGGAAGACGAGATCATCATGCTGGCTCGCATCCTGTCGGTGCTGAACGTGTTCTGCGCCATGATCCGCCCCCGCGCCTACCGTGGAGCCAAGGACCCGGCACAGGCCCTGGACATCCTGTCCAGCGAGTCGTCCAAGTTCGACTCCGTCGTGGTCAAGGCCCTGGCCGAGGTCATCAAGACCCCTGCCGCAGAGAAGCTCCTCGGCGCAAAGGAATAGCGGACACTCGCACCCCATCCATCTGGTCATCAGGCCCCGGCGCATTCGCGCCGGGGCCTTTATTTTCGTCGGTAATCCTGTTGCGGAATCGTTCCCTCCCGACTGCGCTCCGCTCGGGTAGCGGGAGGCCACACTCCACTCCACACGCCATCCCCTCGCGCCCTCCCCCATTACGCTACCTCCCATCCACGTAGCGCCCCGCGCCGAATGCCTTGAACGAGTCTCTGCGCGGACACCCCTCCGCTCCTCTTCTTGTTCCTCCCCTGCGGCTCCACTCCGGGGCAGCGGCGCAAGCGGGGGCCGGGCAGCGGGTTGGGACGGGGGCCCGCAAGGAAAGGGGGGGCGTATGGGAGAAACACGGACTCGGAGATAATCGTCCGAAAGAAGGGCGGGCAGGATGCCGGGGGGGGATGACCGGTCAGGAGGCGGCGGGGGAATCGGAAGGAGGACTTGGATGGCTGCCTGCGTCCACCGGAGCGCGGTCGCCCTTCGCGGGAGACGCCGGGCGGCGGAGTGAAGGGGAGAGGTGTGCGCATCCCGCGCATTCGCCCGTCCGAGGCGCAAACGCACAGGCAAAGGGGCGTCCGTAGGCGAACGGATGACCAAAAAAAAGAGGGCGCGGCCCCGCTGGCCACGCCCTCGAAGACTGTTCTCGCAGTCCTATGAACTTACTTGGATTCCGCCATCGTGTCGTAGTTGGCGGCGGCGACGTCCAGGGTCTTCATCAGCTGACCTTCCAGGGCCAGGAACTTGTAGACGGTGAAGTCGCGGTTCATGGTGGCGGTCTCGAGCTGCACCTTGTTGGAGAACACCTCGTTGGTGGCGTCAAGCACGTCCAGCAGGGAGCGCTGACCGACGTTGAACTGCATCAGGTACATATCCAGGGATTCGATGCTGTACTGCAGGGCTTCCTGGTACTTGACGATCTGGTTCAGGCTGGACTCGTACTCGGCCCAGGCGGTGGCAACCTGGCGAACCAGGTCGTCGGAGGTGTTCTGCAGGTTGTCCTGCGCCTCGCGAACGCGGGCGGTGGCGGTGCGGACATCATTGTAGTCGCTCAGGCCGTTGAAGATGTTCCAGCTGGCCCGCAGCATGACCTTGTTGTCCTGCACGTAGGAGTCCACGCCGTCCAGGTTGTCGGTGTGGCGGGTGGACGCGAAGGCGTCGATATTCGGGTAGTAGGTGGACATCAGCTGCTGCTTGGTCTGCTCGGCAACCTCGATCTCGGCCTTGTACACGGCGATCTTCGGGTTGTTCTCCATGGTCAGATCGAGAATCTGGTCGGCCTTGGGCGGAATGTAGTCGGGCTTGTACTCGGGCTCGGCCAGGACGTTCGGGGCTGCACCCACGGTGCGGGTGTAGTCGGCCTCGGCGGTGCGCAGCTCGCCGGTGTAGGTGACCAGGGTGGTCTCGGCGCGGGCGACGCGGCCCTTGGCCTGCATCTCGTCGGCGCGGTTTCCGGCGCCGCCTTCGACGCGCTCGGTGATGGAGTCGAGCAGGCGCTGGTGAGCGGCAATGTTCTCTTCAGCCAGTCCGACCAGCTTGCGAAGGCGGACCACGTCAATGTGGGCGCGGACGGCGTCCAGACCGACGGTCTCGACGTTGTCCAGCAGGCGGCCTTCGGCCGAGGTCAGGCGGAAGCCTTCACGCTTGTAGTCGTGCCAGCGGTCGAAGCCGTCAAAAAGATTCTGAGTCAGCGTGGCGGAAGCCTCGGTGACGTTGCGCCAGTGCTTTTCGGTGCGGTTGGCGCGGGTGTTGGCGCTGCTGTACTGCTGAGTGCCGTAGGAGCCGCCGAGGTCAAGAGACGGGAAGAAGCGGCCCAGGGCGGAAAGCTGCGCCTTGTCCACGGCGTCCCTGTTGTTCAGGAGCGATTTGATTTGCGGATGCTGCTTCACGGCAGCGACCACGCTGTCCTTGATGGTCATCGTCCCGTTCTGGGCGAACGCGGGCACCGAGAACAGAATGGACAGGGTAAGAATTGCGAGAACTAATTTTTTCATGGTGAACATCCCAGTTGGGGTTAAAGGTGCTTACTGCTGCGTTTATAGCCGCTTATATAAATATATGTCAACCAGGTTTTTGAAGATTCGTTATAGAAATCGGGCGTCCTGCCGTGAATTTTTTTCCATAGGATGACCCGCCGTTTTTTTTGTATTTTCCAATTTTCAACGGGTGATCCGAAAATCGTTATCCGGTTGTGAAAAAGCCGCGCGTTGCGCGGCTTTATTCTATTATTTTAAGCTGTTGTGCCTACTCCGAGCTGAGGTGGGAGTTGATGATGTGGTTTATGAGGTCGTCCGTGGCGTGTTCCGGCTCCAGGCCGAAATCGGTGGACGGCAGATCGGGTTGGGAAACGCCGAGGAGCTTGACCACGATGTCGTCGTTGCCCGTCAGGGCGTCCTCCTGTCCGATGGTCAATTCCGTCACGTTGTGGGTGTCGTCCACGACCACGTTCCTGACGATCATGCCGTCGGGCAGCTCCAGGCTGTCGTGGCCCACGCTGAAGTTGGCGACCAGGATCTCGCTGTCGCCGTTGTGGAGCACCGAGGGGTCGATGAAGATGGTCTCGGAGTCGCTGTCCGCGTCTATCACGTGGTTTTGCACGAACAGGTCGTGTTCCGGCATGTCGACCAGGAGCTGATCCGGAGAGGGCAGGTCGTAGGCGTCCACGGCATGCGCATCGATGGTCCACGAGCCGTCGTCCAGGCTGACCAGAGAGAAGGTCCCCTCCGAACCGGTCGGATTGAAGCTCGCGTCGTCGAACAGCACGTCGATCATGTGGTCGTGGTTGGCCAGGACCCAGTTCCCGGAATCCTTGACGAAATGGAAGTCGGCACCGAAATCGACACGGTGTTCGTCCACCTCGTGCAGGAGGAAGAAACGAACGTCCTGGCTGCCCGCGAACATGTTCACGAGCTGGCCGAGCATGGCCGTGTCGTGACAGTTTGCGAGCACGATCTCGGGATCGACCGGCACTCCATCCTCAAGGGAGTAGGTGCCGAGCATCGTCGTCGTATTCATGTGGCTTGTTTCCGTCATATCCATCTCCTTTGCAAGGAGAAAAATCGAATCTTCGAAAATTGTCCCGGGCCCGGCCAAGTGGCCGGGCCCGGGGATGGGGTTTAGTTGTTGTCCGGCGAATCGATGATCTGCTGGATCACGTCGTCGATGGTGTTGCTGTCGATGACAAAGTCATTGGCCGGCGGGTTGGCAGCGACGTGCGCACCCATGAGCTTGATGACGATGTCGTTACTGCTGTCGGCATCCCCGTCGCTGAGGGTCAGCTGCAGGTAGTGCGAGCCGGTAGCCGAGGCGTCGTCGAGCACTTCCTGGAAGTTCAGGGTGTAGCCGTTCGCGTTGTTCAGGTCGAGCACGTCGCCGTCCTTGTCGCTGAAGTCCGCGATGGTGACGTTGGCCCCGCCGTTGTCGGCGAGGTAGTCCACGTCGATCATGACCACATCCTTTCCTTCGCCCAGGGCGATGACGTCGTTGCCGGTGCTGACGTTGATGATGTCGTCCCCGGCACCGCCGAAGATGATGTCATTGCCTGTGCCGCCGTTGAGGATGTCGTTGCCCTCACCGCCGTAGATCAGGTCGTCGCCCGCGCCGCCGTGGATGGAATCGGAACCGGCCTGGCCGTCGATCACATCGTCGGTAGCGACGCCGGTGTAGGCGTTGTCGCCGCCGCCGAGTTCCACGGTTGCGGACGGGTTGAGGTTCACCGGAACGAGCAGGGTGCCGACGTCGGTGGTGCCGTCGGGAGAGGTCACCTCGTAGGTGAAGGTCTCCACGAAGGAGCCGGTCGGCGGGGTGCCGCTGGCGTTCAGGGCATCGACGTCCGGAGTGTAGGTGTACTCCAGGGTGGTCGAGTCGAGGGTCAGGTTGCCCCAGGTCCCGGTCGAGTCGAGCAGGACCACGCTCAGGGCACCTACGGTGTCCACGTCGTAGTCGTTGGTCTGCAGGAAGCCAGTGACCGCGGCACCCGAGTAGGTGGTGACCGGCGGCTGGCTCTGCTGTGTCCAGGTGTCCGGACCGTAGGTGGTCACGGAATCCAGGGTGTAGGAGGTGCCGGCCTCGCTCACCAGCTCCACGCGGGTGATCAGCGCCTGGGCGTTGGTGCGGCTGTAATTGTCGTCGATCAACACCAGCTGTCCGTTCACGACCGTTGCCGTGGCGACGGGGGTGGGGTTCGAGCCGTAGTAGGCGTACGCCGTCACGTTCTCGCTGCCGGTGATGCCGTTGAGCGCGATCACCACCTTGCCCTGCGGATTGTCGAAGCTGATGGTCAGGCCTTCTGCTACCGAGTTCGAGGACGGCCAATACGAGTCAAAGTAGTGGTCATAGTAGTGGGTGACATTCCCTATTTCCTTGTTCGCATCTGTCCAGGTGTCGGTCTTCCACCATTCGCTGTTGTTAGTGTATTCGGTTTCGATTCCCAGGCCGCTGGAATGGAAGACCAGATCGAAGTCCTGCGGGGAGGAGCCGGTGATCGTCATGCCGCTGCCGGTGGGGTTGATGGAGGTCTGCTGTCCATTCAGCATGCTGTTGGTGATTACCAGGTTCAGCTGTTCCACTCCGTCGTGGTGGACCCACTCGGCCGGAGGCGTGGTCGTGGTGGTGGTCAGGGACGCGCCGTGGTTCATGTCGCCGACTGCGACCACGCCGTCGTTGGCGCCGTTGATCCAGAAGGTGACCTCTGCCTGCGCGGGCTCGCCGCTCGTATCCACGATGGTGTAGGTGAAGGTGTCCACACCGTGGTCTCCGTCGTTCAGCGCATCGGCTGCGGCCTGGTCCGGGGTGTAGGTGTATTCGCCGTTTTCATCGATATGCAGGGTGCCGAACTCGCCCTTGATGACCGCCGACTTGGTGGTATCGGTATCGGAGGTGTCCGGATCGGCAAGGGTGATGGTCTCCGTGCCGTGGGAGATGGACACGACTTCGAGGTCGTCGCCGTCGGGGTCGGAGTCCTCGCCGGGCAGGAGGTTGCCGGGCAGGGCCGTGCCGTGCCCGTCGATCACGTTGCCGGAGGCCGTGGTCAAGTCGGTGTTGGTCTCGTCCACGATATCGACCAGCAGGGACTGCAGGCCGGTGGGATCGTCGTCGTCGATGACCGTGGCTTGGCCGGTCTCATCGATGTCGTTGAGGTTGCCCATGTCGAGGGCTTCGCCCAGAGCGACCGCCGTCAGGTTCACGCCGGGCAGGTTGCCCAGATTCTCGCTGAGGGTCTCCCAGCTCACGCCGTTGATGTCCGTAGTCGGATCTCCATCGGAGATGAAGATGGCCTGGGTAGCGCCCGGATGGGCCTGCGCCCAAGCGTACCCATGCTGGAAGGCCGCGTCGTAGTTGGTCCAAACTCCCGTCTGGCCTGTGTCGATCTGCGATATCGCATAGTTGAGGCCCGTGGGAGCGTTCGGGTTGCCGCCCACCAGGGTGAAGGTCTGCGTGGACGCCGTGTCGGAGAAGTCGACCATGCCGATCTTGACTTCTGCGCCGACCGGCAGTTCCGATTGCAGCTTCTGCAGCATGTTGACGATTGCGGCCTCGGCCGGCTCAATGCGGTCTTGGTCGGACATGGACCGCGAGCGGTCGAGCATGATCAGGTAGTTGGAGCTGCTGGTGGTCACGTTGACGCCCGCCTCGGTGACGACGTTGAAGCCGGTGTCGAGGTTGTATTCGTCGGGTACCGCCGTCGGGCCGGTGTTGTCCACCACGCCGTTGACGGAGATGACCAGGTTGGCCGTACCGAAGCTGCCGTCCGAGTCAGTGGCAGTGTAGCCGAAGGTCTCGGTGGTCGTGTCGTCGAGGTCGTCCAGCGCGGGGTTGTCGTTGTCGAGTTCGTACCGGAAGGTGCCGTCCTCGTTGTAGTACAGGGTGCCGTAGGTGCCCTGGACCTCGTGGCCGTAACCGGAGTGGGACGAAGTCGAGCCGCCGAAGTCGATGGCGTTGACGTCTCCGCTCACGGGGTTGGTCTGCCAGCCGTCGGGCGCCTCGTCGTTGAGGATCACGTTGCCGGTGACGACCGCTTCCGCAGCCGTGCCGTCTTCAGTGACCTCGAAGAGGCCGTTTGCGTCTCCGGTGTCGTCCCTGGCCGTGACCGGGTCGTCCGTGGGGGCGATCGCGATGGTCACCTTGGCCGGGGCCGAGTAGTCGGTTCCGTCATAGGCGCTGTACCAGAAGGAGGCGGTGCCGTTGAAGTCGGCTTCGGGCGAGAAGGTCACCACGTCGCCGACCATGCTCACCGTGCCGCCCACAGGGGCGTACAGCGGATCGGTATCGTCGTAGATCTTGCCGATTCCGAAGTCCTCGATGTCCACATCGTAGTCGTTGGCGAGGATGTCGCCAGCGGCCAGGGTGATGGGACCGCCATCCTCCGAGTAGAGGAACTGCGCCGGGGTGCCTTCGGTCTCCGCGTGCACCGACTGAACCACGAAGTCCGCCGCGTCGTACCATTGGCCGCTGGGGTTGGGCTGGTAGAAGTCGGCCTGAACCTCGATGGAGCCGATCTGGTCGCCGTTGGCCGTCACGGTGTACTCGTAGGTGGTCTCCTGATTGTAGGCCGCGGTTCCGGTGATGACCGGGGGAGCGATGATCAGGTCGGCGTTTTCGATGACCTGGCCTCCGGTGTCGTAGACGATGAAGGTGGGGGCGTCGTCCGTGTCGTACCAGTTGAGCGTGATGGTCGCGGTGTGCTGGCCCTGGTCGAAGTTGATGGTCACGGACTCGTCGTTCTTGCCGTCGATCTGGGTCGACGAGTAGTCGTTGCCGCTCTGGACGCCCACGCCGTCGCCCGAATCAACGAGGACCGGGTTGGAGCCTATGCCGCTCGCGGTCAGGGTCACGCCGCCGAAGGACCAGTTGTTCGCCGCGCTGAACGCGGTGTGGTCCACGTCGGTGATGACCGATTGCTGGGCCGGGATGTAGCCGAAGGCGTCGTCGAGCGCCACGGGGGCGTCGTTGACGCCGTTGACCACCGGGTGGACGACATACTCAGTGCCGTCCGCCGAGGTCACGGTGAAGCCGGGCAGGTTCAGCTTCTCACCGTCGTCCAGGGACTGGACCGCGTCGTAGCGGGCCGGAGCGTCGTTGGGAACGGTGTAGGTCCAGTTGCCGTTGGCGAGGATGGTAAAGGTCCCGCCGTAGCCGTCGTGCTGGGTCGAGGGGTTGAACGTCTCGGGGCTGTCCACGTCGTCGGCCACCACGGTGCCCGAAGCCTGGATCATGCCAGTGGTCTCGTCCACGCCGGAGTCTTCGGTTGCCTCGACCACGTTCCTTTCGGTGAAGGTGGCCGCGTCGTTGATGCCCAGGACGTCGATGGTCAGGGTGGAGCCGGACTGAGCGCCCGCCTCGTCCTGCATGACGTAGGAGAATACTTCCTGGCCGTCGTTATCGACGTTCAGGACGTCGCTCTTCTCGGTGGCCACGTAGGTGTACGAGCCATCCACGCTGAAGGTGATCCTGCCGTAGGCGGTCTCGAAGGAGACGTCGCCGTTTTCGAAGTCCTTGGTCTCGTTTCCGTAGGTCACGGACACCAGGGACAGCTGATCGTCGAGAGTGGGCGGGCCGGAAACCGGATCCCAGGGGTTGTTGTCCTGGTTGTCGGGATCGGTGTCCGCACCGTTGTCCGAGTCGCCCGCGTCGCCGGGGGAGTCATCCGTGAGGATGTTGCCGGTGGCAACGGGGTACAGGGGGCCGTCGTTGTCCATCTGGCCGTCGTATTCGTACACCGAATCGGTGTCCGGGTTGGCCGTGGGCGCGTCGTTCGCGTTGGCGATGTTGAGCGTCACCTTGGCCGGGTTGGACAGGTCGCCGTTGTCGTCCTTGGCCACGTACCAGAACCAGGCGGTTCCGTTGAAGTCGTCGTCGGGCGAGAAGGTCACGGAGCCGTCCTCGTTCAAGGTGGCGGAGCCGCCGTGGGACGAGTAGGGACCGCTGTGTTCGCCGAAGACCGAGGCAATGGACAGATCCAGGTTGGAGCCGTTGTACTCGGCATCGCCCATGTCCACGTCGTCGATATCCGTGTCGTTGGCCAGGATGTCGGCCGCGGAGATGGTGATGGAGGTGTCTTCCACGTAGGCCGGTCCTTCGCCGCGCACCCAGTCGATGTAGAAGTCGTCCGAGCTGTCGGTGGACTGGACCTCGATGGAGCCTATGAAGGCGCCGCCGGTGTCGGCCGTGCTGAAGGTGAACTCGTGGGTGTCCGTGTTCTCGACGTTCACGGTGCCCAGAGGCTCGCCGTTGATGCCCTTGAGGACGAACGTGACGTCGTCATGGTCGCCGCCGCTGTGGGCGTAGCTGGACAGGCTGATGGTCACGGAGGACATGGGATCGTCGAAGTCGATGAGCACCGAGTCGGTCCAGCCGTTGCCGTCGATGGCGGGGCTGTTGTCGTAGTCGCCGGAGACGCCGACCATGCCGTTGGGTTCCGCGCCGTTGTCGTCGTCGCGCACTTCGAGCCAGCCGTTGGGCGAGCCGTTGCGCAGGGCCGTGAAGGTCATGCCGTCGGTCTCCCAGACTTGCAGCCCGTCGGCGTCGGCGAAGTTGGTGGTGAACACGGAAACCGTTCCGTCGAGCTCGTCGTTCTCGGCCACCGGGGCGTCGTTGGCGCCCTGGACCGTGAAGGACAGGCTGGCGGTGGAGTGCAGTCCGCCCGGATCGACGATGGTGTAGGTGAACTCTTCGGTGCCGTCGAAGTCGTCGTCCAGCTCCTGGGTGGCCAGGCTCTCCTGATCCACTTCGTAGAAGTAGCGGCCGTTGGCCTGAATGGTCAGGGTGCCGTACTTGCCGTCGATGGTGAACACGCCGTCGTCATGGGAGGCGGCGTTGCCGGGGACGGTGTCGCTGGCGATACCGGACACGGACAGTTCGACGGTCTGGTCCGGGCTGTCCAGCCAGTCGCCGTTGTCGATGTCGGAGTCGTTCAGGAGCACGTTGCCGGTGACGTCGTCACCCTCGATCACATAGGGGTAGCTGAAGTGCCACTGGGAGGCGTCCTCGGACGGGTCGCCGTCGGAGCCGTAGGCCAGGACCTTTGCGGAGATCGAGTTGATGGTGAACTCGGAGCTGAAGCCGCTGGGCGTCTGGATGACGATGGAGGCGAACTTCTCGCCGCCGGTCAGGGCGCTGGCGTCCAGAGTGACGTGGTTGTTGTAGTCGCTCAGGTTCAGCGTGCCGAGGAGGTCGCCTTCCAGGTCGTACAGCGTGATGGTGGCGTCGTCGCCGGTGTAGAAGCCGTCGAGATCGAGAACCACATGGTCTTGCAGCAGCTCGAAGTCGATGCGCACGCCCTCATCCGGGCCGGAGTTGTCGATTTCGTCGTTGTTGTCGTTGCCGGTCCGCACGCCGAGGTTGCCGTTGTGATACTCCAGGGCGGCTTCGCCGGTGGAGGACAGTGCGGTCACGGTAATGCCGTTGGCATGGAACACGGCGTCGCCGTCGGCGCCGAACCAGTTGTCGAAGGTCTTGGTTACGATTCCGTTGAACAGCTGGTGGACGGAGTCGGCGGTGGCCACCGGCGCGTCGTTGGAGCCGTCCAGGGTGATGACCAGGTTGGCCATGTCGTACTGCGCGTGCCCGGGCTCGTTGTCGGACACGGTGTAGGTGAAGGTCTCCTGGACCTGATCGCCTTCGTTGAGGGCATCGGTCTTGTCGGAGTCCGGGGTGTAGGTGTAGGTGCCGTCCGCCTTGATGACCAGGGTGCCGTAGTTGCCCTCGATCTCGGCGGTGCCGTCGGAGCCGAGGACCGTGGTGTCGCCTTCAAAGACGATGTTGACCACGGAGAGCTCCACGGGCGGGGTGTTGGCGTCGGTGTAGTCGAGGTTGTCCACGTCGGAGTCGATGTTGCCTTCCGCGTCGGGGTCGGCCAGCACGTTGCCCGCCACCGCGATGGCGTCCATGTCGCCGTGGGCGTCGCCGGGCAGGTCGTTGGTGCTGGACTCCTCAGCCGCGTGGACGTCCACGCCGCCGTTGACCGGAGCCAGGGCAGTGACCGAATCAATGTAGAAGTCGGAGTGCCAGGCACCGTTGGTCTCGACCACCACGTGGTCGATGAAGCCGTTGCCGGGATTCAACACGAAGGTGTTGGTGTGGGAGTCGTAGTTCAGGGTGACGGAACCGAGGAAGTTGCCGCCCGCGTCGTACATCTTCGCGATGGCGGTATCGTCGGATTCTCCGTAGGCGTTGAACGCTCCGAGGGTGATGGTCACGGACTCCTGCGGGAGCTCGAAGTCGATGCGTATGGAGTCATCGCCGTAGTTGCCGTCGATGGCAGACTGGTCGGCCCCATGGTCCACGCCGAGCCAGGAGGTCAGGTTGTACGGGTGATCCAGCTCGGGCTCGCCTTGGGTGGACTGGGCCGTGAAGGTCATGCCGTTGACGGAGTACGATACCAGACCCGCCGCGTCGGCGAAGTCGCTCACGGTGACCTCGGCGACTTCGGTCGTCGGGGTGTTGTTGAAGGCCACGGGCGCGTCGTTGGAACCGTTGACCGTGATGGTCAGGGTCGCGGAGTCGGTCCTGGCATGGCCCCAGCTCTCGTTGTCGGAGATGGTGTAGGTGAAGACGTCCGTGGCGCTGTCGTCCCAGTTGAGCGGATCGGTGGCGGCGGGATTCTCCACGTAGGTGTAGTCGCCGTTGGCCTGGAGGTACAGGGTGCCGTACTGGCCCTGGAGGACGAAGTCGTAGTCGACGCCGTCGAGTTCTCCGGGGGTGCCGGGGTTGGTGCCCTGTTCAACGGCCACGACGCTGAGTTCGTAGTGGGCATTGTCGACGTCCGTATCGCGGCCCGCGAAGGCGTGGCCGTCCCAGGCGCCGTCGATGACGTTGCCGTCCACCTGGGCGATGGCCTCGGAGGTGGTGCCGGAGACGCTCTGGATCAGGAAGTCGCTGTTGTGCGGATTGTAGTTCGCGCCGTCGTCCAAAGGCAGGACCACGACCTGGGCGATGAGCGAGTCGGTCCCGAGGCTTGCGCCGTCCAGGGTGACTTCAAGCACGCCGCTGGGAGTGCCTTGAACGTCCACGAAGCCGATCTGTTCGCCTTCCGCGTTGTAGGCCACCAAACGGGCTTCTTCGGTGTGAGAGCCGTCCGGGCCGTTCTGGTAGAAGGAGGACAGGGTGATGGTCACCGAGGCCATGGACTCCTGGAAGTCGATGGACAGGGCTTCGGTCCAGTGGTCGTCGCCGTTGAGGGTGTCGACTTCGGAGTCGTTGATGTCGCTGTTGCCCGGGGAGTTGACGCCGAGGCCCGCAGAGTTGCCGTCATCGGTCAATTCCCTGCCGCCTTCATGGAAGGAGACGCCGCCGTTGATGTTGAGGGCGGACCCGGCCGTGATGCTGAAGTTCGAGTCGACCCAGACGCCGGCGTCGTTGACATGACCGGCCAGCGCGGTGGTGTCCACGTCGAACTCGCTGCCGCCTATGGACTCGTCCAGGGCGTTGTGGTCGTTCCTGGCCACGGGCGCGTCGTTGGAACCGTGCACGGTGATGGTCAGCGTGGACATGTCGTGCAGCTCCACGCCGGGCTGGTTGTCGGAGATGGTGTAGGTGAAGACGTCGGTGTCGGTGTCGTTCCAGTTGAGCGGATCGGTGGCGTCGGGATTCTCCACGTAGGTGTAGTCGCCGTTGGCCTGGAGGTACAGGGTGCCGTACTGGCCCTGGAGGACGAAGTCGTAGTTGACGCCGTCGAGCTCTCCGGAGGTGCCGTGGCTGGTGCCCTGTTCGACGTCCACGACGCTGAGTTCGTGGTGGGCGTTGTCGATGTCCGTATCGCGACCGGCATGGAACCAGCCGTTCCAGGCGCCGTCGATGACGTTACCGTCCACATGGGCGATGGCGTCGGAGGTGGTGCCGGACACGCTCTGGATCAGGAAGTCGCTGTTGTGCGGATTGTAGTTCGCGCCGTCGTCCAAAGGCATGACCACGACCTGGGCGATGAGCGAGTCGGTCCCGAGGCTTGCGCCGTCCAGGTTGACTTCAAGCACGCCGCTGGTGGTGCCGTGAACGTCCACGAAACCGATCTGGTTGCCTTCCGCGTCGTAGGCTATGAGGCGGGCCTGTTCGGTGTGAGAGCCGTCCGGGCCGTTCTTGTAGAAGGAGGACAGGGTGATGGTCACCGAGGCCATGGACTCCTGGAAGTCGATGGACAGAGCTTCGGTCCAGTGGTCGTCGCCGTTGAGGGTGTCGACTTCGGAGTCGTTGATGTCGCTGTTGCCCGGGGAGTTGACGCCGAGGCCCGCAGAGTTGCCGTCATCGGTCAAGATTCTGCCGCCATCCTGGAAGGAGACATTGCCGTAGTGGTTGTGGGCGGTGCCGGCCGTGATGCTGAAGTTCGGATCGACCCACACGCCGCTGTCGTTGAGGTGACCGGCCAGCGCGGTGGTGTCCACGTCGAACGTGTCGCCGCCCACGGACTCGACGATGTGGTTGATGTCGGGGCGCGCGATGGGCGCGTCGTTGGTGCCTTCCACAGTGATGGTCAGGGTGGCGCTGTCATAGGCCTGCTGACCATAGTAGGTGCCGCCGCCGTCGTGATTGTCGGTGATGACGTAGGTGAAGGTGTCTTCACCGGTCTCGCCGTCATTCAGCTTGTTGGCGTCGCGCGTGTTGGGGTCGTAGGTGTAGCTGCCGTCCGCGTGGATGGTCAGGGTGCCGAACTTGCCCACGATGACCGTGGGGTCGCCGTCCTGGTCCACGCTTTCGTAATGATGGCCGTAGCGCACGCCGATGACCGACAGGTCGGTGGCGGAGTGGTCGCCGTCGCCGTAGTCGAGGTCGTCGACGTCGGTGTCGTTGAGGAGCACGTTGCCGCCGACGAGGGTCGCCGCGACATCCGGGCCGTCCATGTCGATCAGGTAGTCGTGATGGCTGCCTGCTTCAACGGCGTGTACGCCGGTTTCGCCTGCGGTGTCGGGGGTGACCACGACGGACTTGATGTAGAAGCTGTCGGTCGTGAACTGTTCGTTCGTGGTCCACAGGGTCACGGAGTTGATGTCGTGGTCAAAGTCCAGTTCCAGGGTGGCGTTGCCGAACCTGTCGTAGACGATGTCACCCTGGGAGGCATCCAGGATGAAGAACTTGTCCCGAGCGCCATCCAGGTCGACGTAGACCTTGATGTCGTCCTTGAAATCAATGTCGGCCAGGTTGATGGAGACCTTGTCGACCGGATCGTCGAAATCGATCCTGACGCCGTTGCGGTCGCCGGAGTTGTCGATGGCCGGGCTGGAATCGCCGTGGTCGCGCACGCCGAGGCCCTTGCCTTCCACGTAGGTCAGGTTGGGGTCTGGCTCGTAGTGGTTGTTCACCAGGGCGGTGAAGGTCATGCCGGAGGTGGAGTAGGACTCCAGACCGTCCGCGGCCTCGAAGTCGTTGGCCATGAGGAAGGTGGGAACGTCGTTATGGGCCTCGGGAGCATCGTTGGTGCCCACGATGGTGATGTTCAGCTCGGTGGAGCTGGAGACGCCGTCGTCCCAGGAGTTGGTGGCCGTGTAGGTGAAGGTGTCCGTAAGGGTATCGGGAATCCCGTACTCGTTCACGTTGAGGGCCTGAACGGCATCGTTCTCCTGATCCAGGGTGTACTCGTAGTGGCCGTTGGACCAGATCTTCAGCGTTCCGAACTGGCCGTCGATCTCGGTGTAGCTGCCGCCTTCGGTGACGTCCTCGACCGGGTCCACGCCGTTGGAGATCTTCTCAACGTAGATGTAGTCGTCGTCCACGTCGGAGTCGTTGCGCAGGACGTTGCCGCCGACGGACGCCCGATAGTGGTGGTCGAAGTAGCCGGGGTTGGCACCGAATTCGACGATGTAGTTGGAATCGGACTCGACCGTGGGCGCGTCGTTGGCGCCGTAGACCGTGATGGACAGGTTGGCGTAGTCGATGGCGCCGTGCTCGTCCATGATCATATAGGTGAACCGCTCGACCGGGCTGTCGTCGTAGTTCAGGGCTTCGGCCGCGTCACCCATGGGGGTGTAGGTGTAGTCGCCGTTGGCGCTGATCACCAGGACGCCGTATTCGCCCCAGATGCGCAGTGCGCCGCCGTCGTCGTCGACCACGGTGTTCACGCCGGCGTCGGAGCCGAAGTCGCCGGACAGGATGTTGCCGTCCGCATCTTCGCGGTGGTAGTCGAAGGTCTCCTGCTGCTGGGTTCCGTGGGCGTAGATGCCGATCACGGTGATGGCGTCGCCTTCGACGTCGCCGTCGTGATCCAGGTCAAGGGCGGAGCCGTCGTCGGAACCGTCGAAGTCCGGGTTCAGGTCGGTCAGGACGTTGCCTTCGGCCCGGACGACGGTGGTGAAGTCGTGCATCAGGGCGGAGCCTTCGATCATGTCGCCGAACTCGCCGTCGCGAACGACCCAGGCCCACACGCCGGGATGATCGACGTTGGAGGTGTCTTCCACGTCGAGGAAGGCGGAGGTGTGGGAGCCGTCAACCAGGTCGAAGTCGCCGTCGCCGTTGGACCAGCCGCCGATGGGAACGCTGTTGTCGGTAGTGCCGTTGCTGTTGACCCAGGAGATGTCGGCGTAGCGGATTTCCACGCCGAAGTCGCCGTTGCCGAGGTCGTACAGCCGGATCTGCATGGAGTTCTGGTAGTCGCCGCCTTCCTCCAGGGTGCCGCTGCTGTTGGGGGCGATGTTCAGCCAGGTGAAGGTGATGACGCCGTTGGCCTCATCGATGTCCATGTACATCTCGCCGCCGACTCCGGGGTCGAGGTCGTCCCACATTCCGGCGATCATCGGAGAGGTGGAGTCTTCGAGGGCCGACGGGTCCGGGTGCCAGGTTGATGCTTCGTTACCGAAGACGAGGGTGCCGTTGGTGTTCACCGATACGGTGGTGTAGTTGACGCCGTTGATGTTCACGCCGTTGGTGAACACGTCGGTGATGTCGATGAGGGAATGCGCGTCGTCGTAGGTATCCAGGTAGTCGACCTGGGCATCCCTGGCTTCGTAGGACGCGTTTCCGCCGTCGTAGGAGCCGTTGTTTTCGCTATAGGAGTGGATGATGCGCTCGCCGTAGCCGCCGCCGGTGGCTTCTACCAGGCCGTTGCCGTCGGCCGGGTCGAAGTCGCCGGGCACGGTTTCGCCGTTGCCGAGCGGATCGTAGTAGGAGTGGGAATCGCCCTGCTCGATGGCGGAGTTGAAGTCGGGAACCGCCACAGGGGCGTCGTTGGTGCCGTAGACCGTGATGGTCAGGGTGGCGGTGTTGCTGACAGCACCGCCGGGATCGACGATCGAGTACTCGAACTGCTCGAGTTCGATCTGGCCTTCTTCGAGGTGGTCGGCCAGGTCGGGATCGAGGACATACTGATAATCGCCGAGAGCGTTGATCATCAGGGTGCCGTACTTGCCCGCGATCTCATGGTAGGTGGTGGGGTCGGCATCTTCGTCGAAGTCCCCGAAGGCGGCTTCGTTTCCGCCCAGGATCAGGGAACCGTCGGGGTTCACGCCCAATCCGATTTCACCGTCGTCCGCGCCGTCGTCGGGGTCGGCGTCGTCGAGCTTGCCGACGTAGTCGATGGAGAACATGCGCAGGGATTCTTGCAGGTTGTCGACGTCGTAGTCGTTCTCCAGCAGGTTGCCGGAGGTGATGACGTCGGAGTGCGCGCCGTCGGGGTAGGTGATGAAGAAGCCTTCGGCTCCGTCGCCGGCGAGCGGGAAGTAGGCATCGCCGAAATCATCAAGGAAGGCCTCGAAGCGGGCTTCGGTGCCGTCCGCATCGGGGTAGAGGTACTGCAGGTAGCTGGCGAAGGTCGGCTGCGACCCTTCGGGCAGGCCCCAGTCCGTGGGATCCCAGTCGGGATCGCTGGTCCAGGCCGCGGGAGGTTCGGGCATGATGCCGGTCACGGACTTGATGTAAAAATCGTTGGAGCTGTAATCCCGCCAGGCGGCTTCGGAGGAAACCGTGACGGTGTCGATGAAGTCGTTGAAGTCGTTGCCGTCAACCGTCAGATTGATGGTGATCTGGCCGCCGAAATCGAGCTGCACGGTGCCCACCGGGTTGCCTTCCATGTCGAACAGCGTGCCGTTGTGGGTGTGGCTGCCCAGACCGATGGTGTAGGTGTCGCCACCCATGGTGGTGACGATCAGGGAGGCGTCGTCGCGACCGAAGTCGCCCCATTCATTGAAGCCGCCGAGCACGATCTGGACATCGTTCTGCGGCATGGTGAAGTCGATCAGGATCGCTTCGGCATCGCCGCCTTCGTTGTCTATATAAGGATTGTCTTGCTGCGGGGGCTGGGGGGGAGCGAAGCGGTAGTTTCCGTCCTGGCCTTCACCGGGGTACTCGGGCTGATCGGGGAGGTCGTTGCCGCCGGACACGCCGAGGTTGCCGCTTCCCAGTCCGAACCACGTACCCGTGCCGCCGAGGGCGGTCAGGGTGGCGAAGTCGCTGTAATCGCCTTCGGTGCCGGGATCGGTGATCGTGAAATCAGTGGTGGTGATGATGTGGATGCCGGGGTTGAAGTCGACATCGCCCTGCTCGGTCACTTCGCCGGCGTCGGGAATAGCCGTGGGCGGATCGTTTTCAGGAGTGTCCACGCCCGTCGGGAAAAGATGCGGGTCATAGGCGTCGCCCTGGCCGCCGAGGGCGGTCAGGCCCGCGAACATCGCGCCGGGGTCGTCGTTATAGGCGCCCGCGCCCGAACCGGAGGCCGCGCCGTCGGCCGCGGTTTCGAGGTCGGTCTGGTCGCCCTGGTCCGCGAATGCGAAAAGATACACGTCACCTGCAACGACTTCGCCGTCCATCATCTGGAAAGTGGGGAGGGTGCCGGCTTCCGCCAGCGCCTGATAGCCCTCGAGGATGATCGTCCCGCCGCCTTCGATGGCGATCTGAAGGTTTCCGTCCTTGCCGGTGAATTCAGCTTCGGAAATATCGAAGTTGAAATGTACCGGGGTCTCTGCCGTGAGTTGATAGGTCTGCGTCTTGCCTGCGCCGGGCAGGGAGATTTGCAGTTGCTTGGGGTCAGCCATGGTGTCCTCCTAAAAAAGTATATGAGCAATAAAAATCAGACGGTCTCGTAGTCTTATTGTATACATAGAAGTGAAAATATCGTCAATTGGGGAAAGGATTAGTAAAATAGTGGGTTAGCATGTGGAGAAAGGGGGGTAACGGCCCGGAAGTGGCCTGTCTTCGGGGGGAACTGGAAGGGGTGATTTAAGGCGATTGTAGACGATTTTGATATTTATCCACAATAGGCTGTTAAAAAGAAAATGTTGCCTGAAGAGTTTTCCCCTGAGTTTTGCATATCGAAGGAGCTATGCAACGTATCGAATTCATGTATGAAAGAATGGCAATGGCAGAGGTGAAAAAAAATGTGACTTTTTTTAACGCCTCATAAAGTCCCGCTGATGATGCCTCAAGTACTGTCAAGATCGGCTTTTCAAAATAATCAAAACAATGGCGGGTAGTTGTGGTTTCGCTTGACGCGAAATCGATGGCTGGCGGCCGGCGGGGCGCCGGAAAAAAGGTAAGGGCAAGGGGGAGCAAAACAAAAAAAGGAACCGCGTTTTGGACGCGGTTCCCTGCGTGGTCGGTGAAAACGGCCCGGCCGGGGGGCCGGGCCGTTTTGGGTTAGCTCGAGTGGTTGCCGCCGGAGTTGATGATCGACTGAATGAGGGTATTCAAATCGTCGCCGGTGCTGATGGGCTCGGGAGTATCGGGGATATGGTTCATATCGGGGTTCACGCCCTGGAGAATGACGGTCATGTCGTGCTGGCCGTCCAGGTCGGTGAACACCAGGTTCAGATCGGAGTTGTTGACGCCCGAGGTCGAGACCTCCACAGAGACCTTTCCGTCTCCGATCAGGTGGTCGATGGCGAACAGGTCTTCACCCTGGTGGAAGTCGGTGACCGTCATGGTCCCGTCTCCGCCGTTCAGGTAGCTCGGATCGATGGTGATGGTGTCGGCACCCTCGCCCAGGGTCACGGTGTCGTGGCCGGAGCTGATGAAGACGTTGTCGTCTCCGGACAGGCCGAAGAGGATGTTGTCTCCATCGTCGCCGAGCAGGATGTCGTTACCGGTGGTACCGACCACTACCGAGCTGTCTCCGGCAACCGTGATGGGGAATTCCAGCGTTGCCATGCTGGTCATGCCGTCGGAGTCGGTAATCTGGTATTCGAAGGTTTCGACACCGGGGCCATTGACCGAGTTTATCAGGGTCGAGTCCACATGGTACTCGAAGTGTCCGTCCGTATGCAGGGTCAGGTCGCCGTATTGGCCATGGATGACGCCGCTGGTGGCGCTGCCGTCGGTGGTGGCGTCCGCCAGGGAGACGTATCCGTCCGCACCCGAAGCACCGAGCACCGTGAGTTCGGTCCCGGTCCCGTGGGTCTGCACATGATCGACGTCTTCGGCGTCGAAGTCGTTCAGCAGCACATTGCCGGTGAGGGTGGACGGGGTCATGGTCGCGGACACCCAGTCGACGCTCGAGGCAACCGCGGTGGCGTTCAGGGATTCCAGGTAGAAGGAATCGTGCTTGTCGTCATTAGCACCGATGGTGATGCTCGTGATGTTGCCGGTGGCGGTGAACACTCCCTTGGAGTAGGTGCCGGTGCCGCCCTCCACGTGGAACGAAGGAGTGTCGCTCTTGCCCTGGATGTCTCCGAGGGTGATCGTCACCGTGGCCTGCGGCCTTTCGAAGGTGATGATCATGTCTTCGTCATAGTAGCCGTCGATGTTGTTGGTTTCGTCACCGCCAGGCTCGCCGGGGTTGTTGACGCCCAGCCCGCCGGTGCCGACCTTGGCCACGTTGGCGTCATCCCAGTAGTTGAAGATGAAACCGTCGTGGATGCTCTCCGCGCTGATGGTGAAACCATCGCCGTGATAGACTCCGTCGGAGATCGTGCCGTTGAAGTTGGTCTCATCGATTACCGGGGTGTTGTGATAGCCGGGCGTGAGCTGCATTCCGGCATAGACGTCGTTGACCGCCACCGGGGCGTCGTCGGCGCCGTTGATCATGAAGCTGACGGTTTCCTCGGCGGTGCCGCCGTGTCCGTCGGATACCTGATAGGTGAAGGACTCGGTCCTTGATTCGCCGGTGGACAGCGCGTCGGCCGCGGGCTGATCGGGGACATAGGTGTAAACGCCATTGGCGCTGATGGTCAGCGTTCCGTACGTGCCGGTCACGACTGCGGTATCGGCATCGTCCGCGCCGGAGCCGACATCGCTGAGGTCGGTGAAGAGGCCGTGATTGGCTTCATCGCCGAGTGCTATGCCGACCACTGTCAGGTCGTCGCCGTCCGGATCCGTGTCGTTGTCGAGTACGTTGCCGGTTGCGGTCGTGCCTTCGGTGCTGGTCACGGTCAGAATGTCCTGCAGCAGTCCATTCAGGTCCTTCGGGTTATCGAGGTTGATGCCATTGCCGTCTTCGTTGACCTGGTTGATGTACTTCATGGAATCGCTACCCATCTCGATACCGACGCCTGTGACATGGGTGTTGCTGTGCAGTGTCGCCAGATCATCCTGCCAGTTGTGCGTATTGTTGGGCGCGCCGTCCGACATGAATATGACCTCGGTATCGATGCCGTTAGACTCGTTGGTCACCCAGTTGTTGGCCGCCTGGAAAGCCGCCTCGTAGTTGGTCGAACCGTAAGCGTCGAAGCCGGAGATGAAGTTGATCCCTTCCTGGTACCCGGTTGTCGCCGGGTCGCCGGTCAGCGTGATGGTCTTACCTTCGGTGTTGCCGTCGAAGTCGATCAGGCCGACCTTGACCGAACCGCCGCTGATGTTGACCTGCTCCTGGAGACTATCCAGCATTTGATAGAGAGCCGCCTTGGCTTCGCCGATCCTGTCGTGAGTGGACATGGACCCCGAGGTGTCCACGATCAACAGGTAGTTGACCGGGTTGGACTCGAAGTTGGTGCCGCCTTCCGTGACGACATTGATGTCGTTGGCGGTGCCCGGCAGATCCTGGAAGAGGTCGGGCGACGTCACGGGGTCATGGTTGGTCGAGATGACATCCAGGGTCACCGTGGCGGAATCCGTCAACTTGCCGTCGGAGACGGTGTATTCGAACTGTGCCGGGCCGGTGTAGCCGTCCTCCGGGGTGAAGACCAGGCCGGTCTGCCCGAGGTCGTTGGTCTCCATGGTCACGGTGCCGATCAGGTTGTTGTTGCCGTCGTAGACGTTGTGATCGTAGTCCGTGATGGTCAGCGGGTCGCCCTCGGGGTCGGTGTCGTTGCCCAGGACGTTGACGAACAGGGAGCCGTCTTCGTCCAGGGTCAGCGGGTCGGCTGCGGAGCCGTCGTCCACCGCGTCGGGGCCGTCGTTCACCGGGGTGACCTGGATGGTCACGGTGGCGGTGTCTTCCAGCTCGCCGTCGGAGACGGTGTACTCGAACTGCGCCGGGCCGTTGTAGTCGCCCACCGGGGTGAAGACCAGGCCGGTCTGTCCGAGGTCGTTGGTCTCCATGGTCACGGTGCCGATCAGGTTGTTGTTGCCGTCGTAGACGTTCTGGTCGAAGTCCGTGATGGTCAGCTGGTCGCCTTCGGGGTCGGTGTCGTTGCCCAGGACATTGACGAACAGGGAGCCGTCTTCGTCCAGGGTCAGCGGGTCGGCTGCGGAGCCGTCGTCCACCGCGTCGGGGCCGTCGTTCACCGGGGTGACCTGGATGGTCACGGTGGCGGTGTCTTCCAGCTCGCCGTCGGAGACGGTGTACTCGAACTGCGCCGGGCCGTTGTAGTCGCCCACCGGGGTGAAGACCAGGCCGGTCTGTCCGAGGTCGTTGGTCTCCATGGTCACGGTGCCGATCAGGTTGTTGTTGCCGTCGTAGACGTTCTGGTCGAAGTCCGTGATGGTCAGCTGGTCGCCCTCGGGGTCGGTGTCGTTGCCCAGGACGTTGACGAACAGGGAGCCGTCTTCTTCCACGGTCAGCGGGTTCTCGGCGGAGCCGTCGTCCACCGCGTCGGGGCCGTCGTTCACCGGGGTGACCTGGATGGTCACGGTGGCGGTGTCTTCCAGCTCGCCGTCGGAGACGGTGTACTCGAACTGCGCCGGGCCGTTGTAGTCGCCCACCGGGGTGAAGACCAGGCCGGTCTGTCCGAGGTCGTTGGTCTCCATGGTCACGGTGCCGATCAGGTTGTTGTTGCCGTCGTAAACGTTCTGGTCGAAGTCCGTGATGGTCAGCTGGTCGCCCTCGGGGTCGGTGTCGTTGCCCAGGACGTTGACGAACAGGGAGCCGTCCTCTTCCACGGTCAGCGGGGCGGCTGCGGAGCCGTCGTCCACCGCGTCGGGGCCGTCGTTCACGGCGATGACCTTGACGGAAGCCACGGCGCTGTTGCTGGGCTCGCCATGGTCGTCGTAGACCGTGATGGTGTACTCGCGCAGGTTTTCGATGTCCTCGGTGGAGGGGTTGTCGGCCAGCGGGTTGTCCGAGTTGTTGCTGAAGGTCAGGGTCTGGAGCATGGCCTCGTAATCGGCCTTGGACGCGACGCCTTCAATGGTCCAGGTGACGGTGCCGTCTTCTTCGTTGTAGACCTGCCCCTTGTCGTCGAAGCCCGTGGTGTCCATGGACAGGATATCGCCTTCCATGGGCGTGTAGGTGATGGTGATGGAGGACATGTTGTCGGAATCGACGTCCGAGATGTCCACCGCGCCGGTGACGTGCACCGGTCCGTCGCCCTCGGTGAAGACCACCGGGCCGCTGTCCGGGCCTGCGGCGCCCGGCTGCTCGTCGGCCAGGATGTCGTCGAAGTCGTCGTCATCGCCAGGGGTCTTGTAGCCGTCCACCAACTGGTCGTCGACCTCCACTTCATAGTCGTGGTTCGGGTCGTCGCCGAAGGTGGCCTCGGTCTCGTTGGGGTTCAGGTCCATGTTGTCGAAATGGACGTTATAGGTGGTCTGGTGGCCCTGGTCGTCGGTGAAGACGACGTCCCATTCACCGGTGGTGTCGTTCCACTGGAAGGACGGGGTGCCCTGCGGGGTGGCCCCGTTCTGGACGTCCACCAGGAAGTAGTGCAGGTCCGCGCCGTCGCCGTAGGTGGTCAGCACCTCGCCGGGGGTGGCGTCCTGGACGTCTTCCATGATGATCTCGGGGTTGACCGGCACGCCGTCGGCCATCTCGTAGATGCCGAGCATGTTGTGGTAGCTGGCCTCGTGGTCCACGTAGACCACCTGCCCGGCGGACAGGTCCAGGGTCGGGCCGTCGTTGGTTCCGGTCACGGTGAATTCGGCCGTGGCCGTGTCGGTGCCGCCCTTGCCGTCGTCCACCTGGTATTCGAAGGAGACGGTCTTGGTCTCGCCCGCGGCGAGGTGGTTGTAGGCCGAGTCGGTGGCGTCGAAGTAGACGTTGCCGTCGGCATCCATGGTCACGCCCGCGGGGAGGTCGTCCACTGCGGAGTAGGTCAGGGTGTCGGGAGCGTGGGCGGCGTCGCCGATGGTGTCCACATCGTCGTCGTTGGTGCCCACGTTGCCCACCAGGTGCAGGCCGTTGGCCGCAGTGCCGGTGGACCCTTCGGCGATGGAGCCGAAGGTGTCGTCCCCGGCCACCGGGGCGTCATTGAGGCCCTCGACCGTGATGGTCAGGGTGGAGGTGTCGGTCAGGCCGCCCTCGTCGCTCATGGTATAGGTGATGACTTCCTTGGGATCGTAGTCTTGCACCAATCCTTCTTCGGCCGCGGTGAAGGTGTAGTCGCCGTTCGAGGTGATCTGCAGGGTGCCGTAGTCGGTGGCGAAGGAGCCGTTGTAGGCGCTTTCCTGGCCGTCCACGGTGATGGTGTCGTTGGTGAAGTCCACGACGGTCACGGTTCCGTCCGCAGCCGTGTAGGTCAGGCTGGTCAGGGACGGGGTGTCGTCGTTCGGGGTGTTGTCGCTGTTGTCGGGATCGACGGTGTTGTCCAGCACGTTGCCTTGCGCGACCTCGGCGGTGTTCAGCACCCCGTCGGGCTCGGTCACGGACACGGTCTCGTTGTCGTCCACCGGGGCATCGTTCACCGGGGTGACCTCGATGTCCAGGGTGGAGGTATCGGTCAGGTTGCCGTCGGAGACCGTGTAGGTGATCTGCGGCACGTCGCCGTTGAAGCCGTCGGCCGGCTCGAAGGTGTAGTCGCCGTTGGCGTCGATCTGGATGGTGCCGACGCCGTTGATGGTCACCTTGTCGCCCGCCTCATGGGTTTCGGAGTCTCCGGCCACCTGGAAGGAGTCGATGTGCAGGCTGTCGCCGTCCACATCGGACGCATTGTCGAGCAGGTTGCCGGACTTGTCGGTATCCTCTGCGGTGGACACGGTCTCGTTGTCGTCCACCGGGGCGTCGTTCACCGGGGTGACCTCGATGTCAAGGGTGGAGGTATCGGTCAGGTTGCCGTCGGAGACCGTGTAGGTGATCTGCGGCATGTCGCCGTTGAAGTCGTCGGCCGGCTCGAAGGTGTAGTCGCCGTTGGCGTCGATCTGGATGGTGCCGACGCCGTTGATGGTCACCTTGTCGCCCGCCTGATGGGTTTCGGAGTCTCCGGCCACCTGGAAGGAGTCGATGTGCAGGCTGTCGCCGTCCACGTCGGACGCATTCTCGAGCAGGTTGCCGGACTTGTCGGTATCCTCTGCGGTGGACACGGTCTCGTTGCCGTCCACCGGGGCGTCGTTCAGGCCGTTCACGGTGATGACCAGGTCGGCGGTCTGGGCCGTGGCGTCGTTGTCCACGGTGTCGCCGTCGGTCATGGTATAGGTGAAGGTCTCGGTGGGCGCATCGCCGGGCCGCAGGGTGTCGTCGGTGGCCTGGTAGGTGTAGCTGCCGTCGGCCTTGATGGTCAGGACGCCGTACTCGGTCGCGAAGGAACCGGAGTAGGGCTCGGCCGCGCCGCCGTCCACGGTGATGGTGTTGTTGACGAAGTCGATGACCGTTTCATGGCCGTCGGAGTCCTTGTAGGTCAGCGCGGTCAGGGACATCTCGCCTTCGGTGTTGTCCGGGTCGATGTCGTTGCTGAGCACGTTGGCGCTGACCGAATCGGCGTAGGTGTCGGCCGGGGTCAGGTCGTTGGGCTCGAAGACCGAGGCGGTGTCGTCCACGGCGGTCGGGTCCTGGTTGACCGGAGCGTCGGGCAGGATGTCGATGGTCACGGTGGAGGGGCCATTGGGATCGGTCAATCCCTCGGAGTCCACCGGGGTGTAGTTGAAGGAGTCGCTGCTGGAGAACTCCACGTCCACGTAGGACAATTCCCAGTTGGAATAGTTGCCGTCACCGTGCTCTACGGTGCCGAAGATCAGCTGGTCGAAGGTCACGCCCTCGCCGAGCAGGCTCGAATCGATGACCATGGTCTGGTAGATGTCGCCGCCGCTGCCGCCGTCGGTGAACACGCCGTTGATCATGCCGTTGTTGACTTCGCCGGAAGCCACCAGGACGCCGTCGCTGTAGGCTTCCCAAGTGGCGAAGGCCTTTTGGTCGCTGCCCGGGTCGAAGTAGCTGCCCAGGCCGGAGAAACCGACCTCGGCGTAGGACACGTCCGCACCGTCGAAGGTGATGGTGATGGTCTCGCCGGCGTCCAGGCCGTTGTGGTCGGCGTTGGCGATGCCGTGGCCGATGTGGCTGGCGTTGGGCTCGGCGTACTGCTTCAACGCCTGATCCTGGTTGATCTGGGTCTTGATGATCACGTCGTCGTTGCCGTCGCCGTCAGTGTCCAGCTTCAGGATGCGGGTCTGGCTGTCGCTCCACTCGCCCCAGTTGTTGATTTCGGCGTCGCCGGAGTTGCGCGAGCCGAGGAGCACGCCGTCGATACCCTCGGAATCGGGCACGTAGGTCAGCTCGTTGAGGTCGTAGTGGGTGGAGTTCAGATCGTCGAGTTCCACCGGGTTGCCGTCGCCGTCAAAGAGCGTGCCGTGGTCGGGCAGGTCGGTGATCAAGACGTCGAGGGCCTGGTAGTCGTCCTCGGGGTCGGAGACGTGGTCGTCGGAAGGATCGGTCGCGTCCTCGCCAAGGAAGGGTACGGGAGCGCCGCCCAGGCCGACGTGCATGGTGAAGTCCTCGCCGGAGGGCGGCTCGTTCACGTCGCCGATATTGATGGTAATGTCCACATCCTGGCCGATCGCGCCCTGGGAGTCCACGGGGGACACGGTCACGGTGTACTTGCTGCTGGCCTCGTAGTCGAAGGCCACGCCGTCGGCGGTCAGGATCTTGTCGCCGTCCACGATGAACAGGCCGTCTGCGGTGACGTCGTTGCCGTCCGCGTCCAGGACCTGGTCGATGACGTAGTGGACCGCCTGGCCTTCCACGTCGGTGGATTCGAGCTGGGCCACGGCCACGGAGCCGGGCACGTTCTCGTCGATGGTCAGGATGACGTCGCCGTTGCCGTCGATGGAGTTCACGGCAACGTTGTCGATGCCGAAGGACTCGTTGTTCAGGGGCTCGTTCAAGTTGGAGCCGAGGCCGAGGGTGATGGTGTCGCCGGGGTTCTCCACGGTGATGGTCACGTGGTGGATCTGGTCCTCGTAGCCCGCGAAGCCCAGGTTCTGGGTGCCGTCGGTCACTGCGGAGAAGGTCCAGTGGATGACCGTGCCGTCAACGGTGATGGTGCCGGAGCGGTCCGTGTTGTCGATGGTGCTATCGTCGCGGAGGCTGCGCTCCAGCGGGATGTCCACGTTGTTGCCGTTCACGGTGAAGGTCAGGACGTCGTAGCCCCAGGAGGTGTTGTTGCTCAGGGTCCAGGAGTCGATCTCGTAGACGTCGAACTCGATGGTCGCCTTGTCGGCGCCCTCCGCGACCTCGAAGGTCTTCTCGGTTGCGTCGCCCTTGCCGAACCGGCCGAGGAAGTCGGTGAACGCGCCGGAGGTCTCGGTCACGGTGTTGTCGGTCCAGCCGGAAGCGCCGTCCTCGAAGTCTTCCACCGGGGCGGAGACGTTGGTGATGACCGGGGCGTCGTTGGTGCCGTTCACGGTCACGGTGACGTCATGGTTTGCGGTGCCGTCCTGGGACTCCACGGTGAAGGTCTCGGTGAAGGACTGGTTGTCGCCCAGCTGCTGGACCACGTCCAGGGTGTTGTCGATGTCGTAGGACCAGGAGCCGTCCGCCTTGATGGTGAAGGTGCCGCCCTCGTCCGTGGTGATGGAGTAGTCGCCGTTGGCGTCGAAGGAGCCGGTGTATTCGGTGCCGTTGTGGGTCACGGTCGGGGCCAGGGTGGCCTCGTCCACGGTATCCACCGGGGTGCCCACGGAGTGGTCGTCCGGGTCGGACACGGTCAGGTGGCCCTCTGCGTGCAGGGTCTCGGCCGCGGGCTCGACCACGAGGTTGCCGAACTGGTCGTACTGCGCGGCCGGGTTCTCATCGCTGGCCTGGAAGTCGTCGGTCTTGTTCGGGTCGTCGTTGGACCAGTCGATCTCGGTGACGGAACCGGTGTCGGTGTCGCCCAAGGTGCTGGTGTCGATGGTCGCGCCGTCGTTGGTGCCGGTGACCGTGAAGGTCACGGTGGCGGGAGCCGAATCGGCCTCGCCGTCGTTGGCCACGTACTGGAAGGTGACCGTGAGGGAGTGGCCCTCGGCCAGGTTGTTGTAGGCCGGGTCGGAGGCGTCGAACAGGACTTGGCCGTCAGGGGTCAGGGTGACGCCTGCGGGCAGGTCGCCGTAGGGGCTGTAGCTTGTGATGCTGTCGTTGACGTCGATGTCGTAGTCGGCGCCGTTGCCGTTGTCGTCGCCCACGTAGCCGAGAGACACGGCGGTGCCGGCCCCCTCGTCCACGTTGCCGAGATTGTCGTCCTTGGCGATGGGGGCGTCGTTCACGCCGTTGACGGTCACGGTCACGGTGTGGGTGGTGCCGTCCTCGGACTGGACGGTGAAGTCGCTGGTGTACTTCTCGCCGGTGCCCATGCCCTGGACCGAGGCGTTGCTCACCTCGTAGTGCCAGGTTCCGGATGCGTCCATGGTGAACTTGCCGCCGTGGGAGTCGACCAAGGGTTCGGTGATGGCCTTGAATACGTTGTCGGCGTTGTCCACGTCGCTGGCGGTCAGGGTGCCGTCGGCGGTGAGCATGCTGTTCACGACCTGGAAGTCCTCGGTCATGGTGCCGGTGTCCACGCCGCCGATCTCGGCGGCGTCGTTGGTGCCGATGATCTGGATGCTCAGGGTGGCGGTGTCGTTGGCCAGCAGCGGATCGTTCACGGTGTAGTGGAATTCGTCGTAGGCGATCTCATCCTGGGCCAGGGCCTGGGTGTCGCTGTCGTTGTCGTTCAGCACGTACTTGTAGGTGCCGTTGTTGTAGATGGTCAGCTTGCCGTAGGTGCCGTTGATGGTGGTGCCGAACAGCGGCATGACCAGGGCGTTGCCGGAGGCTCCTTCGGCACCCGCGCCGGCGGAGATGACGTAAAGGGAGGAGTGGGCGTTGTCGATGTCGGCGTCGTTGGTCAGGACGTTGCCGCCGGCGACGTTGTCGCCCGCCTCGTCCACGCCCGCCTCGACGATGGAGCCGTACTTCACGTCGTCCACGGCCACCGGGGCGTCGTCGCTGCCGTTGACGTGGATGACCAGCTTGGCGGAAGCGTATCCGCCGTTGTCGTCGGTGATGGTGTAGGTAAAGGTGTCGGTCTTGACGTCGTCGACGTTGAGCTTCTGGACGTTCTCGGCGTTGTCGTTGAGTTCGTAGCGGTAGGTGCCGTCGGACTGGATGTACAGGACGCCGTATTCGCCCGCGATGGAGGTCTCGCCGGTTTCGGCCACGTCTTCGGAGTTGCCCGAAACGTCGTTGGAATCCACGTGGGTCACGGACAGGGTGTCGCCCTCCACGTCGGAGTCGTGGCCGACCACGCCGAGGATGCCGTCGATCACGTTGCCGTGGGCGTCGAATCCGTCGGTGTAGAAGCCCTCTTCCTTGGCGAGACCGGCGTCGTCGTTGGCGATGGGGGCATCGTTCACGCCGTTGACGGTCACGGTCACGGTGTGGGAGGTGCCGTCCTCGGACTGGACGGTGAATTCGCTGGTGTAGGAGTCATCGTTCCCCATGCTCTGCACGGAGGCGTTGCTGACTTCGTAGTGCCAGTTGCCGGACGCGTCCATGGTGAACTTGCCGCCGTGGGTGTCGGTCACCGGCTCGGTGATGGCCCTGAACACGTTGTCGGTGTTGTCCACGTCGGTGGCGGTCAGGGTGCCGTCGGCGGTGAGCATGCCGTCCAGGGAGACGTTGAGGTCCTCCGTCATGGTGCCGGTATCCACGCCGCCGATCACGGCCGCGTCGTTGGAGCCGATGATCTGGATGCTCAGGGTGGCGGTGTCGTTGGCGAGCAGCGGATCGTTCACGGTGTAGTGGAATTCGTCGTAGGCGATCTCATCCTGGGCCAGGGCCTGGGTGTCGCTGTCGTTGTCGTTCAGCACGTACTTGTAGGTGCCGTTGTTGTAGATGGTCAGCTTGCCGTAGGTGCCGGTGATGGTGGTGCCGAAGAGCGGCATGACCAGGGAGCTGCCGGGCGTCCCTTCCTCGCCCGCTCCGGCGGAAATGACGTAGAGGGAGGAGTGGGCGTTGTCGATGTCGGCGTCGTTGGTCAGGACGTTGCCGCCGGCGACGTTGTCGCCCGCCTCGTCCACGCCCGCCTCGACGATGGAGCCGTACTTCACGTCGTCCACGGCCACCGGCGCGTCGTCGCTGCCGTTGACGTGGATGGTCAGCTCCGCCGAAGCGGTGCCGCCCTGCTCGTCGGAGATGGTGTAGGTAAAGGTGTCGGTCTTGACGTCGTTGACGTTGAGCTTCTGGACGTTCTCGGCGTTGTCGTTGAGTTCGTAGCGGTAGGTGCCGTCGGACTGGATGTACAGGACGCCGTACTCGCCCGCGATGGAGGTCTCGCCGGTTTCGGCCACGTTTTCGGAGTTGGCCGGGACATCGTTGGAGTCCACGTGGATGACGGTCAGGGTGTCGCTGTCCACGTCGGAGTCATGGCCGACCACGCCGAGGATACCGTCGATCACGTTGCCGTTGGCGTCGAATCCGTCGGTGTAGAAACCTTCTTCCTTGGCGAAGCCGACGTCGTTCGTCGCTTCGGGGGCGTCGTTGGAGCCGTGGACGGTGATGGTCAGCGTGGCGGTGTTGCTGTAGACGCCGTCCGCGTAGCCGTTGGTGACGGTGTAGGTGAAGATGTCCTGCGGATGATCATCCTCGTTGAGCTTCTGCACGGAGTCCCATTCATTCTGGAGCTGGTAGTCGTAGGTGCCGTCGGCGTGAATGGTCAGGGTGCCGTATTGGCCGTTGATGGTCACCGAGGCGTCGGGGTCCATGTTGTCGTCGGTGTACAGGGAGCCGTTTTCCTCGGTGTTTTCGGAGGAAACGGAGGAGACGAACATCTCGGTGTCGTCCACGTCGGTGTCCTTCCCGGCGCCGTTGTCTTCGCCGAGGATGACGTTGCCGGAGACCAGACCGGTGTAGTCCTGGTCCTCCATGTTCTTGATACCGAACTCGACCACGGAGTTCTCGTCGGCGTATGCCACGGGCGCGTCGTTGGCGCCGTTCACGGTGAAGGAGATGTTGGCGTAGCTGAAGGCCCCGGAGTCGTCCATGATGCCGTAGGTGAACTGGTCGACGTTGTCTTCGCTGTTGTAGTTCAACGCGTTGAGGGCGTCGTAGGCCTCGCCGTCATCGGCGGTGTAGAGCTGGTAGTCGTAGGAGCCGTCGGTGTGGATGGTCAGGGTGCCGAACTGGCCGTGCACGGAGACTTCGCCGTTCGGGTCCACCTGAGCCACGTCGTAGGTCTGTCCATCGGCGGGGACGAAACCGGAGTTGCCCTCGCCGGGCAGGTCGTAGTCCACGGTCTGGGTGGCGTGGGAGTAGACGCCGACCACGAACATGGACTGGCCGTCGGGGGAGTCGCCGCCGTCCACGTCGGTGTCGGCCACGCCGCCGGCGTCGTCGCCCGCGAGCACGTTGCCGTGGACCGTGGTGTTGGAGGCGTCGTGGTAGTCGTGCGCTTCCTCGTCATGGACGTCCACCTGGGAACCGCCCTCACCGAGGTCCGGGTCGTAGACCGAGGCGTGGAGGCCGTAGCCTTCGGAGTCGCCGGTCTCGACGGCCTGGACGTTCATGTCGTCGTGAGCCACGGGCATGTCGTTGGTGCCGGTGACGGTGATGGTCAGGGTTGCGGAGTTGCTCTCGCCGCCCACGCCGTCGACGATGGTGTACTCGAAGACCTCGTCATAGGTGTCGCCCTCGTTGAGGACGTCGGCCCAATCCTGGTTCAGGGTGTATTCCCAGTGGCCGTCGGAGTCGATGATCAGCACGCCGTACTTGCCCATGATCACGGTGTCGTCGCCCTGGACTTCGACCGGCGGGGTGTCCACGCCGTCGTGGTTTTCGCCCACGTGGTCGATGGTGACCATACGCATCAGGGCCTGGGTGCCGTCGACGTCCACGTCGTTGTCCATGACGTTGCCCTCGATCACACCGGGGGTCTGCGGGGGGTTGGGATAGTAAATGAAGAATCCGCCGCCGGAGGCCAGGGGAAAGTATTCGCTCACGTGGCCGGGCAGGTCGCCGCCCTCGATCTGGGCCAGGGCGTCGAGGTAGGCCTGCTCGCCGTCCACGAACATGACGTTGCGGCCGAGGTCGAAGTCGGCGTCGCCTTCTTCGGCGATGGCGGCGGTGTCGTCATTGGCGATGGGAGGAACATTGCCGAGGACGCCCGCAGCGGTCAGCGGGGTGTAGGCGGCGAAGGCGTCGCCCTGGCCGCCCAGTGCGGTCAGTCCGTCGAACATGGCGCCCGCGTCGTCGCTGTACTCGCCGGCGCCCGAGCCGCCGCCGTTGGCACCGGCTGCGGTCTCCAGGTCCTCGGCGGTCTGGTCCGCGCCCTCGAAGGCGAAGAGATATACGTCGCCGGCCACCACCTCGCCGCCGAGCATCACGAAGGACGGCAGCGAACCGCTGTCTGCCAGCTCCTGGTAGTTTTCCAGGATAACGGTCCCGCCGCCCTCGATGGCGATTTCGAGACTGCCGTCCTTACCTACGAATTCAGCTGAAGAGAGGTCGAAATCGAACTGGACCGGGATGTCGGGCGAAAGGGTGTAGCTCTGGATCTTGCCGGTGCCGGGGAGAGAGACGTGCAGGGAGCGGGTGGTAGGTTCAGCCATGGATTCCTCCGAATCGATAGTATAAAATTGGAAATGATTCCTGTTTAAGCTTTATCAGGCTTCAATTTATATCTGTGGCAAGGTTTTTAGTCAAACATACAAAATATTATTAAACCAGCATGTTAAAGTGTGGAGAAGGCATTCGTGGGGCCGCATATGCAAGGAAATTCTTTGACTCCTTGATTTGCCAAATGGGGAAAATTACACCTGTTTGAATTGTGTTTTCAACAGGACTCTGTTGAAAAAAAGTTTTGTTGGGAATGGTTATCCCCAAGCCCTTTCCTTCGATTTGTAGCCATAACCACTTGAAATAATGTGATAAAAAATGATGCAAATCAGGGCGGCCATTTGCCGGGTTAATTTGCAAGGGCAGTATGCCCGGCTGGAGGCAAGGAAAAATGCTCTACCAAGGGAGGAGGGCTAAACGCTGCAATACCGGCAAGTTCCGTTGTGAAGGAACCGGGTGGAGGCGGGCTGGCGCAAAGCCTTCGTCAATAGCGGTTATTGATGTTGGTTATGGGATTATTTGCTGGTCATGGTCCAGACCCCGTCCCATTCCTGGGGAGGATCGGCCATGAGCGCGCGGCATTTGGCCGCATACCGGTCGGCGGCGGGATCTTGGTCCGCCAGGGCGGAGAATTGTTCGGCGGCTGCGGCGAAATCACCCGCATAGAAGCTCGCGAGTCCCAGACCAAAGGCGGCCAAGGCGTCCTTGCGGCGCTCCCGGTCCGCCTCCGTCATGGGCTCGAACACGGTGATCGCCTCCTTCTTGCCCACCACGCGCAGACAGGACAGTTCGCGGGCCGGGATGCGCCCGTCCAGCTCGTCCAGGGTGGACCGGGAGATCATGGTGTAGGTCCCGAACTGCTTGTTGATGGACTCCAGGCGGGCGGCCAGGTTCACGGCGTCGCCGAGCATGGTGTAGTCGAACCGCTCGCGGGAGCCGAGGTTGCCGACCACGGCCGGGCCGGTGTTCAGCCCTATGCGCATGTGGAACTCCGAGCCGGTGCGGTCGAGCAGCTTCGGCCGCATCTCGGCCAGTTTCTCCTGGCAGGCCAAGGCTGCGGACACGCCGAGCAGGGCATGGTCCGGCTGGTCCACGGGCGCGTTCCAGAAGGCGATGATGGCGTCGCCCTCGTACTTGTCCACGGTTCCGCCGAACCGGTGGATGATGTCGGTCATGGCGGTCAGGTAGTCGTTGAGCACCGAGGTCAATTGTTCCGGGGTGAGCTTCTCCGAGATGGAGGTGAACCCCTGGAGATCCGAGAAGAAGATGGTCAGCTCGCGGCGTTCCCCGCCGAGGGTCAGGCGGTCCGGATGCTGGAGGAGCTGGTCGATGACCTTTGGGCTGAGGTACTGCTTGAAGGCGGACTTGATGAACTGTTTCTGGCGGCCTTCGGTGGCGTATTTCCATGCCCCGGCCAGGAACAGGGAGACCAGGCAGGCCGCCAGGGGCGCGGCCATGGCCGCCCATATCCCTTGGACATAGGCCGCGGTGGAGAGCAGCGCCGGGCCCGCCAGGACCGCGCCCGAGGCCGCCACCGTGGTCCACAGCCCGGAAATGGCCGTGACGCTGATCCCGGCCAGGACGGAGAAGAGCAGGATCATCGCCGTGTCGAACCAGCCGGGGGCCATGCGCAGGAAATCCCCGGACAGCAGGTTGTCCAGGGCCGTGGCGTTGACCAGCACCCCGGGCGAGACCCCGCCCATGGGCGTGGGCCGCAGGTCGAGCAGTCCGGTGGCCGAAAATCCGAAAAAGACGTGTTTGCCCTTCAGGTCCGCCGGGTCCACCACCGGCTCGCCGCCCTCGGCCAGCCGCATGCCGCTCTCCATGAGCGCCGCCGCGCTGTAGGTGGCGAAGGTTCCCTTGGGCCGGTAATTGAGGACCACCCGCCCGTTTTCCGTGAGCGGAGCCACGGCGTCGCCCACGGCGAGTTGGTCCGGGGCGAGGGTTACGGGCTGCGGTCCGGCCGCCATGAGCCCGGCCAGCGGCAGGGACGGGACAACCCGGCCATGGAATCGGACGAGCAGGGGGAAGCGGCGGTACACGGTGTCCGCGTCGGGTGCGACGTTGACGTTGCCCACCGGGATCAGGCCGGCGGTCAGGTCCGGGATGGGAAAGGTGGCCACCCGGGATTCGACAAGGGGGGCATCGCCCGTGACCGGGAACGCCGGTTTCGGGACGTGGGGCGGCCAGTCCGGGGAGGAGCCGTCGGCGCGGGCGAAGTCCGCGGCCAGCACCGCGCACCCCAGGTCGGCCAGCGCCCCCCTGAGGGCGTCGTCGTCGCCCACGCCGTAGACCGACGGTTCGGTGAAGACCACGTCGAAGGAGAGGGAGGCGACCCCGGCCCGCTTGCAGAATTCCACCAGCGGCACGTAGGCCTGCCTCGGCCACGGCCAGCCCAGGCCAAAGGACTCCTTGGCCCAGTCCAGGGACTTCTGGTCCAGCAGCACCAGCCGGACACCGTCCGATGCCGCGCCCGGCCGGGCAAGAGCCCTGGCCCGGAAGTCGTAGGTCAGGTTCTCCGGCGTGCGGAGCAGCCCGACACCGCCCGCCGCCAGGGCGAGACACCCGCCGACGAGCCCGATGACCGCGCCCGCCAGGATTTTCCGGAGGTTCCGGTTCACCTACAGCCCCTTGGTCATGCTCGCGAACCGGTCCTCGCGGGGCTTGACCGGTGCGGGCCGCCGGTACCGGCCGATGATCTCCAGGATGTTGTTGATCCGGTCCGTGGGCGAGGGGTGGGTCTTGGCAAAGCCCGTGCTCTTGGCCGTGAACCGGGTGCGCATGACGTTGAGCATGTCGATGATCGCGTTGGGGTTGTAGCCCAGCCGCTGCATGATGGCCACGGCGTCCCGGTCCGCTTCCTCCTCGAAGGAGCGCGAGTAGCCGGAGTCGATCATGGTCGTGGTGATGTCGTGGATGGAGTCGTCAAAGGTCTTGGTCAGCTCCTTGAGCTTGCCGCCGGACAGGGCGGCGGTGCCAACCAGGGCCAGGGAGGTGGCCCCTTCGGTGATCCGGGACTGCTTGATGGCCTGCAACCCGTGCTGGCGCTGGACGTGGCCGATCTCGTGGGCCAGGACCGAGGCCATGGCGTCCTCCGAGGTGCAGCAGCCGAGCAGCCCCTTGGTCACGAAGATGAACCCGCCCGGCGCGGACAGGGCGTTGATCTCAGGGCTGTCCAGGACCAGGAAATGATAGCCGCCGAAGGTTTCGGGGCGGTCCGAGGCCTGGGCCAGGGTGGTGCCCATGACGTTGATGTAGCGCTGGGAGTTGCGGTGGTTGCAGTAGGGATAGCGGGACAGGATCACGGCGGCCACGGAGCGGCCGATGTAGTATTCCTGCTCCGGGGTGATGTCCTCGAACCCGGAGATGAGGGTCTTGCCGCTCTTGAACACCGAGGTGACCTCGTCCGGGATGACGTCGGTCAGGTCGTCCAGGAACCCGGCCAGGGCGCGAGTCCCGAACGGGGTGAGCAGCAGGGGCGAGGCTGCCAGCGCGGTCAGGAAGGCTCTGCGGTTCATTGCTCGCCCCCCTTGGCCAGCCGGCCCACCTGGATGAACTCCTGGACATACTGCTGCGGGACCACGATTTTCTCCATCTTGTCCACCTGCGAGTAGTCCAGCCTGGTCTCCTTCTTGTACTGCTCCTCGACCTGCTTGTTGAACCCCTTGCCCGCCAGGGCCAGCTCGTCGGAGTTGGCGGCCGCCTCCACGTCCTTGTCCGTGGGGTTGAGGATGATCTCCTGTTCGGTCAGGGCGGAGACGTGCATCCACCCGGTCTTGCCGTCGCGGGAGGCCTTCACCTGCCGCCAGTCGCCGTTCTCGCCCTTGAACTCCACCTTGTCGCCGTAGGGCAGCTCGGCCACCACGCGGCTCAGGAAGCCGGGTTTGTCGCGGAGCTGGCCGGTGCGCACCTGGACGCTCATCAACTGGGCGGCCAGGGCCATGGTCGCGGCCACGGCCAGCAGCGCCAGCACGGACAGGGCCGTGTTCACGGTCCGTTGCATCATCGTTCTCCTCCATGAGGTTGCGGGGGACCCGTTCCATTTCATCCTCTATACTATAAAGAGCCTGTTGTGAACAAGGTGCGGGCGCTGGGAGTCTCTCTCAACCTCCCGGAATGTCGTGATTCCTACCATCATGGAACCACCGCACGGAAAAGTGCCTGCTTCCGTTTCCCGCCGATCGTGCTATAAACCATTGATCTGAACAAGCGGGAGCGCCGGAACCGGGCTCCATGGGAGATGGTTATGATGAATTTCACAGTGGATGCGGACAAGTGTACGAAATGCGGCGAATGCGCCGCAGACTGCCTCTGGGGGGTCATCGAGATGGACGGGCTGCCCGTGGTCCGGCCCGGGAACGAGGCCAACTGCATCGAGTGCCAGCACTGCCTGGCCGTGTGCAAGCCGGGCGCGCTCTCGATTTTCGGCAAGGACCCGGCGGACAGCCTGCCGCTCAAGGGCCACCTGCCCGACCCGGCGCACATGGAGACCCTGATCATGGGTCGCCGCTCCACCCGGCGCTACCGGAAGGAGGGCGTTGACCCGGCCCTCATCCGCCGCCTGCTGGAGGTCGCTTCCCACGCGCCCACGGCCGTGAACATGCGGCCCGCCACCCTGACCGTGGTCGACGACCCCGAGGCCATGGCCCGGCTGCGCGCCGGCATGACCGAGGCCGCCCTGGCCGCCGTCCGCGAAGGCCGCATCCCCGCCGGCTGGGAGCGCATAGGCGATTACATCAGGCGCTGCGAGACCGGCGAGGACATCCTGTTCCGCAACGCCCCGCACCTGCTGGTGGTGTCGGCTCCGGAGAACGGCCTCGCGCCCATGGCCGACTGCCACATCGTCTTGAGCTATTTCGAGCTCTTGGCCAACAGCCACGGCCTGGGCACTGTCTGGAACGGCATCGCCCGCGCCCTGCTGACGGTCATCGCGCCGGAGTTCCGCGCCCGGCTGGGCATCCCGGACGACCACCTCGTGGCCTGCTGCATGTCCTTCGGCCTCCCGGCGGTGCGCTATCACCGCACGGTCCAGCGCCCCGGCGCGGTCATCCGCTCTGTCGGCTATCCCTAAGCCCGGCCAGGAGAACCCGCCCGCCGAAGGCCATCCGTGACCCGGTGAATTTTGTGTGTTTTTCCTGTTGACAAAAACCGCCCCCTTGGGACAAGTTGTCCTTCCCAACGACGTGGGGCTGTAGCTCAGTTGGGAGAGCGCTTGAATGGCATTCAAGAGGTCGTGGGTTCAATTCCCTCCAGCTCCACCACTAGAAAGTTAAGGGTTTCAAGTAAATACTTGAAACCCTTTTTTCGTGCCTGATGGCTGATTTCAGGAATATGTCCGCTATGTGTCCGCCGCTTCCGACGTACTACTTTCGGTGCCAGTCGCGGCATACCGATGTGCCAGACGGTCCTGAGGACCGTCTTCCAGCACGCCTTCAAGGTGGCTGTACCGGTCCGTCATACGCAGGGTCTTGTGGCCGATCATTACGCTGGTTTCCTTGAGCGTGCAGCCTGCCTTCAGCATATTCGTGCAATAGGTGTGGCGGTGATCGTGGAAGTGAAGGTCATCGAAATCGTGGTCGATGCACAGTCCCTTCCAGGCCGTCTTGAGCGACTTGAATGGCGTTCCGTCCATGTTGCCGACCACGAAGTCCCCCTTGGCCCTCACGGCGCGTTTTTCCCGGTACCGCGTCAGGTGCTCCAACCGAGCCGCGAGAGCTTCATGGGTACGGGGCATGATCCTGTGGGTTCGGGTCACCCCGTTTTTGGTTCGGTGGAACGTGATGTGGTTTTCCGCAAGATCCACATCGGCCCACTTGAGACTGAGGACTTCTTGTGTGCTGCATCCGTGCTCAACCGCAAGCAAGATCGCCAAGGGAAGGTAATGCTTCGCCCTGCGCTGACGGGCCGCCGCCAGCAGCTTCTCGATTTCGAAAGGCTTCTGGGCGTTTTTTCGCTCACTGGCTTTTTCAGACAGGTTAGGGATGTCTCGCGCAATGTCCTTTTCGACCAGGCCGTGCTTCGCGGCCATGGCGAACACCTGCTTGATTACGAACAAGCGCCGATTTGCCAGCACGTTGCAATTTTTGCCTTCTTCGCCCTTGGCCACCAGCTTCGCCTTGGTCTTTTCGGCGATGCCGATGCGGTAGTCCCGAATGGTGTCTTCGTCGAGATCATGGAGCAGGGTGTGCGCCCATTCCTTTAAGATGGGGGTCAGCAGGTAGCCGTACCCGGCATGGCTCGCCTGGGATATCTTTCCTTCCCCCAGCTTCCGGTCCCATTCGGCTTGGCACAGCAGGGCAGCCTGTCCAAAGGTGGGCAGAGCTTGCTGCTTGGGCTGCCGGGTTTCCTTGGTCGGCAATCTGCCGCTGTCAATCAGGGTGCGTACCCGGTTGACTTCTTTTTGGGCCAGGTCTTTCCGTCTGTACGTCTTGTGGTATTCCTTCTTGCCCGTATCCGGGTCTTTGTAGTGGATGACGTACGCTTTTCCTTTTTTCAGCGAACGGGTCGCGATGGTGACAGTAGCCATAGGCTATTTCCCCTTCGGACTGTTCGCCGCCAAGCTTCTTCGGTTTTCAATGAACGTCAGCAGGTCCGCTTCCAAGACCAGCCGACGTGATCCTACCGCGATACTCGGTAACGCGCCAGCCCCGACCAAGCGCGAAATGGTTGCGCGGTGTACCCGCAGGAAACAGGCGACTTCCTTGATGGTCAAAATCTTCGGTGCATCAGACATGGTGTGGTTTCCATAGGAACGGAACGTAAAGCCTCCTACCGCCGTAGCGTACCCGTTTCCACTTCCCCTTCGGTTGAGGTTGCTCATCAAAACTCGGCCAACAGTCCAGTTTGACACCGCCGAACTAACGAAAGTCAAATTCCGGAAGGGGGGTCGGATGCTTTTTTTGAAAAAAAGAAAATGGACTGAAAAGGAGGAAAACCCCTGGAGGTAGCCACCGGAATAATCTGGCTGGTTGGGTTGGCCTAAGTCGGAAAAGCGGCCAGCAAGCCATGAGGCATGTCAGGGAGGGATCCGGCAATCCGGGGGCGGTCTCTCGGGAGCAGATGAGGAATATATACCGAAAGATATCCCAGAGTCCTCCCCAACCACTTCCCAGCCGTTCTCAGTGGCCGTCTTTCCTTGTGCCTAATGCCTAGCCTGAATAAATCGGATGCCTTTGGGCCTAGTTTGTACAAAACGGTTCCGATTGATCAAAACGAGCCGGGAATTCAATTCCGCTCATGTCTGGCCAAAAGGATGCGTTTTACGAAAAACGGCCGTTTTTTCATTGTCCGATCCGGGGATCTGGAAGTGTTGTCAGCAAGCCCAAGAAAAGGATTCAAGGATTGTCATCAACTGTTCGGACGCCTCCGAGCTAATCGGTATCGACAAAACCGGAAGTCGTTGGCGCGCAACGCGAGACAATCTTTCCCCCCGCCGAAAAGGGTGCTTCCAACCATTTCGCCCCACCAGCCCCTCTGGAGAAACCTGTCACAAATCCGCAGGACAGCGGATTTGGAGGACGGCTTTGCCGTCGCCCCGAAGGGGCAGCCCCCATGGACGGGGGCTGTCAAGCGGAAAATACGGTTTTTTCGGTGCATTCCACCGACCGTACCATGCATTCGGCCGACATTCGGTTGCATTCCATCGACATTGCCGTGTTTCGGCCGAAATGGCCGAAAAACCCGTGATACGCTCCTCGCAAATTACGACAGGGCCGTCCGCTCAGTGGCCCGAAGGAGATGAATATGAGCGTATTTGAAATGAGGTTGAAGCATGACCCAAGCGGTCGAATCGTAGAGAAAACGGAAATCGTGGCCGGTCGGCCCGTTGTCTGGAAGTATGCCTACGACAAGGCCGGGAGGCTTTCCGAGGCGCACCTGGACAACCGGCTTGTCTGCCAGTGTTACTACGACCGTGACGGCCGCCGCCAGCGGGACTACTTCCCGGCCACCGTGGGGTCCAGCTACCGCGACTATCGGTACAACCTGGACAACCGGTTGATGAGCGCGGGCAACAACGGGTTCACGCACGACGAAAACGGATTCCGGTCCATCTGGTCGAACGGCGGTACCTACCACCTGTACGAGTACGCGCCGGACTACCGACTGCTCAAAATGGAAGTGGAGAACCAGAACCGCGTCTACGCCTTTCGCCACGACGAGCAGGGCCGACGGGCCGCCAAGTATTTCAACGGCCAACTCGTCGAGGCCTACCAGTGGCTCGATTTCATCCGTCTCGGCGCATTCCACGACGGGCGCATGGGCTACGAGTTCGGCTACGGTGACGGCGAACGCCTTCCCTCGGCCATGCGGCGCGAGGACGGGGCCGTGTTCACCCTGCTCTACGACCAGGTCGGTTCCCTGCGTGTGGTTGCCGACATGGATGGCGACGTGATAAAGGAAATCCTGTACGATCCCTTCGGCGGCATCATTGAGGACACCAACCCCGGTTTCCGCGTCCCCATCGGCTTTGCGGGCGGCCTGCACGACCGGGATTTGGGCTTCGTCCGCTTCGGCTGGAGGGACTACGACACTTTCACCGGCAGGTGGACCGCGCCCGATCCGATTGGGGACAGGGGCGGTGATCCGGACTGGTATGGCTATTGTTTGGATGATCCGGTCAATATGGCTGATCCCAAAGGGTTAGCGGCTCGTGATTGGTGGGATATAGTCTCCAACTACAAGCGTGCCAATGAGATTGCAGATGAAGAAGTCGCCAAGCGGGGTGTAGGAAATCACAATAACGAAGGCGATGCCATGAGGCATGCTGAGTGGAGCAAACGTATGGCCGAGGAACTTGGTGGCGGCACAAGTTGGCTGTTCGGCGTAGGTCATGAGATTGACGGGTTGATAAACAGCGACCAGCCATGGGGTGAAGCCATGATGGATTTGCACAACAACGCTGAGGGGCGTGCTGCAGCACGGGAAAAACGACCCGTCGATAGAAGCAAGCTCCAAAAGGCACCCAAAAAAGGGTTTCAAGTCAACCCTTATAGCTCAAAAAGGTATTGGTCCAGATAATGAAAAAATGGATTCCTTGTTCAGTCCTCTTGGTGTGTGCCATTGTTTTTGGTTCTTGGCTTCATTCGTTTTTCCCGCCGGATATCGGGGTGGTCATCCTTGAGAACGACTGTGGGCAGGACATCGTTGAAGCAACTATACGGATTCGGGAAATCGAACTCGTTTTTCCGAAAATTCCTGATGGGGATTTTTGTGCAGCCCGCTATGAAATCCCCGGAGATTCGCATTACGAGGTTCTGGTTACTCTTGAGTCTGGAAAAACGATGAGTCTTGAGTCCGGATATATGACAAATGGTGCGGATACCTTCGATGTGATGACGGTTCAGAAGAACCAGGTCGTTCATCGGTTATCGCAACCGTCAGGACTTCTTGTTCCCAAAGAGACGCCCTGACTCGTCAGGGAAAAAGCATGCCGAAGCAATGCCCCGGAGTCGCGAACTCCGGGGCTTTTTTGGGTCATTGGACATTCCGTCCCCGCAAATCGGTCGAATTTGGTCAAACCGGACCGAAATACGGCTTTCGGACCGGTTTAGGCAAACGCATCCAGTTCGTGAAAAATGGTCGTTTTTGATCAAAAACGACCATTTTTTCATTGTCCGATTCAGGGATCTGAAAGTGTTGTCAGAAAGCCCAAGAAAAGGATTCAAAGATTGTCATCAACTGTTCGGACGCCCCGAGCTAATCGGTATCGGCAAAACCGGAAGTCGTTGGCGTACAACGCGAGACAATCTTTTCCCCCGCCGAAAAAATCGCTCCCAACCATTTCGCCCCACCTCCGGACGATCAGATTTGCCGTGCGCGGCCAAAAAGATGAAAAAGGAGGAAAAAGAGAAGGTTGTACCAGAAAATCTGCAGAAAACGCTGGGCTCTCTCGCGGAGACGCGCGACAATGCAGATTGGTTCAACGAGACAGACAAGGAGCGAACGGATGGAAATAGTTTTGGTGACTTTGGGGGTAGTGTTTTGCGTAGGCCTCATTGCCTTGGCCGCCTTCTTCGGCGGTGGGGGTAGCGACCAAACCAAGATGATCAGGCTCCGGGATGAGGAGGGGCCTGTGGAGCTCTTCAACGACGTCACGGACCCTGCCAGATCGTACTTGATCCACAATGTTTATCATGACGATTCGATCGGAGATGATAGCAGCTTCGACTGGGACGATTCCCCTCTCGGCGACGACATGTCCTCTTCGTCGATGTGGGACGACTAGCTTTTGGAAAGGATCAGCCGCCCCCCTGGCGGGGGCGGCAAAGGATCCGCCCTGTCGGGCGAAGAAAAGGAAAAAGGAAATAAAAGGATCAAATGAAAAAAGCTTGCAGACGCAGGAAATTGGGAAGGATATGACCAATTCTGAAAAGTACGAAATAGTTGGAAACCTGATCGAGAGCCCTACGCAATACGACATGGTGAGGGCACTCCTTGTATACTCCGCCCCGGGCGGTTCGGTGAGCCGTATCAAAGATGGAATCCAGATCGAAGACCTAGCCCAGGCGAGGATCGACGGCAGGGATATGGGCATCTCTCCAGAGCATGTCGAGAACATCTACATGACGGTAGCCGAGTTCTGCAAATTGTTGATCGATCTTGTGGATGCGGGTGGGATGAAAGGCTTTTGGCCGGGGAAAATCAAAATTAGCTTCCATATCCGGGGATGGACGGATCTTCCCGTGGAATGAGACCGGACCGGGCGAGAGAAACAGCGGCTTCACGCCGCTGTTTTTTTGTGATGCCCCGTGGCGTCACTTCACCTTGGAAATGAGATCACGCAATTTGTCCCGGCCGAACTGATCTTGAAAAAACCGCAGGACCGACACACCGACCATGTCGCAGTTGGGCAGCAGTTGAACGCCATGTATTTCGATCATCGCCTGGACGCCATAACATTCGTCGAGGACAGACACAGGCGTGGCCGTCGGCCAGACTATTCCTGCAGCTTGGGTGCAGAATGTCTGCTTGTTGGCGAACGTCACCTTCACACCAGCAGAAATCATGGTATTCAAGGGCAACCTTGTTTCGATTGTCCGGGGAATGGTGAAAGGCGGCGGTGCCTGATCAAGCGCAAAGTTTTCGTATTGGCCGCTGAACACCATGTCATGCATCCCCACATGGAGCACGCCGTCCATTTTACCGGCCCATTCCTTGGTCTTCCTGATCGGGCCGGGATAGGCTTCGGGGCGGGCGTCATGCCCCGAGATGAACGTGCTGATTTTTACCGGGAGCAAAGGACCATCTTTATCCGGGCTGGAAAGGAACTGCGGTATTGCCATGAATATTCTCCTTTTTCCTCCCAACATACCGCGTCGGTATTTTCCCGCGCAAGAGCCCCTAGGTATTTGGGTCTTCCAATGAATAGGGGGAAACGCCTGCGGTGCAGGCGGTTCCTTCCGTCAGATGCCCGGAGCGGTACCGGGCCGCAGCAAGAAGATTGTTTCCGAAAGTGATTATGATCAGAAAAAAGCGGCCCGCAATGGGGCCGCTTCCAGGCAGTTGGGGGGTTGTTCGCCAGCGGCTAATCGCCGGCCTCATGCCGTTGGTCAGCCTCGGTTCCACCCGTTTGGGACTCGGACTGCTGTTCGTGGATGACATGCAACTCGTGGTGCTCCCCGTTGGACGTCGGCTTTATACGAAGTCGGAGGTGATTGCAGGTCGGCTGCGTGTCGAGCTCAAAATGGGGCCTGTTGTCTATGACCATCCCCCTGACCTTAACTGGGGTCCCGCAAAACAGGCAGTGAGTCGATATCCTGCAGCACCCGTTATTCGGAATTCGTTTCGAATGGGCGGTTTTTTCGGGCAGGTTCTCGGTCCCGTAAAGCTCGATTCCGAGCCTTGCTACCGTCGCGGGCGTTCGTATCGGGCTCCGGCGCCGTTGAGCGGGAGGCGTCTCTGAAGCCAGCCGCAGGTTGTCGATGTGCGCGATATTTCCGATCAAGGCCCGTGGAGTCCTGCCGTACTCCTTGGGGTCGATCAAGCAGAATCCAGCCACATCGCACGTCAGGACTCCAGGCAGCCGCGGGTCATACCCCGGGAGGTTTGTCAGATCAGCCGTGCCGAATTCCAGTATCCGGCAAAGCTTGTCGATCAATCGCGTGATATCCTGCCCGTCCCAGTGTAGATCCCGCTGCCGGATCGGGCCGGGGATCAAACCGAGTCCCTTGTAGCCGTTGACCCGATGCGCCCACTCGTCCATGGGCATCCCCGGCGTAGCGATCCTCAGGAATCCCGCGTCCCGATTGATCTGCCCCGCAATTTCTTCAGGAGCCCGGAACAGGGCTGGCCATGAGCAAATGATTTCGACCTGAAAGGCGTCACTCGTGTCGATTTCGCCGTTCTCTCGGCACCCGATCCGTTTGGCCCATTTCATCCTTTCCCTCCCCTTGTCGCTATCAGAAGGCAAGCCGACTGTCCCTATAACGTTCACGTTGTCCCCCTTCGTCATGTTGTCTCCTTCGTGCTTGAAGCTGATGGTCATCAAGTTGGTCGCCGGTGAAGATGTCATACACACAGCTCTTGGCCTGTTCTTGGCGGAATCGTTTGAACAGGCGGAGGGCGTCAGCGGAAGCGGTCTCGGCTGGGGACCATTCATTTTGGTCAAACATGACGAAGCGCAAAGTCCCGCCGTCCGGCAGGAATTCCAGGGCGATCCGCCCGTCGCGTTCAAGATAGATGCGGGTGTCCCAAAAGACGTCTGCGAAGCGGTCGCCATGCGCGATACACGCCGTGACGAATCCATGCAGCTTTTTGGGATCGAGCCGGACATCGGTCCGGCGGAGTGGTTCGCATTCAGAAGCCATTGCCATCCCCTCCATGCTTTGGGTTTTACTGGACCTAAATTGGTCAGCGGAACCTAAAAGCATAGCGCGAAACGCCGGGGCGTCAATAGAAAAAATAAGCGATTAAAAGAAGATAACCTCTTTCCTGTTGATTCGGGGTGTTAAAGGGAAGAGGGGCGGGCGTATGACGGGCGAGGAAGAGAGGGGGTGAACCGGGTGCGGCGGAAACCTGAAGCTTGTAAGAGAGACCATACCTCGAACGGGCTTGGTTTTTGCCTGTTGGAGCGGCCACCAAGGGCTTGTGCCACAGCCGACAAATGAAGTTACCTGAAGCGCGGCGTCCAGCTATCAATCAGGGCGTCTTCTTCCTCCTCGTCTTCACCATCCGCAGCGGTGTCCATACAGGTGACGATGGTCAGGGTCTTTCCGTAGGCCCCCAGCCCGATGACCTCCTCGATTACTTCACGGGAACGGGTACCAGTGAGCCATAATCTGAGGTCTGTCTCGTCCACCAATTCATTCTCGTTGAAACGGTCATGCTCGGCATTAAAGTTCGCAGTGAGCGTGTTGCGGGGAAGCTGGTCGCCCCGACGAAGCCAGATGATATCACTGTAGTCCTTCATGGCCGATGACAGGCAGGCGAAGTCCACGGTTTGCCCAGTGCTGACGATGACAGCTGAAGCCGCCTCGGTGAGTTCGGCATAGCGGATGGCCGTGGCGGTCAGGGATGTCTCGCAAAGCCCTGCAAGGGCCTTGACCCCGGCAAGGCCATCCACATGCTGATTCAAGGCCCTGAGGAAAAGCCTTGAGGGCATGAGAAGTCCGCTGGCAAAGCTGTCGGCTTGTTTTTCATAGATGTCGGTGGAGAAAAAACCGGCTTTTGAAGAGTGAAATCCTCCCTCGTCAAAGGGGATTTGGTCTATGTGTCCCTCCAAGAAATAGTGCCCTAGTTCATGGGCAATGCTGAACCGTTGGAATCCGATATTGGCGATGGCCGTGCTGTAGAAAATGCCAAAGTTGTTTCCAGACCGTAAGAGCATGGCGGAAACACCGGGACCGGTGTCCCCGCTGGGCTCTACGATAATATTTCTTCCCTTCATTGTTGCGATGGCATGGAGGTCGATGGGCAAAGACGTCATGCCGTCTTCCTCAGCCTGACGCTCTCCCCATTGCTTGGCCATTTCAAGGTCGAAATACCGATTTTTCAATTTACTCTCCTTTCTTTTCACCTCGCTTGGCGAGCATTTCAAGAAATTCGGCGGCAAGCGCCCGGTCGTTATCCGTGAGTTTGGCCGCGTGGCGGAAAAGCGGGTCGGCTTCGGTGGCAGCTGCGGGGTCGTCGGCGCGGCCGAGCAGATAGTCTGTGGTGACCTCAAGCGCCTCCGAGAGTTTTCGCAAGTTGTCGAAGGAGGGCTTGCGCTTGCCCCCCTCAAAATGGGCGATGGAACTGGGTGGCAAACCGGTTTTGGCGGCCAGGTCAGCCTGGCTCAGGCCGCGCATCTCTCTGGCGGCACGCAGGCGGTCCTTGAAGATGTCCGAAGGCGCTGGGCCTTGGGCAGGTGTAATCTTTTTCATGGCGATTTCGACATTCTCCTCTTGACGACTTCGTAATAAATGGTTAACTCGACATTAATAGCATGGCGGATGCGGCATGACAAGAGCCTAGATACAAGCCATGTAAAACTTATGAGGTTGTAAAAGATGAGTAATGACAAACGATTGAATGGTATTATCGGAGATGCTGAAGATCGTGTCAAGGACGGAGAGAAACATCACCATCCGCATGGCTCGTTCGAAATCTTGATCAAGGGCGAAAGCCAGGACGAGATATCCGTTACTTTTGGAGAGCCGGATCCCTCCGGAAGGCAGATTCTCTCCAAAGCCGGCTTTGTCCCTGAAGAGGATCATGCTCTCATCCAACTGCTGCTCCCCGGCTCCAGGTTGATCGGCATGAACGACAAGGTCGATCTCCGGAACAAGGGGAGACACGTTTTCCGGGTGTTCGGCGGTGGAGAGATTTTTCTCTTCACCGTGGACGACACGGGCTACCAGTGGGGCGCTTCCAAGATCAACGAAGCGGACTTGCGCGATGCGGCAGTCGTACCTGAGGAAAAGGTCCTTGTTTTGGAGCGTGACGGCGAGGAAGCGGAAGTGCCCGCAGGCGGGGACATCGAGTTGTCGCATACCGGGGTGGAGCACCTCCGCACCCGCCATGGGATGATTACGGTTACGTTGGATGGCGACGAGAAGCGCATTCACCCCGGAATGTACACCACTGAAAAACTCATCCAGGTCCTTGGAGTGGAGGCCGGCTATCTTCTCAATGTCGTGGAGGACGGTGAACTGATCCCGCTCCAGCCCAATGAAAAGCTGCGGGTGAAGGATGGGATGATTTTCATCAGCCAGGTCCCGAGCGGAGGGTCTTCCTAATGGATGCGAATAAGGAATTCGAGTCGATCAAGACCTTGTGCGGCGCTGCGGAACTCCATCAGGAGTGTGGCAAGCCGGTGGTGCTGCTGCCCGGCTTCCGATTCAAGTCCGGTGGTAAAGACTTGAGCATGGATCTTCTGCTTCATCCGTCGGCCCATACCGGTTACGTCACCCGGCTGTTCTTTCGGGAAAAGGTCGCCGGGAAGGGAAGGAACTGGACGCAGCATCAGGTCTTGGGGAGCAATTGGTGGGCGCCTTCGTGGCAGGGAGTGAAGGCCGAGCAAGCCTGGCCCGCCATTTTGTGCGCGCACTTGCGGGGGGTGGCATGAAGATAATCTTCAAGTGCACTTCCGAACTCCTGGGGCGTATCCACATGGACCTCCGCCGTCCGCATGCATTCGCGCATGAGCGTGTGGGGTTCATTGCAGCAGGGCTTACCGCAGCGGGGGATGATGTGCTCATTCTCTCCCGCGATTATCGGCCGGTCGAAGATGCGGATTATCTCCGGGATCACACCGTCGGGGCCATGATGGGACCCGAGGCTATCCGCAAGGCGTTGCAATGGGCTTTGTGCTCGCGTGTCGCGCTTTTTCATGTGCACACCCATGGTGGCCGGGGCCTTCCGGGATTCAGCGGGGTCGATGTGCGTGAAAACGCCAAGTTCGTCCCCGACTTTTTCAAGGTCGCCCCGCAATGTGTACACGGTGCCGTCGTGCTCAGCGCCGACGCCGCCAGAGGCCAGGTCTGGCTTGGTCGGCGGGAACAATACCGCCATATCGACGAGTTTTCGATGGTTGGCATTCCGATGAGGAAATGGAGAACAACATGAATCGACTTGATCGCCAGAGTTTTTTAGGCCCCGATAGCGATACCCTGCTCCACGAATGCACCGTCGGTCTCGTCGGTCTTGGCGGGGGAGGCTCCCACGTCGTTCAGCAGTTGGCGCATCTGGGGGTGGGGGGATATGTCCTCGTGGACCCGGATCGAATAGATTTTTCAAACACCAACCGCCTCGTGGGCGGGACTTTGGCCGACGTCGAAGCTCAGGCCCTGAAGGTGTCGATCGCCGAGCGAGTCATCCGTGGGGTGCAGCCGGAGGCTCGAATCATCTCGGTGGCGGATACCTGGCTCGAAGCGACGGATGACCTCAAACGTTGCGATGTCATTGTTGGTGCCGTTGACTCATACAAGGAGCGGGACCAACTCGAAGGGTTCGCGCGCCGCCACCTGATTCCCTATGTCGATATGGGGATGGACGTTACCGATCTCGGCAATAATGGCTTTTTGATCAGCGGCCAGGTCATCTCGTCCCTGCCCGGTGGGCCATGCCTGCGCTGCTGCGGACTCGTGACCGATGCCAGGCTCGAAATGGAAGCGCAGGCCTACGGCGTGGCAGGGGGGCGTCCCCAGGTGGTATGGTCGAACGGGGTGCTCGCGTCCACGGCCGCAGGACTGGTTGTCCAACTCATTACTCCGTGGTTTCCGAGCTCTCCAGAATTCGTCTATCTGGAATATGACGGCAACAAGGGCATTGTCCGCCCACACGGTCAGATGGGATTGCTCAAGGGGCGCAAGTGTCCTCACCACCCTGCTGAAGAAACGGGTGACCCGCTGTTCGACATACGCAAGCACCTTGCTCGGCTGGAATCCAGAAGCAAGGTGGCCGAAGTCGAGCGAGTTCCCTTGTGGCGACGACTTATCAGTTTTTTCCGTAATGATTGCTCCTAGTTGTCATCGCAACATAAGTGCCGTGTCGCGGCGTCGGAACCCGCAGCCCATTAAGCCTTGGTTCCTCCTCGCCTCCGATTTTGCGAAAGGTGAGGAGACGGGCAACGGCAAGCTCTTATGTCTTTCGATTGGTGTAGTCACTTTTCTGTTCCCGGCAGGCACGCAAGATTTTCCGGAATGAAAGCCGAAGCCCACCATGAGGGCAATGGCCGGGATACTCCTATTTCATCGCGTTGCACCATGGCATTGGGTGTTTGCGGCATCGATGATGTAGTGCAGCCGGTTGAGTATGTTTACTTCGCTGTTCCCCGGGTCAAAATCGACGAAAAGCAGGTTGGTGGAAGGATAGTGTTGCTTGATTGCGCGTTCTATTCCCTTGGCTACTATGTGGTTCGCTATGCAGCCAAAAGGTTGAACGCTGATAATGTTGGAGATGCCTAATGTGGCGAAATACGAAATGTCGGCTGGAATCAACCAGCCTTCGCCATATTGGTTGACGAGACTGGTTATATCCGAAGCAAGAGCCGCTTTTCGAGCAAGCGTCATTGCTGGTTCAGCTAGACGAAACCGGGCCAAGGCCGCTTTGTATCTGTAGTTCCATCGGGCGATCATCATTTCAAATGGCCCTTCTAGAATATCAAGAGGAAGGAACCGGGCCAAGTGCTGCTCTCTGTTAATCTTTGTGTTGACAAAATATTGCAGGAAAAAATCGGAAAGGGCTGGAATGGAAACTTCGACGCCCTGGGCGATAAGCCAGTCCACAATATGCATCTGGCTGAATGAATTGTATTTGAGGTAGATCTCACCGACGACTCCCACTCGCGGCCGGGGGGCTTCGTTCGCAATGGTCCCGTTGAAGGCGTCAACGGCTTCGGCGAGCAGCGGCAGCAGGGAACTCGGCTCGCTTTCAAGGCAGACTGCTCCGGCCATCAGGTACTTGTCGCGGAGCCCTAGCGCTTCGCCAGCGCGGCGTTCGCGGACCGCGCAACGATGATACATGCAGGCGATGGCGTCCGCATAAAGCAGACCATGGAGGGCCTGGCGGAAAAATCGGCGAGAGTTCAACTTGATCGTGGATTCGTCACTCATCCGGGAGCCTTTCGTGGAGATGGCATAAACCGGGACTCCGTCATATCCTGCCTTGGCCAATGCGCGCCTGATTGTCGGTACATAGCTTGACGCCCGGCATTGCCCCCCGGTCTGCGTCATGGCCACGGCCGTGTTGCCCGGGTCATAATCACCCCGCGCAAAAGCCTTGATGATGTCCCCAACCGTTATGATTGCCGGGTAGCAGGTGTCGTTGTTGGTGTACCTGAGGCCGTATTCGACGGAAATGGTATCCGGCGGGGGCAGGGTATGCAGGTTGTACCCCAACGGCTTGAGCGCCGAAGGAATCAACGGAGAGTAGTACTCGGAGAAAAAAGGCGTGATGAGAGTGCTTGGTTTTTCGATTTTTACGAGACAGCTTTTGGTGGACGTGCCGGTTGGTGAAGAGGCTTGGGCCGGGTGCCAGCGGAGCGTTTCAATGAGGGACCGGAGCCGCAGACGTATGGAGCCCGTGTTGGAAACGTCATCGACCTTGATCAACGTGAAAATTTTCCCGGACGAATTCAAGACATCGCTGATGGCGTCTGCGATGAAGGCGTCGGGGCCGCATCCGAACGAGCTCAACATTACAAGTTGGATGTAGGGGGACTCTTGGTCCGCCACCCATTGCGCCGACTTCATCACGCGATTGGGGTAGGCCCATTGGGAGAGGGCCCCCCACTCGCTCCAGCACGGTTTGCACAACCCCGACACGACGTCGGCCGGGATGACGTCGGCTCCCAATTCGGAGAGGATATTCGAGGTGCCATGCTCGATCAGCGGGTCGGCATGATAGGGGCGGCCTGCGAGGACGATGAGAGGGCGTTGATGGCCATGCTCCCGGTCGAGAACCTTTCGTCCCTGGCGGACGAGTCCCTCCCGGCAGTTCGACTGGGCGGCGAGCGCCGCGTCGAAGGCTTGCCTGAACCGGGATCGCGGCACACCGAGGCTTCGCGTATAGAGTTGGCATGCCTTGCGAAGGAGGGCCTCGTCGCGGAATGAAACCGCTGGGGAGTCGAGAGGGGGAACCCCCCGCTGCCCGAGTTTCATTGATCCCTTCAAAACCTCTCCGTAGGCGGAGACGATGGGGCAGTTGAAACTGTTGACGGCTGCGGCGTCCTCAAGGTCGTTGTGCACCACATGAGGGTAAAATATCCTGTCGACCCGTTCCTCCAGCAGGGTGGCAACGTGGCCGTGGGCGATTTTCGCGGGGAAGCAGATGTTGTCGGACATGACCGAACATATGCCTTTTTCATAGAGGGCCTGGTCGGAGGGAGCTGAAAGCACGACCTCGAATCCACATTTCGCCAACAGGGTTTTCCAGAACGGGAACGTCTCGAACATTCCCAGTATGCGGGGAACGCCGATTCGGATGCTCTCTTGCGGATATCTTGTCTCCCGGCTCATCGGAATACGCTCCTGTTTCTCAGTGCGAAGATGTTCACCCCTGCCGCCCCTTTTTCTCCATGGTTGGTGAAAATGCGTTCGCACTTGTTGCCGATAAAATACTTGTGGCCGTCATTGAAACGGAATTCCGTGACCACGCATTGGTTGGTGCATCCGTTGCAATGGAGTGTTCGCGTCCGCCGCTCCTCCTGCATGCACAGCTGGTCAAGGTCCATCGGGATTTCGCTTTTATTCCGCTCATGGTGTTCCCTGGCCAGCAGCGCCGCGCCGCAGGCCCCCATCAGTTCCGGGCGGTTGGGCGAGGAAACGGTCTGCCCGGTCAACAACTCCAGGGCCCGGACTACCGCACGGTTGCGGAACGTGCCTCCCTGGACGACGATGTGCTCCCCAAGCTCTTTCGGGTCCCGAAGCTTCAGGACCTTGTAGAGCGCATTTTTGATTACCGCATAGGCCAACCCGGCGGCGATGTCTTCGATGGCCGCCTTTTCGCGTTGGGCCTGCTTGATTCGGGAGTTCATGAAGACCGTGCAACGGGTGCCCAAGTCGCAGGGAGCGCGTGACATGCAGGCCCTGTTGGAAAATTCTTCGGCGCTCAAACCAAGCGTCTGCGCAAAGCCTTCGATGAACGAGCCGCAGCCCGAAGAGCATGCCTCGTTTATTTCGATGCGCTGGATGCTGCTTTCATTGACGAAGATGGCTTTCATGTCCTGCCCACCGATGTCGAGGATGAAGGAAACATCGGGATCCAGCAGCATCGCGCCGCGCCAGTGGGCGAACGTCTCGACCATGCCGAGGCGCAGGTTGAATGCCGCGCGGATCAGGTCCTCTCCGTAGCCGGTCGCCGCCATAGCTCCGATCCGCGGCAGGGGAATTTCCGCGCATGCCGAGCGCAACTCCCGCAAAACCACGCCGGCGGCATCGACCGGGTTGCCGCGATTCGGGCGGTATGCCCCAAACACCATTCTCCCAGCAGTGTCGAGCGCCAGAAGCTTGGTCGTGGTGGAGCCGGAATCGATTCCAAGAAACAACGGCGGGATCGCCTCCCGCAAAGAGGCCGACGGGATGTCGGCGATGGAGCGTTGCGATTCCCAGGCAAGGAACTCCCTTTCGTCATTGAAGAGGGCCGGGAGGCGTTTGCGTTGTGGCGGGGCGATGTTGAGGGCAGCGGGGCTGCACATTTTTTCGCACCATCTTTGCAACGTCTCGACGCCATCGGATTTACCGCTCGCCAAGGCCGCTCCCCATGCCGGCGGAAACTGGCTGGATTCAGGCACCAGGATTTCGGACTCAGTCAACTTCAGGATGCGGAGCAGGGCCTTGCGTAGATTTATGAGGAATGAGAATGGTCCGCCACTGAGGAGAATCGGCGGTCGAACAGACACTCCACGGGCCAGAGTCGCCAGGTTCTGCAATATGACGGCATGCAGGATGGAGGCGCAAATGTCAGGCAGATCGACCTTCCGGCTCAACAGGTTCTGGATATCCGTTTTGGCGAACACGCCGCAGCGGGATGCTATGGGGTGGATGCGGCGGGCCTCCCCAGCCAGGATGTCCAAACGCTCCGGGGAGATACCGAGCAACTCGGCCATCTGGTCGATGAAAGCCCCGGTGCCGCCAGCGCAACTGCCGTTCATGCGAATGTCAGGAGGCCGTCCTTTCGAGAAGAACACCATTTTGCTGTCTTCTCCACCGATGTCGATCAGTGTCGAGGCTTGGGGAAAGAATCTGCGGACGACATCTATGGAAGCATTGACTTCCTGGACAAAGGGGATGCCACACGATTCAGCAATGCCCATGCCTGCGGAGCCCGTGACGGCAATCCGGGCGGGGACGTTGCCTGTTTTTGCCGTAACCTCTTCGAAAATTTTCAAAAGGGCACCAATGATATCGGAACCATGCCGACGGTAGTGCTGTGCGCACAGCTCTCCGTTGGCATCCAGGATGACCAACTTCGCTGTCGTACTGCCAACATCCAGACCGGCCAGATGGACCTGGGAGGTCTTTCTCTCTCGCTTCTCTGTCAGCGTATCTCGGGCTATGTTGCTGATACTATGAGAAATTTGAGTCATTTTATTGAGCCTTTTTTCGATTTTCTTATTGTCGCTCGTTTATTTCAGGAGGAGGTTCGCCTCTATCGCAAGCCTCTTGCGAACCTGCTCCACATGACGGTTTAAAGTGAGCTCACCAAAAAAACGGCTGTCGGCAGTGATGGTCCCTCACATGTTGATAACTGGACGTAGTGTTCCAGCAGGTTGTTCTCTCACCCCTTCACATTATTACGGCTGGCTTTCCTTAAGTAGCTTCATGAACTCGTGAAAGCAGGGGAACAAGGGAGCGAACAGCGGGTTGTTTTTTTGCTGCAGCAACTCGTTGCCGAAGAGTTTCAGGCCGAGTCCCAAAGCCTCCGCAGAGCCGGGAGCAATGTCCTTGCGCAGGCGTATCCTGTCTATGATCATGAGGATATCGTCATAGCTGTTCACCTCGAACGAAAGCGGAGCGCTTCCCGTGCTCTCCATCGGCTCCACCGTTATGCGGTACTGGTGTCTTTTCATGACCGGGTTCCTTTTGTTGGCGTTGTGGTCCGAACTGCATTTGCCAAGCCGAGCTGGGGGCGGGTCCAACCAGGCGGCGCATGACAGCCCCCCCGGCGTCCGCTTTCGCCGCAACCCTTTTGCGGGCTTGCCGCGCAAACAATCTAGGGAGCGTTGGGAGGCAGCCTCTCTCCCCATCCCCCGCCGAGGGCTTTGAACAGGCCTACCGTGGTGTTCAGTCTCGCCAGCGTCGCGGATATCCGCGCATCCTGCACCGTCAGCAGGGTCCGCTGGGCGTCCAGCAGGCTGAGAAAGTCCGTCGAGCCTTCCCGGTACTGCACATGGACGATGCGGTCGGCTTCGCGGGCGTCGCGCACGGATGCGCCCCGGTCGGCTTCCTCCTGAGCCAGGAAGCCGTTGGCGGCGATGGCGGTGTCGATTTCAAGGAAGGCGGAAAGAACGGTCTGCTGGTATCGGGCGATCAGTTCTTCCTTGCGGGCCACGGCAGCGTCGTGTTGCGCCGTTAGCCGCCCTCCCTGAAAGATGGGGGTGACGAACGACGCCGCAACCGAATAGAGGGTGCTGGTCGGCCTGAATAGGGAGTGGAGTTCGTCGCTTTGCCATCCGCCTTGGGCGACGAGATTGACTACGGGGAGGAATGCGGCTCTGGCCGCCCCGATGTTTGCGTTCGCCGCCTTGAGAGAGGCTTCGGCCTTGAGAATATCCGGTCTTCGGAGGAGCAGGCTGGAAGGCAGCCCCGGAACGACCGCCGGAGGCGTCAGTTTCGTGATCGAATCCTCGGCGATCAGGCTGTCGAGTCCCTCGGGGGTGGTTGCGGTCCCCAGAAGGTCGTTCAGGGCGTTCCTGGCGGCGGACATTTGCCGCTCCAGCTCCTTCGTGCGGGCCTTCATGGACTCCACGTCGCTGCGCTGCCGGGCGAGATCGAGTGCCGAGGCGGCGCCGGCCCGCTGCTGCTTTTCAATATAATCAAGGGTCTGTTGCGCCGTGGACAGAATATCCCTTTGCACGGCGAGCCGTTCCCTCAGGGCGAGCAGTTGGAAATAGGTGACGGCGATATTCGATTCGAGGCTGAGGCCGACGGACCGCCAGTCGTCGAGCGTCGCCTCGGCCATGAACGCGGCGGCGTCCGCCTGGGAGCGCAGCCTTCCCCATATGTCCAACTCGTAGGAAGCCTGGAATCCGCCCGAGAAGGTGTCCGCCACATTGATCGTGTCGGTGTGCTGTCCCGTGGGCTTCACATGCGCCCCTTTGCGGGAGCCGGACCCCGTCGCGCCAAGCCAGGGGAAGAGGGGAGAACGGGCCACCCTGGACTGGGCCACGGCCTGGGCGAGCCGCCAGCCCGATGCCGAGAGGTTCAGGTTTCTGGCGACGCCTTCCTGCTGCAGGAGCGGCAGCGCCTTGGACCGGAACCCTTCCCACCAGCCGGCGTTGTCCGAAAACACGGTGGCCAGGGGCTCTTGGGGCCAGGATTCCGGAATGGATTCCGGCAACGCGTTGCCGGGCTGCTCATATTTGGGAACAAGCGAGCATGCCTGCAAGCACGCCGTGGCGGACAGAACGATTAAAATCCAATGAACCGTTTTCATCTCATTCTCCGGGGGAATTGTTACGGTCCGAAGCCATGCTCCTCGGCGGCCTGGTCTGTGGACGGATTACGGGACCGGCAAAGGCGGGGCCGCCCGAAAGGGAGCGCGGCATGATCATTCCCGAAATCCTGTTGCGGGGAAAAACAGTCATATTCCCTCCCTCCGCGCCGCGGCCGAGGCGGAACGATGCTGTTGCGAGAGCCAGAATTTGTAGACGAGCAGTAGGGGAACGGCGACAATGAAAACAATCACTATGGCGAGAAACGCTTCGTTATAGGACAGCACGTTGCTCTGTAACAGCAGGCTTTTTTTCAGGAATGCGATGGACGCCTTTGCCGCGTCCCCCGCCTCCATGCCCTTGCTCCGCAAAACGACCTGCAGGCGTTGCAGCCTCTCGGCCAGGAGAACCCCTCCGGTCTCGAGGTGGGCGGAAAGTACGGCGCTGTTGAGCGCGTTCTGATGGTCCAGATAGCGCTGGAGCAGGGCCACGCCGAAAAGGCCACCGAATTGGCGAAGGGTGGTGAAAAGGGCCACCCCCTGCGCTATCCGTCTGCCTCGAAGCCCGCCCATCGTGTAGATGGTCAGGGAGAGAAACAGGAACCCGAGCCCGGTTCCCCGAACGATCAGCGGGAAAAGCATGTCCGCGCTGCCGCTTTCGCTGGTTGAGCCGGAAAGGAGCCACATCCCGACGGCAAGCAGCAGAATTCCCAATGGGACCGTCGCCAGCGGGGATATCCGCGAAAAAGTGAGGAGCAGGGCGGTCAATGACAGGACGGCCACGAAGGCCACGCCGCTCGGCGCGATCAGCGTGCCTGCCTCGAGGGGGGTGAGCCCCAATACGTTGAGCGTGAAATTCGGTATGAGCCAGGTGCTGCCGAACAACGCCACGCCCGCCACGAAGCTGACCACGACCCCGAAACAAAAGTCTCGATTCCCGAACACGGAAAGGTCGACCAGCGCACGGCTTCGGGAGAAGACGCTCCAACGCGCGGTGCAGATCAGCAGGGTCGAGAGGCCGCCTATCGTCATGACGGCGATGTGCCGGGATTCAAACCAGTTCCACCGGCTTCCCTCCTCGGCTATGTACGTGAGGCAGACGGCCGCTCCCGCGAAAAGGAGGAAACCGACGATGTCGTCCCGTTTGGGACCAGAGGCGGACATGATGGATGCAGGAACGGCGGCCAGCAGGATGGCGGACGCCAAGCCGAGGGCCGAGGCGGCAAGAAAGATGCCCTGCCAGCTGAGCACGTCGACCATCCAGCCCTGAAGCGTGGAGGCGAAGGTGGCCGGCGCCACGACCGCCCCCAGTGCGAACACCAGCTGCGCCCCGGCCTGCCCCTTTCCGTCGAACACGTTGAAAAGCAGGGTCTGGCCGCTGACGATCAGGATGCCGCCGGACACTCCCTGTATCAGCCGGATGAGGATGAGCGGAGGCAGGTCGGCGGTGGCGAGCATGGCGAGGCTGAATACGGTCATGACGAAGCTGGCGGCCTGCATGACGCGTATCGGCTTGAATCGGGCGAACAGCGCCGGCACCATCATGAACCCGCACAATTTGACGGCGGTGTAGCCGATATCCAGCCAGGCGAATTCGTCGGTCGTCGTGTACAGGTCGCCTAGCATGTCGATCCGGCCGAAAGAAAGCGCCGTGCCGGTCAGGGCCTCCGCCAGCACCGCCAGGAATACCCCCGCGATCAGCAGGAGCTGCGAGACGGCGCGTTCACGCATCGCGGTTTGCTCCATGGCGAAATCCTAACCTTGGCCGGGCTGTCTTTCCGGATCCGGCAAAACGGTCACGCGGGCGGAAAGGCCGGGCACCAGCAAACCCTTCAACGGGTTTTCCCTCAGGGTGATCTTGACGGGAACCCGTTGCACCACGCGGACGAAATTGCCGGTGGCGCTGTCGGGGGGATCAGGCTGAAGGCGGCCCCGGAGCCCGGCGCGAAACTGTCCACAATCCCTGCCAAGGCCGAGCCCGGATACCCATCCACGGTAATGTGCACGGCTTGCCCCACACGGATTCGTTTTATTTGGGTTTCCTTGAAATTCGCCACGATCCACACATCCTGTACCGGTACAAGGTCGAGAAGAGCGGTGCCGGGCGTCACGTACCGCCCGATCAGGGCCTTTCGATTGCCGACAACTCCGTCAACCGGAGCACGGACCAAACAATGATCAAGATCCAACTGGGCAAGGGAACAGGATGCCTGGGCGAGGGCGAGGCCTGCACGGGCGGACGACAGCTGGGCGGCCAGTACGTCAAGCTTCCTGACCTGGACGTCGAGATTCGCCTGGGTCCCGGCAAGAGCCGCTTCGGACTGGCTTTTGTCACGTTGGGAATCCTCATATCGTTGCTCCGTGGTGGCTTTCTCTCCGTGAAGCCGCTTTTGCCGGGCATATTCCTGAAGAGCTCGTTTCTGGGTGGCCAGGGCCGAGGCGACCTGTGCTTTTGCCTGTCGAATAACGGCGTGTTGCAGGGCCGTGGCCGCCTCCGCATTGGAGACGGAGGATTCGGCCGCCAGGACATTCGCTTTGGCTTGAGCCGCTTTTGCCGCGTAATCGCGTTCATCGATGGTAAAGAGTAAATCTCCTGCTTTGACCGGCGTGTTGTCGCCTACCGGGACGGATTTTATGTACCCGGCCACTTTGGGAGCGATGGCGGTGATGTCGGCATGGATATAGGCGTTATCGGTGCTGACGTCGGTATGTGCCGAACTCCATGCTGCGGCCCCCCAAACGACGAAGGCACTCAATGTAAGCGCGAGCGTATAGGTAAGAATACGTTTCATTCGTTTCACGTTGTTATCCTTCTTTGGTATTTGTGAGTACCATTTGACGAATATGGTATTCTCCAGTACCAAGTCAAGAAAAAAACGCGATGCACCGACCAGGAAGACCCATGGACAAGACAGATTTCACAAGCAGAAAAAAGGGAAGGCTGTCCGCGGAACAGCGGTATGAATTGCTGCTCAAGGCAGCGGCGGACGAATTCTTGGAAAAGGGTTATGAAGCCACCAATCTTGACGACATCATCAGTCGGGCAGGCGGTTCACGGCGAAGTATCTACACTCAATTCGGCGGCAAGGAAGGACTCTTTCAAGCCTGGGTTATGCAAGTCGCGGCTCAGATTCTTGCGCCCCTGCGGCGGGAACCCGACAACAATGGGAACCTGAAAGAGAATTTGCTTTGCTTCGCAAACAGACTGCTTGCAGCCCTCTTCAGTTCACCCGCGCTGGACTTGTCCAGGCTTGCGCTAACCGATGGAGTACGTTTTCCGGAACTCGCCAAAGCGTACTTTGCGTCCGGGCCAGGCGCTGCGGCATCAAGCTTGGCCGTATTGTTTGATCTCGCGCTGGAGAGTGGAGAGATAGTCAGTCTGGATAGCCGGTTGGCGGCAAGCCTTTTTGTTGGCATGCTGCGCGATAACCTTTACATGCAGGTGCTTTTGCGGCTTCGCGAACCGCCCGAGCAGGAAGAAAGGGAAGAGCTTGTTCGCAGTGCTGTGGAGATATTTCTGAACGGTATCGCAAAGTAAATATAAAAATTGTTGCCGTGTCCCGGTCTTGGTCACCTCTCCACCGCGAATAGCTGACGAGAGCTTATCCGTAAGTCGTAGTGGTGGGTGGAACTCGCAGGTATGATGATCGTTTGGCCAAAACTATCAATTAGATCAGTCTTTTTTTATCAAAGCCAGCGATAAATAGTGCGGAATTTTGGGTGCGGCCGCAATGTTTGTAAGAATGGATTCTCCGTCCATGCCCAGGCGGGATACGAGAACGGTTTTGTCCGCCATCCGCGAATGTTCCAGCATGGCGCGGATCTTTTCAAAGTTTTTGTAGGTCTTGAGGATAACGGCATTGTCGGCCACATCAAGTTGTTTCGCCAGCCTCTCCGGGGCCGCCGTGCCCGAGGTGATGAGCAGAGACTGCCTGGACTCGGCCAGGACCCAACCGATGTGCGCGGCTGCCGCATTGAAAGAGGTGATGCCGGGAACAACCTTGAGCTGGGTATCTGGGGCTAGCGAGAGGAGGGCCCTCTGAAGATAACCATAGGTGGAGTAAGTCAGCGGATCCCCCAAGGTTAGAAAGGCTCCGCTCAGTCCCCGGTGCAGTTCATGGGCCACGGTTTCGGCGTTTTTCCTCCATGCGTCTTCCAGGGCTTCTGGGTTTTTGGTCATAGGGAAGCCCAACTGCTCTATCCGCGCTTCCGGCTTGAGGTGAGGGCGAGCAATGGACAAGGCGGTGGAATACTCATTTTGGGTAGAGGCCGCAGCAAAGATCACGTCCACTTCGTTCAAAATACGGATCGCTTTGAGAGTCAGCAACTCCGGGTCGCCAGGCCCAACCCCGACTCCATACAGGATGCCTTTCTTGTTCATGTCGTTATCCTGCCATGTCGTTGGAAATTCATCCCGTCTGGAAAGAGGGAAGTGTCGACCCAAAGAGACTCGGAGCGCGCAGGGCGCCATGTCCACGTAATCATACCGAACCGTTTACCCAGTCGCCCAGCAGAAATCCCCGTTCCATCATCCCTCGCTTAAGTACTGTTGGGGCTAACGTCCCTCGGATACGCCTGCGCCAGCATAGGTTGCCATCCTGTTGTACATGTCTGTCGCGCTACGCACCAAATACATGGCGCAGGCCGCTCCCGTGCCTTCACCCAGGCGAAAACCGAGATCAAACAGCGGGGCGAGTCCCAGTTTGTTTAGCGCTTTCTTATGCCCTGGCTCGGCGGATACATGGCTGATCACGCAGTAGTCCCGCACCGAGGGACAGATTTTCCAGGCGGCGGTATATGCGGCAGTCGAAATAAATCCATCCACACAGACCAACTGGTGATTCCGTGCTCCACCCAAAATGAGCCCTGCTAAAGTCGCAATCTCGAAACCACCCAAGGCGGCAAGCATGTTTATGGGGTCACCGGACTCCAGTGCATCGTGATTGGAGGCCAGTCCCCTGGCCACTACCTCCGCTTTGGAGGCAACCTCCTGTTTGTTCAATCCCGTGCCTGGGCCTGCGACCTCTACAGGGTCAAGTCCCAGATAGGCGCAATAGAGGGCGGTGGAAGGAGTGGTGTTGCCAATCCCCATATCTCCAGTACCGAGCACCTTGACACCTTCCCTGGCAGCCTTGTCGGCCAGAGAGAGGCCCAGCAGGAGAGCCTGCATGCACTGCTCGAGAGACATTGCGGGGCCCTCGGCCAAATTGGCTGTCCCTGGAGCCACCTTTGCCTGGATTAGTTGCGGATGTTCAGCGAAAGTGCCGCCACGGACGCCGGCATCCACCACACGGAGTTGGACTCCGGCCGTGGCAGCCATAACATTGATGCCAGCACCTCCAGTCAGGAAATTTAATACCATTTGGCGAGTTACTTCCTGGGGAAAGAGGCTGACGTTTTCGTCGCACACCCCGTGATCGCCCGCCACGGTGTAAATGCGCATGGGATCGGCTTCAGGGGGAGCCTCCTGGATCAGATACAGTTGCAGGGCCAAGTCCTCCAGGCGGCCAAGGCTTCCCCGAGGCTTGGTGAGATTGTCGATGTGAGCTTGACCGATCGGGGCCATATGCCGGTTCACCGGCCGGATTAAGCCGATAGTGGTTTCGAAGCGTTCCTGCATGGGTGCTCTCGCATTGGTTTGGAGAATTTTCAGAAAAGCAATGTCCGCAGACAGGGCAATGGACCGGTTTGCATGGAGGGGATTGCCCTAGCGTCTGGTTCGGAACAAACGAACGGACGCGGCATGATACGGACAAGTATCAACGCACTTGAAACATTTTATGCATTCCATTGTGTTTATTGTTTTCGTCACCGCGATTTCACTGGGGCAAACCTTTTCACATTTGCCGCAAGCCTTACAGGTGTCCGGGGCCACCGATGGGACAACAGATCGATTTCCGAGGGCGACGACTCCCCTGAAGAGGCCAACAGGGCAAAGGCACTTCCACCCGGATTTGAACAGGAGCCCCAAGCCCAAGGGAACAACGAGCAAGACGAGTTCGCTGCGCAAGGTATAGTGTGTGGCCAGCTCGACAAGACTTCGGGAGATGATGCCGATTGGACACCACAAACAAAAAAACGGATAATGGAAAATAGCGATTCCCACTGCTCCACCGAGCACCAGGGCTATCCCGTCCTTGGCTTCAAGCCGCGTCTTGCTCACGATCTTTTGCCTGGCGGCGCGCCATTTCGGCCCAACCCTTCTTTTAAGGGAATTTGGCAGGAACGCCGCGATAAATCCGAGGGACTTGGACTTCGCATGGGTGGCCGGACAAAACCATGAGCAGTAAGCTCTTCCCCAAAGAAGCACCAAAGTGCAAACAATCAGGAAGCCGGGTAAAAGCTTCCAGGCGATGGAGTGCGAGGACAGCGAGTTCTCGATAAATCCGACAGGGCAGAAGAGCCGGATATAACTGACAGGCAAATAGTTGCAGCCGGAAAGGGGATATCCGAAGAAGGCCGCGGCAAAGATGCCGAGCAAAATGGCTGTCCCGACAAACGAGCGGATTTTGGAGTAGCGCATGACTTTACTTCGATGGATGTGGGAGAAGGTCGATACAGGGTACGATGCAATAGTGGGCACATAGTCCGCAACCGACACATTTGTCCTTGTCGATCCAAGGTTTATACGGGGAGTCCTTCATTTTTATTTTTAAAGGGATGTCCTGTTCCCGTTCGTAACTTCCACCATCTGGATTCGGGAAATGGACAGCACCTTCAATGGGGCACCAGCGGAAGCAAACCATGCAATTTACGCATTCTTTTTCACGTACGTGCGCATATCCCAGAGCTTGGGTAAGGGGAGTCTGTGGACTCAAAGCCCGGGTAGGGCAAACCTGAACACAATCAAGGCATGTTGTTTTCCATGCTATGCATCCCCCGAAAGAAGGGTCGATATAGGGGGTGTCCATGTTGGTCATATCGCGGGTAAGCCCCACCAGCCTGATAGCTTTAGTCGGGCAGACTTCTTGGCAAGCTCCACACCGGATGCACTTCGAAGTAAATTCCTCCGGGCGGATTGCTCCTGGGGGTCTGACATAATCCGCCCGGGCCGAGACCACCGAGACAGCCCCGACAATAGAGAAGGCGAGTGACGCTTCGAGCGAATATTTCAAAAAATTTCTTCGACTACATGCAAATTTTTTCCCTTCGGACATCGGGAATTTCCTCCCTTCCTTGAGAGAAGGGTTTTTACTGTTGGGTTCAGTTACCATCGCGGCATTGATCAGAGTTTTTTCTCGAAGCGATGGAGTGGCCCTGCCCTGCGAAAACGCCAGGAGATACCACAAGGCATACCTGTCGGGCTGTTCGCCATTTGAAACGAGTTTATTTCCTTCGACAACTTCCCCGCCAGGGCCGGATAGCTCTGGCAATGGGGCTCATCGAATACCCGTAAACTCAAAAGAACAGGGCGCAAGCCTCCTAAGGGGAGCAGCTTGAACTACTCTGTCCGCGTTTGCCGGGGGAGACGGTTGCGCTGCCACAGCCAGATAGGGATGGCTAAGCAGGCCCACGCCAGCGCTATAAGGCCAAACATATTTCCAGCATATGGTTCATGTTCATTGTAGCTTCCAATGATCAGCGAGACGCAAAAGAGCAGTATCGCGGACCAAGCAAACCAGACGCTAATTGGCGTAATGTTTTTTTTTGTGATTTCAATGGAGATTTTCATGGTATATTCCCCAGAGGTTATAATTTGGATTTGGCAAACTTGTCTTTCTCAATGCCATATGGGGTAATGTCGACATCGCGCAGGACCTCGTTGGCATCTCGCCTCTCCCCATAATGAAAAGCATCGTCTAGCGTGAGCCAAAGGCCATCGGCAACAGGGATGTTTTTGATGGTCCACTCCGTCAGCTTGTGCGTCCAGAAATCTCCTTTAGTGAAAGGACATACGGCAACGCAATTGCCGCAATTGTTTCCATTTTCCATCCAGAAGGACAAACATTTTCTATGGTCGTTATACCACTTGTACACACCGACCATACTCATTGGCGTCGGTCCTTCCCACGTCCTGTCCGCCATTGAAATGGCCTTTGAGGGGCACTCGCGTGCGCATTTTTTGCAGTAATTGCAGAATTCATACACACCCAGGTCGATAGGCTTGTCCGGTACAAGCGGCATGTTGGTCAGGACCTTATCCAGACGCACATTCGGACCGAATTCAGGAGTAATGAGAAGCCCACTGCGGCCGTCTTGGCCCAGTCCGGCCTCTATGGCGAAAGGAACCGACGGACCGACACCATTCTTGCATGGGATAGCCCAGTAGCCTTGGGCGCGAATATAATTGGCAAGTGTCACCGACGAGAACCCCATTCGCGAATAACCCAACCCCGATGCCGCCATGTTGAGTATCGACGGAGACGTCTGCCCTAAAAGTCTCGCTTGTTCATACCCCATTACAACAGCATGCGAGACATCGCTGGGTATAATCAGTCTGTCAGCCAACTCCTTGGGCTGATCCACATCTTCAAAGGTAATTTTTTTGGTGATCGGCTGGTCGGGAACCATTGGATTCCTTTGCACTTCAGAATAAATCCACTTTTTGTTGAAGCGGCAGATACCGACCAGATCAGCTCCGGACAGTCGGGCCATTTGTTTGACGAGACGAGTCAACTTGGCAGGGTCCGTCATGGTTGGGGGAGGAAAATGGTGGTTGAAATGCTCGTCGACAAAGTCTATTTCGCCGGTCCAACTGAGAGCGCCCTTGTTCTCCTCGCCCTCGCCAAAGGCTCCGGTTATTACATTCATGCTGTTTGCTCCCCACATGAAGGCCATCATGGTACGGGCGTCTTCGGGGTCCATTTCCGGAATTTCATAACCAGTTTGGCCTGACTTCCAGTATGTGACTCCCTTCTGAAACATTTTCATGACACAGTTCTGGTTGGTTTCACGGGAGAGCAAATTGTAGGCTAAATTTTTTTGGTTGAACCGTTCATAGCGTTTTTCGTCCACTTGGATGGGGCTGTCGATAGTATTCAGCTTGGACCTAATGTCCGGCTCGTCGTTCCCGTCGGACGCAAACGCCTTTTCCCGGTTAGCCAACATGGTAAAACCAGAAACGCCAAATCCCGCGCCAAGGCCGCCAAGCATTTTGACAAAGTCTCTCCTCTTCACATCACCATGCCGAGTGTTGTCGCTCATCGATTTTATCCTCTGCGCTTGTAATTGGAATGAGTTGGTTCACAATCTCCAAGTTACTTAAACACAAAGCATGCCACGAAATGAATATAATAAATTCAGGATGTTAAATATTAATTTTCTGAAGTTTGACACCATGGTGTAAATTTGTTCACGCAATAGAGTGATTAGCCCCTTTTCACACCATTTCGTCATTGCAAAAATGGACGGAGAGTGTTTTCGAGCCCGAGGCCAATTCTTCTTATGGGTAGTGCTGTTTGATTTTTGAAACGCTTCAGCTTATTTTTGATGAAATAAGCAAGGCTTGGGTTGTCTGCATTATAGAGTGGACCCAAACATGCCATCAGTGGAGAGTCGAATGAACCAGCTAGCTTTTTTCCAAGAAGCAATCTTTCAACTCACTTCCAGCCAAAATCCGGAAGTCGGCATCGGGCATCTCTTCAGATTGTTACAGCAGAAAATTCCTTTAGATACAGTGCTGTTGCAGATATATGATCCCGGGCTCAGCACCATGCGCATCCTCAGGGTGCGAACTCAGTCCGATATCTTCAAAATGGATAAGGTCGTCCCCCTTCACGCGAATGAACTTGGGGATTGGAAGACTTGGCTGCGTGAAGGCAGTGTGCGCCGCATTGACCAGGCGTCGAAAGATCTGTTCATGGTCAGGCTGCTTGAAACTCTCGGCATGAAAATCGGCGCCAGCGATAAATCATGCCTCATTGTTCAACTGCATGCCGAACAAACGGTGACAGGGAACATTTGCCTCATGGCTGACGGCTTGTCCCGTTATACGGATGGGCATGTGGAGATTGTTAAAATGCTGGCGAACCCCATAGCGATAGTTACGCATCTTTACCTATCACTTCAGAAACAGATAAAAATGACAAAATCCGTTATTGAGGAGAATCGATTCCTGAGCAATGAACTCCGCAGCGTTGCGGGAGAAGATATTATTGGCGCTGATTCTGGATTAAAAGATGTTATTCAGATGGTCGAGCACCTTGCTAATGTGGATACGCCGATACTTATAACGGGCGAAACCGGTGTTGGAAAGGAGCTTATTGCCAACCTTATTCAGAAAACATCATCCCGTCGACAAGGGCCTTTCGTTAAAGTGAATTGCGGGGCGATCCCCGATTCTCTTATTGACAGTGAACTATTCGGTCATGAAAGAGGAGCGTTTACCGGTGCCGTAGCCCGCAAGATCGGACGATTTGAGCGTGCAGATGGGGGAACAATTTTTTTGGATGAAATAGGGGAACTCCCGCTCCAGGCGCAGACAAGGTTGCTCCGTGTCCTTCAAAATCAGAATGTTGAGCGGGTTGGTGGCGTGGAGTCCATTCCTATAGATACCCGTGTCATTGCAGCGACACACCGGGATCTGCCAAAGATGATTCAGGCAGAAACCTTTCGGGAAGATCTGTATTTCCGACTTAATGTCTTTCCGATCAACGTGCCGCCTCTCCGCTACCACAAGCAAGATATCCCGGCGCTCGTGCATCATTTCATACACAAGAAGGCGAACACTATGAACCTCCCCGTAGTCCCGAGCCTTGCTCCGGGGGCGGTAGACCCGCTCTTGGCGTATGATTGGCCGGGGAATGTACGGGAACTTGAAAACATCATTGAACGCGCGATTATTCTTTACCGTGCCACCCCCATCCGGTTCGATTTTCTCCTCCCCTCCATGTCCTCTTGCGTTTGCACAACAATCGACGAGATCAAGCCTCTCGATGTCGTTGTGCGGCAGCACATCTTGAGCGTTTTGAAAGTGGCACGCGGGAAAATCAGCGGTCCAGGAGGCGCAGCCGAGCTTTTAGGCGTTCATCCGAATACTCTGCGAAAACGCATGGACAAGATTGGTATTTGTTACAAGAAAAGGCGCTGAGCAATAGTTATTCCGAGAAAACCCGGGCCCTTCCTTGTCTGGTGCGCATAGCTTTTACGTGTGGAAAATGTGGAGGTTGCCCGGAGAACATCAATAATCATTTGCAGGAAGAATCGAAATTTTTTCTCAATTGAGCAAATATCGATTTTCTCCGTATCGTTATCCTATACATGAATTAAGGAAGAAATGGTTAATGTTCAATAGGGATGATTTCAGACAATGGTTGCTTATGTACGGAGCCTGTGTTCAATTTACCGCCCATTTTTGAAAGATTAATGAGGTCCAGTGGAGCCCAACTTTATAACGTGTTACGCGCAGAACTGATTTCCCGTAGTTTTTCGTTAGCCATATCTAAAAATTGTTTCAGTTCCTTGGGAGTATCTGCGAAGATAGACCATTTTCGTATTACAGTATCAAAACTTGGCGGATCAATTGTGCCCTCGTTGTCATGCTTAAAAATGCCTTGTTTTTTGCAAAGGTCTGATTTGAGTATTTGGAAGAATTGAGCGATGAAGATATGAAAGAGCTTACCTCGTCCCCACCGGCATTCATCAATTTCTTCCAGTTCATCCAGGCATTCCTCAATAGAATCTGCTATTGCCGGAGCTACCTGGACTGTTTGTTTCGGGGGAGATTGAATGGGGCTGTGAAAACAAATGGTTCCATGTTGGATTTTAAGACTGCTTTTTATCAGTGAGTCTCGAACGGTGAATTTTTTAATATCCTCGTTGTGTTCGAACAGTCGCATGGCCTTAAGCCAAGCATTCCATTCGCGAGCAGCTTCACAAAATTTAGCAAGCATATCTTTGTATAAACGTATCGCCTTGGCTGTTGCTTTAGATGGCAGTTGGGATTTGTTTAGCACTCTCGAAATAACATCTGGTGAGATGTATAAGTTTTCTATCGAATAGCAGGGGGTGACGAAGAGGAGGTCGTGTTTTGTTGCCGGGGCAATAAAGTCATGGTCTACGAAAAATAGGAGTAGCCTTTTATTGTTTACAGAATTTACGGCAAGACGTTCTAAAGCTTTTAAGACACCATCGCGATTTCCACATGAATACGTAGATATTTCTTTGTACCCTGTAGAGAAAATAACTCTAACATCGTAGTATAGATCGTCATTTTTCCCTTCATAAAAGCAATGTAAAGTTTGATTGTCTTTTTTGTCTATGAATTGCCGAAGCGCTTTCCCGTAATCGGTTTCACGCAACATATTTTTTTTAGTGTCCCTCACAATAGTTACTTGGCAAATGAAGATATATTGTTGGTATACTCAACAAGAGAATTGTCAAAAATAAACGGTGAGTGGGTCGCGGCGATAATAAGCGAGCAGCTGTCCGTCATAATTATGTCTTCTAGATACCTACTCTGCCATTCGATTGAAAGTGAAAGATCAGGTTCGTCGAAAAGAAGTATATTGTTGCTTCTGTGTCCCAACAGCAGTTCAGAGAAAAGATATAATATTTGTTTTTCTCCTGACGATAAATCCACAAGGTGAATTCTGTCTCCATCCTTATGTTTGACATAGAATTCTAATTCCTTGTCGTCATAAATGGCTTCCTTTTCAAATAGGTAGGAACTGCATATGGATGCATACTTTTTCATCTTTATATGTCCATCTATGCTATTTTTGTAGGCATCCATTAATGCATTAAGCAATTCTAATAGGTTGGAGTCGTTTTGACTTTCGTATAGATCGCCCGTTTTTACTTTGTTCAGGATTGTTGTTTTTACTTCATCGCTAACGCCTCTGCCAACTCGTTCTAGAAGATATTTCACGTTGGCTTGTAGCAACTCCGGTTTTTCTTCACTTGGTGCTGATTGGGAAGTGAGGTTGTTGATCATCCTACTTGCAACATTGGATAGTCCCTCTACGGCATGAGATTTCATCATCCCTAAGCAGTCGTCTATGTATTTCTGGACTTTCCCCATGCCCGTTGTCTTTTCTTCATCAAGTTCCTTTTCCATTATCATTCTGGGAGTGCTGTCGAACCTTGTTCCCCAAGGCTCAATAATTCGGGAGGTCGGCAGAGGGAGGAGGCTTTCGTTTAACTCCCGAATTACCTTTTTTCCTGCTTTACTTCGATAGATGTCCGTTGATCCTATGGTGGAGTAATATTCATCAACAAATACGCTTAGCCATGAGGAATATTTATCTATTAGTTTTTTATATTTAGTCGTGGCTTTAAATTCTTTTGCTGTCCTGTACATTAAATATGAGCGTGTTCTGGTATAGTCCTTAGCACTCATCCTTTCTTTGAGGGCATGCAACAAATCGAGCCTTTGGGTGTGGTCAACTGGTTTATCTATAAGATCCGATTGCCTGGTCTCAAAGATTGTTCCATCTTTAAACGTGATTACTGCTTTGTTAAATCGAAATTTTAGTAGTTCTTTTCGGTCTCCACTTATTAAAGCACGAATGAGCCGAACAACGGTAGTTTTCCCAGAGCCATTTTCCCCGACAAAAATATGAATTCCATCCTCCATGGGGAGTTCGTAACTCTTGGTCCCGAAGAGACCGTCTATGCTTATTGAAGCAACCGGGTTTTTGTCCTTCATAGCTCGGAGTGAGGTTGCTAAAGATTCTTCCATCGTCTTCTCGATTGTTCGATTGTGGGGATACTAGACATCTGATAACAGAGTATGTCAGCGTATTCAAACTGGGGAATTCCCCCTTTAGGGCGGTATGGGATCCGTTGAATGGACGGAGGTTTGACCAAATATGTCTATGGGTGCTTCGTTTCTTTTCGTATACGGAACCAATTAAGGAAGTCTATGTCTGGATCAAGTGGTATGCGATCAGGGCTTTTTGCCCTTGTTGGTGGGGGCGACGGCGATTGCTATGACTATTATGAAAGTACAATACTCAACTCGCCCGATCCGGATGTCCTTGAGAATATATCAGAATCTGAGATTTTAGATATAGAGTTTGATGGTAATACTGTTTATGCGGTTGATGACGATGGTGCTTACGCAGGATCAATCACAACCGGAAGTCTTGCTGTACTTATTGGCTGTATTGAAATGGGCGTAGATTTCATTGCGATTGTCGAAGATCTCGATGGCGGGAGGTGCGTAGTAACTGTGCAGCCAGAAAGCGATTATGAGTAATGCCTAATCTCGATAGCCCTCGACCAAGACATAGCCAGCGAGCCTTTGGTAAGCAAAAGTTTAACGTTGTTAAAAAGAGATATCTCCCTCGCCCTAATGTTAGTTGTGGGGAAAGTTTTTGGAGTGTGGTTGAGAATAGGCGAACACGTCGCGAGTTTGAATCAATTTCAATTGATTTTCTCGCAAGTCTTTTGTGGTATTCTGCTCACCCCCGGAAGGTTCGAAAGGACGAGCAAGGATTCGAAACCCAATTCCGCCCACCCCCGTCTGCCGGTGGGCTGCACCCGATAGAGATATTAGTTGTGAGGCCAGACGATTCTGGCTGGCTCCCTTATGTCTACGATCCCAAAGCTCATTGCCTTTGCCAGATTGGAGTTGACGATGCGAAGGTTAGCTCATTCGTGTATGACGTGGAAGATGTGATACCGATTCAGAATGGAACCATTTTATGGCTCGCAGCCAACTTTGAGAAAACAAGGGCGAAGTATCACAATGCTGATAGCTTAGTATGGCGGGATGCGGGAGTGTTGATTGGACACATGGCGCTTGTCGCAGAAGCTCTCTCTCTTTCCTATTGTCCTTTAGGAATTACTGGTGAGCCTATGGTCTCAGAGTTGTTGTCATCAACTGGGCTAGTTGGAGTTGGAGGGGCCGTTATCGGCGAGCAGGTGCCTTAATTCCTATTTCTTTCCTGAATAGATGGCTCCAGACGATGGGGTCTCTTTGACGACGACTTTTGACAAGCCGGGCAGGTTGTCTTTCAGCTTGTCCCATATCCATATGGCGATATTCTCACTCGTGGGATTGTCCAGCCCCGGGATGTCATTTAGATAATTATGATCCAAAGTTCCAATTACCGGTGCAGCGATTGCTTTGAGGTCTGAGAAGTCTACGACCCATCCTGTGGCATCAGAAATGTCTCCTGATACATGGATATCAACCCCAAATGAGTGGCCATGTAGTCTTGAGCATTTGTGACCATCTGGGACGTTTGGGAGCTTGTGGGCCGCATCAAACGTCATTGTGACGTAGATATCCATGATACACCTATCGTATACCAATGTATTTGTGAGTTTGAATGCTGAGTTTCCAAAGCGGATTCCGTAAGCAGAAGTCGATCACTTCTCGAGTTGATTCTTTGGCGGTTAGCCCGTCCTTCGGTTGCAAATAATAATGATCAAAGCTGTATTGCTCAAAATGGTGAATTGATATACCGGGTTGTGGCCATACGAGTTTGAGTTCATTGCCAGACGTCACAACAAGTCTTGTCCCTGCCTTTGGACTTACCGTGATCCAGTCAATTCCATTGGGTATGTCTGTTGTTCCATTTGTTTCTATGGCTGTTTCATATCCATTTGCTTTTGCTTCCAAAATCATTTTGTTGGTCAATTGGAGGGCTGGCTCTCCTCCAGTGAAGACAATATAGGGTTTTGGAGTGAGGCAGGATCCGACCATGGAATTGATTGTAGCGATTACTTCTTCTTCTGCAGTATAATATCCACCGCCTGGGCCATCAGTCCCAAGAAAATCAGTATCGCAAAATTTACAAATTGCTGTTTGGCGATCTTTTTCTTTGCCGGACCAGAGATTACAGTTGGAGAATCTGCATAACACGGCAGGGCGTCCTGAGTGGTGTCCTTCTCCCTGGAGAGTGTAGAATATTTCTTTAATGAAGAAGCTCAAAAGTTGTTAATCTCACTTCGCGTTAGCCTTGATGATTGAGAACCCATTTTACATGGTTACAGCGAGACATCCAACTAAAAAACTGATATCCGTTGTCGTAATTTAAGGGAGTTCACGGTTTTCATGCGAAAAAAACGATAAGGAGTCATGTTATGTCAGGAACCGGTGGCGGCAATGGCGGCGGAAGCGGGGGCGGTGGGGGTGCCCATAGAGAGTGCCCAGATTTTTTTGAAGAGACAGTATTGAATTCTCCAAACCATATTGTATTAGCCAATCTTGAAGAAGGTGATTTGCTTTCGGTGTATTTGAACGATGAGGGGGGACACTCTACAGTGCTCGCTGTTGACGGTGATGGAAATTCCGCAGGGTCGATAACTATTGGTTCCTTGGCCCAATTGATTGAGTGTCTTGAAGACGGGTACGATTATGTGGCTGTAGTCGTAAGCGTGGACGGGGGGCATTGTCGGGTTCAAATAAGGTTGGAAAGCGATTTATGATCACAATATTTGGTGGTGTTTACACTGAAAGGTGTCTTGTGCCTCCTTGGCATCAGATTTATGGGTCAGGTGGTAGGGCTGCCGCAGCGTTATCTAAACTTTCGGATAACGTGAGGCTTTGTACATATCTTGCCGCTAAAGATATGATCGCTTTTAAGTCCGTGGCCGCAGTGTACCGTTTTCACTTTGAAGTCGTCGAAGTTGATACTGGTATAGCGTTTGATTATTTTCATGGCTTATCTGTCCCGCACATAGCACCTGCTCCATCCAAGATAGTTCAGCAGCCTCCAATTATTGGTGAGGCTGAATGTGCTTTGCGATTTGGCTTTATGGAGGGTGATGCCATCGTCAAAGGGGGCAGAGTGGTTTATGATCCGCAGTCTGCTTCATCTCCGCAGCCCTATCGGGACAACGGATCCGAGGCTGATGTTTTGGCCTATGTGTTAAACAAGCATGAAGGTAGTTTGTTTTGTGGGAGTCGCAATCCCACAGAAATTTGCAAATATTTACATAAAGAGCACCAGGCTGATGTGGTTGTGTTGAAGATGGGCCCGCGAGGAGCCCTGATTAGTGATGGTGGGAAGCTTATGCTGGTTCCCTGTCTTGAAACGGACAATGTCTGGCCGTTGGGATCCGGGGATGTCTTTGCGGCCATCTTTTCTCATTATTGGGCCGAAAAAAACGAATCTGCCGAGATTGCCGCGATGCAAGCATCAAAGGCTACAGCATATTATTGTAATACCTCTACGTTGCCGATTCCTTTTGATATCGACAAGTTTATTGATTCGGATTGTATCCCGGAGAGCTATGTGAGCAGAGAGGGTGAGGCCCCATTACAGGTTTACTTGGCAGGGCCTTTTTTTAATGTCGCCGAAAGATGGTTGATCGAAGAAGTGCGAAACGAGCTGCAGAGGAGTGGATTGAAGGTGTTCTCACCCTTGCACGATGTGGGACCGGGGAAAGCTGACGACGTTGCTGTAAAAGACCTTAAAGGGGTGGATGATAGCCAGTTAATGTTTGCAATACTAAATGGTCTTGATCCTGGAACTGTCTATGAGATTGGCTATGCAAGGGCCAAAGGGATTCCGGTGATTGTGCTCAGTCAGAACGAAAAGGAAGAAGATTTAAAAATGATTGAAGGCTCAGGCTGTTTTGTTGAAAATGATCTAGTTAAGGCAATATACAAAACGATGTGGGTTGCAAATAAGTTATGAGTCTGGGATTGCTGCTATCTGGTGGGATGGATTCGATTTCCATCGCATACTGGAAAAAGCCGGATGTTGCGTTGACACTTGATTATGGTCAGCGAAGTGCTTCGACGGAGGTTAGGACTGCTGCAAAGATCTGCAAAGAACTGTCCATTTCACATGAGGTGATTAAGGTAGATTGCAGCAAACTTGGATCGGGAGATTTGGCAGGAACCCCTCAGGATTTAAATGCACCGTCTAGTGAATGGTGGCCTTACCGTAATCAAATGTTGATCACTTTGGCTGCCATGCGTGGTATCGCTCTTGGTGTCGATGAGTTGATGATTGGGTCGGTTAAATCAGATGACAGCCATGTCGATGGACGACCAGAGTTTATTGAAGCCATGGATCGAGTTATGGGAATGCAGGAGGGGGGGATGCGTATAGTCGCTCCCGCGATTGGGATGACAACCCCAGAGCTTGTCAAGGTTTCGGGCATCACCCCAGACATATTGTGCTGGGCCCATTCTTGCCACACCGGGAATCATGCTTGTGGGGTTTGTAGAGGGTGCAACAAACACCGGGAAACGATGATCGCCATTGGCTACGGAAACTACTGATAAGAATTCTTATTGGGTTACGACTGTAAGTGGTTGGAGCCTTGATATTGCTTTTGTGTTTAGGCGTTTCATATTTTCCCATATTATTGCGTCCAGCAACGATGGCTTTACATTGATTGCTTTGGCAAAGTTTATGAACAGGCATTCCATTTCCAGGTAGTGTTTTGGGATTTGGTGGGCTGAGCTAAAGAATCCTGCCAATATTCCTGCTCGATGAATATGGATGTCTAAAATGGCGACCGCATCACTTCCGAGCCAGTTCCTCACGATCCACGAGGCCGTTTTAAGGCCAACCCCTCTTACACCCAGAAGCCATGATCGCAGCTTGGCTGGGCTTTCTTGAGGCGACTCTTCTTGACTGAGTTTGGTGAGAGCATCATAGAGGTACTCTGCCTTCTGTCTTGCAAAACGGTAGCGTACTTTTTTCCCATTAATTGGAAGCGGAGAAGAAAGTACTCCGTAGATTTCTTCTTTAGAAAATACGTCTGCATTTAATAAGCCCGTTCGTTTGAGCCTTGAAAAAGCAGCAATGCCGACCTCAGCTGGAATTCCGTGCCCACCAAGTAGGCACGCGGCGACTTCTTCTTTGAATGTAGAGCCCAACCTGTACCCTTTTTGATCTAGGTCGGCCTTGAACCACACTTGTGAAGCCCAAAAGGCTGGTGTGAACAGTTCATCGCATCGTCCCCACAATATGCCAGAAGCCACAGTTCGTTTAGGGGAAGGCAGATCAAGTTCCAACACCTTGCCATCTATGACCTTGTACACCGTTTGGCTCATATCTCATCTCCTGCCCTTTTAGGCTGCATTGACGGTTGCGTGAGCACGAGCACGTCGATTTGTAAGACTTCACAGCATTGAAGCACCCATGCGAAAGAGAATGTGCCTCGGTGCATTTTGCCTCTTATTCCGCTGATGGTCTCTGAATAGCCTGCCTCAGTTAGCATCCCCGCCAGCGCTTTGTGGCTAACCCCTCGGCGCGCCAATTCTGATTTTACAATACGCAAGGCTTCTATTTCCATTGGCCGTTTTCCCATAGTTCTGACTAGAATCTCACAGAGAATAAGTTTTGTATATACAAAATTTTTTCTATAAATAAAATTAAAATTTCATATATAAAACTTATGAGTGGTCGCAGTGTTTTCGATGCGATAGGTGATATATCTAATTGTTTAAGGGACTTGCCTGAAGGGGCGTGGAGAGAGGCACGTATCTTCGTGCCGTTCTAAAGTCATCAGCGCCCCTGTTCGTTTTGAAGGAGCGCACAGAAGTGGGGCTAAGAAAGACCCACAATTGAAAGCGGGTGCAGAGATGCTTGAGGAAAGGGGTAGGCCTGGGACCCTGTAAGTGCAACTGCACGTCTTTTCCGTAATTACCTAACTCCCATTGAGAGACCCCCCGGCTCTGCCGGGGTGGCCATAGGAGTTTGGCTTGAGGTAGCGGAACGCTTCACGTGTCCGCTATGTGTCCGCTCTTTCTCCGACGCCATGCGAGAACAACGACATTCCGCGCTTTCCGCACACCATGCTACAGCGCGCTTTGAAGAGACTTGGCGGCAAATAAGTCCCGTTTAATTAGTTGGTTGGTGTGTTAATTGGGTTAAGTGCCAACAAGAATGGCATTCAAGAGGTCGTGGGTTCGATTCCCTCCAGCTCCACCAATGAATTTAAAGGCTTAGAAGGTTTTCCTTCTAAGCCTTTTTTCGTGGAATATACAAAAGAATATACAAATGATATCGGGTGGATGGTGATTTGTTTTGGGGATGGGGAATTAGGTATGGTGTCCCCCTAATTCCAAGAATTGAAGTGCATCATTTTGAATGAAGCGTTTTTTTGGGTGTGGCGAGCGAGAACTGTGAATTTTGAGGAAGCAAAATGGATACAGAGAATAAACAAAAAAATAATATGTTAGACGTAACAATGAAAGCTCTTTGTTCTGAGGTGAATACTAAAAGTTTGGCAAAGGAGAGCGGCTTCGATGAGTGTGAAATCATTAAATGGAAAGACAAAGCTAAGGATGCTCTCTCGAAAATTTTTATGCCACCAATGAAAATACAACCGTTTGATTCAATTATTGAAAAAAACCTATTGCGTAGTTGTTCTGTCGTTTACGACAACGGCGTGGCGCTTTTGGATGATGCAAGTTTTTTGTACGACAATATGAGGTACGCTCGGGCTGTCTCACTTGCCATATTAGCTGAAGAAGAATTTTCCAAGGCGTTGATTCTAAAGATTGCAGTTTTAAATAAGCGTTGGGATGCTGAATTGTATTCCCCATTGAGATCACATGGGTACAAACAAGCTATTTCTCGTGGTGTGGGAGAGGTTGCAGTTGATCTTGTGAGACACATGCGTCAAGCAATGCGTTCATTTCTACCTATTCAACCTTTTCCACTTAATGAGAGAGTGGAACAAGTTAAAAGTGATGTGTCTAAGAAGTATATTAGCAATGGGACGCTCGATAAGCTCAAGCAAGATGCTCAGTTTGTTTTTATTGGTAAGACAGGAGTCGCAAATAGAACTCCTTCATCTATTTCAGCAAAAGAGGCGGCAGATGCAATAAATGAAACAATTCGTTTCAAGGCATGGGTAGATGCATTGTTCGGTAATATTGACGATGATCATCCTTTGCTTAGGGCCGAGACTTTATTGGTGCAACAGCCAGGAGTGACTACAATCAAATATAAGGCAGGGTTGGATTTCCGTATGTCTATTTTTGAGTCTCAAGATTTTCCTGTGAGGCGTGAAGAAAACCCGTATGAGATACTTACTAGCTGGAAAGGGTGGGAGCCTGAGTCGTTCGATAAAGAGCAAAAAAAATTATTTTGCTTATTCCTTGAAAAGTACGACGGGATCAAACAGATGGAAAAACAACTTCTTGATCTGGGCTTAAAGTCTTCGAAGATTCTTGATGCCTGCAAGAAAATTATATCTGAGTATAACTCTTAGGACACTGGAATTAGGGGAACACCATACCAATATAATGAATAACCCACCACACCATCCTAGAAGATCCATCTGAGTTGATCCTGAGTCCGATTATGGCTATCTGAGTGAGGACTCCTTCACCATCCCAACGAGATGAGATCAGCAATGCCTTACATCGGATGTACTCAAAAGCTTTTAACTGAGATCAAGCCAGCACAAATTCTAGAGCCTACCAGCCAACGTGGGCTACAAGGCTGGCATGGGAACATCTTCAGATTCTTCCGTAGAAAATCCGTTTTGTTGGTCAACGATGAAACTCGGTTTGCCGTATTTATGTCCGGATTGGTCAGGAAGGTCTTCATTGATTTCGGCCATGTGTTCAATTCTATCCAGCTCCACCATGAATATTAAAGGCTTAGAAGGTTTTCCTTCTAAGCCTTTTTTCATGGGATATACAAAAAAGATACGGATGATATCGGGTGGGTATTCGGGGCACTCGGCTGGGTATCCCAATCTGTTCATCAAACAAGCACTGTCCAGTGGTCTAACAAAATGGACTCATTACGCTTGTCTGATCCGCCTGAACCGGTTCTCAATTAAACCCGCCATTACTCTTTACATAACATATGCAACTCACTAGGCTCGTTTACTAAACTAGGAATTGCGACGCCGCCAGTGGTCAACGTCGTTACTTTCCCTCATGCTGAATTGTCCTTAAGGATCTCCGTATGTACGATAAAACAGCACTTATTGATCATCTCTTGACTCTTGTCGACCTTCAGCCGTCCGGAGCCCTGTTGGATGTCGGATGTGGCGATGGCCAGATGCTGTTTGCCGCGAGTAACGTGTTTGGAAGTTCATCGTTCTTCGGCATTGATATGATGCCTGCTCCGATACAAAGGGCTGAATCGTTGTCTCGTGGAGAGAGTCGGCTAAGCTTCGTTATTCATGATGTCGATGAAGGGCTGCCTTGTCCAGACGGCGCGTTTGACTACATTCTGTGTTGCAACGTGTTGGAGTGCATTAAGAGGAAGGAATATCTTCTACGCGAGATGCATAGGGTGCTCAACGCTGCGGGAAAGGTCGTTATTTCGCACTTTGATTACGACACCATCGTCTTCAACGTAACAAATCGGGATGGTTACAGAAAGATATTGCACGCCTACAGTGATTGGAAGCAGCCTTGGATGGGAGAATGTGATCCCTGGACCGGGAGGAAGCTGTGGGGAATTCTCAACAGAGTTCCTGGGCTGTTTGTCGGGGAGATGAAGTCCTTCGTGTTGCACGAAACCGAATACCGGGAAGGGGCAAAGGGCTACTCCTTCGTGAAGGAAGAGTTAAGAGACCTCGTCAAGCATGGAGCCATTGCGCCCCAAGAATATGAAGCCTTTTCCGCCGATGTGGAGAACGCCGTCAGGAACAACGAATTTTTCTTCAGTATTAATCTGTATACCTTTGTGGGCCGTAAAGTGGAGTCACGCGCTTGCGGCTCGGAGTCAACGACAACGTCCCGGTAATATGGGGCCACTGTGAGATGCCTACCGCTGAACAGGAGTACCCTCGCAAGGGTTTTAGTGGCATTCAAGAGGTCGTGGGTTCAATTCCCTCCAGCTCCACCACTAAAATTTCCGAAGAAAAAGGACCGGTTAGCTTGATAGGCTATACGGTCCTTTTCCTTTTGGTGGTGAACCATCTGGTCAACCGATTGTTGGCTAAAGTGCTTGAGATGACTGATTAAAGGTGTGTATGGAATGTGTTTGAGGGTGTATGGGGTGAGATTGGTTTTTGCCAGTGCTTAGGGTTGGTGGTAAAAGTATGTTGTCCGTAGTATGTGAAATATACAAAAGAACTTACTAATGATATCCGAAAAATGTCGGCTAGATTCCTTGCGACTTAATAATTGGTATGGTTGTTATATTTTGAGTTTGTATTGTATGAAAAAAATACTTTTGTTCTTTCTTCCAATTCCAATACTAGGGATGATTTTGGGTAGTAACGACCCAGTCGTGTCTCTTTTCTCTGGTACGTGCTTGGAGAAAGCTCTTTATTCATTGAGTAGTTCAAATTCGATCTTATTCAATCTGTCTTGCGGCTATACAATTTCGGTATTCTTTTGGTATTTGCTTGTGGAGATTCCAGAATCAAATCAAAGAGGAATAATCAGAGACAATATGAGTCAGAGGTACATATCATTCAAGAAGAGTACAATATTCAATATGTTGTATGCTTCTGGTGACGTTGGGGTTGACTACGAATTGGTAGATGAGCTTCTAGACCATAAGAAATTCAGAGAATATTTTAGTGGGCAAAATAAACAAAGGTGGGATGATGTACTAAATGGACTAGATGAAAATGAAAGACATATTAAAGATGTCCACAATGACTTGGAACTCTTATATAATGATGTGTCATATGTTCTCAACAATATAAGATTTGCCAATAAAAAATCACACTCATTGTTTGTTGATTTGCAAGAGAATATTTTCAGGCTGCTGAATTATAACGATTGTCACTACGATCACGTCAGAGCCCTATCGAATTTTTTGTTTACGATGTTTGCATTATGGAGTTTAGTTGATGGAGATATGGATGAAGATGTTGTGCAGAAAATGATAGACCAGATTTAAAGTGGCAATAGGTAACACCACACGAGTTTAAGGAAGCCCTACTTTTTTAGGAAATAATGGCGAATTGAGTTTTTTGCAGGCAATCTAGTGCAAGTTGGTCTTCACCGTTCTCGATAAAAAAATGGTCAACCATTCGGTTAACCAAACGCATTCAAAACCCCTCCAACACCACTGATTTTCTGTTGACTTAAAAATGAAAAGTCGAATTATTTCATATGTTATGCATGCAACCTTATGCATGGCATTCAAGAGGTCGTGGGTTCAATTCTCTCCAGCTCCACCAATGAATTTAAAGGCTTAGAAGGTTTTCCTTCTAAGCCTTTTTTGTGGCGTAGACAGATGAAATGGGGTGACGAAAAACGATCCGCAGTACACACTGTACCGTCCGGCAGTGGGCTCACTTCGCTCACGAAGGCGGCCCGGTTCGGCAGGGGGCGGGTTCATCCGGAAATCGGAAAGAGTAATCCTTTCAATTCGGGGGGAAATTTGGCATAGAGCTTCCCTGCGCAACGCAGGATTTCAAGTACTTCAAAGGGATGTAATATGACTCTATTAGGGACAGCCAAGACCGCTTCGGCAAAGAAGATGATGCTGCTTGGCGGTGGCGAATTGGGTAAGGAAGTGGTGATCGAAGCGCAGCGTCTCGGCGTTGAGGTCATCGTGGTCGATCGCTATGACGACACTCCCGCCATGCAGGTGGCGCACCGTTCTTACACCATGTCCATGTTGGACGGCGAGGCGCTCCGCCGCGTCATTACGGAAGAGAAGCCGGACTATATCGTGCCCGAGATCGAGGCCATTGCCACGGCGACCCTGGTCGAGCTTGAAAAGGAGGGATTCAATGTCGTCCCCACCGCCAACGCGACCAAACTGACCATGGATCGCGAGGGCATCCGGCGTCTTGCCGCCGAGGAGATCGGCCTGACCACGTCGACGTACCGCTTTGCCGATACGGAAGCGGACTACCGGGCGGCAGTGGCCGAAATCGGTATCCCCTGCGTGGTCAAGCCCGTCATGAGCTCTTCCGGCAAGGGGCAGTCCACCGTGAAGAGCGAGGCGGATATCCAAAAGGCCTGGGAGTATTCCCAGTCCGGCGGTCGTACCGGTGAAGGGCGCGTCATTATCGAAAAGTTTGTCCCCTTCGATTACGAAATTACCCTGCTGACCGTGCGTCACGTTGATGGAACATCCTTTTGCGAGCCGATCGGGCACCGGCAGGAAAACGGGGATTACCGTGAATCCTGGCAGCCGCAACCCATGAGTGAGGCGGCCCTTGCAAAGGCTCGGGAATATGCGCGCAAGATCACGGACGCCCTGGGCGGGCGCGGTCTTTTCGGGGTGGAGCTGTTCGTCAAGGATGACGATGTCATCTTCAGCGAAGTTTCCCCTCGCCCCCACGATACGGGCCTGGTGACCGTCATCTCGCAGGATTTGAGTGAATTCGCCCTGCATGTGAGGGCCGTCCTGGGCTTGCCGATTCCGGCCATCCGTCAATACGGAGCCGCGGCTTCGAGCGTGATTCTGTCCAACGGCACCTCGGACAAGCCCGCCTTTGCCGGCGTGGACACCGCGCTTCGCGAACCGGATACGAAGATCCTGATTTTCGGAAAAGGCGAGTGCGCCGGAGTCCGCCGTCTCGGCGTCGCCCTGGCCCTTGCCGACGACGTCGAGGGTGCCGTGGACAAGGCGAAAAGAGTCTCTTCCGCCGTAACCATCTCGTATTAGGGGCGCGTCGAGCCGGTGCCAAGGCGGGAGAGAGCTCGCCGGGCGGGGTGGGCGTTGGTCACCCTTCCATTCGACTCGATGATTCCAGGGAAGGAAGCCGGGTGCGTCTGAACGCGCTCGGCTTTTTCTGTCTTATCTCCATTGCTTGGCCGGGGCCAGCCCTGCGTCGGAGGGCCTTGATGGCTGTAAGGGTCGACGAGGGCTGATCGGATGCCATGGGCCTTTACGGACGGGTGGAGCGCGGCTGGAGCATGGACAACAGCTTTCCCGCGCTGTCCGCATCGGAGAACCGAACGACGCGGGACTGTGCTTGGAATGTGGACTCCAGCGTTGCCGACAGATCGGCGAAATTGTGAAGATCGTACTTGGTGTCGTCGATCATCATGTACTGGTAGTCTTGATGTTCATAGGTGATGAAGAAGACATGCTCGGCGCATTCGCAGAGATCGAACATCCGCCTGATTCTTTTGTTGATCTTGTCGTTGATGCGTCGGATGTTTTCTTCCGGCGAGTGCACTCCCCCGGATTCGGCCACGTTCGCGAATTCATGCCAGTTATAGTGTGCGAGTACATATTGGTGAGTGGCGTCCAACGTGTAATAGGCGCAACTGCCGTCCAGGTATCTGTTGAGGTCCCTTTGCCCCCTGTCTTTGATCAGGCGCGCCAGGTCGGCATAGGAAGAGCTTTGGAACCTGATCCCTTTCTCCCCGTTTTGATCCAGATACTGCTCGGACTTGATGCACGGAGAGGACAGGGTGGCGTCGGCATGACTCAAATTGATCGTCGGATTGTTCAGAATGCTCACGATGGAGTGGGGAGGGAAAAATCCCCAGTCAAATGGCATGGATGGTTGATTGAATTTGAGGGCGGAAGATAGCTTTTGTATTGTGTGGCATCTAAAGCCGCCCGCGATGACGGCTATCCGCCCACCAAGAATCAAGCTCCTCAACCTGAGTTCGTCCTTTGTAATCCGATAGGTGTGAGGGGCCAGCTCCGCCGCCGAGTGCAGATGCTTTGCGCCATCCTTCAGGTTGCGCTGTTTGAGCAAGAGGTTTCCAAGCCTGTGGTGGTAGTGGGGGTTGTCCCCCTCGAGGGCTATCGCCTCCCGCAGTTCCTCCGTCGCCTCCAGAAGCTGTCCCATCCTTTCGCAGGACAAGCTGAAGCGGAAATGAAAATCCGCGTTGCGCGGATCGAGCGAAAGGGCCTTTTGCGCCGCTTCATGCGCTCCGGCGGCGTCACCGTTCTTCAAGAGTAGGCGTAAGACCAAACTGCGGTACTTGGGGTCGTCTCCGCGTAGGGTCTGCGCCCTGAGGCTTGCGGCCAGGGCTTTTTGAATATCCCCTGATCTTTCGTGTGCCAGGCTGAGATAGTACAAGGATTCGGGATGCTGTCCGCATTCGGAGATCGCTTCCTTGAGAATCCCGATGCATTCGTACAGCGCGCCTTCCCTGTAGAGGGCTCTTCTGAGGCGATTGAAGAAGAAGAAAAAGGCATAGTCTTCGTGAAGGGCGATGTCTTCCGGGGTTTCGTCAAGGAGTCTTTCAATATTCCCCAAGGGGTCGCGCTCGTTGGTGAGCTGGGATTGGAGATCGGCCAAGGAAGGGTCATCCCGAAGGGTATCAATAACCTGCCTTGAGGCATTCAGCAGCGCCTTTTTGAATAATGCCTCTCCGGCCCTGTAGAGCAATTGCGCCTTTTTCGCGCTGAATGGCGTCGCCGGATGGACCGTCTCAAATCGTATGTCGGTGCTCATTGCGTTGATCCGCCATGTACTCACATGCTGTTCGTTAGAAGAATGAGGCTGCGCTCTAGACAGCCTGCAGTTGCTCAGTGGATGGGCACGTATCGTCAACAGTGAATGGACGACATATGGATAACTGTTCAGATGTTGCTACCATGTAGCGAATATGGACTATTTTGCGCTAATGTTTCCGAATTATCACGATATATCGTTTTGTTCAATACTCATCATATTGTACCTGAGTCGGCCTCATGGCAAATCCGATCCTCCGACGCAGGGCAAGCCGCACCGATGATGCAGTGCCTGCAACTGACTGGATGAACTCCGGTCGGTAATGCGGGCTGGGCTCGAATGGTATCGGGGCGGTTGCGGTAATTCCCTTCAATGCCAATACTGGAAAGAAAGGCTTGGGAGGTTCTCCTCCCAAGCCGTCTGCTGCGGATGGGAAAAGCATATACAATGGCAAGTCGGTGGATTAAAGAAAGCTTCGGAAGGACGCCGCTTGCTTGCGGAATCCGGCAATAGAATGGCTGATCAGGAGGAGCGATGAGCACAAAGAACATTCCATTTCAACTCATTGACTGGTCGTCGGTTCCGAAAACCGAGCACAGGGGAGAGACGGGAATCGCGTATTGGCAGACCATCCAATTCGACGGCCTGAGAATCCGGGTCGTCGAGTATTCGAAAGGATACAAAGCCGATCACTGGTGCGAAAAGGGACACATCGTCTATTGCCTGGAGGGCGAGGTGATCAATGAACAGCAAGGGGCAGCCCGTTCCGTCCTGAAGCCGGGAATGTCCTACGTTGTCTCGGACGAGTTGAGCTCCCACCGATCGGTGTCGGAAGGCGGCGTGAAACTGCTGATCATAGATGGCGATTTCTTGAAATTGAAACGCTGAGGCAACTGTCGGCAAAGCCCGTTCCATTGCCTCAAGCTCCGCCAACAAAAAGCAAAAGGCTTGGAAGTTCGCTTCCAAGCCTTTTTTTTGCCTCGTGGTCGATTCGAGGGCGCTATTTCGTGGGGATGTCGCCCTGTCTTCCGTACATGTCGTCCAGGCGGACGATGTCGTCTTCGCCCAGATAGCTGCCGGTCTGGATCTCGATGAGCTCCAGGTCGATCTTGCCGGGGTTCTCCAACCGATGGACATAGCCCAGCGGAATGTAGGTGGACTCGTCTTCCTTGAGCACGATCTCCTCGTCGCCGCGGGTGACTACGGCCGTTCCCTTGACCACGATCCAGTGCTCGGCGCGGTGGTAGTGCTTCTGGAGCGAGAGGATGGCGCCAGGCTTGACCGTGATGCGCTTGACCTGGAACCGCTTCTCGATGTTGATGGTCTCGTAAGCGCCCCAGGGGCGATAGACCTTCTTGTGCGAAAACGCTTCCAGCCGGTCCCCGCCCTTGAGGGTGTCCACGATCTTCTTCACGTCCTGGACGCGGTCCTTGGGCGAGACCATGACCGCGTCCGAGGTCTCGACCACCACGTGGTCCTTGAGGCCCACCACGGCCAGCAGCCGCCCGGTGGAGTGCAGGTAGGACCCGTGCACGTCGTGGGTGACCACGTCGCCGATGGTCACGTTGCCGCCGTCGTCCTTGTCCTTGATGTCCCACAGCGCGCCCCAGGAGCCCACGTCGCTCCAGCCCGCGTCCAGCGGGACCACGGCCCCGTTGCGGACGTGCTCCATGACCGCGTAGTCGATGGAGTCGCTCGGGCAGGCTTCGAAGCTCTCCCGGTCCAGGCGATAGAAGTCGAGGTCGGCCCGCCCCTTGTCCACCGCCTCCCGGCAGGCCTCGGCCATGCGCGGATTGTGCTCTTCGAGCTCGGCCATGTAGTCTTCGGCCCTGAACAGGAACATGCCGCTGTTCCAGAGATGGTCTCCGGAGGCCAGATACTGCTCTGCGGTGGCCTTGTCCGGCTTTTCCACGAACCGGCTGATGCGGAAGGCCGGTTCCGCGCAGTCGATTTTCGTCCCCTGTTCGATATATCCGTACCCGGTCTCGGCATATTCGGGCTTGATCCCGAAGGTGACCAAGTTGCCGTCCTGGGCGATGGAGGCGCTGGTTCGCACCGTGTCGAGCAGGGTCGCGATGTTCTTGATGTGGTGGTCGGCGGGCAGGACCAGCAGCAACGCCTCGGGGTTCAGGGTCCTGGCCACCCGCGCGGCGATGTACACGGCGGGGGCAGTGTTCCTGCCTGTCGGTTCGAGGATGATCTTCGAGGCCGTGAGCCCGCTTTCGCGCATCTGTTCGGCCACGATGAACCGGTGGTCCTCGTTGCACACGATGATCGGCGAGGCCAGCAGCTCGTCGCTGCTCAGCCGCAGGGCGGTCTCCTGAAACAGCGTCCGTTCGCCGACCAGCGGCAGGAACTGTTTGGGATAGAGCTGCCGGGAAAGGGGCCACAGCCTGGTGCCGGAACCACCTGCAAGGATCACTGGTATGATCATGTTACACCTTGTTCCTGTAATCCTCTTTTATAGGGAGGAGGGTCATGCGCTGCCGGGCCGGTCGCCGGGGATCGCCCCGGGCGTCCGTGGCCCCGCAGGGAGGCTCGCCGGGATGCATCTCCGGGTATCCATGGGGCGGCTGTTGCTGGAATGTCCATACAACAGCTTGAGATGCATGGCGATTCTATTGTCTAGAGAAAAACTGTAAAGTATCTGCCGGACCTTGTAAAGGATTGCGGCTCCACGTGTTTCCCTTCACGCCCCGGTACGGCCGGTCAAGAACGAGGGGCGAGGAGCGCAGGCGCTTGCGAAGAACTGTTGACAGGTACGGGGAAGCGAGGGAAGTTACCATCGATCCTGTCCATAGCGGGAAGAAGCCCGCGCCGGGGTCGGAGGAGTCGGCGGAGGAGATTCCGGAGCCAAAGACGTCGCTCCCGCCGCCGTTGGACGCGGCGGTGACGATTCCTTGCCGATTATAAACCGATTGACGTTTGGTCCATAACGTGCGTGGGGGACGTGAGATGCAAAAAACGTTGTGATATCGGTTGTTACTCGATCCGGAATAGCTGCGGACGGGCAAGGAACAGGGAGCCAAAAAACACTTGTTGGACAGTACGATAAGTTGTATGTCACAGTTCGATTTTCATTGCGGCAATGATATATCTTCGTTTTCCAAATAAATAACATCCAGAACGCAGGTTTATGTCTTCCATTTCATGCAACGTTGCCATTGTCGGGATTGGCGTCCGTCTTCCGGGTGGAGTTCGGAATTGTGAGGATTTCTGGAATCTTCTGATCAACGGCGTGGACGGGGTGACCGAGATCCCGGCCAACCGCTGGTGCAGGGACCGGTTTCTTCACGGCTTGAGGTCCGCTCCCGGCAGGAGCATCACCTTCTCCGCCGGTGTCGTGGACGACATCGACTTCTTCGACTGCAAATTTTTCGGCATCTCCGAGCGGGAGGCCCAGTCCATGGACCCGCAGCAGCGGCTCGCCCTGGAAATCGCCTGGGAGATGTTCGAAAACGGAAACATAAAGCCTTCGTCCATCGCCGGTTCCAACACCGGCGTTTTCATGGGCGCAAGCTCCATGGATGCGGCGTTGTCCGCCTCGGACGACCCGTGGAACCTCGGCCCGTTCTCCATGACCGGCAACTCCCTGTCCATCGTCTCGAACCGTCTCTCCTTCGTCTACGACCTGCACGGCCCCAGCCTGACCCTGGACACGGCCTGTTCGTCCTCGCTGGTGGCGGTGTACGAGGCGTGCAAGTTTTTGGAGCAGGACGGCGGCGACACCGCCATCGCGGGCGGCGTGAACAGCCTGTACAGCCCGTTCCCGTACATCGGTTTCTCCAAGGCGCAGATGCTCGCCGAGCACGGCCGGTGCAAGGTTTTCGATCAGGACGGCAACGGCTACGTGCGCTCCGAGGGCGGTGTGCTGTACCTGCTCAAGCGTCTTGACGACGCGGTGCGCGACGGCAACGTCATCCACGCGGTCATCAATGCCTCGGGCAGCAACTCCGACGGCATGACCGTTCCCGGCATGTCCTTCCCCAACATCGAGGGGCAGAAGAAGCTTCTGTCCGAGATCTACGGCGAGGGCAAGGTCGATCCGGATTCCGTGGCCTACATGGAGGCCCACGGCACCGGCACCGCGGCGGGCGACCCCACCGAGGTCGGCTCCATCGGGGCGGTGGTCGGCCAGAAGCGCGCCAAGCCGCTGCTCATCGGCTCGGCCAAGAGCTCGGTGGGCCACCTGGAGCCCGCCTCCGGCGTGACCGGCATGCTGCGCAGCATCCTGATCATCAAGAACAAGGTCGTCCCGCCCAATATCCATTTAAAGAAGCCGCTGGACACCATCGATTTCAAGGGGCTGAACATCGAGCCCGTTGTCGGCGCAACCCCGCTGCCCGATACGGGCGGCCCGGTCCTGGTGGGCGTCAACTCCTTCGGTTTCGGCGGCACCAACGCCCACGCCCTGCTCAGGGAGTTCGGTCCCGGCGAGACGCAGTCGGTCCTGGAAGGGGAGGCGTGCCCGCCCCTGTTCCTGTCGGCCAAGAGCGAGGGCAGCCTTCGCGGGCTGGCGGGCGCCTATGCGGACGCCATCGAGGAGGGCGGGGACTACGCCGCTCTGGCCGGGGGCGCGGTCCTGGCGCGCGAGCTCATGGCTCACCGGCTGGTTGCCGAGGGCGCGGACGGCGACGCCGTGGCCGAGTCGCTCCGGAAATTCGCCGAGGGCGAAAGCGACGCGGAGATCGTGTCCGGGGCGGCCGGTTCGGGCAGCCCGAAGCTGGCCTTCGCCTTCTCCGGCAACGGCGCGCAATGGGACGGCATGGGCGGCGCTTTCTACGCCACCAACGAAATTTTCCGCCAGACCGTGGACGAGATGGACGCCATCATCTCGCCCCTGCTGGGCTGGTCCCTGGCCGAGCGGATGCAGCGCGAGGAAGGGCAGGAGGTCAACCTCACCGAGGTCTCCCAGCCCATGCTGCTGGCCTATCAGATAGGCATGCTCAAGGCATTGGAATCCAAGGGCATCGTCCCGGACATGGTGTACGGCCATTCCGTGGGCGAGGTCACCGCCGCCTATGCGGCGGGAGCGCTCGACCTGCGCCAGGCGTGCGAGGTCATCTACCACCGCAGCATCGTCCAGGCGAAGAGCCTGGGCACCGGCCGCATGGCCGTGGTCAAGTACTCCCTGGAGGACGCCCTGGCCCTGCCGGAGGTGGAAGGAGGGGAGATCGAGGTGGCCGCGTCCAACGCGCCTGAGTTCGTGACCCTGTCCGGTTCCGAGAAGGGGCTGCTGGCCGTCCAGGAGCGGATCAAGCGCGAGGGCGGCGTGTTCCGCATGCTCAAGCTCGACTATCCGTTCCACAGCCGCCACATGGAGCCGTTCAAGGACGACCTGCTTTCCCGTCTCGACGGGCTGGCTCCCTCCAAGGGGACCATCCCGTTCATCTCCGCGCACAACGGTGATGTCGTCGACGGCGACGGGCTCGATGCGCATTACTGGTGGATGAACATCCGCGACCGGGTGCATTTCCACGAGGCCACCCTCCGCGCCCTGGACATGGGGGCGGGGCTGTTTCTGGAAGTCGGCCCCAACGCCGTGCTCGGCCGTTTCCTGACCGGGACCGTCAAGGGCGCTGGCCGCCCGGCCAAGGTGCTCCCGACCATGCGGGCCAACAAGGACGGCGACAAGCATTTCAACACCGTCTGGAAACAGGCGTTCGTCCAAGGCGCGCCCGTGGACTTCACCCGGCACGTGTCCGAGGGGCGGACGTCCGTCAAGCTGCCGCTCTACAATTGGGACAAGGTGGACGTTTCCCTGCCGCCCACGATCAAGTCCACGGGACTGCTCAAACGGGCCATGGCTCATCCGCTGATCGGCTTCCGCAAGGACGGCGACCTCTACGCCTGGGAAAACACCCTTGATTCCGTGCTCGTGCCCATCCTGGGCGACCACGTCATCTACGGGGACGTGATCCTGCCCGGCGCGGCGATCATCGAGATGGCCCTGGCCGCCGCCACGGAGGTCTTTGACCAGGTGGGGCAGGAGGTCATCGACCTGGCCCTGATGCGCCCGCTGCCGGTGCCGGTATCCCCGGCCATGGACGTGCGCTGCACGGTTTCGCCCGAGGACGGCACCTTCCGGCTGGAGAGCAAGCCGCTGCTCAGCGAGGAGCAGTGGACCCTGAACGCCGCGGGACGCCTCGCCCTCAAGGTGGACGTGCCCCAGGTGCTGCCACCGGTGGACGTGACCAATCCCGACTCCTTCGGCGACAAGGTGGACGTGGGGCGGCTCTATGCCGAGGCCCGCGAGGCCGGGCTGGAGTTCGGCCCGCTCTTCAAGCCCCTGAAGAATGCCTGGATCGACGACGACCGGGCGCTGGCCATGCTCGACGGCAAGCCGCGCATCGATCACGGCGGTGTGGTCTTCGACCCCTGTCTGCTGGACGGCTGCTTTCACACCCTGCTGGCCCTGATTCCGTCCGTGGCCGGGGGCGAGCTGCACGACGCATTTCTGCCCGCCTGGTTCGGGCGGGTGTCCATGTATCGGCCGGGCGCCATTTGCTACGCCCTGGCCACCTTGACCCGGCTGACCGACCATTCGGCCATGGCGGAGTTCAAGCTGCTCGACGAGCAGGGCGAGGTACTCGGTCACCTTCAGGAGTGCCGGTTCATCCGGCTGCGCGGGCGCGGCGAAGGGCTGCGCGGCCAGCGGGCGTTCTCCGTGGACCTGGTCCCCATCGAGCACCCCGGCCGTCTGTCCGGTTTGAATTTCCCGTCCACCGAAGAGCTGTTCGGCGAGGTGGAGAAGGATCTGGACGAGCTCGCCGAACAGTACCGGCGGCTGCAGTACTACGAGGAGCTGCGCCCGCTGTGCAAGGCGGCGGTGCTCTCCCATCTGTACGCCCTGCTCAAGGGCGTTCTCCCGCCCGGCTTCTCCTTCTCCATCGACGACCTGCGCCGCTTCGGCGTGCTGGACGAGAGCCTGTTCCACTTCGTGGTCTACCTGCTCCGCTTCCTGGAGAACATGGGTGCGGCCTGCTGCAAGGACGGCACCTGGGCCCTGTCTCCCGATTTCGAGCTTCCGGACGCCGAGACCGTCTGGCGGTCCATCGTCGACGACTATCCGGGCTACCTGCCGGAGACAGTGGTCCTGGGACGGCTGGGCATGCACCTGGTCAATCTGCTGCGCGGCAGGCGGAACGTGGAAGAGATCCTGTCCTACGAGCCGGGCGGCCTGCTGGAGGCGTTCTACACCCGCAGCCCCTCGGCGCGGTTCCAGAACACCCAGGTGGCCAGACTCGTCGAGCGGCTGCGCCGGAGACTGCCCGCGGGCAGGCCGCTGCGCATCCTGGACGTGGGCGCCGGTTTCGGCGGTCCGCTCCAGGACATCCTGTCGTCCATGCCCAGCGAGCAGCTCAAATACACCTGCCTGGACAAGAGCGACGACGTGCTCCAGCGGCTCAAGGCCGCCAACAGCGACAACCAGCATGTCAGCTTCGTGGAGGCGGACATCGAGATCGAGCTGCCGGAGAGCCTCTCCCCGGGTGATTATGACGTTGTCCTGGTCAGCCATGTGCTGCACGAGCTGGATGATTTGGGAACCGCGCTGGACAACTGCCGGAAACTGCTTGCTCCGAACGGCATGATCATCGTGGTCGAGCGCAACCCCGATCCGCTCATCGACATTTTCCTCGGTGCGGACCCGAACTGGTGGAAGCATTCGCCGAGCCAGAACGAGCCGGTTTCGAGGCTCCTGCCCATGGACTCCTGGCGCGAGCTGTTCGAGCGCGCCGGATACGCGGATTTCCGCGTGGTCAGCGAGAAGAACACCGATTATCCCGAGAGCTACATCCTGCTGGCCAAGAACGCTCCCGATGAGCGCGAGGCCGGTGAGTCCCAGCCCGTCTGCGACGACAAGTGCCTGTGGGTCGTGGTCGAGGACGCCGTCCCCTCCGAGGCGGCCCGCGCCGTGCGCGACGGACTGCTGACGCGGTTCGAGGCCGCCGATCAGGAAGTTGTCGTCCTCCGCGGCGACTTGGGCGAGGCCGGAGGCGAGGTCTTCGACCTCGGCGACTCCGAGGCCTGGCGGATGCAGCTCAGGCCCCTGCGCAAGGGCCGCCGGTCCCTGAAGGTCGTCAACCTGGCGGGCATGGACACCCGCATCTGCCGGAGCGGCGAATTCAAGACCCGCATGACCACCCGCGCCATGAGCGTGATCATGTTCGGCCAGGCGTGCCGCGACATCAAGAACGTCCCCGAGCTGTGGGTCGTGTGCGGCGGGGCGATGGGCTGCGAGTCGCGCGGCCTGAACGCCGTCCCCGCCCAGGCCGCGGCCTGGGGCGCGGCCCGCGTGCTGGTCAACGAAATGCCGGACATGGGCCTCAAGCTCATCGACCTGCATTGCGACCTGCCCGACGACGGCATCCTCAACGACCTGGCCTTCGAGCTCATGGAGCCCGCCGTGGCCATGGAGATCGTGCTCACCGGCAAGGAGCGGTTGATCCCCCGGCTGGTGCCGCTCGACCGCCTGCTCTTCGAGAACGACCCCCACGCCCACGACATTTCGCGTATCTCGCTGATGTTCGACCAGCCGGGCAAGCTGGACAACCTCTACTGGAAACAGGAGATGGACCTGGCGCCCGAGGCCGGGCAGGTGCTGATCAAGGTCAGGGCCACCGGTCTCAACTTCCGCGACGTCATGTTCTCCATGGGCATGCTCCCGGTGGAGGCGCTGGAGGACGGCCTGTCCGGACCGGTGCTGGGGCTCGAGTGCTCCGGCGAGGTCATGGGCGTCGGCGCGGGCGTGACCGAATTCCAGGTGGGCGACGAGGTCATGTGCATGGCCGGTCCCTGCTTCGACTCCCATACCTGCGTGGACGCCAACTACGTCTTCGCCAAGCCCGACAACTTGTCCTTCGAGGAGGCGGCGACCATCCCGGTGGCCTTCTCCACCGCCTACTACTCCCTCAAGCTTCTCGGCAACGTGAAGGAGGGGGACCGGGTGCTGATCCACAGCGCCGCGGGCGGCGTGGGGCTGGCCGCCCTCCAGGTGGCCAACTGGCTGGGGGCCGAGGTCTTCGCCACCTCCGGTTCCGAGGAGAAGCGCGAGTTTCTGAAGCTGCTCGGCGTCAAGCACGTCATGGATTCGCGATCGCTGGACTTTTACGACAAATGCCGGGAGCTGACCGGCGGCGAGGGAGTGGACGTGGTCCTGAACTCCCTGGCGGGCGAGGCGCTCTTCAAGAGCCTCAAGCTGCTCAAGCCCTTCGGCCGGTTCCTGGAGCTCGGCAAGCGCGACTTCTACGGCAACACGCCGCTGCGCATGCGCATGCTCCGCAAGAACATCTCCTTCTTCGGCATCGACCTGGACGAATACATGGCCTGCAAGCCCAAGGAGGCGAGGGCCATCTTCTCCGAGCTGATCGCCTTGTTCAAATCGGGCGAATTCAAGCCGCTGGTGTACAGCGTGTTCAGCAGGGCCGGGGCCGTTGACGCCTTCAAGGCCATGCAGCGCGGCAAGCACATCGGCAAGATGGTCGTGTCCTTCGACGAGCTCAACCACGGGGTCCGGACCCTGCCCAAGCACCGCTACAAGGACAGCCTGGACAGCTCCGGCAGCTACCTGGTCTCCGGCGGCCTGGGCGGCCTGGGGCTGGCCACGGCCAAGCGGCTGGTGGCCAACGGGGCGCGCAACATCATCCTGCTCAGCCGCAGCGGGGCCGTCTCCGAGGCGGCCCGGGCGGGCGTCAGGGAGCTGGAGGCGGCGGGAGCCGTGGTGGCCACGCCCAAGGCGGACGTGGCGGACATGGGTTCCCTCAAGGCCGCCATGGACGAGGTGCTCAAGGAGATGCCGCCCCTCAAGGGCGTGATTCACTCCGCGGCCGTGTTGCGCGACAGCATGGTGGCCAACATCACCCGCGAACAGGTGGAGATCTCGCTGCACGCCAAGGCGGTCGGCGGCTGGTGCCTCCACGAATACACGCGGGACATGGATCTCGACCATTTCATCATGTATTCCTCGGCCACCACGGTGCTCGGCAATCCGGGCCAGGTGAACTACGTGGCCGCCAACATGGTCCTGGAGGCCCTGGCCCAGCATCGCCGCGCCATCGGGCTCCCCGCCGTGACCTACGGCTGGGGACCCATCTCGGACACCGGCATGCTGACCGCCGCGCCCGAGGTCATGGAGTCCCTCAAGCGGGTCATGGGCGTGTCCGAGCTGCCGTCCAAGCAGGCCCTCGACTACATGGAGCTTTCCCCGGACGACAGCTACGCCAACCTCTTCTACTTCAACCTTGACTGGAACCGGGTCCGCGACCTCAAGTTCATCGGCTCGACCATGTTCAACTGGATCGAGGAGCTCAAGGGCGGCGCGACCCAGCGCACCCTGTGCGGCGACTCGGCCAAGTCCATCCTCGCCCTGGAGCGCGACGAGGCCATCGCGGCCCTGGTCGAATCCATCGGCATCGAGGTGGCGGCCATGCTCAAGATACCGTTCGAGTCCATGGACACCACCCTGTCCATCGCCGAACTGGGGCTTGATTCGCTGATGGCCGTGGAGCTGGGCCTGCTCATCGAGGAGCGCTACGGAGTAAAGGTCTCCTCCTTCTCCATGAACGTCTCTTCCGACCTGACCGCCCTTTCCGAGCGGATTTACGAGGCGCTGCTCTCCGGCGGCGCCGAGAACCGGGACGAAGCCGAAGAGGTCGCCGCCATCATGCGCGAGAAGCACGGCATCGCCGTCTCGTCCGAGACGGTGTCCAAGACCTTGGACTCCGTGAACAGCGAATTGGAAAAAACGGAGTAACAGTGAGCGATTCCAAGAAATTCTCCAGACTGACGGCAAACGCCAAGGACAGCCTGATAGCCCAGATGTCCAAGTCCGGTTCGGGAGCCGGCGTTTCCCGCGCGCGCGCCGGCCAGACGGTCCGTGGTGGCGGGCATCCCCGATTCCATGTGCGACTTCAGTCAGCTGCCCGGGTACAAGGAGCTGAAGATCCATCAGACCATCGCCGTCCAGACGGGCATCATGGAGCCGTACTTTCTGTGCCACGACGGACTGGCCAAGGACACGACCCGGATCAACGGCGAGGAGTACCTGAACTTCTCCACCTACGACTACCTCGGCCTCAACGGCACGGAGCGGTTGAACAACGCCGCGTGCGAGGCCGTGAGGAAGTACGGCACCTCGGCATCGGCCAGCAGGCTGGTGTCCGGCGAACGTCCGCCGCACCGGGAGCTGGAGCGCGGACTGGCCGACTTCTACGGGACCGAGGATTGCCTGGCCTTCGTCAGCGGGCATGCCACCAACATCTGGACCATCTCCCAGTTGCTCAACCGCAACGACATGATCGTCTACGACGCCCTGAGCCACAACTCCATCATCCACGGGGCCAAGATGTCCGGGGCCGCCCGGTTCTCCTACCCCCACAATGACTACGACGCCCTGGAGCGGCTGCTTTCCGACAGCCGTGCCTCGCACAAGCGGTGCCTCATCGCCACCGAGGGGCTGTTCAGCATGGACGGCGACCTGCCCGACCTGCCGCGCCTCATCGAGCTGAAGAAGCGCTTCAAGTGCTTCCTCATGGTGGACGAGGCCCACGCCCTGGGCGTCGTCGGCGAGACCGGACACGGCGTGGCCGAGCATTTCGGCGTGGACTCTGGCGACGTGGACATCTGGATGGGGACCCTGAGCAAGTCCATGTGCGGCTGCGGCGGCTACATCGCCGGGCGTAAACCGCTGACCGAATATCTCAAGTATTCCGCCCCGGGGTTCGTCTACAGCGTGGGCATGCCCCCGGCCATGGCCGCCACCTCGGCCGAGGCCCTGCGCATCCTGGTGGAGGAGCCGGAACGGGCCAAGCGCATCCAGGAGCTGGGCGGTTTCTTCATTCAGGAGGCCAAGCGGCTCGGCCTGGATACCGGGCACGGACAGGGCTTTGCCGTGGCCCCGCTGATCGTGGGCAACTCGCTGGTCGCCGGGCTGCTGTCCACGGCCATGCACAAGCGCAAGGTCAACGTCCTGCCGATCATCTACCCGGCGGTGGAGGACAGCGCGGCGCGGCTGCGGTTCTTCCTTTCCTATTCCCACTCCAAGGAGCAGATCGCCCAGGCGCTGGCCATCGTGGCCGAGGAACTGCCCAAGGTCCGCAAGCTGGCCACCTCCTTCTCGGACGAATCCGCATCCAACTAACGGAGGCAGGATGACGCGGCAACGCTCCTTCCTTCTGCTGCAAGGGCCGCAGAGCCGTTTTTTCAAGCGGCTCGGCGAGGCCCTGGCGGCGCAGGGACACGGGGTGGCCAAGGTCAACTTCTGCGGCGGGGACGTCCTGTTCTGGCGGGGGGAGAACACGCGCATCTTCAACGGCCCGAGGTCCCGCTGGCCCGGGCGGGCAGGCCGCCTCATGGACGAGCTTTCCGTCACGGACCTGCTGCTGTTCGGCGACCGCCGGGAGATCCACCGCGCGGCCATCGGTACGGCCCGCGAGCGCAACGTGCGCGTCTGGGTCTTTGAGGAGGGGTACCTCCAGCCCAGCTACATCACCTTCGAGCCGGAGGGGGTGAACGCCCGGTCCACGCTCCCCCGGAGCGCGGAGGAGGTCGGGCGGGCCGCCGAGGGCCTGGACCCGGTCCAGGACCTGCCGGTGATCCCCAATTCCCTGCGCATCAGGGTCATGGACACCGTCCGGCACCACGTGGGCAACGTGCTTTTGTGGAGCGTGTTTCCCTTCTACCGCACCCACCGGCCCTACGTCATCGGGCGCGAGCTGGTGGGCTGGCTGCCGCGCTACCTGGATCGCAAAGGGCGGGCCGAGAGGGCGGCGCGGACGCAGGACCGGCTGCTGGCCGATCCCGGGCCGTTCTTTCTCTATCCGTTGCAGTTGAACTCGGATTTCCAGATCCGGCTCAACTCCGATTTCGCGGATGTGCCGGACGCCATCCGCAACGTGCTCGCCTCCTTTGCCCACGGAGCGCCGGAGGGAACCCGGCTGGTGGTCAAGAACCACCCCCTGGACAACGGGCTGATCCCGTACGGCGAGGTGGTGGCCGAGGCCGCCGACCGCCTGGGGCTGGGCGACCGCGTGGTCTATCTGGACGGCGGGGACGGCAAGCTGCTCATGGCCCGCTGCCGGGGCATGGTCGTGGTCAACTCCACCATGGGGCTGGAAGGGCTGCTGGCCGATCGTCCCGTGTATTGCCTGGGGCGGTCGATTTACGGCTTCCCCGGCCTGGCGGCGACCCCGGAGGAGCTGCCCCTGGAAGATTTTTGGAAAGACCCGGTCCATGCGGACCGCGAACTGCTCGAACGGTTCGTCAGGGTCCTGTCCCACCGCGCGCTGGTGCGCGGCAACTATTACACAGACGAAGGGATCGACGCGGCGATCGCGGGCGTTTTCGAGCGCCTTGCCTTGCGCCCTGCGGCGACGTAAGAGGAACCATGACTATTGAATTTCGACCGGCCGAGGCAGAGGAATCAAACCGCCTGACCTCCATTGTCCAGGAGACCTCCGGCGGTCTGGTGGACTACATCCTGACCGGGGTGATCCCCTTCACCAAGCCCCATCTCATCCTCCATTCCCAGGTGGTCACCGAGGATTCCCTGTACAGCTACCGGAACATGGTCGTGTGCGAGGAGGAGGGCGAGATCATCGGCCTGATCCTGGCCTATCCCTGGAACCAGCAGGTGGCTTCGGACATGACCCGGCGCTATCTCTCCAAAGAGAAATACCAGGTGGTCGAGGAGCTGCTCAACTCGGCCGAAGAGAACTCCTTGTTCATCAACACCTTCTGGGTGTCCGAAAAATACCGGGGCGATGGGCTGGCCGACGTGCTCATGGACGTGGCCGCCGAGTGGGCGCGCAAGGAGGGGCTGACCAGGCTCAGCCTGCACGTCTGGAAGGGCAACGAGCGGGCCGTGCGCTTCTACACCCGCCACGGATTCGTCCAGACCCGGACCTTTTCCTTTCCCGACCACAAGCTGCTGCCCTACAAGACCGGCAAGCTGCAGATGTGCAAGGAGCTGGCGTGACCCCGACCCACGTGCTCATCACCGGCGCCACCGGCGGGGTGGGGCAGGCCCTGGCGCTGGAGTATGCCGCGCCGGGCGTGCTGCTGTCCCTGACCGGCAGGTCCGGCGAGCGGCTCGATACGATCGCGGCCCAGTGCCGCGAGAAGGGCGCCGAAGTCGACACGCAGGTCCTTGATGTCCGCGAGGCGCACGCCCTGCGGGACTGGGTCCTGGCCGTGGACCGCGCCCGTGCCGTGGACCTGGCCTTCGCCAACGCGGGGGTCTCCTCGGCCATCAAGCCCGACGGGTCGGGCGAACCCTACGCCGACGTGGAGCGGTTGTTTCAGGTCAACACCCTCGGGGTGGTGGCCACGGTGCATCCCCTGGCCGAGCGCATGCGCGAGCGCGGCGCTGGCCAGCTTGCCATCATCGGCTCCATCAGCGGGCTGCGCGGTTTCCCGGACACCCCGGCCTACAGCGCGTCCAAGGGAGCCGTCCGAATCTACGGCAAGGCCCTCCGCGCCTGGCTCTCCGGCTCGGGGGTGAAGGTCAGCGTGGTCACCATGGGGTTCGTGGATTCGCCCATGAGCCGCCGGTACGTGGGCGGCAAGCCGTTCAGCTGCAGCTCGGCCGAGGCGGCCCGACGAATCCGCAGCGGTCTGGAACGCAACAAGGCGGAGATCATTTTCCCGCGCCTCCTCGCCGTGGGGGTGTGGAGCCTGAACCTGCTCGTCGAGCCGGTGGCGAACTGGGTGTTGCGAACCTTCTTCAAATGCAGCGTGCGGCCCGACGGGGATTCCCCCCTGGGCAAGGAGTAGGCGTGGCCGCGGCGATTCTCTCCTATCTCGCGGTGGCCGGGCTGGCCCTGTGGCTGAACCGACTGGACGCCTCCGGCTGCCGGGGCAAATCCTTCGACGTCCTGGTGGACGGCACGCCCCTGCTGCTCGTGACCCTGCTTTATTCGACCTTCCTGCTCATGACCGGCCGGTCCCTGTTCTCCGGGCTGCTGGTCATCGGCGGCGAGCTGCTGCTCTTTGCCGTGAACCGTCTCAAGCTCTCCCAGTTCAAGGAGCCGCTGGTCTTCGTGGACTTCGGCCTGTTCGCCCAGATGCTCCGCCATCCCCGGTTCTATTTTCCGTATATTTTCCCGCTCCCCGTGGTCCTGGCCGTGTCCGGCCTGGCCGCGCTCATGGCGCTGCTCTACTGGGCGCAGCCGCCGCTCGGTGCGGAGGGGGAGTGGTTCCCCAAGACCCTCCTTGTCCTGTCCCTGGCCGTCGCCGGATTCGTGGGCTTCTGCTTTACCGGCGAGGGACGGCGACGGGTTCGGGCGTGGGTCGCGCGCCGCAAGCCGTCCTTTGACCCGAACAAGGACTTCGCGCGCTTCGGCCTGACCGGCTCCCTGCTGCTCCATTTCCTGGCCTACGTGCACCGCGAAGGGCGCGACGGCGACGCCGGTCCCATCCCGGCGGACGAGCGGTCGGCGCACTGCGTGTGGCCCGAAAAAGTCCTTGGCGACATCCCGGCCCCCAAGCCCCACGTTGTCCTGGTCCAGGCCGAGTCGTTCTTCGATATCCGCAGGGTGGACCCGGCCATTGACCGGAACCTGTTCGCCAACTACGACCGGCTGGCAGGGGAGGGCGTCTCCGGCCGTATGCACGTCTCGGCCCACGGGGCGTACACCATGCGCACGGAATTTTCGGTGCTCACCGGCATCCCCAACAACGCCCTTGGCAGCGACGGCATGAACCCGTATCTTACGGCCTCCCGCCGGCGCGTCTGGAGCCTGGCCTCCCATTTCAAAAGTCAAGGATACCGCTGCATTTGCGTGCATCCCTACGATCTGCGCTTTTTCCGGCGGGACAAGGTGATCCCGAATCTCGGATTTGACGAATTGCATGGTGAAGGGGTATTTGATTCGACCAGGCGGTTTGGTCCTTACATAAGCGACGACGCGTTGGCCGGGCACATCCTCGACCTGCTTGACAAGTCCGAAGTCCCGGTGTTCGTGTTCGCCGTGACCATCGAGGCGCACGGTCCCTGGGACAAGGAGCGTTTCGAGAGCACCGGGGTCGACCGCCAATCGCTGGGCGTCCCTCACTGGGCGGATGACGGTTTTGCCGCCTATTTGGCGCATTTGAGGAATACGGACCTCATGCTGGGTCGCCTTGCGGCCGATAGGACGGGAGACAGCCGCCCTCGGGTTGTGGCCATGTACGGCGACCATGTGGGCTGCGTCCCGGAGAACCGCTGCCCCGAGCCCGACACGGACTACCTCGTCTGGTCCGACTCCGAGGCGGGAACCTCGCGCCGAGAGATCAAGGCGGAGGAGATCGGTCGGGTGGTGCTTGAAGTCTACGCGAAGAATAAAAGGTAATCTTGAAATATGTTTAGTCACGTCAAGGTAGCTCAAAATTTCAAAGAGGCGTTGATGGTCCAGATACGGGTCATCTACGCCCTCATGCTGCGCGAGACCAAGTCCGTCTTCGGGCGCAGCAAGTTCGGCTATCTTTGGGTCGTCATTCAGACCGCCTTCAACGTGGTGGTAATCTGGGTTATCCGGGCGGTTGTGCACTCCGGCACTATTCCGGGCCTGCCGTTGCCGGTCTTTTTGATCTGCGGTTTTACCGCATGGCGCATCTTCTCGGATACCGTCACCAAGGTCATGATGGCCGTTGAGGCCAACAATGCGCTGCTGTATTTTTCCAAGGTCCGATATTTCGACCTGGCCTTGGCAAGGGGGTTGCTCATCACCGCGACCAATCTGGTGGTGTTCGTCATCCTGATGACCATAGCCTACCTGCTGGGGTATTCGTATCCGATCCCATCCCTGTGGCCCCTTTTGTATTCGATCACGCTGCTCCTGCTGCTCGGCCTTGGGATTGGATTGATTTGCTGTGCCGTCAGGCGGTACACGGAAAGCGTAGGCGTTTTGATTTCGATGATCATGCGCATCGGCGTGTTCATTTCAGGCGTGATGTTCTCCCTGTCGCACTTGCCTTCCAGCATGAAATTCCTGATTGATTGGAATCCAATACTTCAATTGGTGGAGTACTCCAGAACCAGTTTCTCCTATTCTTACACAGGCGGCGAGTCCCTTCGTCCCGGTTTCGTGTCGCTCGTCGTTATCGTCACGCTGCTGGGAGGTATGGCATTGGAAGTCGTAACTCGAACAAAGACGGATAAGCTGTGATTATTGGAAAGAATGTCGTCAAACGGTACAAGACTCGAAAAGGTTACAATACCGTCTTGGATGATGTTTCCTTTGTCTTGGAACCGGGTGTGAACGTCGGTTTTCTTGGTCGAAACGGCGCCGGGAAATCGACTTTGTTGCGTATTCTCGGTGGGGCGGAACTGCCGACCAGCGGGACTGTGACCCGCGTCGGCACGGTTTCCTGGCCCATCGGTTTTGCCGGCAGCTTCCAGGGAAGTATGACCGGGTTTGAGAACTTGCGTTTCGTCTGCCGGGTCTATGCCGTGGACTACCGGGAAGTCATGGATTTTGTCCTTGAGTTCAGCGAGCTTGGCGACTACTTGTACATGCCGGTGTCCTCCTACTCCTCGGGTATGCGTGCCAAGCTGGCGTTCGGGCTGAGCATGGCCATCAAATTCAATTTCTACCTGATCGACGAGATCACGGCTGTCGGCGATGCCAAGTTCAAGTACAAGTGCAAGTACGAATTCGCTAAAATGAAAAAATACGCGACACTGATCATAGTCTCACACAACCCGCAAACCATAAGCAGCTACTGCGATCGGGTGTTTGTTTTCGACAAAGGGAAGATCATTAAGTTCGATGACGTGGATAAAGGGCTAGAGTTATATGAATCTCTTTGATATGTTTTATTTTTTGGAAAATAAAAGAGAGACGTCGTGAAGAAAAAAGTACAGATCCTGCTCCTCTCATTGTCTCTGCTGCCTGTCGTGTACTTTCTCTTCATTGCATCCGACATGTACGTGTCCACGGTCAAGTTTGCGGTAAGAGGTCAAAAGGACATGGCTTTGGGCGGCCTTGCCTCCATTCTGGGCGCGGGAGGGTCGAACACCCCGGATTGCTATCTCGTGCAGGAGTATATACAGTCCTATGACATGTATAAGGCCATTGACGCCAAACTCGACCTCAAGGGCCATTATTCTTCGGATTCGGCTGATTTCATTTCCAGAATGGCGCCCAACGCCTCCAGTGAAAATCAGCTCGCCTACTGGTTGTCGGTGGCGCAGGCCGTCTTCGATTCGCAGACCAGTATCCTGACCGTCGACGTGAGAGCGTTCACCCCCGAAATGGCTAAAGCCATTACGGAAGAGGTCCTCGACAAAAGTGAAAACCTCATGAACCATCTGAACGATCGTGTTCGTGAGGACAGTTTGAAGCTGGCCTTGAATGAAGTGAAGTTGGCAGAGCAGCGCTATTCCAATTCCAAGACGGCGCTTTCGGCGTTTCGGTCCAAGAACCTCGAGCTTGATCCGTCGGCCACCGCCAATTCACGCATCGGCATCATCGCCAGCCTGGAGTCCCAGATCTCGATGTTGAGCGTTGATTTGGAAACCAAAGAACAGTTCATGAGCTCGAAGAGCTTCGAAGTGTCTTCCCTGAAGGAAAACATCGCCAAGCTGACGTCCCAGCTCGCCAAGGAGAGGGAGCGGCTGACCGGGTCCTCGAACCCCATCATGCTGTCGCAGCTGGAGGAGTACGAGGCGTTGCTCCTTGAAAATGAATTCGCCAGGAATTATTATACGACTGCCTTGAATGCGTTGGAATCCGCCCGAATCATGAGCGAGAGCAAGACCATCTACCTGGAGGCGATCCAGAAACCGCAGTTGCCCGATGAGGCGTTGTATCCTGAACGTATTTCCTTTGCCATTTTGAGCGTTGTCGTCGTGGCTCTGGGGTATGCATTGATTCTGTTCATCGTAGCGGCCGTCAAAGAGCACATAGGAGTATAATTGATGCGTTGTTTTTCCCTCCTGGCCCTACTTCTTGTTCTGCTTCTTCCCGTAAACGGGTTGGCGCAGGATACGCATCAGGGGCTGTTTTTGCCCAATTCCGATTCCCTCCAGATCAACAACATGACCATGGGACAGCAGGATGGGAATGCGGAAGGGGGCGATGCCGAACCAAACTATCCGACGTATACCCCGCCCAAACCCTTTTCCGGGGTCGAAACCAAGACGACCATGGGCGGAATAGAAGCGGAGAAAAGCCACCGCACCCTGCATCAGCGGTTCAATGTGATGATGCCCACCGGACAGGACCCGGCCTATGGGAACACGGATGCCAGGCACCCGTTCGAGACCGTGCCGTTCCCCGAACTCCCGGTTTACGGCCAGTCCCTTTTTTCCGGCCATTTTTCCAGCACCTATTATGACGAGCGGAACCCGAGCTACCTCATCCGGTACGGGGACCGGATCGGCGTGCGCATCTGGGGCGCGTTCAACTTTGAGCAGGAGCTGACCGTCGATCTGCTCGGCAACATCTTCATCCCGACTGTCGGCCCCATCAAGGTCATGGGCGTCCCCAACGGCAGCCTTGCCAAGGTGGTCATGAAGGCCGTGGAGAACGTCTATCAAAGGGAGTACATCAAGAGCTACATCGACCTCCTGACTCCCAATCCGCTGTCGGTATTCGTGTCCGGCCAGGTGTTGAGGCCCGGACGGTACGCGGGCGGTTCTACCGACTCGATTCTGTATTTTCTGGACTTGGCGGGCGGCATCGACTCGTTCCGCGGATCCTACCGGGACATTTCCATCATGCGCAAGGGCAAGGAAGTGGCCAACATCGACCTCTACGACTTCATCCGGGACGGAAAGCTTTCGCCGGTCAAGCTCGAGGAGGGCGACGTCATCGTGGTCAAGGAGCGGGGCATCAAGGTTGGCGTCAATGGCCAGGTGCGCTTCCAGGCCTGGTTCGAGTTCAACGACAGATATGCAATGGGCTCGGACATCATGGACTGCTCGCTGCCAATGGCCGGGGTCACCCACGTGAGCCTTCAGGGTTATCGGAACCGCGAGCCGTTCAAGAAGTATCTGACCCTGGACGAGTTCAAGTACGCCAAGGTCATGGATGAAGACACCGTCGAATTTCTCTCCGACAGCCCCGCGGAAATGATCGTGGTCTATGTGGAGGGCGCCATCGCGGGCCGGTCCCAGTTCTTCGTCAAGCGGGGCACCCGTCTGCACGCCCTGTTGAACTACATTGCGGTAGACAAGACCTACGCCAAGCTCGATTCCATTTACCTCAAGCGGATAAGCGTTGCGGAACAGCAGGCGGCGGCCCTTGCCGACTCCCTGTTCCGGTTGCAGCAGAATTCGCTGATCGCCAATTCGCAGACCGCGGGCGAGGCCGAGATCCGCATCAAGGAAGCGGCGTTGATCGACGACTTCGTCAAGCGCGCGGCGAACGCCGAGCAGAAGGGCGTCGTCGCCATCGCCAACAAGGGCAAGGTGGAGGACGTATTCCTCCAGGATGGCGACATCGTGGTCATCCCGCGCGTGACCGACGTGGTGCTCATCACCGGCCAGGTCCTTGCGCCCAACACGGTCGTCTACAACAAGGACTACCAGCTGGAGGACTACCTGAAGCTGGCCGGTGGACTGGAACTGAGCAGCGACGAAAATCATATCCTCATCTTCAAGTCCAACGGTTTTGTCGAGCAGGTGGCTGATGCCTCCATCGAGCCGGGCGACACCATCATGGCGCTCCCGGTCTACCGCAGCAAGAACCTCGAGTTCGCCAAGGCGCTCACCCAGATCTTCTACCAGATCGCCGTCGGCACGAGGGCGATTCTCCAGACGGCATTCTAGCTGCTAGGGCCGTTCTTGATATGGTGATGGGGTGCGACACAAAACCCGGCGGCAGGCTGGCTCAAGGGGTGCGCCTGGCCGCAGCCCGTTGCTGGCCCACCGGCAGGCGAACCGTGCCTCCGGGCGGGGACGCCGGATCCTTGGGCGAGAACCCGGCCGTGTTGCACTTCCGGGCTTTCCCGACGGTGCACTACTACCTGCAAAGCCGGTTTCCGGCCGCGCGCTGCGTGGACACCTCGACAACGGCCCCCGATCCTGCGGTTTTCGACGGGGCGAGTGCCGTGGTCGTGGTCCGTCATGCCCGCAAGGACTGGCTGGATCTGCTTGCCGGGCTGCGGGGTGATGCCCGCCCCGTGATCCTGTTCATGGACGACGACTTGCCGTCCATCCTCGACGACCCCTCCCTGCCCCTGGGGTATGCCTTGCGGACCTCCCGCAGGTTCGCCGCGACCTCCGGACGGCTCAACCGGCTCGGCGCGGTCCTGCTGGTCTCCACGCCGGGGCTGGCGGCCAAGTATGGTCTGGACGACGCCGCCGTGCTTCCTCCGCTCCCTTCCGACTTCCGCGACGGGACGCGCCCGTGCGCTGATGACGGCCAGGTGCGGGTCTTCTATCACGGGACCACGTCCCACATCCGGGAAATCGCCTGGCTCAGGAACGTTATGCGGCGGGTGCTGGGCAGGAACCCGAACGTCCATTTCGAGATTTTCGGCCCGGAGAAGGTGAGGCGGCTCTACGCCGACCTGCCGAGGACCACGGTGCGCCGCCCACTGGGGTGGGAAGCGTACCGCCGCCACGCCCTGGAATCCTGCCTGGACATCGGGCTTGCGCCCCTGGCGGATACGCCGTTCAACAGCTGTCGCAGCCACGTGAAGTTCTTCGACATCGCCAGGGCCGGAGGGGTGGGGGTGTATTCCGACACCCCGGTTTTCCGGCGCATCGTGCGGGACGGCGAGAACGGCGTCCTGGAGTCCGGTGGCGAGGACGGCTGGGTGGATGCGGTGTGCGCCCTTGCCGAGGATCCGGCCCTGCGCGATCGTCTGCGCCGCGGCGTGTCCTCTACCATGGCCGAGTTGGCTGGGGGCCGCGCATGATCGGCGTTTTTTCCTCTGGGATGCTCGCCATCCCGCACCTCGAAGCGTTCCTCGGGGACGGCGTCCTCGCCCGGCCCGCGTCGGGCAAGGGCATCGACGCCGTGGCCGGTTGGGGCCACAAGCCCACTGCGGCCAAGGCCCGCAACATGGCTAGGGAGTGGGGCAAGCCTTACCTCGCGGTGGAGGACGGGTTCCTGCGCTCCCTGGGGCTCGGCGTGTCCGGCTGCGCCCCGCTGTCCGTGGTCGTGGACGACCTGGGCATTTATTACGACGCCACCGGGCCGTCGCGCCTGGAGCAGCTCATCGCCGAAGGGTGCCCGGAAGAGGACCTCGACCTGGCGCGTCAGGCCATGGAGATCATTCGCAGGGAACGGCTGAGCAAGTACAACCACGCGCCCAAACCGGAACCCGGGTTGTTCGGCGGGGAGGGCGGGTTGCGCATCCTGCTGGTGGACCAGACCAGGGGCGATGCCTCGGTCGAATTGGGGCTGGCGGGCCCCGAAGCCTTTTCGAGAATGTGCCGGGAGGCGGTCGAGGCCCATCCCGGTGCGCGGTTCTACATCAAGACCCACCCCGACGTGGTGGCGGGCAAGAAGCAGGGGTACCTGTCCAGTGAGGACGTGCCGGGTGCCGAGGTCCTGGGGCGCGACCTGAACCCGCTGTGCGTGCTGGAACGGATGGACCACGTGTACACGGTCAGTTCGCAGCTTGGTTTCGAGGCGCTGCTCCTGGGCAAGCGGGTCCACTGCTACGGCGCTCCCTTCTATTCGGGCTGGGGGCTGACCGAGGACGGCGTGGAGCTCACACGGCGAACGGCGACCCGGACCCTGGAAGAGGTGTTCGCGGCCGCGTACGTTCGTTATGCGCGCTACGTCAGCCCCTACACCGGCGAGCGCTGCTCCATCCTCGACACGTTGGATACCCTGACGGACCAGATCCGGCACGAGGAACGCAACCGGGGGAACCTGGTCTGCGCGGGCTTTTCCTGGTGGCGCAAGGGGATCGCGCGACATCTTTTCCGGTCCTTGGACGGGCGCATAGAATACAGGCGCACCGGTCCGGGGGCGGCCGCGCGGGCCAGGGACGTGGGCGGCCGGGTCGTGGCCTGGGCTGCCAAGACGCCTCAAGGCACCCATGAGGCGGCGCGGAATTTGGGCGTGCCCGTGACCTTTGTGGAGGACGGCTTTCTCCGTTCCTCCGGCCTGGGGTCCGATTTCCACTACCCGTATTCACTGTGTCTGGACAGCGGCGGACCGTACTTCGATCCCAACACCCCCAATGACCTGGAGACCCTGCTGGCCCGCACGGAGTTCGACGAGCGGTTGCTGGCGCGTGCCCGCGCCCTGCGCGAGGCCATTGTCGCCAAGGGGGTCACCAAGTACAACGTCGGGCGCAGGGAAACCCTGCCCGCCATGGACGCCGGAGGGCGGACCGTGGTCCTCGTCGTGGGCCAGGTGGAGGACGACAAGTCCGTCCTGGCCGGGGGCATGGGCATCCATTCCGACAGGGAGCTCCTGGCCGAGGTCCGGCGCAACCGTCCGGATGCGTTCATCGTCTACAAGCCGCACCCGGACGTGGTCAGCGGCAACAGGCGGGGCGGCGCGTTCTCGGAACAGGACGCCGGGCTGTACGACCGCATGGAGTCGGCCGTGTCGCTGTCGGCCCTGTTTGGCGTGATCGACGAGCTGCACACCCTGACCTCGCTGTCCGGTTTCGAGGCCCTGATGCGGGACGTTCCGGTTCACACCTACGGCGGCCCGTTCTATGCCGGGTGGGGTTTGACCACGGACAGGCACCGCTTCCCGAGGCGGGGTCGGTCATTGACCATGGAAGAACTTGTGGCGGGCGCGTTGATCCTGTATCCATCGTATTACGATTGGGGAACGGAGTTGTTTTGCGGCCCGGAAACGGTGCTCATGCGGCTTGCTGCGGGCGGGGAGCCCCGCCAGGGGAAACTGCGTAGAAAATGTTGCGTTTTTATTCAAAAAATGATTAACTTATCCAGCGCATTGGAGTAAATTAGTGTATCGCGGTCTTCTCTTGTTACTTTTATTCTTCGTACTGCCCGCGTGTTCTTCGCATTCCAGCGACCCCGCGTTGCCCGAGGAGCAGGTGCAGGCATCGAAACCGGTGCGCCCTCTGGCTCAGTTCGCGGCCACCGCGAAGGTCAACGCGAGTGATGTGATCAAGGACGAAAAGTACGGCGAAATTACCGTCATTGCTGGAAATTATTATTATTCGGCAGCCGGTGAATGGTGCAGGATGCTCCTGGTTACCCAGAATTCGTGCACCTTCGAGCTCGTTTTCCGCCGGCTGGGCGGGGACGCCTGGGAAGAAGTGCCCCTGCTTCACGGTTGCGACGATTCACTGGTCATCCCCGGCTCCCAAGAGCAAACACTTCCGTGACCTGCATCACGACGCGCCGCGCCCCCTTCGGTCTCCGGAGGGGGAGTCGTTGTGTCGAGAACAGTATTCCCTGCGTCCGGTCATTCCGTACGCGCACACCCGAAACCGGACGAGAGCCGATTGCCTCTGTAGTGTTTCATTTTGCCGATTTCAAAGGAAGACAATAAGATGTCGAGGGCGGTTTTCGTCCTCGGGATGCATCGGTCCGGCACGAGCGCCTTCATGCGTTTGCTGGCCGCTTTTGGCGTGTACCTGGGGGACAATCTCATCGAGCCTCAGGAGGACAACCCCAAGGGGTTCTTCGAAGACCGCGCGCTGATGGAGCTGAATTCCGGGCTGCTGGGCTCGGTGGCGGAGAACGGCCGCTACGGGCTTTTGTCCCTCGGGGCCGAGTTCTATGACGAAGAGACCTTCCGCACGGAGCTCAGGGCCTATCTGGAATCCGCCTACGGGGAGAGCCTCCTGTGGGGATTCAAGGACCCCCGGCTCTGCCTGACCTTCCGCAGCTGGAAGGGCGTCCTGCGGGAACTCGGTGTATCCCACTCCTTCCTCGTTCCGGTGCGCAACCCGCTGGAGGTTGCCCAATCCCTGCAGAAACGGGAAGGTCGGCCCATCGAGTTCGGGCTGGCCGCCTGGTTCCTGTACATGTTTTCCGCCCTGGAATACGCGGCCGAAGCCCCGTCCTGCTTCGTCGCGTTCAAGGATCTCTTCGACGACGTGCGCGGGGTCATGGAGCGCGTGGGCCGGTTCCTCGGCGAGGACTGCTCGGCGCACACCGAATCCCTCGACGCCTTCGAGGGCGAATTCCTCGACGCCGGTCTCTACCGCAACCGCGACGATGCAGCGCAGCTCGCGGCCCACTGCCGGGGGATGGAGTCCATCCCGGATTTCTACGCCGCGCTGATGGGGTTCTGTGCCGAGGGGACCGTTGCGCCGGAAACCATCCGCGAACTCCTCGACCTCCACCGCGAATCCTTCACGACCCTGGCCGCCTCAATTGCGGGCGGCGCGCCGGATTACCTGCGTGCGGAGATGCACGAGAACAGCCTGACGCTCAAGAAGTACGTCAGCGCCTTCGAAGACTGCTCCGCCGCCCTGGCGGAAAACGTCAAGGCCCATGAATTTTATAAAGAAGGCTACGAGAAGTTCCAGGGGCTCTACGAGGACGCCGCCATGGCCCTGGAACAGCGGCAGCAGGCCCTGGATGAGAACCGGCGGGCCATGGACGAGCTTCGGCAGGCGCTGCTCGACAGCCAGGACGCCCTGCAGGACGCCCACCTGGTCATTGCCGAGCGCGAAGAGACCATCCGTTTGGAGCAGCAGAGGCTGTTGGAGATCAAGCGGTCCAAGGCGTGGCGCTTCCTCCAGTTCCTGGCCAGGTTCGGCGTTGGCGCTGGAATCGTGGGCAAGGCCGGAAAGAATCTGCGCAAGGGCGTGGAACGGGTGGAGCGGCAGCGGGCCTACAAGCGGGCCAAGGTCTCCCATGCCCTGAGCAGCACCGTGGACGCGGCGGGCCGCGAGGAGATCCGGACCGTGGCCACGCTGCGCGAACAATCGCGGCGCGGGCGCCATGTGGTCTTCATGGACTACGATTTTCCGGAGTTCGACGCCCATGCCGGGGGAAGGCACTCCTGGCTGTACGTCAAGCTCCTGGCGGACCTCGGGTTCGCCGTGACCTTCCTGGCTCAGGGCAATGAGGGCAAGCCCTACATCAAGCACCTGGAAGGCATCGGGGTCCACGTCCCGGACCGCGCCTTCTTCAGGGGCGCGTCCTGGGGCAACTGGCTGTACATGTGCCGCGAGGAGATCGATTTCGTGGTCGCGAGCCGCCCGTTCCCCTCGGTCAAGTACCTTAGCCTGATACGGGACCTGATGCGGGTCCCGCTCATCTATTTCGCCCACGACCTGCATTTCCTGCGTCTGGGCCGCCAGCAGGAGCAGGCCGGCGACGTCTGCGAGGGGGAGATTTCCCGGTGCCGGATCGCCGAGGACAAGCTCATCCGCAGGTGCAGCCACATGCTCACCCCCAGCACCTTTGAAGTGCAGTACGTGGCCGAGCACTTCGGCAAGCAGGAGGCCACGGCCATCCCGGTCTTCTTCTACGACGACGAGATGCTCGCCGGGCATGAAGGAGAGAAGGAACCAGGCAGCCTGCTGTTCGTGGGCTCCTTCGAGCATGCGCCCAACAGGGCGGCGCTGGTCTGGTTCGTGGAAAAGGTGCTCCCGCTGATCGTCGAGCGGCATGGCGACGCGGTCCTGAGCATCATCGGCAGCAAACCCCCGGAGAATTGGGACCTCGGAGAGCATGTGCGCCTGTTGGGCCGCGTGTCCGAGGAAGAACTCGAACAGGCGTACAGGAAGAGCAAGGTGGCCATCGCCCCCCTGCTTTTCGGCGCGGGCGTCAAGGGCAAGGTCATCGAAAGCATGGCCATGAACTGCCCCGTGGTAGGCACGACCATCGCCTTCGAGGGCATCCCCGCGGGCGAGATGATCGTCCCGGTGGATTCGCCCGAGCAGTTCGCCGACCGCGTCTCCCATTACCTGGGTATGGATGACGCCGGATACCGCGCTGTGCAGGCGGGCATCCGGCAATACATGAAGCGGTATTTTTCGGAAGATACGGCGAAAGAACTTATGGAGAAGGTTATCTCCTCGGTGGATACTGATGATTAGAGTCTATTCCTCGTTTACCAAGGCATATCTCCCCAAGGCGCGGACCTTGGCGAAATCCCTCAAGGCGCTGCACCCAGACTGGGTCTTCCACGCGGTGTTCTCCGACTCCCTGCCCGAAGATTTCGATCTGGACGCGGAGCCCTTCGACGAGATGCTCGGCATGGCCGACATCGGCATCGAGGACTCGGAGCGCTGGGCCTTCCGGCACACGGTGGTGGAGCTGTGCACAGCGGTCAAGGGCGCGGCGTTGCAGCACCTCCTGTCCCTGCCGGACACCGACTGCGTGTTCTACATCGACCCCGACATCATGATCCTGAATTCCATGGCCCCCTTGGTGGACATGCTTGAGGACGCGTCGATCCTGCTCACCCCGCACATGCTCGAACCGGAGGAGGAGAGCTGGCTGATCGAGGGCAACGAGGTCCGGGCCACGCTGGCGCACGGTACCTTCAACCTCGGGTTCGCGGGCGTGCGCGCCTGCGATGAGGGCAAGGCGTTCGCCCGCTGGTGGAACCGCAGGCTCCTGGAGTTCTGCTACGACGACGTCCCGCGCGGGCTGTTCACCGACCAGCGGTGGTGCGACCTGGTGCCGTCCTTCTTCCCGGGATACAAGATCGTTCGCGATCCGGGCTACAACGTGGCCACCTGGAACATCGACAAGCGTCCGATCACGCGCGGCGAGGACGGCCGGTACCGGGCGGGCGACGTACCGCTGCGCTTTTATCACTTCACCGGCTACGACGCCCAGTGGAACTACCAGCACCTCCTGCTCAAGCACGCCGAGCAGTTCCCGGCGGCCAAGGAGCTGTGGGACGAGTACGCCAGCGCCCTTGAGGAGAACGGCCAGAACGACGAGAAGCTCAAGCATTGGAAGTACGACTGGTTCGCGGACGGGCACAAGATCACGCCCGAATGCCGCCGTCACTACCGCGACAACGAGAAGGCGCGGAAGGACTTCCCCGACCCCTATTCCGGAAAATACAGGGAACACTGCGCGGCCATGGGGTTCCTGGGGGGAAAGCGCAAGGAGTCCATCATCGAACACCTGGGATACACCGGTCAGCAGATCCGGTACCTGTTCGTGCTGCTGTATCGGCGGCTCCTGAAAGGCAAATGATGCGGCGGATGTGCAGACGGATGGCCGGGGGAAAGCGCCGTATTTGGCCGGGGACGGGAGACAGGGCATGAGCAGGACGCTCTATTTGCATTTGGGGACGCACAAAACCGGGTCCACCACCATTCAGAAGCATTTGCACGCCAATGCGGATAATCTCGCCAAGGCGGGAGTCCTGTATCCTTCCATTTTGCAGGACATAAGCGAGTCCCATCGCTTTAACCACCACAATTTCGGGTTTGCGCTGATAGGCTTCGATCCTGTGCGCATGCCCGAGGAGCTTGACCGACTCATCCGCGAAAAGGGCCGCAAAACCCTGCTTGAGGAAGCCGCGAGAGAGGCCGTCGCCGAGATGGAGTCGCGCGGCCTGCATGAGATGATCCTGTCGTCAGAGGTGATCTGCGAGCCGTTCTGCGGCCAGGTGACGTTCCCCGAGGCGCTTGGGGAATTGAAGCGGTTGTTCGACGGGTTCACCATCGTCCCGGTGGTCTATCTCCGCCCGCAGCACAGTTGGGCGGAGTCCTGGTACAAATGGAACATGCGGGGCGGCAATTGCGCGCCCTTTGACGAGTGGTACCGGGATCTGGACCCCAATTGGCTGGACTATGAGCGCTTGCTGACCCTGCTCGCGGAAGCCTTCGGCCGGGAGAACGTCAGGCCCAGGGTGTTTGAGCGGAATAAGCTCAAGGACCCCTTGTTCGCCGATTTCCTGGAAACCATCGGCCGCGGCGGCATGAAATTCACCCCGCTCGAGTCCGCCAATGAGAGTTTCAACTGGGAAGTCCTGCGCTACCAGAGGGTGGCCAACGAGGTGCTGAAGGCCCACAAGGTCTCCCGACCGGACTATTTCAACATGACCGTGGCGCTCATGGGCTGGGACAAGTCCCTGACGGTGGAGGGTAAGCGCGGTCTTTTCCCGTATTCGCTATTGTCTCGAATTCATGCCGACTTTCAGGAGCCGAACAGGTTGCTGGCCGAGCGGTACTTCGGCAGGGCCGACGACCTGTTTTCCCCGCCGGCGGAAGTGGAACACATGGATTTCGAGGTGATGGACAAGGCGGCTGTCAGAAGGCAGGTCAACGAGTGGATATCAGCCGGGAAGCCCAGGCAATTCGATGGCTTCGACCTTGAAAGCGCCTGCGGATACAGGCGGAGCAAGACCTTTTTCGACGAATTCCAGTCGTTGCTTCGGGGCCGGGACGGGGATTCGGCCGTGGCCTTCGAGGCGCAGCGAACGCGTCCTTTGCGCGTAGAGGATGTGACCATCGGCGGGAAGACGCAGCGGCTTGAATACCCGCCCAACGACATCCCTCCCATCAAGGCCGAGCTGCTCGAAAACGCGCGCATTCAGTTCCGGTCGAGGCCGCTTGCCGAGCACGTCCGGAAGAGGTTTTGCATCTTCGGCGGGGACAGGCGATTGGTCGAGAACAGCCTGATTACCGTCGCCGACGACTACGACGGGAATCTACAGCCCTGCCACAGGCTTGAAGAGCCGGGCGTCACCTATGTTTTTTTGGGAGAAATGCTCATGCATTATGGGCATATGCTCCTGGAAAGTTGCGCACGGACATGGATTCTGGATTATGTCCGAAAAGTGCGGGGGACGCGGGTGGAGCTGGTGTTTCTCACCTCGGCCAAACGCCGGGCCGCCGTGGATGCGGTGCTGAAGCTGATGGAGGGGATCGCCCCCGTGCACATGCTGCCCATCGGCTGCACCTGCTTTCATTTTTCCCGGCTTGTGGTGCCGACCCCCATGTTTGTCGAGGTTTGCGGCTACTGCCACCCCGCATACGCCGGGGTGCTCCAGCGGCTGCTTGCCCCCCTCGCCGAGCACACGGTCAAGGCGGACAAGATTTACCTCTCGCGGAGAAAGCTTGGGAAGACGCAGCGTTACCTGATCAACGAAGCCGAGGTGGAGAAGATTTTCGCCGATCACGGCTACGAGATCATCCATCCCCAGGAATTGGGATTCGCGGAGCAGATCGGCCTTTACGGCCGGGTCCGGGCCATGGCCGGGGTGGAAGGCTCGGCGATTCATAATTCACTGCTGGCCGGACGGTGCCGCCATCTGACAATTCTGAACGTGCATCACCCCGATCCCATGATCTGGCACCGCCAGCAACTGAGCATTTGCCTCGGGATGCACCTGGGCACGACCGTCGTACGGACGCACCCAGCCTTCGAGATCGAGGGTTGCCTGATCCGGAAAGTGCCTGTGGTCACGGATTTGGAGGCGGTCCGCCAGACGTTGAGCAGCGGGCGGCCGGGCGATTTGCGCGACCCCGAAGACAATGTCTACGACAAGGCCCGGCTCATGCCCATGGTGGCTTCGTTCTTCAACGAAACGGAAGATCCCGTGAACGGCGAATTTTACGGCCGCCTGGCAAAGGGGGATGTTCGCGGCGCCTGCCGGTACGCCCTGACGGCGCCGGGAACAATACGGCAAGTGAAACTGCGCGGGGAGTCGGTATTGGGCAGATGGTGCAGGTCGGCGCTTGTCTTTGCCCTGCGAGGATATGGAATGCTGAGGAACCGTGTCCGAAATTGGTGAGATGAGTGTCCTTGTAGAGGTTCAGCTTTGAGTTGGTGTGTCAGGTAGTTTTTGCATTGTGTAAGCTGATATGAAATTGCATTGATTTTGATTTAATGAGGGAGATGTCGTTATGCAGAATGCTGTTTCCGGTTTGAAGTCCAGGTTGGAATACCCGTTTGAGGGAACACGGATCGAAGGGAAGACCATGCTTGTCGGCGGTTGGGCATTTATGCCGGACGGCGAAGAATTGAAGGTGAATGTCTATATTGACGGCAAGCCTTCCGGTTCCTGCAAATGGGGTGCTGCACGCTACGACGTCTTCAAGGAGTTCGGATCGGAGTCGGCATACGAGTCTGGTTTTTTTGGGAATATCAAGGTTGGGAACCTTGATAAAGGGACCCATGAAGTTGAGGTAAGGGTCCTATGCAATGGCGCCGAGGTTTCAGTGGGCAAGACCAAAATTGTCCAGCCTGCATGGTACACCCTTAAGCGTAAGCCTGCGGGGGAATATCAATTCAAGTATTTGGAAAACGCCATGCTCCCCATCGGTCATGTCGCCGATTCCGCAAAGCGGTCGGGTGCGCGGATGTTCAACGCATTCATGGATATGTGCGACCTCCCGAAGAAGTCGGATATTTTGGATGTCGGGTGCGGAATGGGGCGGTTTTCCCTTCCTTTCATCCGGTATGTGGGGGAGGAAGGGAGCTACGCCGGGCTTGAGTTGATGCCGCCATCGGTGAAGTATCTTGAGGACAACTTTGTCACGCGTTTCCCCAATTTCACGGTCAAGAGGGTGGAGGTGTTCAATGACCTCTATAACCCGGACTGCAATGTAAAGGCCTCTGAATACGTTTTTCCGTTCGAAAACGATTCCTTCGACATGGTGTTCCTGCAGTCTGTGTTCACCCATATGGTGACCCAGGACGTAACGAATTACCTGCGGCAGATGCATCGGGTGCTGAGGCCTGGTGGCTTGTGCATGATCACCTATTTCCTGATTGACGAGCACTCTAAGCGCATGATCTCGGAAAAGAAGACGAACAGGTCGTTCTCCTTCAAGCATGATCATTTTTGGTCGGACACCGAGGAGATCATCGAGATCGCTATCGCCTATGACGCCGAGTGGCTTAAAGCGACGTACGAAGAAATCGGTTTCGAGATCGAGTCGATCCACAAGGGTACCTGGCGAGGGGAAACCGGTACCACCGGCCAAGATGTCGTCGTGGCCCGCAAGAAACGTTGAATTGGCGAGAATATCGAAAACGTCTGATGAGGGTGTGATGGTCGGAGTAGCCGACAATGTCGGCTACTCCGTTATTGTCGTATCATTTTCTTTATGAGGTGGGAGTTGTCCTTTTCCCTTGAGGTGTTTTGTTCAGGGGGAGTGGAGGACTTTGCGACGCCAGCCCATGGGCAACCGGTCCGGCGGCCATTTCGTTGTTACAAAAAGGGGATTGGATTTTGAATATAGGTGTGCTCGGGACGTCCAACTCAATATTGAAAGAGGGATGGGTTCCCGCCCTGGAGGCGATTTCGGCTCCAGAAGATTCCGTTCTCAATTATTCGTGCGGCGCGAATTGTTCTGCGTACGGACTCTATGCCTTGGATCATTTCAAGATACTTGATTCAGTTGATTCGCTGGTCATTGATTTCACGCTGAACGATCAGGGATTCTGCGACGCGGGGATTCTCGAATACGGCGAGGTCGAGTCGTATTACTACAATCTGGTCAAGCGGATTTGCGAATCCGGGGTCAAGCCGGTAAGCGTTCTTTTTTTCAACCAGAAGTACATCGACAAGGACTCCTTCCCCGTCCGGGACATGCACATCGACATCTGCCGTCATTTCGGCGTTGAAGTGATCGACCTCTTCAGCATTGTCAACCATCTGAAAACCGACCACAATCCGAACACCTTTTTCCAGGATCCTGCCCACCTTGGCCCGCATTTTTCGAAGCATGTCGCCGTGCTCGTCAGGGATTACTTGAAATCGTTGACGATGGATGAACGGGAGCGCAGGCCGAATGCCCCCTCGCCGCGGGTGTTCAGGGGCGTCAGCCTGGCTGCGGAATTTCCCGGTCTGCCCAAGGTGCGGCGGGGAACGTCCTACATTACCCACGAGAGCCTCCATCTGGAGGGCGACAACGCGGCCTCGCTGCCGCTCGGGCGTGTTGTGATCGACAGCGTTTTCTTCCGGGCTTCCAGGCTGAATGGCTACTTGAGCTTCGAAAGCAACGGGAAGGCGCTCTCGAAGGTTGTCGCCTATCAGGAGCAGCGGGGCTTCTTTTGCCGTTCCGTCCGCCCGGTCTTCGAGGTCGAAGGCGAGGTGAAGCTTTGCGCGAGAAACATTCCGGGAGCGCCTCTGTGCGAAAACGATATCCATCAGGTCGAGCCGCCCGAGGACGCTCCCGGCACGTTCGACCTGGTCGGCCTTCTCGTGCGCGACCCCGTGCCCGACGACATCGAGTACGAGCGCGGAGCGTCGCCCGACAAACAGTGGGTGAAGCGCTACCGGGAGTCCTTGCGCAACGTGAAGTTGGTGCTCAACAACCAGCTTGATAAAGTGGATGCCCCTGAATCGCTTTACATAGCCGCGACGCTGGCCGCCGATTCCTCGCTGGCCATAGCGGCCATTGAAAAGGCCTTGAAGCTGGCCGGTGACAACACCTATTACCACGCCCAATACGGTGCGCGGCTTTCCAAGGCGAAGATGTTGAAAAAGGCCGCATCCGCTTTGGCCGATGCCGTGCGTCTCGCCCCCGGCGTATCGGCGCATCATATGTTTCTCAGCCACATCCATGGAGGCCTCGGCAACGTCGCGGCCGGGCTGAGTGCGGTCGAAGCGGCGATCGCCATCAAGGAAGACCATTCAGGCTATCACCATCGCCGTGGGAATCTTCTGTTCCAAATGGGTAACCTGGATGAAGCCGAAAGAGCACAGAATCGCTCCTTGGAGCTTGATCCCGAAGCTGCGGACGCGCATTTTCAGTTGAGCCGGATACATGAGAAACGTGGCGATCTTGAGAGAGCGTTGAGCGAGATTCGGACGGCCTTGGCCATAAAGGGAGATGATTCGGTGTATCGGGCGCATCTCGCCAGGTTGATGAAGCTAGGGTAGCATTGAGCGAAAGCAGATGGATTGAGCCACTGTGAAATGGAATGTGAGTTTTATGTCGAAAGGAACAATTTATCTTCACGCCGGTCTTCACAAGACCGCGACTTCAAGCATACAGGCTACCTGCCATAACTCTCGGGAAGAGCTGTTGCGGCAGGGGGTGCTGTATCCGGCCTGCCTGGGGCAGGATCATTCCCGGTTCATCGATATCGCGTTCAAGCCGATGACCAAGGTCTACCGCGTGGACATCGACGTTCCCCTGTCCCACAAGGGACATGCCGAGCAGGGGCGGAAGCTGAAGCAGGCCCTGGTCGACGAGGTCGCCGGCAGCTCCTTTACCAACCTGCTCATATCCGGGGAGTCCATGTCCACCATGGCCGAGGACCAGGTGCCGGGATTGCGACATTTCCTCGTCAAGAGTTTTCCCGATTTCGACATCAAGATTCTTTTCTGCACACGGGAGTACGATTCGTTCAGGTCGTCCCTCATCCAGCAGAGGATCAAGGGCGGGGAAAAGGCCTCCATCAGGCTGCGGACCGATATCTACCGCTGGGGGCTGGAGAAATTCATCAAGAACTTCGGGAAGAAGAACATTCTGGTTTACTCCTTCGAGGAGGCGTGCGCGCACAGGGACGGTCCGGTCGGGTTTTTCCTGGAGACCCTGGGGTTGGAAACCTCGGGCATTCCCCTCTTGCGGGTGAATGAAGCCGCGTCGGACAAGGCCGTGGATCTGCTCGCATACATCAACGACCAGATTCCCTCCAGAGACGGTTGGCGCAAAAGCCCGTTCCGGACGTTCAACGACACCGGCGTGCTGCAAGGCATACGCGGGAAGAAGTTCGTGACGCGCCTCCCCCGGACCCCCGAGGACGACGAGGCCATCCGGCAGGACATCGAGTGGCTGAAATCCGCCTTCGGCATCGATTACACCCAATCCGAATGGAACCCGGACATCCATCCCATTGTGTATGATGGGGATTTTTGCAAGGACATTGTTTATTGCTTCCCCAGGGTGCCGCGCAACATTCAGGTCTGCATCCATCGCTATCTCGTGCAACGGGCGGAGGAGCGCGAGGGCGCGCAGCGGACCGTGCTGTTGCAGACCCTCGATGTCGTGAAACAGCTGACCCCGGGCCTCGAAACGATGGAGCTGGAACCGTATCCCGACAAGCCCCAGGGGGAAAGCGGACAAACCGGAAACGGTTTTGCAGGCTGGATGGCGCGAGTGGGCAAGGGGCTCAACAATCTCCTGTCCGATCCCGGGGCTGCGCTGAAGGCATTGCTGGCCCCGTTCATGGGCAAGTGACGGGGAACGGCATGGAAGGTACCGTCTACGTCCACATCGGCGCTCCCAAGACCGGAAGCACCGCCCTGCAATGCTTCCTTGACCGGAACAGGGACCGGCTGCGGGGCGAGGGGTACCTCTACCCGGCGGCCGCTGCGCGGGCGGGCGGCCACCACGATCTTTCCTTCCTGCTCAACGACGCCTATCCCGACTGGGCCATCGGGCAGGACGCGACCCTGGACGAACTGACCGGCCGCCTGGAAGCCGAGTGCGCGGGATTCGACGGCGACGTCGTCCTGAGCAGCGAGAATTTCTACCTCCTCAACACCCCGGACCAAGTGCGGCGGCTGCTGGATTCCGTCCCATCCTTGAAGGCGCGCCGGGCCGTGATCGTGGTCTTCCTGCGACGGCAGGACGAGGCTCACGAGGCCTGGTACAACCAGACCATCAAGGCGCAGGGGGCGACCCATTCCCTGCGCCGGTGCATTGAGCGCAACCTGGACCTGTGGGATTACGGTCTCCGCCTGTCCGAGTGGGCCGACGTCTTCTGCGCGTCCAACATCCTGCCCGCAATCTACAGCAGCGGGACGGGGTGGGACATCCGGAGCCATTTCCTGGATATGCTGGGCATTGCCGCCGAAGGATTCGACCTGGACGCCCCCCGCGTAAACAGCCGCCTCAGCCCCGGATTCCTGGCCGTGCAGCGGGCCATCAACTGGCTGCCCATCCCGGTCACGGCCAAGCGCCGTTTCCACAAGCGGTTCATCAAGGGCTCGGCCCGGTTTCTGGGCGGAAGGAGCGCCGGCGGCGGAACCCCGGCCTGGAAAGCGGAAGTCATGGAACGCTACGCAGCCGGGAACCTCGTAGTCGCGGACCGCTTCTTCGGCGGCAGGCCGCTTTTCGGGGAAGCCGCAGCGGGCGACGGACGCACGGACCGCGAGGCCGTGGAGGGGTCCGGCCTGTTCGATGCCGAGTTCTATCGGGACGCCTACGCCGACTACCTGCGCGACGGGCAGGACCCGCTCGACCATTTCCTGCGTATCGGCGGACGGGAGGGGTGTCTGGCCTCGCCCCGGTTCGACCCCTGCATCTACAAGCTCAACGTTCCGTCGGCGCGGGAGGCGGACAATCCCCTGGCCCACGCCGCCCGCGCCGGGTCGGAGTTTCTGTCCGCCGGGAACCATTCCCCCTGCCTGGACGGGGTCGGTTTTTCGCTCATCCGTCCGAACGACCCGGCGGGCATCGACCTGCTGGAGTGCAACCGGGTGACGCCGGAACAGGCCGAGGTCTTTGCCGGGCCGTCCTCGGTCTCCTTCGAAGCGGGCGGGAAACGGTACACCCTGGAGAGCCCGCCGTCCGAGTTCCTGCTGGACATCATCCGGGAGAACCGGCCCTTCGGGTTTCTCCGGCGACCCGAGGGAAGCTGGGATTTCCTGGCGACCATCGCCAGGATGGCCGAGGACATCCGCGCCCGCAGCGGCGATGTCCTCTCCGGGACCGAGCGGCTGCGCTGCGCCGTCAGGGCCGCGCAGCGGGCCACCCTTTGCGGCGGGCGGTGGGGCGAGCTGTTCCGCCATTGGAACCAGGTGTTCGTCGAAAATTTCTGGATGGAGTCCATGGCGGACATGCGGGCCGGGAATCCCGGCACCAACCTGGCTACCGCCGTGGCGTTCAAGGGATATCCCACCCTGGAAGAGCGGCTTTTCGTGTTCCCAGGCGCCGATCCCGCGACGGACCCGAACATCCCCGCCGTGCTCGACAATTTCGCCGACTTTTTCCCCGATGCCTCCGAGCCCCTGCTCGACGCCACCTACATGAAGCGGGGCGTGGTCAGCGGCGGTTTTGCGCAACTGCCGGAGGCGTGCCGGGATCATCCCGTCCTGCTGCTTGGCCCGCCCTGGTGCGCCTGCATCGGGCAGCGGTGGGAGCTGCCGCGATTCCGGCACCTGTCCATTCCCTGGAGCGGCGCGGCGGCCCTGCGGCACTCGCTGCTGGAGCGTTGCCGGTCCGCCCTGCGCGAGTTGCCGGGGGGCGGTCCGCTGCCGGTCTTCCTGTTCCAGTGCGGCGGAACCATCGCCGCCTGGCTCATGACCCGGCTGGAACGGGAGTTCCCGGACTGCATCTATCTGGACATGGGCCAGGCCCTGGACGCCTGGTGCCTTGATGAAGCGTTTTCGTCCATGTATCCATGGACGCGCCTTTTCCGTAAGTGCATGGTCGTCAATCTTGGCTTGGAATCCCTTTACAGGGAGGCCTGCGGGCCGCACTATGACCACTGGCTTGAATGGACGACCGAGTACGAAGGGGAATGAGTCCTGTGAACGACTGCCGCATCCGTTATTGTTTCACGAAACCAACCGCAGAGGTAGAATGATGGCAAAGCCCTTGAATCAAATGTACGACGAACTGGTGCGCAACTGTGCGCCGGACGACTTCTGGGGCCAGGTCAAGCGCACCGTGGGCGGCAAACCGGTCTCCGAGGAACAGATCGAGATGATCGTGTCGGCGGTGGTGGAGGCCACGGATCTGAAGCCGGAGGACCGCATGCTCGACCTGTGCTGCGGCAACGGCGCGCTCTCCACCCGGGTCTTTGCCCATTGCGCCCAAGGACACGGCGTGGATTTTTCCGAGCAGCTCATCAAGGTCGCACGGGAGCATTTCGAGGATGCACCGCGCGAGACCTACGAATTGGCCGACGTGGTGGAGTTCCTGAAGACCAGTTCCGAAAGCGGTCGATTCACGAAGGCGTTTTGCTACGGCTCCTTTCAATACCTTCCCCAGGCCATGGCCGAAGAATTCCTGGTTGAACTCAACCGGCGGTTTGTATCGGTGAGTCGCGTCTGCATAGGGAATGTGCCGGACAAGGAGCGGATGAATGTCTTTTTTCGTGAAGGTGCGTACGTAGAGGGCATCGAAGACCAACATGACTCCGCCATCGGTATCTGGCGCACGCGGAAGGAATTTTCCGAGCTCGCCGCAGCCGCAGGCTGGAGAGCGGAATTCAGGACCCTGCCGGAGGGGTATTACGCTTCCCATTACCGCTATGACGCCGTTCTGAGCAGAGGCCAATAAGTCCCATGAAGAAGCGCGTTGATGATCTTGCGCTGTTCGGCGGTCAGGCGGAATTCGCATCCGTCCGTCCCATCGGACAGCTTGCCATCGGACCCGAGGAAATCTTCTTTCAACAGGCCAAACGGATATTCGAAGGGCGTCGTTTGACGAACAACGGGCCCTTGGTTCGGGATTTGGAAGCCCGCCTGTCCGATCTGCACCAGGTCTCAGAATGCGTCTCCTTCTGCAGCGCTTCGCTGGCCATCATGGCTTTGTTGAGGTTGCTGGCGGAGAAGGGGCGAACCGAAGTCATCATGCCCGCGTTCACGTATCCGGGCCTTCCCCATTTGGCCCGTTGGGCGGGGCTAACGCCGCGGTTTGCGGATATTCTCCCCATGCGGCATACGCTCGACCCGGCAAGCGTTGCCGAAGTGGCGTCCCGGGACACGGCGGTGGTTCTCGCCGTGCATCAGGTCAACAGCCTCTGCGACGTAGCCGGGTTGAAAGAAGTGGCTGGAGAATATGATATTCCAGTCCTTTATGACTCGGTTCATGGCGTCGGTTGCGTTCATGACGGGAAACGCGTCGGCGGGCATGGCGTCGCTGAAGTGTTCAGCCTCCATGCGACCAAGATCGTGAATGGTTTCGAGGGCGGGTACGTCACCACTAACGACGCCAAGTTGGCCGAGAAATTGCGTCTTGCCCGGAATTTCGGTTTTGCCGGCCAGGATGCCGTCAGCCAGTGCGGGTTCAACGGGAAACTCAATGAGCTGCATGCGGCGCTAGCGCTCGCGTCGCTGGAGAGCGTCGGGGACGTGATGCGGGGAAACAGGATACGCTACGAGCAATACTTGCGACATTTCCGGTCGGTCCCGAATTGTTCCTTCCTTCGGTATGCGGAAGATTCGGAATGGAATTACGAGTTTGTGCTGCTGGAGCTGTTTCCTGATTGGAAAATGTCGAGGGATGATGTGGTGGACGTGATGCGGAGAGAGAATGCCCTGGCGAGACCGTACTATTCGCCGCCGTTGCACCTTTCTCCACACATGCCGGAAGGGCAACCGGTGCCGTCTCTGCCAGTGACGGAGCAGGAGGCGGTAAAATTCATACAGATGCCCGTGGGCGAACTGGTGGACGAGGATACCATCAGGCGGCTGGCCGGGCTGGTGGCCTTCGTGCACGACAATCAGGAAGAGATCGCAGGGAGGTTGGCGTCATGACGGCACGGGCGAAGCGACGCATCGACGATCTCGGCCGGTTCGACGGCGAACCGTTCTTTGACTCGCCCCGGCATGTGGGGCAGCTGAATTTCCCGGAGTGGGACCGCTTCCGGGCGGGCATGCAGGGCATCTTCGACCGCAGGTTCTTCACCAACCACGGCCCCAAGGTCAGGGAGCTGGAGGAGCGCCTGGCGGACCATCTCGGCGTGCGCCATGCCGTGTGCATGGCCAACGGGACCCTCGCCCTGATGGTCGCGGCGCGGGCTCTTGAACTCACCGGGGCGGTGGCGGTTCCGGCCTTCACCTTCATCGCCACGGCCCAGGCCCTGTCATGGGCCGGGCTGGACCCTGTCTTCTGCGACGTGGACCCGGACACGCACAACATCTCAGCGCGCACCGTGCGTGAGGCCATGACCGACGACGTCTCGGCTATTTTGGGGGTGCATCTGTGGGGCAGGCCGTGCCCTGTGGACGAACTGTCGGCCCTGGCCTCCGAGCGCGGCCTGCGCCTGTTTTTCGACGCGGCCCACGCCGTGGGCTGCTCCCTGAACGGGCGGATGATCGGCGGGTTCGGCGACGTCGAGGTCTTTTCCATGCACGCCACCAAGGTGCTGAACAGCGCCGAGGGCGGGTTCGCCACCACCGACGACGACGGGCTGGCCGACGCCCTGCGGACCGTGCGCAACTTCCACTCCACCGAGACCTTCATCACGGCTCCGCTCAGGATCAACGCCAAGATGTCCGAGGCCCAGGCGGTCATGGGGCTGCTGAGCCTGGAGGACCTGCCGCGCAACTGCCGCCGCAATGCCGAGTTGCACGCACTGTACCGCGAGCGGCTCTGCTGCCTGCCGGGCTTCGACGTGGTCGCCTTTGACGAGCGTGAGGCCAACAACCACCAGTATCTCATCGTGGACGTGGATGCCGACGGGGCCGGGCTTTCGCGTAACGACATCGTTCTGCTGCTGGAGGGAGAGCGCGTTTTGGCGCGCCGCTACTTCACCCCCGGCGCGCACCGCTGCCCGCCCTACAGAGACGATTTCCCGCAATACCTGGACGCGCTTCCGGTCACCGACCGGCTGTCCGAGCGGCTGCTCCAGCTTCCCCTGGGCGAGGGGATCACCGCCGCCGACGTGGAGGGCATTTGCGCCCTGATCCGTTTCTTTGTCGAGAACGCGGCGGCCATCCGTCCGCGCCTGGAAGGGGGGCACCGGGAGGCGAAGGCATGAAGCTCGGCATCATGCAGCCCTATTTCTTTCCCTACGTGGGGTATTTCGAGCTCATCCAACGCACGGACCAATGGGTCGTCTTCGACACGGCCCAGTACCGGGCCAGGTCGTGGATGAACCGCAACCGCATCCTGCATCCGGACAAGGGGTGGCAGTATGTGACCGCCCCGGTGGCCTCGTTCGAGCGGTTCGCGCCTATCAGCGCCATCCGCCTCCGCGACCCGGACGAAACGTTGCGCCGCATCCTCGGCCAGCTGGAGCACTACCGCAGGCGCGCCCCCCATTACGGGACGGTGGCCGACCTGGTGCGCCGGGTCTTTGAGGGGTGCGAAAACGACACCCTCACCGAACTGAACGTCCGGGGGCTGACCGAGGTCTGCGCCCTGCTGGACATCCCTTTTCATTGCAGCCTGTTCTCGGAGATGGACCTTGATCTCCCGGAGATCACCCACCCCGGCCAATGGGCGCTGGAGATCAGCGCGGCAATGGGCGCCGAGGAGTACGTAAACCCGCCGGGCGGCCGCGAATTGTTCGATCCCGAAGCCTTTGGCGCGAAGAACATCCGCCTGACCATCACCGAGCCCGCGGACCTGGTGTATTCCTGCCGGGGGTGGGATTTCGAGCCGGGGCTGTCCATCCTCGACGTCCTGATGTGGTGCGAGCCCGCTACCGTCAGGCAATGGCTGGAGAGCAGGGCATGACCATCGTCTGGACGTTGCCGGACGCCACGCGCCGCCCGGTGCCGCCGAAAGCGGGCCAGGGCCGATACGCCTGGGGACTGGAGCGCACGGGGCCGGAAGGGGGGCCGGGCTGGTACCGCATCCTGGCGCGGCTCGACCGGCACGACCAATCCGCCCTTCTGGAGCTGCGCTTCGGCACCGGCCGGGGAACGGACTCGCTTTTCCTGCCCGTGGGGCTCAACGGCGAGATAGACCACTTCACGTATTTTCCCTTTGCTCCGACCACCCCCTGCCTGATCGCCGCCGAGGACGGTGTCCCGGTCGGCGAGGTGACCCTTCGCGCCGTGCGCGCGTCAACGCCGATGGCGTTCCTGTTCATGGCCGGGCGGGTGGTCCACTACCTGCGCCGCGAAGGGTCTATGGCCGAGCTGCGTGCCCTGGAGCGCGGTTTCGGTGCTTCCGAGACCGGGCTTCGCGAGCCGCGCGGATGGCTGGAGAAGACCTACGGTCTGGTCAAACAACGCATGGTCCGGCGCAGCCTGCCCCTGGAGGACTACCCTCTCTGGCAGCGGTGCCGGGAGCCGTTCCTTGAGGCCGAGATCGATCGTCTCGCCTCCGGGCATGCCGACGGCACCAGGGGCGTGACCCTGCTGATTGCAGGGGGCGATAAGTCCGCGTTGGAACGTACCCTGGCTTCGGTCGGGAGCCAGAAATTGCTCCCCGTGCAGTGTCTGGTCATCGGCGGGGAAGCGCACGGCGATCCGGCGGTCCGGCTGGGCCGTTGTCCGGTGGTGCGCTCGCTGCCCGATTCCCCGGAGGAACTGATGCTGCTGGCCGAGGACCTGGGCGGTGATTTCGTCTGCGCCCTTGAGGCCGGGGACGAGCTGCTGTCCGGTGCGTTGGCTCGCCTGGCGGAAGGCGCCGAAGGTTCACCCGGCGCGGTTTGCGTCTACGGCGACGAGGAACGGCTGGACGGCGACGGAGCCGTCTATCCCGTGTTCAAACCCGATTTCGACCCTGTGCTCCAGGCGGACGCGGACTACGTCGGAGCGGGGTGTCTGGTGCGCACCGGGCCGGCTCGGGCGGCGCTGCTTGCGGGCGCGTCTCCGTCCGCGCTGCACCGGGCGGTCCTTGACGGCGACGCGGATAGCGGGGCGGTGGTCCACGTTCCCCGGACAACGGTCCGGCGGGCGGCCCTTTCCTCCTTCTCGGGCCGCAAGCCCGTCTCGCTGCCGTCCCCGCCCCCCAAGGTTTCGGTCATCATCCCCACCCGCGACCGGCGGGAGCTGGTGCAGACCTGCATCGATTCCCTGCGCGCGAAGACCGACTACGCGGACTACGAGATCCTGATCGTGGACAACGGCAGCCGCGAGCCGGATACCCTGGACTATCTTTCCGGACTGGAGCGCGACGGCGCGGCCCGCGTCCTGCGGGCGGACATGCCGTTCAACTATTCGCGGCTCAACAACCTGGCCGCAGCCGAGGCCAAGGGCTCCGTCCTGGCCTTCCTGAACAACGACATCGAGGTGGTGGAAGCGGGGTGGATGGCGGCCATGGTCTCCCTGGCCCTGCAAGGCACCGTGGGCACGGTGGGCGCAAAGCTCCTGTATCCCAACGGGCGCATCCAGCACGCGGGCGTGGCCGTGGGCATCGGGCTGGCCGGGCATCCCTGGAAGGGGGCCGACCCCGCCGATTCCCGGCTGGACATTTATTTGGGACACCGTAAGACCGTCACGGCGAATACCGCAGCCTGCCTGGTGATGCGCAAGGAAGTGTTCGATTCCCTGGACGGGTTCGACGAGAGCCTGGCCGTGTCCTTCAACGACGTGGATCTCTGCCTGCGCGCCGGGAAGGCGGGGCTTGCCAACGTGTGGACCCCGGAGGCGGTGCTCGTGCACCATGAATCCGTGACCAGGGGCAGGCTGGACACCCAGGCCAAGAAGCGCGGGTTTCGGGCGGAGAAGCGGTTCATGCTCGACCGCTGGGGTGCGGCGCTGGGCCGAGACCCCTTCTACAACCCCAACCTGTCCCACGAGACCGAGGACGGCGGGCTGGCGTTGTTTCCTCCGCGCGGGCGGAAAGCTTAGCCTAGCATGGGCGCGTGTTCGCCGAAGGGCGGCAGCAGCGCGTCCTTGCCGGAAACGACCGGCTCGGCGATGGGCCACTCGATGCCCAGGCGGGGGTCGTTCCAGATGATACCGCCCTCGCCGGTGGGATCGTAGTAGTCCGTGCACCGGTAGTGGAAATCGGCGATCTCCGAAAGCACGCAGAATCCATGGGCGAATCCCGGCGGCACCCAGAGCTGCCGGTGGTCCTTGTCGTCCAGGATTATCCCGAAATGGCGCCCGTAGGTGGGCGAGTCCTCGCGCAGGTCAACGGCCACGTCGTAGACGCTGCCCCTGGAGACACGGACGAGTTTCCCCTGCGGCCTGCGCGTCTGGTAGTGGAGTCCGCGCAGGACCCCACGCGAGGAGCGCGAGGTGTTGGCCTGGACAAAAGGAAGGTCCAATCCCTGTTCCTCGATCAGGTCCTGGCGGAAGGATTCCAGGAAAAAGCCGCGCTCGTCCCCGAAGACCTTGGGCTCCAGGACGAGCAGTCCTGCTATGGGCGTCTCTTTGAAGATCATGATCTCTCTTTTATCCGTCGGCCCGTCGAACTGCCTCCGCCCCTTCGGGCGGACGGTTCACGGCAAGGCGCGGCGGAATTCCGGTTGTGGGTATCCCCTTGAAGCCATTTGAAAAGTCGGTCCGGAGTGAATCGCATATCGAATAACGGCGTGTCAAGGCCGGACCCTAGTTGCGCGCGGCATTACGCCCGGGCGATCATCCTGACCAAATCCTGGTTCAGGGCGTGGCTGGAGCGGAAGGCGGTGATCTTTCCGATCACGTCGACTCCGGCAAGGCGCAGGTCGCCCATGACGTCCAGCACGCGGTGGCGGGGCAGTTCGTCCGGGAAGCGCAACCCGCCTGGGTTCCAGACCCTCCCCCTGGCGAAGAGAAGCACGTTGTCCAGGCGCAGCCCCCTGGCGATGGGCTGGAAGGTGATCAGGCTGATGAGCTTCATGGGCAGGGCGTGGCGCAGGGGCGAGAAGGTCCTGGCCGGGGCGATCTCGCGTCCGAAGGTCTCGCGGTCGAGGGGGCCGGACCAGCCCATGGTGCCGAAGCGGCGGAGGGTCAGGGAAAGCTCGATGGAGAGTTCGTCGGCGGGATCGATCCTGACGAACCGGTCCCCGTCGCGGCTCTCCAGCGGTTCGGTGATCCGAATGACCTTGCGCGGGGCATCCTGGGCGATCCGTCCGCCCTTGGCCGTCTCGATCATCAGCGGGGCCGCGCTGCCGTCGAAGATCGGGACTTCCTCCGCATCCATTTCCACCAGGGCGTTGTCGATGCCGCAGGCATAGAGGGCGGCCAGGAGGTGCTCGCAGGTGCGGATGGTCACCCCGTCCTTCTCCAGCCCGGAGCAGCGGATGAGCTTTTGGGCATGGCGGATGTGGGCCGGGACCAGCGCTCCGTCCCTGTCCAGGCGCCGGAAGACGATCCCGGTGCCCGGCTCGGCCGGGCGCAGGGTCACGGCGCAGCGGCGGCCCGTGTGCAGCCCCCGGCCCGAAAAGCCGGTGGTGCGGGCGAAGGTGTGTTGGCGGTCGTCGTTCATGGGCGCTGTTGTGTGGTTCGGGGACGCGTTTCGGGATCGGATGGTACGGGGTATGGGGGATGATGTCGAGGAGAAGCCGCCCGGGGGCAACGCAAAGGCCCGGAGGGATATCCCTCCGGGCCTTTTGTCTTTGTTGCGTCCGTTCTAGCCGGCGAGTTTCTTGGCCACTGCCAGGGCGGCGTCGTAGTCCGGTTCCTCGGTGATCTCCTTGAGGTACTGGACGTATTCGACCTTGCCGTTCTTGCCGACCACGAACACGGCGCGGCTCAGGAGGCGCAGCTCCTTGATGAGCACGCCCCAGTTCTCGCCGAAGGAGGCGTGGGCGTGGTCGGACAGGGTCTGCACGGCCTCGATGCCCGCAGCGCCGCACCAGCGGGCCTGGGCAAAGGGCAGGTCCATGCTGATGGTCAGGACCTTGACGTCGTCGCCCAGGGCGGCGGCCTTGTTGTTGAAGCGGCGGGTCTCCATGTCGCAGACAGGGGTGTCCAGGGAAGGCACGGCCGCGATGATCAGGACCTTGCCGATGACGTCGCCCATGGTCACGGGCGAGAGGTCGTTGGCGGTGACGGTGAAGTCGGGAGCGACCTCGCCGACTTTGACTTCGGGGCCTATGAGGGTCAGCGGACCGCCCTTGAAGGTGATGATTCCGGTTCTTTCAATCATGGGTATCTCCTTTCACGGATGAGGGATGAACATGCATAGTATCCATGAACAGGGGCGAAGGTGCAACCGGAAATCGAAAAAGACGGTCAGGGAGCGGGAGTCCCGCCGGTCGTCCTCTCGCGGTGTTCCCGGGTGTGGAACCGGTGAATGCGGCGCAGGGCCTCGATGGTCTCGGCCACGTAATAGGCCGCGAATGCGCCGCAGAACCAGGTGACCAGGTCCAGGGCCAGGTACAGGGAGCCGAGGTAGAGCAGGAAGAAGACGTACTTGCAGCGCAGGAACCGGCGCAGCTTGACGCCCAGGCCGTTGGCGTACAGCGCCAGGCCGATGAAGATCATGTAGGAGCTGGCGAACAGGACCATGGCCGGTCCCCACGCGCCGAAGTGGTAGATGGCCGCCGCGGACAGGAAGACCACGCCCGCCTGGTCGGCCACGATGTCGATGAGCGCGCCGCCCGCGTGGACCTTGCCCGCGCGCCGCGCCAGCGGGCCGTCGATGCCGTCGCAGAGCACGTAGAAGGCCATGCCCACCGTGGCTGCCACCGGCCAGGAGGCGGGGAGCAGGCTGGTCAGGATGAGAAAGAGAACCCCGGCCAGGGAAACCTGGTTGGGCGTCGCCCCGACTTTGATCAGCAGGGAGACGAGGGGGGAGAAAACAGTGTCGCGCACCTTGGAGAAGGATCGTTGCTTGTCCCGCTCGTCGGTGTTGAAATAGTCCATGCGCCCATCCGCTAGGATACCTGGAACAATCCGTAGTACAGGCCCAGGGTCGCCAGGGTTCCGGCCCTGCCCTTGGTCTTGACGTATTCCTTGACCAATGCTTCCTTCATGACGCCCTGGAAGCTCCGCAGCAGGTGCGTGTTGCTCATCAGGGGGTTTTCGGCCAGGGTCGAGACTTCCTGGTAGTCGAAGCGGATGCGCTGCTTCAGGAAGTCGAAGACGTCGTCGCCCGGCGCGATCTCGCGGTCGGTGCGCCCGACGAGGTACTGCTCGCCCGGATAGTGGGCGTCGCTGCTCACGGCCCAGCCCAACCCTTCCCCTCTGTCATTCAGGGGCAGGTTGAGGGTCTTGTCCAGCTTGACCCTGGCTTTCTTGAAGAAAAATTTGGCCCTGCTCCGGGAGAGGCGGCGTTCCACGTTCAGCGCGGAGCCGTTGTGGATCTCGATGTAGTCGGTCATCCGGAGGAGCTGCTTGTAGGCCCGGCGGGAGAGGATGTTTCCGGCCGAGGATTTGCCGATGTGGAAGGGGTGGGGGACGATGGTCAGCGCCCCGGTGTCGGCGGCGATGCGGCCCAGGTCGAGCACGGACCAGCGGAAGGTCTGGAGGTCTTCGAGACCGCGCTTCAGGTCGTCCTCGGTCGGGTACAGGTAGATGACGTCGATGCCCTCGGCGGACACGGCCTCCACGCCGGGGAGAATTTCGGTCTTGAGGCCATCGGCGGCTTCCGAAAGCCGTTGGTACGCTTCCAGGGGCCGCTTGTAGGCGTGCTCGGTGGAAGCGATGTAGTCGATGCCGGAACGCTCCATGTGCCAGCGGAGCTTTTGCAGGCGCAGGGCCTTGCTCCGCTCGGGCATGCGGTGGATGTTGGCGTGAAAGTGGAGGTCGAAAGTCAGCATTGAAACCGGGTGAACCCGTCCTTCATTAACAATGAGGCCCCAATCGGCGAAACCATCCATACCCCTTTCAATCCATCCTGTCCATCGGTGTGCAAATATCGGCAGGGTGAATATAATCATCCGTGGATATTGCCTTTTCCGTGTTCCCGGCGGGCGCGTCGCGGCATGGCGCGGGACAAGCCTGAAAAATATAAATCCCCGGCGGCCGGGGTCAAGGGGATACGGGCCGGGAAAGGCCCTATTCAGGCTGGACAAGCCCGCCGGACGGAGTGCATATTGTGGCCTCGCTGGACATAATGCAGCAAGGACCCCGTTTCGCAATCTACAGCAGGATGCCGATATTCAAGCCGTTCCGTCCGTCGGAGCGTCACCCAACCGTTTCCCCTGGAGAGAATCATGACCCTCAAGAGCGTGAACCCCGCCACCGGCGAGGCGTGGAAGATATTTGACGAATGGACCCCGGAGCAGACCCTGGAGGCCGTGGACGCGGCGGCCGGGGCGTACGCGTCCTGGAAGGAGACCTCCTTTGCCCGCCGGGCGGAGTGCCTGGTCAGCCTGGCCGGGGTGCTCAAGGCGCGCGCGGACGAGTTCGCGGGCCTCATGGCCGGGGAGATGGGCAAGCCCCTCGCCTTTGGCCGGGCCGAGGTCCTCAAGTGCGCTGCGGCCTGTGAATTCTACGCGGAAAAGGGCGAGGCCATGCTCGCGTCCGAGCCGGTGTCCGGCTGCGGCGAGCGCGCCTACGTGGACTTCGCGCCCCTGGGCGTGGTCCTGGCGGTCATGCCGTGGAACTTTCCGTTCTGGCAGGCCCTGCGCGTGGCCGCGCCGACCCTCATGGCGGGCAACACCATGGTCCTCAAGCACGCCTCCAACGTGCCCCAGTGCGCTCTGGCCATCGAGGACGCCTTCCGCGAGAGCGCCTTCCCGGACGACGTTTTCCGCACCCTGCTCATCGGGGCGCGCCAGGTGGAGTCGGTCCTGGACCACCCCTCGGTCATCGGCGTCAGCCTGACCGGCAGCGAGGGCGCCGGGCGCAAGGTGGCCGCCGCCGCGGGCGCGCGCCTCAAGAAGAGCGTCATGGAACTGGGCGGCAGCGACCCGTTCGTGGTACTGGAGGACGCGGACATCGCCCATGCCGCAAAGGTCGGGGCCTCTTCGCGCTGCGTGAACGCGGGCCAGACCTGCATCGCGGCCAAGCGGTTCATCGTCCGCGACGAAGTGTACGACGATTTCCTGGCGGCCCTGGACCGGGAGATGGGCGAGCTCAAGGTGGGCGATCCCACGGCGGACGGCACCATCGTCGGCCCCATGGCCTCCACCGCGCTGCGCGCCGAGCTGCACGACCAGGTGGGCCGCTGCGTGGCGGCGGGCGGGCGCATCCTCCGGGGCGGCGAGCTGCCCGAGGGACCGGGCGCGTTCTACCCCCCGACCATCATCGCCGACGCGCCCTTCGAGGCCGAGGTCTGCCGCGAGGAGCTGTTCGGCCCGGCGGCACTGGTCTTCCGGGCCAAGGACGACGACGAGGCGATCCGCATGGCCAACGACACCCCGTTCGGGCTGGGCGGCTCGGTCTGGACCGGCGACAAGGACCGGGGCCTGGCCCTGGCCCGGCGCATCGAGACCGGCGTGGCCGTGGTCAACGGGTTGGTCCGCAGCGACCCGAACATGCCGTTCGGCGGGATCAAGAACTCCGGCTTCGGTCGCGAGCTCTCCTCCTTCGGCATCCGCGAGTTCGTGAACATCAAGTCCGTGATCGTGGACTAGGCTTTCGATCGAGAACAAGAAAAGGCCCGGCCAGTCAGACTGGCCGGGCCTTTGTGTTTGTGCCGGAGTGCGGCGGTTCGCCTATTCTCCCTGGCCGGTGATGACGAACCCCTGGGGGGCCAGGCCGGTGGAGGCGGGAGTGCCCGCAATGCGCGACAGGTAGGCGTCGCCCATGGAGGCGATGTGTTCCTTGACGTTGTCGAAGTAGTTGAAGTGCGCCTGCTCGTCGTCGATGATCTGCTCGAAGATCTTGACGCTGATGGAGTCGCCGTTGTCGCGGCAGGTCAGCAGGAACTGGTTGTAGATGTCCAGGGTGTCGTCCTCTTCGCCCGCGTCATAGCCGTAGATCACGCCGATCTCCTGGCCCTTGACCACCGGCTTGGACAGCTGGTCGGTGGGCTCGCCGCCCAGTTCCTTGACCCGTTCGGCAAAAGCCTCGGCGTGGCGCATCTCGTCGATGGCGATGAGTTTCATCTTGGCGGCCAGCTCGCCGTAGTCCATGTCGTCCAGATTGTAGTGCTGGTTCATGTACTGGTGAATGGCCTGCAGCTCCATGGACCGGGCCTTGTTCAGGACCTCGATCACCTTTGCGCGACGTTCTTCCTTGGTAGCCATGAGTCTCTCCTTTGAGTCGATTCCTCCCGGGGAGACGATGCCTCGCCCGGGGTATGCGGCGTCGGGTCTCCCCGGCCGTCGTTGTTGTGAACATTGGTAACGAGCATCATTGGTATCGACGACGGGAATGGTAGCTTCCGAGAAATGTGTCGTCAAGACGGTTGTATGAACAACTGAATTGTCCGTCAGGGGAAAGTGCCGGCGGGATATACAAAAGAGGGCGGTCGTGCTACCCGGTCCTAGGCGCCGCAAGGGCGCGGACCAGTGAAAGACGGGAGCCGAAATGGACAGGATCAAGAATATCGCGGTGGTGGCCCACGACAATTGCAAGGAAGAGCTGCTGGACTTCGTGGCGTGCAACAGGGAGGCCATCCTGGCCCACAACCTGATCGCCACGGGCACCACGGGCAGGCTGGTGGAGTCCCTGCTGGCCGAGACCGGACCGTCCGAGGGCGGCGAACCCAAGCGGGTCCGGCGGCTGATGTCCGGCCCCCTGGGCGGCGATCAGCAGCTGGGGGCCATGATCAGCGAGGGCAAGGTGGACGTCCTGTTTTTCTTCTGGGACCCCATGGAGCCGCAGCCCCACGACGTGGACGTCAAGGCCCTGCTCCGCCTGGCCGTGCTCTACAACATCCCCACGGCCAGCAACCGCTCGTCCGCCGAGTTCCTCATCTCCTCGGCCTTTTTCGACCACGAGTTCAGCATCAAGCCGAACCGGTTCTTCGAGTACGCGGACCGCAAGCTCGACTGACCGCAGCGGCGCACCGCCCGGCTGCGCGAGCGCATCCGGGACTTCCGGCCCCGACGGGTCGGCGGAGGGCGAACGTAAAGGGCTCCCGGAACCAGGTTCCGGGAGCCCTTGCGCGTTGGACGAAGGCGCGGTTCCTAGAGGAACATGTACACCGCCGCCAGCCCGGTCAGGGACATGGTGATGGTGTAGGGCAGCGCCAGCAGGACCATCCTGCCGTAGGACAGCCGGATGACCGGCGCGAGCGCGCTGGTCAGCAGGAACAGGAACGCGGCCTGGCCGTTGGGGGTGGCCACCGAGGGGATGTTGGTCCCGGTGTTGATGGCCACGGCCAGCTTGTCGAAGTGCTCCATGGTTTCCTTGACGAGGACTGCCGTTGCCTGCGGGAGAGTCGCGAGCACGTCGGCCCGCTCCAGGTGGGCGTCCGTCATCTTGGCCATGAGCTCCTGGCCGGTCATGCCGATGTTCGGGATGGTGTCCAGTACGTGAATGAAGTGCAGCTTGGTCTCGGAGATGTAGACCGTGGCCACGAAGACGTTGTCCGAGATGGAGGAGAGCAGGCCGTTGGCGGCATAGTAGGCCATCAGCTGGTTCTGCCCCTTCAGGCTCAGGACGAAGTTGATGATCGGGGCGAACAGCTCCTGGGAGTGGATGACCGCGACCACGGAGAAGAAGACCACCAGCAGCGCGGTGAACGGCAGGGCCTCCTCGAAGGCGTGGCCCAGCTGGTGCTCCTCGGTGATCCCGGTGAAGGCGGTCAGCAGGATGATGACCGACAGGCCGATGAGGCCGACGGCTCCCAGATGGAAGGCCAGGGCGGCGATGAGCCACAGGCCGACGAGGGCCTGGATGATCAGCTTCAGCTTGCCCTTGTCGCCCTGCTTCTCCTCCATCTGGATGGCGGTTTCGAGCAGGAAGGAGCGGATGTTGCCCGGAAGCTGGTAGCCGTAGCCGAAGACCTGGAACTGCTCCACGGCCAGGCAGGTGATCAGGCCGACCACCAGGACGGGCATGGTCACGGGCATGGCGTGCAGGAAGAACGGGATGAAGTGCCAGCCCATTTCGCCGCCCACGAGCAGGTTCTGCGGCTCGCCCACCAGGGTGCACACGCCGCCCAGCGCCGTGCCGACCGCGCCGTGCATCATCAGGTTGCGCAGAAAGCCCCGGAACTGGAGCAGCTCCGCGCGGTTGGCCTCCTTGACGCTGTCGTCGGAGATCAGGTCGTGGCTGTCGCTCGCGTTCGTGCCCGAGGCGAAGCGGTGGTAGACGTTGTAGAACCCGTAGGCCACGGCCATGATCACGGCGGTGACGGTCAGGGCGTCCAGGAAGGCGGAGAGGAACGCACCCGCCAGGCAGAAGAGCAGGGAGATGACCTTTTTGGAGCGGACGCGCACCAGGATGCGGGTGAAGGTGAACTGCAGGAAATCCTTCATGAAGTAGATGCCTGCGACCATGAAGATCAGGAGCAGGATCACTTCGAAGTTCTTCAGCGCCTCATGGTACACGGTCTCCGGGGAGGTCATGCCCATGATCACGGCTTCCAGCGCCAGCAGGCCGCCGGCGGGCAGCGGGTAGCACTTGAGCGCCATGGCCAGGGTGAAGATGAATTCCGCGATCAGCGCCCACCCGGCCACAAAGGGGCCGACGGTGAGCATGAGCACGGGATTGAGAACGAGAAAGCCCATGATGACCAGTTTGTACCAGCCTGGCGCGTTTCCCAGGAAGGTCTGGACAAAGGTTTTTGACAGCGGTGTTTTCATCAGTTTCTCCTTCAACACGGCGAAAACGCCCCAAGTGGCTGCGGGCGGGCGATGTCCGAGCCGAGGCGTTGCGTCGCTGACTGTCCGGTAACGGGATCGGGTTAGGGGTGATTCCTTTTCAGGTAAAAGGGGTGCCGTCGACAATCGACGGCACCCTCAACGCGGCTAGTAGAATAGCATGAGAGCGGAGATCATCACAACCATATAGAGCACGGTCATGCCCGCCCCGCTTCGGACGTAGTCGATGGTCCTGTACCCGCCCGGGCGCATGATCAATGCGTTGACCTGATGGGTGGGCAGGACAAAGGTGTTGGACGCGGCCACGGCCACGGTAAGGGCCGCCACCCTGGGGTCCACGCCCGCGTTCAGCGCCATGTTCATGGACAGCGGGACCAGGAGGACCGTGGCGCCCACGTTGGAGGCCACCAGGGTGAAGAACGAGGTCAGGATGCCGATGACCGTGAGCAGGACCAGCGGCGTGGGCGTGCCGAGCGCGGCCATGATGGTGTCCGCGATGTACTTGGCCGCGCCGGTGTTTTCGAAGGCCATGCCCAGGGGGATCAGGCCGCCGAGCAGGAACACGGTCATCCAGTCCACGGACTGGTAGGCCTCGTCGATGGTCAGGACCTTGGTCAGGATCATGCCCAGCGCGCCGGTCAGCAGGGCGATGGACAGCTGGACGTGGAAGCCGAGGATCATGACCAGGGAGACGGCCAGCCACATGAGCGCGACCTTGGCCTTTTCCGTGCGCAGCAGCTCGCCCTTGACGCTCTCGGTGAAGACCAGGTCGGGCAGCCCCTTGAGCATGTGGAACATCTCCCAGCGGCCGTGCAGGAGCAGGGCGTCGCCGGACTCGATGATGAAGTCGGACAGGCCGCTGACGAAGATCTTGTCGCCCCGGAAGATGGCCAGGGGAGAGACCTGGAACCGCTCGCGGATGCGCAGCTCGGCGATGGTCTTGCCCATGAACTCGGACCTGGGGGTGACGATGCCCTCCATGATGCCCGCGTTGTTGGGCGAGAGCTCCTCGGCAAAGGTGGACAGTTCGGTCTTCAGCTCCCAGCCCATGTCGTCCGCCAGGTGCTGGACGAACTCCTGCGGGGCCACGACCACGATCTGGTCGCCGGGGCGGATGGTCTCCTCCGGCAGGGGGGCGAAGATGTGGGTCTTGCCGCCGTCGCGGGCGATGGCCACCAGGGTGCAGAAGTACGTGGGCCGGAGGTCCAGGGACTTGAGCTGCTCGGTGTTGAGCCAGTCCGAGGGGACCGAAAGCTCGAACAGGGAGCCGATGTTGTTGTAGGTCCCGGTCAGCACGGAGGACATGGGGCCGGAGCTTTCGTCCTCGGACCGGTTGGGCAGGATGAACCGCCCGAGCAGGATGAAGTAGACCAGCGCGGCGGCCACCAGCAGCAGACCGACCGGGGTCACGCTGAACAGGCCGAAGGCGTCGTATTTCTTGCCGCCCACGACCATCAGGTCGTTGAGCAGGATGAGCGGGCTGGAGCCGACCAGGGTCAGGCAGCCGCCGATGATGGCGCAGAAGCCCATGGGCATGAGCAGCCGGCCCACGGGCACGCCGGTCTGGTTGCCGATGCGCTTGGCCGCGGGCAGGAACAGGGCCGCGGCCCCGATGTTCTGCATGAAGCCGGAGATGATGGCCACGGTTCCGGCGATCAGGGTCATGATGCGCGATTCGCTCTTTCCGGCGAAGCGCAGGATGACTCGGGCCATGGAATTCATGACGCCGGTCTTGTCCAGGCCGGCGCCGATGATGATCACGGCGATGATGGAAACCACGGCGTTGCTGCTCAGGCCGCTGATGGCCTGTTTCGGCGTGACCAGTCCCAGCAGGGGAAGCAGCACCATCATGATGATGCCGACAACGTCCACCCGGACCCATTCGAAGATGAAGAGGAGGACGGCGAATACGAGAACGGCCATTACCGTTATGATCTCAGGGGTCATGTGTAGTCCTTAGGGGATGTATGAGTGCCGCGCTGCGGAAAGGGCTATTTCGCCCGCAACGTGGCTCGGGTGTAAACCGGAATGCTGCTCCTGCCCCTGCTCACGGACGCGGAATCGTCCATGACGTACCGGAAGCTGGGGTCCTTCTCGTGCATGTGCTTGACCACGGAGCTCTCGTCACCCTGCCGAATCTCGTGGCAGAAGGAGAGGCCCGCGTCGGCGGCCTTGCAGTTGAAGTATTCGATGTTCTGCCGGGCCATGGTGGTGAACCCTTCGAAGTCCCTTCCGGACTCGTCGATGTTCAGGGCGACCAGCGAGCTGCGGGTGCGCTTGGCCATGTCCACGGCGTAGTCGGCGATTGAGCGGGAAAATTCCTGCCCCTTGCAGACGCAGAGGATCTTGCATTCCTGCCGGTCGCGACAGGTCGGTTCCACGGTGGAAGGGGCGGGGGTCACGGTTTCGCGGCGGGTGCCGGCGATGCGCTTGAAGAATGCCTTCATCGAAGAGCCTCCAGATTTCTCCAGTAAATGATTCTCATGACAGACGACCCAGGTGCCGACGCTGCAGGTATTGCAGTTCGCCGCGGCCTGTGCCGCATAATGTTTGTCCACCACTTGCTTGAAAGAGCTGAAGAGGGCCATGTCTCACTCCTTTGGTTCGGGTTGGAGATTGCCTTGTTCGTCGCTGTATCCGAGCTTGTGAATCAAAACACATGCCAACATTTCTCCTCACTGCAACCGGTTGGAATAATGGAATTATCATTATGAGTGACCACTCAGGAACCGAAAAAACGCTGCGATCTGCAACAGCGGGGAGTCGGATAAAGGGCGATTGTCCGCAAACGACGGGGGGTGGTGTTTTTTCCGGGTGATGCAGAACGCAACGCTGGTCGGACCGATTTTCGGAGCGTGAACAGGTTTGGCGTTCAAGGTTGAATAAATGTGCAGATTATTTTCGATGGATGAAAATGAATGGTACCTCGAAATCCTTGAACGGCGGGGTGTTGCCATCGGCGCGGGCTTCGGCGCCAACGGTTTTCCGCCCTGATTCGGCCTCTTCCGGCCAAGGGAGCGGCCTTGTTGCACATTGCAACCTTAACAACTTGTTTTGCCCATGTTAGATAAGGATTATAAGGCACTGCGGCCGCCGTTCCAGATGGCGGCCGCCCTTCCCGCACCGACACGGCGGACAACGACGCATCCAGGAGGCGACGGATATGGGTTGGTTCGGCAAACGCGGTTCATCCCGCCCGGTTGAGGAACCCCCTTCCAGGGACGCGGTTCCCGTTTCCGCTCCCGCGAAACCCGCGCCCAAACCGCACGATCCCCTGCGCGAGCAGGTGGAGTCCGCCGGGCTGCCGCCGGAGATCCTGGACGCGGCCAGGGGCGAGTGCGACCGGCTGGAGTCCGTTGACCCGGCCTCGCCGGAATACGCCATCAGCCTGAATTTCCTCGAAGTCATCCTCTCCCTGCCGTGGAACAACGTGACCAGGGACAACCTGGACATCAACCGCGCCGAGCAGGTTCTCGGCGCGCGGCACCACGGGCTGCGCAAGGTCAAGGACCGGGTCCTGGAGTTTCTGGCGGTCAAGAGCCTGTGCGCCCGGCGCAATCCGCGCATCCTGCTGGTGGACGACGAGCTCATCGCCCGCGAGAACCTGACCATCGTGTTCGAGGCCGACGGCTTCGAGGTGGAGGCCGTGGGCAACGGGCTGGAGGCCGTGGCGGCCATGGAGCGCGAACCGGCCAACATCGTCGTCTCGGACCTCAAGATGGAGGGCATGGACGGCATGGAGCTGCTCCAGGTCCTGCGCAAGCGGTGGCCGGACACCAAGGTCATCATGATCACCGGCTACGCCACGGTGAAGACCGCCGTGGACGCCATGCGCCAGGGCGCGGACCAGTATCTGGGCAAGCCGGTCAACCTGACCAAGCTGCGCTCCCTGGTGGCCGAGCTGTGGGAGCAGAGCCTGCGGGCGCAGCACCTGCGCGGGTTCGTGCTCTGCTTCACCGGCCCTCCGGGCATGGGCAAGACGTCCATCGGCCGGGCCATCGCCGAGGCCCTGGGCCGCAAGTTCATGCGCCTGTCCCTGGCCGGGCTGCGCGACGAGGCCGAGCTGCGCGGCCACCGGCGGACCTACGTGGGGGCCATGCCGGGCCGGATCATCCAGGGCATCCGCAAGGCGGGCACCCGCAACCCCGTGATCATGCTCGACGAGGTGGACAAGGCGGTCCAGGACTTCCAGGGCGACGCCACGGCGGTCCTTCTGGAGATGCTCGACGCCGAGCAGAACCACGCCTTCGTGGACCACTACCTGGGGCTGCCCTTCGATCTTTCCAACGTCCTGTTCATCTGCACGGCCAACGGGGTGGAGCGTCTGCCCGCGCCGTTGCGCGACCGGCTGGAGGTCATCGAGTTCCCCAGCTACACCCCGGCGGAGAAGCGCAGCATCGCCACGCAGTACCTCATCCCCGACCTGCTCCGGCAGCACGGGCTGGACGACCGGCTGGTGTCCGTGCCCGAGGAGACCGCCGGTGCGCTCATCGCGGGCTATACCCGCGAGGCCGGGCTGCGCGGCCTGCGCCAGCAGGTGGCCTCATTGTGCCGCAAGCTGGCCAAGCTCGTGCTGGCCGAGGACCTGGGCGCGGTGACCGTGGACGTCCCCATGCTCCACGAACTGCTCGGCGCGCCGCCCTTCGCCTCCACACCGGCCCAGACCCGGCCCAAGGTCGGGCTGGCCACCAGCCTGGTCTGGACGGACAACGGCGGCGAGATCATCTTTGTGGAGGCCGCCCGCATGCAGGGCAGCAAGCAGCTCATCCTGACCGGCTCCCTGGGCGAGGTCCTGCGGGAGTCCGCCCAGACCGCGCTCAGCTACTGCCGCAGCCACGCCGACCTGTTCGGTATCGACCCGGACTTCTACGCGGTGTCCGACATCCACGTGCACATTCCGGCGGGCGCGGTCCCCAAGGAGGGGCCGTCCGCGGGCGTGGCCATCACCATCGCGCTGCTCTCGCTGCTCACCGGGCGGCCCGTGCGCCAGGACGTGGCCTCCACGGGCGAGCTCTCCCTGCTGGGCGAGGTCCTGTCCGTGGGCGGGGTGCGCGAGAAGCTCATGGCCGCGCGGGCGGCGGGCATAACGGTGGTGGTGCTCCCCAAAGGGTGCGAGGGAATGGTCCGGTCCGTGGAGGACGAGGTGCTGGAGGGGCTGGACATCCGGTTCGTTTCCACCATGGAGGAGGCCGCCGGAGTCGCGCTCTGCGACGCGGCTACTCCAGATCGTAGCGCTTGATCTTCCGCCACAGCGACACCCGATCGATGCCGAGGATGCGCGCGGCCTGGGTCTTGTTCCCCGCCGATGCGGCCAGGACCCGCTTTATGTGCGACCGCTCCAGGTCCTCCAGGGTGGGCAGGGCGGCCTTGGTCTCGGTGCGCGCGATCTCGGCGGGCAGCAGGTCCGGAGTGAAGGACGTTCCCTGGCCCATGGCCAGGGCGCGCTGCACGATGTTCTCCAGCTCGCGCACGTTGCCGGGGAAGGGATAGCTCATCAAAATGTCCAGGGTGTCCTGGTCGATGGAGTTGATGGACTGTCCCGGCTGGCGGTGCTTTTCCAGGAAATGGCCGATGAGGATCGGGATGTCCTCGCGGTGCTCGCGCAAGGGCGGGGCGTGCAGGGTGACCACGTTCAGCCGGTAGTAGAGGTCCTGGCGGAACTCGCCTTTCTGGACCAGCTCCTGGAGATCGCAGTTGGTGGCCGCGATGACCCGGATGTCCACCGGAATCTCCTTGGTTCCGCCCACGCGCAGGAAGTTGCGCTCCTGAAGCACCCGAAGCAGCTTGACCTGCATGTTCAGAGGCAGCTCGCCGATCTCGTCGAAAAATACCGTGCCGCCGTCCGCGGCCTCCAGGATACCCTTCTGGCCCCGGTTGGCGCCGGTGAACGCCTCCTTCTCGTGGCCGAACAGCTCCTTGTCCATGAGCTCGGCGGTGAACGTGCCGCAGTTGATGGCCATGAACCGCTCGCCCGCGCGCGGCGAAACCATGTGGATGCCCTGGGCCACCAGCTCCTTGCCGGTGCCGGTCTCGCCCTGGATGAGCACGTTGCAGTTCATCTGGCCCAGCTGGCGGACGTCCTTCTTGAGCTGGACCATGACGTCGCTCTGGCCCACCAGGGGCAGGTCGCTCTTGCCCTGGGCGATGATCTCCCGCAGCCGCAGGACCTCCACGGACAGGGCGTGCTGTTCCAGGGCCCGCTCCACCTGGAGGCGCAGTTCGTCGAGCTTGAGCGGCTTGGCGATGTAGGAGTGCGCGCCCTTTTGCATGGCCTTGACCGCGTTGGCCACGGTGGCGTGGCCCGTGACCACGATGACGATGGTCAGGGGGTGGTGGGCGCGGACGTGCTCCAGCAGCTCGATGCCGTCCATGCCGGGAAGCATCAGGTCGGTGATGACCAGGTCGAACTCCCGCTTTTCCAGTTCGCGCACCCCTTCCTCGGCCGAGGCCAGGGCAGTGACTTCATAGCCGGTGTTGGTCAGCACGTGGGTCAGGTTCTCGCGGGCGATGCGCTCGTCCTCGATGACCAGGATGGCGGCGGTGATCATGCGGCTTCCTCCGGCTCCAGCGGGAGCTTGATGGTGAAGGTGGTCCCTTCGCCCGGCGCGGAGTCGGCCCGGATGGTGCCCTGGTGCTCCTCGATGATGCCGTAGACGATGTACAGCCCGAGCCCGGTTCCCTGGCCCACCTCCTTGGTGGAGAAGAACGGGTCGAAGATGCGCTGCAGGGTGTCCGGGGTCATGCCCGGCCCGTTGTCGGAGATGGTCAGGACCTTGTGGTCCGTCTCGCGCGAGGTGGCGATGCGGATGATCCCCTCCTTGTCGCCGATGGCCTGGATGGAGTTGATGACCAGGTTGAGGAGCGCCTCCTGGAACCGCTGGCGGTCCAGGTACAGGGTGACCTCGTCCGGGACCTCGATCTCGACCTTGATGCGCGGCCCGAGCTGGCCGGAAACCAGGCGCACCGCGCTGCTCAGCACTTCCTTGAGGTTGCACGGCGCGGGCGAGAAATCCTTGTGCCGGGAGAACTCCAGCAGCCCCTTGACGATGTCGCGGGCGCGCAGGGTCTCCTGGGTGATGTTGTGCATCATCTTGTCCGCGAACTCGTTCTGTCCGGCGGTCTCCTCCTCCAGGATCTGGGCCGAGGTGGAGATGTTGTTCAGCGGGTTGTTGAGCTGGTGGGCGATGCCCGAGGCCAGCGTGCCGATGGACGAGAGCTTCTGGGCCTGGACCAGCTGGGTCTGGCGCTTCTTGAGCTCCTCGACCATGGAGTTCAGGGCCACGAAGACCTGCTGGATCTCGTCGCCGTCGTTCTTCACGGCCAGGGGAACGAAGGTCCCCTGGGCGATGCGCCGGGTGGCCTCCTGCACCTGCCGGAGCGGGCCGAGGATGGACTTGGACACGAAGAAGACCAGGGCCAGGACCACCGAGGCCACCACCGCCATGGAGATGATCAGAGTCATGCGCAGCCGCTGGTTGATGTTCAGGATGTTGTCGCGCTCCAGTTCGGCGATGGCCCGCGAGTGCTCCACCAGGCTCTGGCCCGTCTCGCGCAGGGCGTGGGCCGCCGGGGAACTTTCGCCCGCCTCGCCGGGCTGGCCGCTGATCTCCTGGAGCAGCTCGCCGTACCGGGCGATGCCCTGGACCAGCTCCGAGCCGTGCGGCTCGCCGTGGAGCTTGGCGATCTCGCCGGACAGCTCGGCCACGGCCTCTTCGGCCCGGACCAGGTTTTCGCGGCCCACCGAGAACAGGGCATGGTCGCGGTAGAGGAAGAAGTTCTTTTCCTCGCGCCGGATCTCCAGGATCAGGTTGCGCAGGTCGTCGGCGCGCTCCACCAGGAGGACCGCCTGTTGCAGCCGGTTGATGTTGGACAGGGACAACAGCGCGATGCACCCGAAGGCCAGGGTGAAGATCGCGATGCCGATGACGATGGTTTGTCTGAGATTGGGTCTGAACATGTCCGCTGTCCTCATGCGCATGATTTGCATGTGTTTTCGACACTATGCCCGGCCAAGGGAAAAGGCAAGGGCAGGGCGGAGCCGGGGCCTGGGCCAGTACCCGGGGTCAGTAGTTGACAGTGCAACTAATCGAGGAGTACTTCACCTCCTTCCAGAACTGACCGGTCAGTTTTACGTCCGGCTCGATCCGTCCGAATGGGAGGCGACCAAGATGAAGGAATATGGCGACAAGGAACAGCGCATACTGGACACGGCCGCGGACCTGTTCGCCCGCCAGCCGTTCCACAAGGTGCTCCTGAGCGACGTGGCGCGCGTGGCCGCGGTGGGCAAGGGGACCCTCTATCTCTATTTCAAGAGCAAGGAGGCCCTCTACTTCGCGGTCCTGTTCCGCGAGTTCTCCATCCTGGTGGACCGCATGCGCGGCTATCTGGACACGGGTGGGCATCCCCCGGCGGAACAGATGAATGGCGTGGTCCGCATCCTGGCCGACCACCTCTTCGCCAAGGCGTACAAGGCCGAGCTCCTGAGCTTCGTGGTCGGTTGTCCGATCACCGAGGAATGGCGGGCCAAGCGCAGGGAACTGTGGGACCTGATGGAAGGCATCATCCGGCGCGGCCTGGACCAGGGCGTGTTCCGGGACGAGGACCCCAAGCTGACGGCCCGGTTCGTCACCGGCCTGGTCCGGTCGGCCTGCCTGTTCGCCCCGGAAGGCATGGACGAGGAGACCCTGTGCCTCCACGCCCAGAGATTCATCCTGCGGGACTTGAGGCCTAGAGCGTTTGCGATGCGGTCGGCGCACCGGCGGGACCGGGACTTGCGCGGCCGCGATAGAGATATCATTCAGAGGGAAACAGATGATTGAAGAGAAGGGTAAAGGCGGATTGGGTTCCAAGATGCAGGGGTTGAAGGGCATGGGCAAGCGCAAGACCTTGCTGCTCGCGGGCGCTGCCGCGTTTCTGGCGGCGGTGCTGGTCGGCTACCCCGCGTACCTGCGGATCATGTCCCACGAATCCACGGACGATGCCTTTGTGGAGGCCCACGTGGTCTCCATGAGCCCGCGCGTGGCCGGACACGTGGCCCGGGTGTTGGTGACCGACAACCAGTGGGTGGAGCAGGGCGAGCTGATGGTCGAGGTAGACCCGCGCCCCTTCGAGGTGGCCCTGGACATCGCCCAGGCGAGCCTGGAATCCGCCAACGCGGCCCTGGAAGAGGCCGAGGCGGAGGTCGGCGCGGCCCGCAGCGTGGTGGACCAGCAGGGCGCGGCCCTGTCCTCGGTGGTGGCCGGGCTGGCCGAGGTCAAGGCGGGGGTGGCCGAATACGACGCCGAGCACAGCCGTGACCAGAACGATTTCAAGCGCATGGACGAGATGGTCGAGGCCGGGGCGGTGAGCCGCCAGGAGTACGACCATGCCGTGGCCCAGGCGGCCATGAGCCGCGCCAAGCTCGACTCCGCCCGCAGGCGGGTGGACACCCATTCGGCCCAGATCCGCCAGGCCCGCGCCTCGGCCCAGGCCGCTGCGGACGGTCTGCTCCAGGCGCAGGCCGTGGCCGAGAAACGGCGCGCCGAGGCCCGCCAGGCCGAGGCCGAGGTGGCCCAGGCCCGGCTCGATCTCTCCTACTGTCGCATCACCGCGCCGTGCGCCGGGTACGTGACCAAAAAGTCCGTGGAGCCGGGCTCGTACGTCCAGGTGGGCCAGAAGCTGCTGTCCGTGGTCGGGGCCGACGTCTGGGTGGTGGCCAACTTCAAGGAAACGCAGATTGCCTCCATGCGGGCCGGGCAGCCCGTGGAGATCGAGGTGGACGCCTACCCCGGAACCGTGTTCACGGGGCATGTGGACTCCATCCAGCGCGGCACGGGCTCGCGCTTTACCCTGCTTCCGCCGGAGAACGCCACCGGCAACTTCATCAAGGTGGTCCAGCGGGTGCCGGTGAAGATCGTCCTCGACGAGCGCAGGGGCGACGGCCACCTGCTCGCGCCCGGCATGTCCGCGGTGCCCACGGTGAACGTGGGCCGGGCTTCGGGCAGCGCCCTGGCCGCGAGTCCTCCCGAAAGGCTTGCCGGGACCGACGGAGAGGCCGCGAACTAGCATGTCTCTGTTCAAGGATCCGGAGGAGATGTCTCCGGCCGAGCGCTGGACCATCGCGTTCACGGTGGTCTTCGGCGCGTTCATGGCCGTCATGGACACCAGCGTGGTCAACGTGTCCATGCCGCACATGATGGGCGGCTTCGGCACGGACCTCTCGGCCATCACCTGGGTGGCCACCAGCTACTCCATCGCCGAGATCATCATGGTCACCATGTCCGGCTGGTGGAGCGCGCTCATGGGCCGCAAGAACTTCTACCTGGCGTCCTTCGCCCTGTTCACCGTGGGCTCCATCCTCTGCGGCACGGCCACCACCTTCCCGCAGATGATCGTTTACCGGATCATCCAGGGCATCGGCGGCGGGGCGCTCATCCCCATCTCCCAGGCCATCCTGCGCGAGACCTTTCCCCCGGCCCAGCAGGGCATGGCCATGGCGCTCTACGGCATGGGCGTGGTCCTGGCCCCGGCGCTGGGGCCCATCTGCGGCGGCTGGCTGACCGACGCCTGGGGCTGGCCGTGGATTTTCTACATCAACGTCCCGGTCTGCGCCCTGGGCATGCTCCTGACCATGCGCTTCGTGCACGACCCGCCGTACCTGCGGCGCGGCATCCAGGCCGTGGACTGGCTCGGCATCGGGCTCCTGACCGTCTGCCTGACCGGCATGCAGGTGGTCCTGGAGCGCGGCAACGACGAGCAGTGGTTCGACTCCCCGATGATCGTCTGGTGGACCGGGGCCACGCTGATTTCGCTCGGCGCGCTCATCTTCTGGGAGCTGCGCTGCAAGGACCCGGTGGTCAACCTGCGGGTGCTCAAGGATCGCAACCTGGTCTTCGGCTCGGTCATGGGGCTGGTCTTCGGCGTGTCCCTGTTCGGGACCACCTTTGTCCTGCCTCAGTTCACCCAGAAGATCCTCGGCTACCCGGCCTTCGAGTCCGGGCTGGTGCTCGCCCCCCGCGCACTGGTGCTGATGGTCATGATGCCCGTGGCGGGCTGGGCCTTCCAGCGGGCCGGGGCCAAGCCGCTCCTGCTGGCGGGCATCGGGGTCATCGTCTATTCCTACTACCTGCTGATGCAGCTCAGCACCACGGCCGGTTTCCCGGACCTCATCCCGCCCCTGGTGGTCATGGGCATCGGCATGCCGTTCATGTTCGTGCCGCTGTCCACGGTCTCCCTCATCTCCGTGGACCGCTCCCTGATCACGGACGCGTCGAGTTTCTACACCCTGACCCGGCGGGTGGGCGGCAACATCGGCTACAGCCTGGCCGCCGTGCTGCTCGACCGGGGCGAGGCCATCCACCGCGCCTATCTCACGGACCACGTCAGCGAGATGAGCCCGGCCACCCGGGACTGGCTGGCGGGCATGGTCCAGGCCCTGCTGGCCAAGGGCGTGGGCGCCGCCCAGGCCATGAACGTGGCCCTGGGGCTGCTGGAGAAGAACGTCATGCGCCAGGCCACCATGCTGGCCTACAACGACATCTCCTTCGTCTTCGGCTGCCTCTTCTTCGTGCTGGTGCCCATGGTCTTCTTCCTGCCCGGCAGGACGGCGATCCGCGCGCTGATGGGCCGGAAGACGAAGTGATCCGCGCTCTTGCGGCCCGCAAGGCCTTGGGCTAGGTTGCGTCCATGACACCGGCAATCAATGCGGCCAAAAAGGCCAAGATCACGTTTACGGTCCACGAATACGAACACGACCCGGCGGCCCCGTCCTTCGGGATCGAGGCTGCCGAGAAGCTCGGCGTGCCGCCGGAAAGGGTCTTCAAGACCCTGGTGGTGGACGCGGGCGGGACTCTGGCCGTGGCCGTGGTCCCGGTCCTGCTCAAGCTGGACCTGAAGGCGGCGGCCAAGGCGCTGGGTGCCAAGAAGGCGGCCATGGCCGAGGCCAAGGCGGTCGAGCGGACCACCGGCTACGTGCTCGGCGGGGTCTCCCCTCTGGGCCAGAAGAAGCGGCTGCCCACGATCCTCGACGAATCCGCCCGCCACTGCCCGACCGTGTTCGTCAGCGGCGGCAGAAGGGGGCTGGACATCGAGCTTGCGCCCGCCGATCTCGCTGCCCTGACCCGCGCCGGTTTCGCGCCCGTCGCCCGCTGATTTCTTCCGGCATCCCGACCCGGCCCGCCCTGACGCGGGCCTTTTTTTTGCCCGAAAAAGCGGTTGTCTTCCGTTTGGCCGTCCAATATTATGCCAGCTTGGGCATAATCAAATGACCCGCCAAACACGCGGACGCACGACATGAAAGCACTCGGCACCCTGTTCCCCGAAGATTCCTCCATCCCCGAACAATTCCGCCTCGACGCCCCCCTCGACGAAACCCGATACCTGGTTGACGGTCGTCTGCTCGACTGGAAGGGCGAGATGCAGATCGTGGACTCGGCCATCGAAACCGGCGTGGACGGGGTCTACGCTCCCAAGCGCATCGGCTCCTGCCCGCTCATGGACGGAGCCGCCGGAGCCGAGGCCGTGGCTTCGGTCCAAAAGGCGTGGGACCACGGCATGGGCGTCTGGCCGACCATGAGCGTGGCCGACCGCATCGCGCACGTGGAGGAATTCACCCACCGCATGATCGAGCGCCGCGAGGAGATCGTCCGGTTGATGCTCTGGGAGATCGGCAAGCCGTACAAGGAATCCTGCGTCGAGTTCGACCGCACCGTGGAATACATCCGCGACACCATCGACGCCCTCAAGGGGCTGGACCGCGCCTCCTCGCGCTTCGTCATCCAGTCCGGCATCTATGCCCAGATACGGCGCGCGCCGCTCGGCCCGACCCTGTGCATGGGGCCCTACAACTATCCGCTGAACGAGACCTTCGCCACCCTGATCCCGGCCCTGCTCATGGGCAACCCGGTGATCATCAAGCCGCCGCGCCACGGCAAGCTGCTCTTTGTCCCGCTCATGGAGCCGTTCCGGGACTGCTTCCCGGAGGGCGTGGTCAACCTCGTCTTCGGCAACCGGCAACTGATCAAGCCGATCCTGGAATCCGGGGCGATCAGCGTCCTGGCCTTCATCGGCTCCAGCGAGGCGGCCAATGCCATGCGCCTCTCCCATCCCAGCCCCAACCGGCTGCGGTGCATCCTCGGCCTGGGGGCAAAGAACGCCGCCGTGATCATGGAATCCGCCGATCTGGACCTGGCCGCGTCCGAGGCCGTGTCCGGCAGCCTTTCCTTCAGCGGCCAGCGCTGCACGGCGCTCAAGATCCTGTTCGTCCACGAGAGCCTGGCGGAGGAATTCATCCGCCGGTTCAACGAGGGCATCAAGTCCATGCCCATCGGCATGCCGTGGGACGAGGGCGTGCGCATCACCCCCATGCCGGAGCCGGGCAAGATCCGCTATCTGACCGAGCTGCTTGAGGACGCCGAAGCCCACGGGGCCAAGGTCGTCAACCCCGGGGGCGGGGCCGTGGATCGCAGCCTGTTCCATCCTGCCGTGCTCTACCCGGTGAACGGCGCCATGCGCGTCTACCACGAGGAGCAGTTCGGCCCGGTGGTGCCCATTGTCCCGTTCCGGGATATCGAAACCCCCATCCGCTACCTCATCGAGTCCCGCTACGGGCAGCAGATGTCCATCTTCAGCGACGACGCGGGCGAGGTCGCCTCCCTGATCGACCCCATGGTCAACCAGGTCTGCCGGGTGAACGTCAACTGCCTGTGCCAGCGCGGTCCGGACAGCTTCCCGTTCACCGGGCGCAAGGACTCCGCCGAGGGCACTCTGTCGGTGGACGACGCCCTGCGCTGCTTCTCCATCCGCACCCTGGTGGCGGCCAAGGGGACCCCGCGCAACAAGACCCTGCTGGCCGAGATCACCCGCGACCATGCGTCCAACTTCCTGAGCACCGACTTCATCATGTAGGCCGGGGCAGCCCGCAAATAAGGGGAGGCCCGGAAGGTGTTCCTTCCGGGCCTCCTTTTTGAGGGTTCTTCGTTCATCGGCGGGTCATCCGCCATCCTCGATCAGGGAGGACGTCTTCCCGGCCACGGCGCGCCTTGCTCTAGAGCGTGCCGTTGTTGCCGGAGTCGATGATGGACTGGATGAGCGCATTGAGATCGTCGCTCGTGGTGATTTCCACGGTCTGGTGCACCGCGTCGTTCACCGGGTTGACCCCAAGCAGGTTCACGGTGATGTCGTCGGTCCCGTCGATGTCGGAGAACACCAGGCTGACATCGCTGCTGTCGGAAGTGATTTCAACGGTCGCTCCCTCCATGTTCCCCAGCACCAGCCGATCACTGTCGCTGAAGTCCGTTATGTTGACGGTGCCGGAGTCGCCACCGAGGTACAGAGGATCGATAACGATGGTGTCGTGGCCCGCGCCGGAGGTCACGGTGTCGCCGTCCGCGGGGAAGAGGACATCGTTGCCGGCGGTGCCCAGCAGGGGATCGGCCCCGCTCGCCACGCTGTTGGTGTTGACGTTCAGCGAGATCTCGATGAACGCGGTGTCGGTCCCGCCGAGGCCGTCGGACACGGTGTACTCGAAGACCTCGGTGGAGCTGTGGTCGAGGTTCTGCCAGCCGCCTTCGCCGTCGACTTCCTCGAACGGGGTGTAGGACCACTCGCCGGTCTCGTAGATCTTCAGCGCGCCGAACTCGCCGTCGATCATGTGGTAGTCGCCGCCGATGTCGGACCCTGAGGTCGGGTTGCTGGCGGGCAGGTTGGCGGAATCGATGTCGGACACCGAGAGCTGCATCAGGCTCGGGTCGCCGGCCGTGGCCGCGTCGTCGTAGTCGATGTTGTCGATGTCGAAGTCGTTGGCCAGCACGTTGCCTGCGGCCAGGCCGGTGATGAGGTCATCGCCGCCGGTGACCGTGGTCAGGCTCTCCATGCCGAAGGCGCCGTCCGGGATGAACACGATGGTGTCGAACTCGAAGCCCGGAGTGATGAACACGGAGTTGCCCACGTTGGTGTACAGCGTCGGCGAGCCGCCGCCGATCGGGTAGACGTAGGCGTTCACGTGGTTGTTGCCCTGGGCGATGAACTCGATGCTGAAGGAGCTCTGCGGTTCGTCGAACTCGAAGGTGATCTGCTCCTGGCCGCCCTGGTCATCGACCTTCTGGTCGTCGCCGGAGCCGTTGGTGTAGATGCCCAGGTGCTGGTCGTTGCCCCAGGTGGTGAAGGCCACGTTCTGGATGGGCTGGTTGTTCGCGTCGAAGGATTCGGCGGTCACGGTGTAGCCCGGGCCGTAGATGACCGAGCCGGACACGCCGCTCCAGTCGTCGATCACGGTTTCGACGGTGTGCGTGATGAAGATCTCGTGCGAGCCGTCGTGGACCGCGATGGGCGAATCGTTGGCCGGGTTGATGGTCACGGTCAGGGTGGCCGTGTCGGTCAGTTCGCCGCCGGTCTGGTTGTCGCTGACCACATAGGTGAACTCGTCGGTCACCGGGTCGTCGCCGATGTTCAGCGGGTCGGTTGCGGACTTGTCTTCCACGTAGTGGTACGAGCCGTCGTCGTTCAGGTACAGGGTGCCGAACTCGCCTTCGATGACGTGGTCGGCGGTGTAGGCGTCACTGACCCGCACGGGCGGGGTGGCATCGCCGGAGTACAGGATGGAGCTGACGGACAGCTCGACGTGCGCGTTGTCGATGTCGGTGTCGTTGGTCAGGATGTTGCCGGACACGTCACCGGCAGCCGCGTCGTCGATCGCTTCGGTGAAGGAGTTGACGTCCACGGTTGCCACCGGGGAGTCGTTGGCTCCGGTGATGGTGATGGTCAGAGTCGCGGAATCGGTCAGCCCGCCGTCGCTCACCTCGTAGGTGAAGACGTCGGTGACCGGCGCGTCGTCGCTGTTCAGCGGATCGGTCGCGCTCTTGTCCTCGACGTAATGGTACGAGCCGTCGTCGTTCAGGTACAGGGTGCCGAACTCGCCCTCGATGACGTGGTCGGCGGTGTAGGCGTCGCTCACCCGCACGGGCGGGGTGGCCGAGCCAGAGTACAGGATGGAGCTGACGGACAGTTCACCGTGGTCGTTGTCGATGTCGGTGTCGTTGGTCAGGATGTTGCCGGACACGTCGGCGGCCAGCCCGTCGTCGATCGCTTCGGTGAAGCTGTTGACGTCCACGGTCGCCACCGGGGAATCGTTCGCGCCGGTGATGGTGATGGTCAGGGTGGCCGTATCGGCCAGCGCGCCGCCGGTCTGGTTGTCGCTGACCACATAGGTGAACTCGTCGGTGACCGGCGCGTCGTCCGTGTTCAGCGGATCGGTGGCGTTCTTGTCCTCGACGTAGACGTAAGAACCGTCGTCGTTCAGGTACAGGGTGCCGAACTCGCCTTCGATGATGTGGTCGGCGAGGTAGAGGTCGCTGACCCGCACGGGCGGAGTGGCGTCGCCGGAGTACAGGATGGAGCTGACGGTCAGTTCCGGGGTCCCGCCGTCGCCGAGGTCCACGTTGTCGATGTCGGTGTCGTTATCCAGCACGTTGCCGGACACGGCATGGAACGGGGCGTCGTCCACCGCTTCGGTGAAGCTGTTGACGTCCACGGTGGCCACCGGGGAGTCGTTGGCCCCGGTGATGGTGATGGTCAGGGTGGCCGAGTCGCTCAGGGAGCCGCCGCCCTGGTTGTCGCTCACCTCGTAGGTGAAGACGTCGGTGACCGGCGCGTCGTCGCTGTTCAGCGGATCGGTCGCGCTCTTGTCCTCAACGTAGTGGTACGAGCCGTCGTCGTTCAGGTACAGGGTGCCGAACTCGCCCTCGATGACGTGGTCGGCGGTGTAGGCGTCGCTCACCCGCGCGGGGGGGGGGGCGGAGCCGGAGTAGACGATGGAGGACACGGACAGTTCCAGGCCGGGATTGTCGATGTCGGTGTCGTTGCTCAGGATGTTCCCGGACACGTCGGCGGGCATGCCGTCGTCGACCGCTTCGGTGAAGCTGTTGACGTCCACGGTGGCCACCGGCGAGTCGTTGGCCGGGGTGATGGTGATGGTCAGAGTGGCCGAATCGGTCAGCGGGCCGCCGGTCTGGTTGTCGCTCACCGCGTAGGTGAAGACGTCGGTGACCGGCGCGTCGTCCGTGTTCAGCGGATCGGTCGCGCTCTTATCCTCGACGTAGTGGTACGAGCCGTCGTCGTTCAGGTACAGTGTGCCGAATTCGCCCTCGATGACGTGGTCGGCGGTGTAGGCGTCGCTGACCCGCACGGGCGGGGTGGCCGAGCCGGAGTAGACGATGGAGTCTACGGACAGCTCGACATGCGCGTTGTCGATGTCGGTGTCGTTGGTCAGGATGTTGCCGGACACGTCGGCGGGCGTTCCTTCGTCGATGGCTTCGGTGAAGCTGTTGACGTCAACCGTCGCCACCGGGGAGTCGTTCGCGCCGGTGATGGTGATGGTCAAAGTGGCCGAATCGGTCAGCGGGCCGCCGGTCTGGTTGTCGCTCACCGCGTAGGTGAAGACGTCCGTGACCGGCGCGTCGTCCGTGTTCAGCGGATCGGTCGCGCTCTTGTCCTCGACGTAGTGGTACGAGCCGTCGTCGTTCAGGTACAGGGTGCCGAACTCGCCCTCGATGACGTGGTCGGCGGTGTAGGCGTCGCTGACCCGCACGGGCGGGGTGGCCGAGCCGGAGTAGACGATGGAGTCTACGGAGAGCTCGACGTGCGCGTTGTCGATGTCGGTGTCGTTGGTCAGGATGTTGCCGGACACATCACCGGCCAGCCCGTCGTCGATGGCTTCGGTGAAGCTGTTGACGTCCACGGTGGCCACCGGGGAGTCGTTGGCCCCGGTGATGGTGATGGTCAGGGTGGCCGAGTCGCTCAGGGAGCCGCCGGTCTGGTTGTCGCTCACCGCGTAGGTGAAGACGTCGGTGACCGGCGCGTCGTCCGTGTTCAGCGGATCGGTCGCGCTCTTGTCCTCGACGTAGTGGTACGAGCCGTCGTCGTTCAGGTACAGGGTGCCGAACTCGCCCTCGATGATGTGGTCGGCGGTGTAGGCGTCGCTGACCCGCACGGGCGGGGTGGCCGAGCCGGAGTAGACGATGGAGTCTACGGACAGCTCGACATGCGCGTTGTCGATGTCGGTGTCGTTGGTCAGGATGTTGCCGGACACGTCGGCGGGCGTTCCTTCGTCGATGGCTTCGGTGAAGCTGTTGACGTCAACCGTCGCCACCGGGGAGTCGTTGGCCGGGGTGATGGTGATGGTCAGGGTCGCGGAGTCGCTCAGGGAGCCGCCGGTTTGGTTGTCGCTCACCGAGTAGGTGAAGACGTCCGTTACCGGCGCGTCGTCCGTGTTCAGCGGATCGGTCGCGCTCTTGTCCTCAACGTAATGGTACGAGCCGTCGTCGTTCAGGTACAGGGTGCCGAATTCGCCCTCGATGACGTGGTCGGCGGTGTAGGCGTCGCTGACCCGCACGGGCGGGGTGGCCGAGCCGGAGTAGACGATGGAGTCTACGGACAGCTCCACGTGCGCGTTGTCGATGTCGGTGTCGTTGGTCAGGATGTTGCCGGACACGTCGGCGGGCATGCCGTCGTCGACCGCTTCGGTGAAGGAGTTGACGTCCACGGTGGCCACCGGCGAGTCGTTGGCCGGGGTGATGGTGATGGTCAGAGTGGCCGAATCGGTCAGCGGGCCGCCGGTCTGGTTGTCGCTCACCGCGTAGGTGAAGACGTCGGTGACCGGCGCGTCGTCCGTGTTCAGCGGATCGGTCGCGCTCTTGTCCTCGACGTAGTGGTACGAGCCGTCGTCGTTCAGGTACAGGGTGCCGAACTCGCCTTCGATGACGTGGTCGGCGGTGTAGGCGTCGCTGACCCGCACGGGCGGGGTGGCCGAGCCGGAGTAGACGATGGAGTCTACGGACAGCTCGACATGCGCGTTGTCGATGTCGGTGTCGTTGGTCAGGATGTTGCCGGACACGTCGGCGGGCGTTCCTTCGTCAACGGCCTCGGTGAAGGCGTTCCCGTCCGCATCCGCCACAGGGGCGTCATTGGAGCCGATGACCGGGATACGCAGGGCCGCGTAACCGAACTTGTCCCCGTCCCACATGGAGTAGTAGAAGGTCTCCACCGGGTTGTCGCCGATGTTCAGCGGGTCCGCCGCGTTCTGGTCGAGCACGTATTCGTAGGAGCCGTCCGCGTTGATGGTCAGCGTGCCGTAGACGCCGTCCACCGTCAGGTTGCCGGAACCGTCGGGCGCGGAGTCGTACTGGTAGGTGCCGGAGCTGTAGATGCTGGTCACGCCGAGTTCGATGAGCCCGTCGGGATCGGTGGGGGCCAGGTTGCGGTAGCCGGGGTCCAGATCCTCGTAGCCGACGTTGTCGATGTCCGAGTCGTTGTGCAGGACGTTGCCGGAAACGGCGGCGACGCCGGCCACGACGGTTCCCTGCTCGATGACTTCGGCGGACAGGTCGTCAAAGGCGTCCGGGCCGTCGTTGGAGCCGGTGATGGTGATGGACAGGGTGGCCGTGTTGCTCACGTTGCCGTCCGGGTCGATGGCCGTGTAGTCGAAACGCTCGACCGCCTCCTCGCCTTGGCGCAGCGGGTCGGCCAGGTTCTCGTCCAATACATATTCATAGGAGCCGTCGGCGAAGATGGTCAGCGTGCCGTAAAGCCCGTTGACCTGGGTGCCGGTATCCGAGACCTCGACCGCGCCGGGGTTCGTGCCGGTGAAGTCGTTGCCCGCGAAGTCGATGGTGCGGATCGAGAGTTCGGTCTCCACGCCGTTCGTTTCGGGGTAGTCGATGTTGTCGTCGTCAAAATCGTTGAGCAGCAGGTTGCCGGTCACGGAGTTGACGAATTCGCCGCCTTCGTACTGGCCGTTATCGCCTTCGCCTCGATTCCAGCCGCTCTCGACGAGCGCGTTGAAATCATCCACTGCGACCGGCGGTACAGGCTGGGGTTCGGCGTCGATGATTTCCTCGACGATGGGGTCAACGGCGGGGAAAAGGTGCGGGTCATAGGCATCGCCCTGGCCGCCGAGGGCCGTCAGGCCATCGAACAGCATGCCCGCGTCGTCGGTGTATTCTCCGGCGCCCGAACCGGTGGCTCCCGCCCCGGCTGCGGTTTCCAGGTCGTCCTGGGTCTGGGGTTGGTCGGTGTCGAACGCGAACAGGTAGACGTCACCGGCTACCTGCTGTCCGTCCATCATCTCGAAGAGGGGCAGGGTGTTTGCGTCGGCCAGGAGCAGATAGTCCAACAGGACGACCTTCCCGCCGCCTTCCACCGTGATTTCAAGGTCGTTGCCTACGCCCTTGAACTCCGCTTCCGAGAGATCGAAATCAAATCGTACCAGCGAGTCCGACGTCAATCGATACGACGTGGACCGTCCCGCACCGGGCAGCAATACCCGGACGATCGGGGCTTGGGTGATGGTGGTATCGGTCATAATATCCTCCCTTGCAAGTATGAAATATGTGGAAAATCGGGTTTATTTCCTTGTCACTTAGATATACGGATGCGGTCACCCCGAAGGCACAGTATTAAACTATGTAAAACCGGGATGTTAAAATGTGGAAAAGTCGGATTTTTCGGTCTGTTTCGATGGCCTGTCAAAAGGGACGCCATGCGGCATTCCAGAGTGTGGTGGTATGGATTAAACAGGGGTTTGCACTGTTCCTTGTGAAAAAGAAATTGTCCTGAAAAGAGTTATCAACTGTGGGCTCGTGAGAATAGTAATAATTATCATATTGAAAATTCTGACTATTTCCCAATCAGGTATATTTCTCGGTTTTTTTTGCAATCCATGTGACCTGTAATTTTCCCCATCACAGGTGCCCACGAATTCGCCGATTTTCGGCATTTTTTGGGCCTTGGCGTGGTATCATCCCGAAATTGATGGTTTTACTGCCATCCCAATGGAGGGCCGGGTAGTGTCGGCACGTAAATAGATCAAACATATTGACACTATTCATAAATAAAATATGAAGGGAGGTGTCCGTTAACCGCAGGATCGTTCCGGCGGGACGAAGCGGAAAAATGAATTTTCGGGACAGGGAGTTCGGCAGTGGACGGAGGCATGGAGACGAGGCCGGTGGCGGTGCGGCTGCACCCGGGACAGGACCTGCTCGTGGAGTTGGAGCGGCTGTTTGCGCAATCCAAGGCCGGGGCCGGTTGCATCCTGACCTGCGTGGGCAGCCTGACCACGGCGGTGATCCGTTTCGCCAACCGTCCGGAATCCGCCACCCTTACGGGGCATTTCGAGATAGTCTCCCTGACCGGCGTGTTCTCGCCGGACGGGGCGCACTGCCACCTGTCGATTTCCGATGGCGAGGGGCGGACCCTGGGGGGCCACCTGATGGAAGGGTGCCGGGTCTACACCACCGCCGAGATCGTGGTCGGCCTGTTGCCGGGGATGCGTTTCACGCGGCCCCTGGACACCGAGACCGGCTACCCCGAGCTGAAAGTGGAAACCATCAAACCGGATGAGGAGTAGGGTATGGGCATTTCCGAGCAACTGAAGAAAGAGTTCACCACGTTCACGTTCGTCCTGATCGCCGTGGCCATCGTCCTGAACATCGCGGTGGGGCAGCTGGTTTCGCTGCTCAAGCTGCCGATCTTTCTCGACTCCATCGGCACGGTGCTGGTCGGCGTCCTGGCCGGTCCCTGGGCGGGCGGCCTGACCGGCCTGCTGACCAACCTCATCTGGGGCGTGATCACCTCTCCCGTGGCCGCCGCCTTTGCGCCCGTGGCCATGGTCATCGGCATCACGGCGGGACTGTGCGCCCGCTACGGCCTGTTCCGCACCTGGTGGCTGGCCCTGCTCAGCGGCGTGATCATCACCGTGTTCAACGCCGTGGTGGCCGTACCCATCCGCCTCTACATGTTCGGCGGCATCACCGGCAGCGGCGCTGACTTCGTCACCGCCTACATGCTCGCTCTGGGCCGCGACCTGTTCGGCTCCGTGGTGGTCACGGTGTTCACCGCCAACCTGCTCGACAAGGTTGTCACTGCGCTCCTCGCCTGGGGCGTGGTCAAGGCGCTGCCCGGACGGACCACGGCCCGCTTCCCCGGCGCGCAGTCCGTGACTTCCTAGTCCTCGGGCGGTTCCGCCATGGCCGATACCTCCGCGACCCTCTTCGTCGAGGGGCGCTCCCTCGTTCACGGGCTCAACCCGCTGACCAAGCTGGCCTACATCCTGCTCGCGGCGGCGCTGGCCTATGCCCCTCCCGTCCGGACCACGGCCGGGACGTGGCTCGTCTGCGCCGTACTGCTGGCCGTGAACGGCGGGCTGCTGGCCTCCTCCGGGACGGGGGCCAGGGCATGGTCCCTGCTGTGGAAGGTCATGCTGCCGCTGGCCCTGTTCATGGTCCCCATCCACGGCTTGCTCCACCCGGACAACCGGACCGCGCTCGCGGCCTGGCACGGGGTCGCGGTGTACCGCGAGGGACTCCTCTTTGCCGGGACCGTACTGCTGCAGGTGGCGGTGGTGCTCACCGCCTCCCTGCTCTTTGTCCTGTGCACCCACCCGGCGGACATCGTCACCTCCGTGACCCGGGCCGGGCTGTCGCCCAAGATCGCCTACCTGGTGGGCAGCCCGCTGCTCATGCTTCCGGCCATGCGCGCGCGGGCGGCCTCGGTCCAGGCGGCCCAGCGGGCGCGCGGGCTGGACTCCGAGGGAGGGCTGACCAGGCGTGTCCGGGGGCTCTTCCCCCTGGTCAAGCCGTTCCTGCTCGGCGCGCTCATGGACATCGAGCAACGCGCCGTGGCCCTGGAGGTGCGGGGCTTCAACTCCCGCACGGCCCGCTCGGCCTGGCGCGAGGTCCGGGACAGCGGCGCCCAGCGCTGGGCCAGGCGGCTGATGCTCCTCGGCTCCCTGGGCCTGATCCTCTACAAGGCGGCGGGGCGGCCATGGCTCTGATCTCCCTTGACGGGCTCTCCTACGCCTATCCGGCGACCGACGTCCCGGCCCTGAACGGCCTGAACCTGGCCATCGAGCCGGGCACGTTCACGGCGCTGGTCGGGCGCAACAACGCGGGCAAGACCACGCTGTGCTACGCCCTGGCCGGGGTCATCCCCCATCTCTACGGCGGGACCATGGACGGGCGGGTGACCGTCGACGGGCTGGACACGCGGGATTCGGACGTGGCGGACATCGCCCTCAACGTTGGGCTGGTCATGCAGAACCCGACGGCCCAGTTCTCCGGCGCGCGCTTCACCGTGTTCGAGGAGGTCGCCTTCGGCCTGGAGAACCGGGGCGTGGCGAGAGAGGAGATGGCGGACCGGGTGGGGCTCGCCCTGGCCCTGGCCGGGGTCGAGGACCTCGCGGACCGGTCCCCCGCGAGCCTGTCGGGCGGCCAGCAGCAGAAGGTCGCCCTGGCCTCGGTCCTGGCCTGCGACCCTCGGGTCCTGGTTCTGGACGAGCCGACCACCTTCCTCGATCCCCGCGCGGCGCTGGCGCTCTTCGAGACCCTCGATTCCCTGCGGCGCGAAGGGCGGACCATCGTCATGGCCGAGCACCGGCTGGAATGGGTGGCCCGGTTCGCGGACCGGGTGCTGGTTCTGGACGGCGGGCGGGTGGTCCTGGACGGTCCTCCGGGAGAGGTCCTGGCTTCTCCCGCGTTGGCCGAGGCCGGGCTCTGCCCCAATCGCTACACCGAGGTGGCGCGGCTGGCGGCGGGGCAGGGGATGTGGGAGGCCGGACGGCCGCCCGCGGTCACCCTGGAGCAGGCCGTGGCCGGGCTCGAGGCCGGTGCGGGAATCCGGCCCGGCGGGGAGGGGTAGCATGCTGGCCGAACTGCGCAACGTCACCTTTTCCTATCCCGGCGGGGTCACGGCCCTGCGGGGCGTGTCCCTATCCGTGGCCCCGGGCGAGTGCGTCGCCCTGGCCGGGCACAACGGGTCGGGCAAGTCCACCCTGGCCCGGCACCTGAACGGGCTGCTGCGCCCGGAATCCGGCGAGGTGCTGCTCGACGGGCGGTCCACGGCCGGGTGCACGGTGGCGTCCCTGGCCTGGAAGGCGGCCCTGATGTTCCAGAACCCGGACGACCAGATCTGCAAGAGCCGGGTGGAGGAAGAAGTGGCCTTCGGACCGCGCAACCTCGGCTTCGGCTCGGAGCGGGTGGCGGAACTGACCGGCTGGGCGCTTTCCCTGTTCGGCCTTGCCGGGCGCGGCGGCGAGAACCCCTACGACCTGGGGTTCGGCGAGCGCAAGCGGCTGGCCCTGGCCTCGGTGGCGGCCATGAACACCCCCCTGTTGGTCCTGGACGAACCCACTGCCGGGCTCGACTCCTTCGAGACCGGGCTGCTCGCCTCGGCCCTGGCCGAGCTGCGGGAAATGGGCAAGGGCGTGATCCTGATCAGCCACGACATGGACTTCGTGGCCGAGAACTGCGAGCGGGCCGTCTGCCTGGAGTCCGGGCGGCTGCGCTACGACGGCTCCGTGGGCGGGCTGTTCGAGCGCGGGGACCTGCTCGAATCCTGCGGCCTGCTTCCCTGCCAGGTGGCCCGGTTGTGCGCCCGTTTCGGGGTCCGTCCCGAGCGCTTCGCACCGTCCGATTTCCTGGCTTCGTTGCAGCGCTGAAACTCCCGGACCACGGGCGTCCCGGCCCTGTTTCAAAAAAGGGCGGGGGTCCCCTCCTTTTTCTGTTTACCTGTGGTGAAACGAGGTATATGGGAGGCTCATTCTCAGGCGTGCGGATTATGACCTGAGGCCCTTTTTTCGCCCATCTGCGGGAGGCTGTTGCATGAGCCTTGCGTGCGAGACGCCCAACGTCTCATATCCTTCACATTCCGTCCGCCAGGCGACCCTTGGCGACCTGCCCGTGTTCGAGGCCTGCGAACGGACCGGGTTCAGTGAAAACCGGCAGAGCTCGCGCGCCAGCCTGAAGCGCAGCATCACCAGCCCCAGCCAGCTGGCCCTGGTCATCGAGCGCAAGGAGAAGCGCAGGAAGCCGACTCCGGCCGGCACCGCCGTGGTCTTCCAGTACAAGCGGTCCCTGCGCATCTACTCCCTGGCCATCCTCACGGAGCACCGCCTGCTCGGTCTGGGCGAAGCGCTGCTGCGCCACATCGTGGAGTTCGCGGCCAGCCACGGCTACGAGCGCGTGTCGCTGGAAGCGGACATGAACAACCCCAAGCTGGTCAACTGGTACCGCAAGTTCGGGTTCGAGCCCATCCGCACCCTCTCCGACTATTACGGGCCGGGGGAGCCCGCCGTGCGCATGGTGCTCATGCCGTCCAGCCGCGAGGGGTCGCCCGAGAGCGTGGTCATCGTGGTGGACGAGCCGGGCAGGGTCAAGGGTTGCTGCCCCGGCGTGCAGTTCGTGTCGGCCACGGACTACCTGTCCGACACCAACTACGCCAACTCCAACCGGTTCCACGTCCTGAACCTGTGCAACTCCTACAGGACCCACTCCATGGGGTACTACGTCTCGCTGCTGGCCACGGCCCGCAACCACCGCGTGACCCCGTCGGTGATGACCGTCAAGGACGTGACCACGCCCCCGGTGGCCCAAAGCCTGCTCGACGAGATCAAGGACGCCATCCATCCCAAGCCGCTGCCAGCCCGGGGCGAGGTCCTGGAGCTGACCATCATCCTGGGCCGCACCGAGGACCCGTGCCGCGCCGAGCTGGGCCGCAAACTCTTTTCCCTGTTCACCATCCCGTTCTTCACCATCACCATGGAGCGCCAGGACGGGTGGAAGTTCCGCAAGGTCAAGGTCCTGCACCTCAAGCAGGTGGCCAAGCGGTACCCGGAGCTGCTGCGCGAGGCGCTGGCCGGATACTGCCTCAAGAAGCGGTACAGCCGCCCCCGGCTCAAAAGCTACCAGTACGACCTGGCCATCCTGGTCAACGGCAAGGAGCCCACGCCGCCGTCCTGTCCCCAGGCCCTGGAGAAGTTCCGCAAGGCCGCCGAGCGCGTCGGCTTCTTCGTGGAGTTCATCACCAAGGCGGATCACCGGCGCATCTGCGAGTTCGACGCCCTGTTCATCCGCGAGACCACGGCCATCGAGAACCACACCTACGCCATGTCGCGCCACGCCTACACCGAAGGGCTGGTGGTGGTGGACGACCCGTGGTCCATCATGCTCTGCTCCAACAAGGTCTACCTCCAGGAGCGGCTGGCCAACGCGGGCGTGAACCAGCCGCGCGGCTGGCACCTGACGCGCAAGGATTGCACGGACCGGTTTCTTGGCTCCCTGCCCCTGCCCCTGGTCCTGAAGCTGCCCGAAAGCTCGTTCTCGCTGGGCGTGTTCCGCGTCTCCTCCGTGGAGGAGCTCAAGGCCAAGCTCGCCGAGATGTTCGAGCGCACGGACCTGGTCATCGCCCAGGAGTTCCTGGTCTCCCAGTACGACTGGCGCATCGGGCTGATGGACAACACCCCGCTGTTCGCCTGCAAGTACTACATGGCCAACAACCACTGGCAGATCTACAACTGGCAGGAGCCGGAGTGCGACGAGGGGTTCAGCGGCCCGTCCGAGACGGTGTCCGCCAACCAGGTGCCCGCGCACATCCTCAAGGCCGCCATCCAGGCGTCGTCGCTCATCGGCAACGGCTTTTACGGGGTGGACCTCAAGGACATCGGCGGCAAGGCCTACGTCATCGAGGTCAACGACAACCCCAACGTGGACGTGGGCATCGAGGACCTGGTCCTGGGCGACGAACTCTACGAGCGCATCATGCGCTCCATCTACAACCGCATCGAAGCCGAACGGCATCAGATACGCTACATCTACTAGCGAGGGACAAATCGTGATCCATCCGTACACCAGGGTGCTCTCCGGCGATCCCGCCATCGGGGTCGGCGTGTTCGCCACCCATCCCATCCCGCGCGGGACCATCGTGGTCGTCCGCGACCGGTTCGACCTCTGCCTCAGCCGGGAGGAGTTCGCCCGGCTGCCCGCGCCCCAGCGGGAGACCATGGAGACCTATCTCTATCACGACAAGTGCGGCAACCTGGTCCTGAGCTGGGACCACGCCCGGTACATGAACCACAACTGCCACCCCAACACCATGATGACCGACTACGGGTTGGAGATCGCGGTCCGCGACATCGGCGCCGGGGATGAGATCACCACCGAGTACGGGCTGCTCAACATCCAGGAGCCCTACGCCATCTGCTGCGGGTGCGAGAGCTGCCGCGAGCACCTGCGGCTGGACGACATCGACGTCCACGCCGAGGCCTGGGACCGGCTCATCCGCGAGAGCCTGCTGCGCATCCCCAGGGTGGAGCAGCCGCTCTACGACCTGCTTCAGGGCGACCAGCTCGACCGCATCCAGGCCCTCGTTTCCGGGCAGACGGACTACTCCTCGGTGCGCAACCTGAAGTGGCTGGCCGACCCCGACTGCCGGTTCTCGGAATAGGGACCGCCGGGATTTTCACGGCGCGACAGGGCGGCCCGTTTCTTTCGGAAACGGGCCGCCCTTTACTTTCACCACGATTGTGCGAGGATGGAGGAAACGATCCCCGGCCGCTTCGTCGGCCCGATCGGAAACGCAATCGGAGTTAACGTTGGCTGAAAAAAGGAAATTCGACGTGATCGTGATCGGGTCCGGCCCCGCAGGCGGCATCGTGGCCCGGAAGTGCGCCGAAGCGGGGCTGTCCGTGGCGGTGGTGGAACGCAACGGATGGGGCGGGGTCTGCCCCCTGCGCGGCTGCGAACCCAAGAAAATCCTGGCGGACACGGCCCATGCCGTGGTCCGGGCGAGGGACATGGCCGCCCACGGCGTGACCGGCGACGTGGGGCTGGACTGGCCCGCGCTCATGCGCTTCAAGCATTCGTCCATCGATCCCATCTCGGACGCGGTGTTCCGCTCCTTCGAGCGCCGGGGCGCGGCGACCTTCCACGGCGCGGCGCGTTTCACCGGCCCGGACACCTTGGAGGTGGAGGGGCATGGTTCGATCGGCGCGGACCGCATCGTGGTCGCGGCCGGGGCGGTTCCCCGGCGGCTGGACGTTCCGGGCGAGGAGCTGCTGCTGACCAGCGACGACTTCCTCGACCTCGATCCCCTGCCCGAATCCCTGATCTTCATCGGCGGCGGGTTCATCTCCTTCGAGTTCGCCGGGGTCGCGGCCGCGGCCGGGGCCAGGGCGACCATCCTCCACCGCAGCGGCCGGGTCCTCAAGGGGTTCGACGAATCCCTGTCCCGCAAGCTGGTGCTGGCCATGGAGGCCCAGGGCGTGGCCGTGCACACCGACCTGCCCGTGCGGGCGGTGGAGCGGCACGGCGACGGCGTGCTGGTGCGCTGTGCGGACGCGGACGGCGGCGAGCGGACCTTTGTGGCCTCGGCGGTCGTGGAGGGCGCGGGCCGGGTCCCCGACCTGGACGGGCTGGCCCTGGACCGGGCCGGGGTGCAGGCCGGACCGCACGGCATCGAGGTGGACGCCAACCTGCGCTCGATCTCCAACCCCCGCGTGTTCGCGGCGGGCGACTGCGCCGCCACGGGGCTGCCCCTGACCCCGGTGGCCGCGCTCCAGGCGGACGCGGTGGTCCGCACCCTGACCGGCAAGGGACCGGCAACCGCCGACCTGACCGGGACCGGGGCCGTGGTCTTTACCCATCCGCCCCTGTCGGCGGTGGGCAGGCTTGAGGAACAGGCCCGGGAGCAGGGATTCGAGTTCGACATCTTCGAGGGCGACGCGGCGGGCTGGGCCGAGCATGAAAGGCTGGGGCTGTCCCACGCGGGCTATCGGGTGTTGGTGGAGCGGGGAACCGACCGCATCCTGGGCGCCCATTATCTCGGCCAGCACGCCGAGGAGATCGCCAACATCTTCGGCTTGGCCATCCGCCACAACCTCACTCGCGCGGACCTCCTGGCCCATCCCTGGGCGTACCCGTCCTTCGGCTACACGGTGAGGTACATGCTCGGATGACCCGGATCGAACAGCCTGAGAAACGGTTCGCCGTGGAGGGCGAGATCGTTGTCGACACCCTGACCGGCCTGGTCTGGCCCCGGTCGGCCCAGGCCGCCGAGACCGGGCTGTCCTGGCCCGAGGCCCTGGAGCTGGTGGCGGCCATGAACCGCGAGTCGCGGCACGGCTTTGCCGACTGGCGGCTGCCCAACCGGCGCGAGCTGTATTCGCTCATCGACCACGCCCGGCGCGAGCCGGCCCTGCCCGAGAACCACCCCTTCGTGAACGTCTGGTCCGGCAAGTGCTGGACCTCCACCAGCTCGGCCCGGGACCGCGCCTATGCCTGGTGGGTGCAGTTCAGCGGCGGGCGCATGTTCTTCGGACGCAAGACCGACGACGCCGTGGTCTGGCCCGTGCGCGGGGAGTCTGATTTCCTCTTCGTCACCGGGCAACGGGCCTGCTTCGATGCCCGAGGCGAGCCCGTGGAGTGCGCCGGGACCGGCCAGGACGGGGCGCTGCGCATGGGGCTTCCCTGGCCCGAGCCGAGGTTCGCTCCCGCCGAGGGGGGCGGCATGCTGGACCGCATGACCGGCCTGATCTGGATGGAGAGCACCGACCTGGCCGGTGGGATGGTGGACCATGCGGCGGCCCGCGAAGCAGTGGCCGGACTGGCCGCCGAGACCGGCCTGCCGTGGCGGCTGCCGGAGATCATGGAGCTGGAGTCGCTGACGGACTGCTCCCGTGCGGACCCGGCCCTGCCCGGCGGACACCCCTTTCGCGACGTGCGCGAGGAGTACTGGTCGGCCACGGACAGCGGCTACGAGCAGGGGTGGGCCTATTGCCTCTACCTGCACAAGGGCGCGGTGGGCGTGGGCTTCAAGGACCACGCCGAGTTTCACGTCTGGCCCGTGCGCGACGCCTAGGCGCGGGAGTCTTCATCCTCGCGGCACAGCTCGATGAGATTCGTGAGTTCCTTGCCCGCTTCGCCGAAGTTGAAGTGGTCTATCTGGTCGCAGATGTGCGTGGTCTGCACCGGGGCCGAGTGCCGCAGGTCCTTCTCCACGTCCCGGAACACGGTCCGCGCGTCCACGTCGTGCTTCCGGAGCAGGGCCAGCAACCGTTCAAGCTTCGGCAGCAGGGCCATGACTCCTTCCACGTCCAGCTCGCCCAGGTCGTCCTCTTCACGTTCCTCCGAGGGGAAGGCGGCCTGGATGTTCTTGCTTACCTCTCGCAATTCCTCCACAGCCCGTTTCAGGAGGGGGCGGCTGTCCACATGACCCAGCCGGTTCTCCAGCTCGGAGAACAGGGCGTGTAGCCGGGCGGCGCCGATGTTGCCCGCCACGCCCTTGATGTTGTGGGCCAGTGCACGGCTCTCTTCTACATCATCCTCGGCCCCGGCGGCCAACTTGTCCAGCATGGGGCCGCTGTCCTTGGCGAAGTCCAGGAGCAGCTTTCGGTAGAGGGCTTCGTTGCCGCGCAGCCTGACCAGGGAGTTGTCCACGTCGAGGCCGGGGATGGTCGGGAACCCGCCGTTCTTGGGGGCGGGCGCGGGACCGGTGGCCGGTTCGGCCTTTTGCGCTTCCCCGTGGTCTCGGCTCCCGGGTAGCCATTTGGACAGGGTTTCCATGAGTACTTCCGGGTCGATGGGCTTGGTCACGTGGTCGTTCATGCCGGACCCCAGGCTTTTCTCCCTGTCGCCCACCAAGGCGTGTGCGGTCATGGCGATGATCGGCAGGTCGGTCTTGCCCGCCTCCCGAATGGCCTTGACCGCCTTGAATCCGTCCATGATCGGCATCTGGATGTCCATGAGCACCGCGTCGAAATCCTCGGAAAGTGCCAGCTCCACGGCCTCCCGGCCGTTGGTCGCGATGGTCACGCTGATGTTCGCGCCCTCCAGTATCTCCTGTGCTACCTGCTGGTTGATCTCGTTGTCCTCGGCCAGCAGGACGTGTGCGCCGCGCAGGTTGTCCGGCACGCCGCCCTGTGCGGCCTGCACCACCGTGCCGGTGCGTCGCTCGCTGTTGCCGCTTAAGGCGTCCATGATGGTGTCGAAGAGTATGGAGCGGTTGAACGGCTTGAGCATGAACCCGTCCAGCCCCGCTTCCCTGGCCTGGTGGCGGATGGCGTCCTGGCCGTATGCCGTGAGCATGATCACCTTGGGCTTTTGGGTGATGTCCCGGTTCTTGCGGATGGCCTTGGTCAGCTGGATGCCGTCCATGTCGGGCATGTTCCAGTCGGTGACCACCAGCATGATGGGGTCGCTCCCGTCGCGCCGGACCAGGATGTCCAGGGCCTCACGGGCGCGGGTCGCCATCTCCACCCTGAAGGTGAAGGATTCGAGCACCTTGCACATGACCTTGCGGGACATCTTGGAGTCGTCCACGACGAGCACGGCCATGCCCCGTATCTCGGAAGGGTACTCGAAGGTGTCCTTGGCGTGTTCCGGCTGGAGTTTGAAGGGCAGGGCAAAGGTGAATTCGCTGCCGAATCCGGGGTCGCTGGTCACGGTGATTTCGCCGCCCATCAGCTCCACCAGCCGCTTGCAGATGACCAGCCCCAGTCCGGTGCCGCCGAACTGGCGGGTGATGGAGCCGTCCGCCTGGCTGAAGGGTTGGAACAGCCGGGCCATGTGCTCGCGGTCTATGCCGATGCCGGTGTCCCGCACCGAGAAGCGGATGACGGCATCGGTGTCGTTCTCCCGGATCAGGTCGGCCATGATCATGACCTCGCCCTCTTTGGTGAACTTGATGGCGTTGTTGGTCAGGTTGAGCAGCACCTGGCCGAGCCGCAGGGGATCGCCGCGCAGCCGGTTGGGGACCGAACTCTTGACCATGAGCAGGAATTCGATGCCCTTTTGCTCGGCGGTCAGGCCGAGGATGTTGATGACGTTGTTGAGCACGTCGTCGAGCAGGAAGTCGGACTCCTCGACCGTCAGCTTGCCCGCCTCGATCTTGGAGAAGTCGAGGATATCGTTGATGATCCCCAACAGCGAATTGGCCGAAAGCGAAACCTTGGACAGGTAGTCGGCCTGCTTGGCGGTCAGCCCGGTCTTGAGGGCCAGGTGGGTCAAACCGATGATGGCGTTCATGGGGGTGCGGATTTCGTGGCTCATGCGGGCCAGGAAGTCGCTCTTGGCCCGGTTGGCCTCCTCGGCCTCCTTGCGGGCTGATTCCAGGGCCTGCCTGTTCTTCTCCCCGGCGGCCATGAACCGCGCCCGGGTCAGCCCGCCGAAAATGATGATCAGCATGAGCAGCCCGAAGATGACCAGGTAGTTGTTCCGGGCGGGTCTGATGGTTGCTGCCACCACCGAGTTGGGCGTGAAGCAGACCACCTTCCAGCTGTGGGTCTGGCGGGCATTGGTCCGGATTCCGGTCTGGGGGGAGACGCTCACCGTGGACACCGTGTAGACGCCCTCCCGAGTGGTGAACTGGCCGAAGTCGGTTTGCTGTATCCGCTCCCAGGCCTCGGGATGCCGGGCGCTGAACCGGATGTTCTCGCGCCCCCGGTACATGAACGCCCAGTTCTGGTCCGGAACGGGCGAGGCGAGCCAGTATCCGTCCTTGTTCAGAAGCAGGGTGGTGCTCCCCTGCAGGTCCCGGCTATCCATGCACTTGTCGATGATCCGCTGGCCCAGGTAGTTGAGAATGGCGATGCCCAGCCGCTTGCCGTCGTCGTAGACCGGGGTGGAGACGCGGATCATGGGCTTCAGGGGCAGTTCTATCTGCTTGTTCTCGATGTTCAGGTCGAACTTGGAGACGTAGACCTCGCCGTTCTTCAGCGGCAGGGAATCGGTGAAATAGTAGCGGTCGGACTTGTCCTGGAGATTGTCCGGCGGAACAGCGGCCGGGGAGCCGCCGTTATAGTTGACCCTGGTCAGCTCCATGCCCTCGTTGCTCAGAAGCCGGACCTGGTCGTAGGCCTCGCTGATGGTGCACAGAGCCAGGAATTCCGATTCCAGGTCGGCCCGGTTCTCGGGCGTGGGATCGAGAAGGAATCGCTTCGTCTCCACGTGGTTGGCCACGAGGGAGAGGTCCATGAACAGGTTCTTGAGGTCGAGGTCGATTTCCTGGGTGACCATCCTGTTGTGAACCTGCTCGTTCATCCGGATGGTCTTCTCGATGGAAGACCGCGCCTGGCTGTAGAGCATGTACAGTCCGAAGGCCGAGATTCCGCCCAGGAACAAAATGGTCCCGATAAAGCTGCGTACCCATATCGAGGTAAGTTTCAATCGTCTCACATCCAATCCTTGGTCTTCCGCCGGGAGTCGGGGACTGCCGATTTGGTCATACGATAGCGCGGTCCTTCAGGCCTGAGCATTATAAATATTCTGGAAAAGCGCCCGCGGCATGCGGCGGGCAAGGTTTTATCGACCTTATGACATATATCGAATAAGCGATTTCCCGGCCAAAGTGGATTATAATTGTCGGCCCGCACGGCCAGCGTAAACTTTTGTTTCGTTAATGCGCAAAGCGGAGGGTTCATGAACGAGAACGAAAAACAGACGGTGCTGGTGGTCGACGACGTGACGACCAACCTTGACCTGCTCGTGGAGACGCTCAAGGACGAGTTCCGCGTGCAGGCGGCGCTCAGCGGCAAGGAGGCCCTGGCCCTGGTCAATTCCTCCAGCCCGCCGGATATCGTGCTGCTGGACGTGATGATGCCGGAGATGGACGGGTACACGGTCTGCCGGATCATGAAGGAGGACCTGCGCAGCCGGGACATCCCGGTGATCTTCGTCACCGCCAGGGACCAGGAGGAGGACCAGGCGCGCGGCTTCGAGGTCGGCGGCGTGGACTACATCACCAAGCCGGTCAGTCCGGCCATCGTCCTGGCCCGCGTCCGCACCCACCTGGCCCTGCACAACCAGAACGTGCTGCTGGAGCGCAAGGTGGCCGCGCGTTCCCGCGATCTCTACCTGACGCGCCAGGAAATCATCCGCCGTCTCGGCGTGGCCGCCGAATACAAGGACAACGAGACCGGCATGCATATCATCCGAATGAGCGCGTATTGCCGCATCCTGGCCTTGGCGGCCGGTATGGACGAGAGCGCGGCGGACATCCTCCACAGCGCCGCGCCCATGCACGACGTGGGCAAGATCGGCATTCCGGACCATATCCTGAACAAGCCGGGCAGGCTCGACCCGGACGAGTGGGAGATCATGAAGACCCACACCACCATCGGGGCGCAGATCATCGGCAGGCACGATCACGAGCTGCTGGTCCTTGCCCGGTCCATCGCTCTGACCCACCACGAGAAATGGGACGGTTCCGGCTACCCGGCGGGGCTGTCCGGCGAGAACATCCCGCTGGAAGGGCGCATCGTGGCCCTGGCCGACGTGTTCGACGCCCTGACCTCCAAGCGGCCCTACAAGGACCCGTGGCCCGAGGACAGGGCCGTGGCGTACATCAAGGAACAGCGGGGGGTGCATTTCGATCCCGCTCTGGCCGACCTCTTCGTAGGCTGCATGGACGCCGTGCGCGAGATCAGGGAGAGCGTCGCCGACGAGGGGAGCCTCAACTGGGAAGGCCCGGCCTGCCTGGTCAGAACCGGTTCCTGACGATTCCGAACAACCCCGGCTTGCGGTCGTACTGATGGACCACGTGGGCGATCCTCCCCGTGGCGGTGAGGACGTTGCCGTCCGCGTCGGTCCGCGGTTCGCCCCTGGTCTGCGCCAGGGTCAGGACCGGCCCTTCGTCGCCCGTCAACCGGACTCCGGGGATCGCCCCCGTATGGATCAGGTGGTTGTGCACCCCCTGGTCGTAACCCGCCATGCACTCGCCGCCGGTCGGTGGAACCAGCAGCTCGGTCATCGACTTCAGATATTCGATCATGGACCGGTGGTCGGCCACGGTGGTCCCGGAGCAGGACACGGGCCGGTCGGCTATGGCGGCCAGCCGCTCCGGGCCAAGGTGCTCCCGCACCCAGCGGGCGTTGAACGGGCATGACCCCACGGTCGCGGATTCGTCCTCCAGCACGCAGTTGACCCCTTCGGGCCAGGGATGGGCGAAGGGGTCGAGCTGGAAGATCACGTCGCGCACGTCGGTTATCAGGATGCGGCGGTATTCCCTGCCGCAGGATTGCAACCAGTCCAGATAGAGGAAATAGCGCAGCGCGTTGTACGGCACCTCCTCCAGGCCCGGACGGCGCGCGGCCGGGGCAAGGGCGGCGCCGTGTTCCCGCATGCGGTCCAGGTCGCGGGTGGTCTCCGAGACGAAAAGAACGGTTTCGCCCGCAAACGCCGCCCTTTCCAGGGAAGCGAGAAACGGGCGAACGTCACCGTAATGATAGCCTGCCGCCAGGCCGAGAATCAGATCGGTCGCGGCCACGGCCTAGCTGGAGGAGGGCTTGCGCCTTCTCCTGCGCCTGCGCCGCTTGGCCTTGGGCTTGTCCTCGTTGTCGCCGGACGGTGCTTCGTCCCTGGCGGGCGCGGGTTCGCTCTCGGCCCTGGGCGGCCGTTCGGCCTTCTTGGGCTTGGCGGGCCGTTCCTGCGGTTCGTCCTCGCGGACGGGTTTTTCCTGCCTGGCGGGTTTTTCGGGCGCTTCGGCTTGCGCGGGCCGTTCGGGTTGTTCCGAACGTGCAGGCCGCTCGGACCGCTCCGACCGTTCGGGCCGCTCGGACCGCTCGGGCCGCTCGGACCGCTCGGACTTCTCCGGCCGCTCGGACCGTTCGGGCCGCTCGGAAGGCTCGGACCGCTCGGGCCGCTCGGGCCGTGCGGACTGTTCCTGACCGCCGCCTCGGCCCTCATCCTTGCGGGCGCCGCGTTTGCGGGCGGGCTTTTCGCGCTGGGGCCGGGGCTGCTGGCGGTCCGCCTCGGGAGCGGCGGGCCTGCCGTGCAGGGTGGGCTGGTAGATTTCGTCCAGGAGCATGGCGATGAGCGCCAGGGAGTCCTCGTCCCCGGCGTACTTCCGGGCCAGGGGCAGGAAGCGGGAGACGCGCTCCCTCTGGAGGTTGGTCAGCTTGCGGAAGTCCTTTTCCAGGATGGCGGTAAGCCGTTCCTCGATGATGGCGGTCACGTCCTCTTCGGTGGGGTCCTTGAGTTCGTCGAAGGAGATCTTGAACCGCGTGGCGATGCGCTCCAGCTCCATGCGCTGGATCACGTCCACCAGGGTGATGGCCGTGCCCGTGGCTCCGGCGCGGCCGGTGCGGCCCGCGCGGTGCACGTAGGATTCCGGGTCCTCGGGCGGCTCCATCATGAAGACGTGGGACAGCTCCGGGATGTCGATGCCGCGCGCGGCCACGTCCGTGGCCACCAGGAAGCGCAGCTTGCCTTCCTTGATGCGGGCCATGAGCGCCTCGCGCTTGTTCTGGGTCAGGTCCGAGGTCAGTCCCTCGGCGTCGAACCCGAACTGGGAGAGCAGGGCAGCGGTGAATTCCACGTTGCGCTTGGTGTTGCAGAAGATGATGGCCGAGGTGGGGTTCTCCAGCTCGATGAGCTTGATGAGCTTGCGCTCCTTGCCCATGGCCTGGACCTCCACGAACTGGTGCGCGATGGCCGAGACGTTGGTTTCGTCGGAAGAGAGGCTCAGGAATTCCGGCTTGTCCATGAACTCCTCGGCCAGCCGCAGCACGCTGGGCGGGAAGGTGGCCGAGAACATGAAAGCACCGTCGATGTTGCGCGGCAGATAGCGCTTCACCTCGACCATGTCGGGGTAGAAGCCCACGGAGAGCATACGGTCGGCCTCGTCGAAGATGAGCACGCGCAGGTCGTCCAGGACCAGGTTGCGGCGCATGAGATGGTCGAGGATGCGGCCGGGGGTGCCGACCACCAGGTGCGCGCCGTCGCGGAAGGCGTCGAGCTGCTCCTTGTAGCCCACGCCGCCGTAGACCGCGACCACCTTGAGGGCGTCGTCTCCGGCCAGCATGCGCGCCTCCTGGGCGACCTGCTTGGCCAGCTCGCGGGTGGGAACCATGACCATGGCCTGGCACTTGGGGCTGGCGGGGTCGAGTTTTTCCATCAGCGGCAGCACGAAGGCGCCGGTCTTGCCGGAGCCGGTGCGGGCCTGGACCATGACGTCCTGATTTTCGAGGAGGAAGGGGATGGCCCGTTCCTGGACCGGCATGAGCTTGTCCCATCCGGCCCTGTCGCACGCCTGGCGGAGCGGCTCCGGCAGGGTGTCGAAGGTGATCGGCTCGGGGCCGTTTACGACCGGGGTCGTTTCGTTCCCGTTGTCGGGATGCTGGGTGTCGTTTTCCATTGGTACCTACTGTGTGATGTGAATTCCGGCCATCGAGTATTGTGCATGGGGCCGGAATGGGAAATTTGTTCGTCGCGGGGAACACTATACCGGATTGCCCACGTTGCACAAGGTGGCCGGTCGCCCCTCCCCGTCAGTGGACGAACTGTTCATTGAATATGCGCTCCTCCAGGGAGTGTCCGGGGTCGAAAAGCAGTCGCGCGGGCCGGGAGTGGTCCTCCACCACGCGGACCCTGACCACGTCGCGGACCTCGAAGGAGTCGGCTGCGGCGCCCACGGGGCGGCGGGCCGGGTCGAGGATGTCGAACTCCACCACGGCGGAGTGGGGCAGCAGTGCGCCGTTCCAGCGCCGGGGGCGAAACGGGCTGACCGGAGTCAGGGCCAGGACGTTGGACCCCAGCGGGATGATCGGCCCCTGGGCCGAGAGGTTGTACGCCGTGCTGCCCGCCGGGGTGGCGACCATGATGCCGTCGCAGACGAGCCGCTCCAGCTTCTCCCGGCTGTTGATGCTCAGCCGGATGTTGGCCGACTGCTGCGAATAGCGGTGCAGGGACACCTCGTTGAAGGCCAGCGCCGAAAAGGTTTGTCCGTCCACGGTCTCGGCGGTCATGACCAGCGGATTCAGGGGCTGGGGCCGGGCCAGGTTGATCCGCTCCATCAGGCCGTCCGGGTCGAACCGGTTGAGCAGGAAGCCGATGGTTCCCCGGTTCATGCCGTAGAAGGGGATGCCCGCGTCCATGTATTCGTGCACGGTTTGGAGCATGAACCCGTCGCCCCCGAGGACCACCAGGGCGTCGGCCCGGTCCGCAGGGACCAGGGGGTAGCTCCTGGCGAGCCGGTCGAGCCCTTCGCGCGCCTTGGGCGTGTCGGACGCGACGCAGGCTATCTTCTCTATGGACGCGGCGCTGTGCATGGTCGTTGTCTTTGGGCGGAAAAACGGGAAAGGCCCCGTGCGGGGCCTTGGTCCTCTGTCTTAGAGCCTGGAGTCCAGGGGGATGTAGGTCCTGGGCTTGAGGCCGGTGTAGATCTGGCGCGGGCGGTGGATCTTGTTGACTCCGTCCCTGGCCGCCTCGTGCCAATGGGCGATCCAGCCCGGCATGCGGCCGATGGCGAACATCACCGGGAACATGTTCACCGGGATGTTCAGGGCGCGCAGGATGATGCCGGAATAGAAGTCCACGTTGGGATAGAGTTTGCGCTCGGTGAAGTATTCGTCGTTCAGCGCCACCTCGGCCAGCTCCAGGGCGATGTCCAGCAGCGGGTCGTCGTATCCTGTGGACTCCAGCATGTCGTGGGCCGCCTCGCGCAGTATCTTGGCGCGCGGGTCGAAGGATTTGTAGATGCGGTGGCCGAAGCCCATAAGCCGGAACTCCTTGCGCTTCACCCGTTCGATGTATTCGGGGATGGTCGCCTCGCCCTGGTTGATCTGCTCCAGCATCTTGATGACGCCCGCGTTGGCCCCGCCGTGCAATCGGCCCCACAGGGCGCAGATGCCCGCCGAGACCGAGGCGAACAGGTTGGCCTCGGTGGACTGGACCATGCGCACGGTGGAGCAGGAGCAGTTCTGCTCGTGGTCGGCGTGGAGCAGGAAGAACAGGGAAAGGGCGCGGACCTGGGCGTCGGTCGGCTCGAACTGCCGGTGCGGGATGGAGTGCATCATGTGCAGGAAGTTGCGGCAGTAGGAGAGCTTGGGGTCCGGGTACATGAACGGCAGCCCCTGGGCCTTGCGGTAGGACCAGGCCGCGATGGTGCGCACCTTGGAGATGATCTTGGCCGCGGCCCGCAGAAAGTCCTCCTGGGAGGAGAGCTCCAGCAGGTCGGGGTGGTAGCAGCCCAGCGCGTTGATCACGGCGGACAGGATGGCCATGGGATGGCCGCTGGACGGGAACCCTTCGAAATGATGGCGCAGCCCCTCGTGCAGCAGCTCCTGCTCGCTGAGGATGTCGCGGAATTCCTGGCGCTGGGCGCGGGTGGGCAGCTCGCCGAAGATGAGCAGGTAGGCGGTCTCGATGAACGTGCCCTGGGCGGCGATGTCCTCGATGGGGTAGCCCCGGTAGCGGAGGATGCCGTTTTCGCCGTCCACGAAGGTCACGTCGCTCTGGCACGAGCCCGTGTTGCCGTAGCCTGGATCATAGGTGATGTAGCCGGTGTCCGTTCGCAGGCAGCGGATGTCGATGGCATGCTCGTTTTCGGTGCCGACGATGACGGGCAGATCGTAGGTCTTGCCGTCGAGAATGAGTTGTGCGGTCTTGCCGGAAAGGGATTTGTCGTCGTTCTGCATCTGGTTACCTCTGGAGATCATAGGTCAAGCCTCGCGGCCTGTGCCGGGCGAGAAGAAAATTCGGTTGTATGGCCTGGTTTCGGTCGGCCTTGGGAGGTCTGGCCGCACCATGCTATGGGAGCATCCGATCAAGATAGGACTCACAATCCGAAAAAAATAATTACACCAAAAGGGCCGGGAGTGTCAAACCACCTGTTGGGGGCCTATACTTGAAATTGAGTTATTTAAATTAGTTGAATGCGAAAATAGTCCGTACAAGCGCCGCCTTGCCGTGCGTTTCCCCCCATTTAAACGGGATTTCATCCCTCGGGGTTGACTTTCGGGATTATACCCCTATAGGGTATATTCACGCGGCAACGGAAAGGATGTCCGGTCCGCAAACATCATCAAGACGAGGTCACGAACCGACATGTCGGAGAAGAAACACCAGGCTGGGAAGGTCAGCCGACGGGGGTTCCTCAAGGCCCTGGGCGTGGGCGGCGCGGCCGCGCTCGCGCCCGCCGGGACCGCCCTGGCCGCGAGCGAGCGCGTACCCGCCCCGTCCGGCGGCGAACTGGCCACCCTGCTCGACCTGTCCAAGTGCATCGGCTGCGGCGAGTGCGTGTCCGCCTGCCGCGAGTCCAACGCGCACAAGTTTCCGGAACCGGTCAAGCCGTTCCCCGAGCTCATTCCGGCGCGGCGCGCCAAGACCGAGGACTGGTCGGAGATGCGCGACCGGGACGATCGGCTGACCCCCTACAACTGGCTGTTCCTCCAGAACGCCCAGGTGGACTACGACGGCGAATCCTGGGATATCAACATCCCCCGGCGGTGCATGCATTGCCAGAATCCGCCCTGCGCCAACATGTGTCCCTTCGGCGCGGCCAACAAGCAGCTCAACGGGCTGACCCGGATCAGCGACAACCTCTGCATGGGCGGAGCCAAGTGTCGCACGGTCTGCCCCTGGCACATCCCCCAGCGGCAGTCCGGCGTGGGCCTCTATCGCCACCTCATGCCCCGCCTGGCGGGCAACGGGGTCATGTACAAGTGCGACCGCTGTTACCAGCTGCTCGACAAGGGCGAAGTGCCGGCCTGCATTTCCGTCTGCCCCGAGAACGTCCAGACCATCGGGCCGCGCGACGAGATTGTGGCCCAGGCCAAAAAGCTGGCCAAGGGGATGAGCGGATTCATCTACGGGCTGGAGGAAAACGGCGGGACCAACACCCTGTACGTCTCCCCGGTGCCGTTCGAGCTCATCGACAAGGCCATCGACAAAGACTCCGGCAAGGGAGCCGGCCAGGGACCGCAGACCAAGGGCCAAGGCAAGGGCAAGCCCGCAGGCAAGGGGCTCGGCCCCGGCAAGCCGCACATGGGTCCGGTCAAGGACGTCATGGCCGACGAGACCAACCTGGCCACGGCCACGCTCATCGCGCCCTTTGCGGGCATTGCGGCGGGCGTCCTCGGCCTCGGCTCCAGGCTCCTGAAATCCGGGGAGGGCGGCCATGAGGAATAGACCTTATCCCCGCTGGCTCTCCCGGCTGTTCATTCTCACCGTGGCCGCCCTGACCTTCACCGGGTTCATGCAGATGCCCCTGGCCAAGCGGTACGCCCTGACCGCGGTGCCGGGCATGGCCTGGACCGGCGACTTCTTCCTGGTGCACAGGATGCACTACGTGCTCGGCGCGCTCTTCCTGTTCGTCATCGCCCTGGCCGCGGCCAACTGGCTCCGGTCCTGGCGTCGCGAGCTGACCCTGACCCGGCTCGGCGCGGCCCGCGCGGTCGCGGTCGGCGGCCTGGCCGTGTCCGGCCTGCTCCGCGTCTACCGCAACCTGCCGGACGTCACCCTGGACCCGCTGTGGATCGTGACCATCGAATGGGTGCACCTCACCCTGGTCATGGTGCTCGGCGTCCTGGCCCTGGTCGCCCTCGTCCGGGGCGCGTCGGCCTATGCCGTGCGTAAGCGATAAGTTTCGTCACACTCCCTTCCCATAGCCTGAAAGGGGACCTTCGGGTCCCCTTTCTTGCCTCCGCGAAACGTGCTATCCCTGTGCCGCAACAGACAAAAGGAGCAGTCCACATGGAAAACATATCCTGGAACGATTTCGAGAAGGTGGAGCTGCGCGTGGGGACCATCCTGCGCGTGGAGCCGTTCCCCGAGGCGCGCGTGCCCGCCTACAAGCTCTGGCTGGATTTCGGCCCCGAGATAGGCGAGCGCAAGTCCAGCGCCCAGGTCACCGACCTCTACGATCCCGATTCGTTGGTCGGCAAACAGGTCGTGGCCGTGGTCAACTTTCCGCCCAAGCAGATCGGTCCCATGCGCTCCGAATGTCTGGTCACCGGCTTCTACCGCCAGGACGGCGTGGTCCTCGCCGTCCCCGACCAACCCTGTCCCAACGGCCTGAAGCTGGGATAGAAGAGGCCTCCGGCGGCCAGGGGGGAAAGGGGAAGAGGGGAACCCTTTGCAAAGGGCTTCCCCTCTTCCCCTTTCCCCCCTGGACCCCCCTATCCCCATCACCCCTCCGAAACTCTTTGTCGCCGCCTTCGGCGGGGCGGACAGCAAAAACCGCCTCCAGTCCAACAAAGGACCGGAGGCGGTTTGTATTGGTTTCAAGAATTGGAGCGATTCAGGTGTGCAGCACCCGACAGCGGCTCTCTCCCCCGCGCTCGGAATAGGCTTGGGAGAGTGGTGTGGCTGTGCATTTTCTTCCGGGGGCTTTCACCGCAACGTAGCTGTCTACGTGAGGATGGAAGCCCCCGGAAAAAAAGTGCAGACGCGCCGCTATCGCAAGCCGCCCCCCGCACCATCCGCCATCTTTACTCCAAGATCATGTCATCCAATGGTTGGCGCCAGGCCTTGGGATGGACGACCAGATCCGCCTTGCGATGGCCTACGGCGATGAGCATGGGTATCCAGTAGTTGTCCGGGATGTTGAACTCCTTGGCCACACCGTCGCGGTCGAAGCCGTCCATGGGGTGGGTGTCCAGGCCACGGGCGCAGGCGGCGAACATGAAGGACATGGCGAACAGCCCGGCGTTCTTGGCGGCGAAGGCCAGGGTCGCCTCCGAGTCGTTGCCGTACAGGGCCTTGGCGGAGTTGACCAGATAATCGCGCTGCTCGGGCTTCATGTTGTGCTTGAAATGGCCCTCGAAGGTGGGGTTGCCTTCCTTCCAGCCGTCGCGGTCGCCGAGCACGATGAGCACCACCGGGGCCTCGGTTACCTTGGGCTGGTCAAAGGCCAGGGCGCGAAGGGCGGCCTTGCGCTCCGGGTCGCGGACGATCTTCACCTTCCACGGCTGGAGGTTGAAGCTCGAAGGGGCCTTGGCCGCGTCCTCCAGCACCTCGCGGAGCAGCTCTTCGGGCACGTCCTGGGTGGGATCGAAAAAGTTGATGGCTCTGCGTCGTTCAAGGATCTCATTGTAATCCATATGGGTATCCTCCGGATAAGGGATTGGGGGTCGTTCGCAATACCTGACAATATAACCACTGCGCGGAAAAAGAAAAGGCCGTGATGAACACGGCCTCTCAAATGTCGCAAAGGGGAGGGCGGCTAGGGCATCATGGGCGCCATGGGCAGCCCCTCGTCGAGGTCCAGGCCGCAGATCAGGTTGGCGTTCATCAGTGCCTGGCCGGACGCCCCGCGGCAGAGGTTGTCGATGGCCGAGAGCACGATCAGCCGGTTGGTGCGGGGGTCGACCACCAATCCGATGTCGCAGAAGACCGTGCCGCGCACGTGCCGGGTCTCGGGCAGCTGGCCCAGGGGCAGCACGCGCACCAGCGGCTTGTCGGCGTAGAATTCGGTGTAAATCTCATGGACCTGTTCCACGGTCGCGGCCGACTTGAGCCGGGTGTAGATGGTGGACAGGATGCCCCGGTCGATGGGCAGCAGGTGGGTGTTGAACGAGACCGTGATGTCGGTCCCGGCCAGCTTGGAAATCTCCTGCTCGATCTCCGGGGTGTGGCGGTGGGTGGGCAGGCCGTAGGCGCGGAAGGAGTCCGCCACCTCGCAGAACAGGTTGCCCACCTTGGCCCCGCGTCCCGCGCCCGATGCGCCCGACTTGGCGTCGATGACGATGTCGCCGGTCTCGACCAGTCCGGCCTTCAGGGCCGGGGCCAGGCCGAGGATGGCGGAGGTCGGGTAGCAGCCGGGGTTGGCGATGAGCCGTGCGCCCATGATCTTGTCCAGGTACAGCTCGGGCAGCCCGTAGACCGCCTCGCCGAGCAGGTGGGCGCGGGTGTGCTCCACCTTGTACCACGCCTCGTAGGTCGCCTTGTCGTTGATGCGGAAGTCGGCGGACAGGTCCACGACCTTGACGCCCGCCTCCAGCAGCTCGGAACCGATCTCCATGGCGGTCTTGTGCGGCACGGCCAGGAAGACCACGTCGCATTCCGCGAGGTCCGCCGGATCGGGCTGGGTGATGACCAGGTCGCCCAGGGGCAGGCGGTTCAGGAAGGGGTAGATTTGGGCCAGGGTCTTGCCCGCCTCGGAGCGGGAAGTGGCCTTGACCAGCTCCATGGAGGAGTGGTGGACCATGAGCCTGGCCAGTTCCATGCCGGTGTAGCCGGTGACGCCCACCAGCCCGGCCTTGATGATCTGAGACATTGTTCTTCCCGTTATTTTGTCTTGTTAACGTAAGCCATCCGCAGATTGTACACGAGGTCGCAGAGCAGCTTCTTCTCGTCGTCGTCCAGGCCGTTCTCGAACTTCTGCTTGAGCATGCCGAGGACGTCTATGGTGTGCTTGGCTAGATCCTTGTTGAAGGCGACCTGGCCCGTGCCGGGGTCGGCGGCCTCGCCCAGGGCGACCATGGCGGAGGAGGACAGGGAGTAGATGAAAGTGGTGAAATTGATGCCCATGGGGATGCCTTTCATGGGGTTTTCGCGGCAGGTGTTTTCGGCCATTGTTCTCTCCGTGCGGATTGGTGCGGTTGTCACTGGACGAATAAGTACGGCCTGGCTTGCCCGGAGTCAATACGGCGGTCTCGCTTTGGTCCTGGCCGGGCCATCGCGCGCCCGGGGCGTTTTCTTGAAATAACATATATACATGAACGGCTAATGTGAGTAATATGCCTGTAATTGAACCCGTTGTTGCCCCTTTTGTTTAACCCATAGTCAATCCAAGGTTTTCGTTATGCCCAACTCCGCTGTGCGTCCCGCATTTGCCCTGAGTCTCCTTCTGCTCGGCCTTATTCTGGCCGCCGGTTGCTCCGGCGATGAAAAGAAAAAGGCGGCGCAGCAGGCTCCCCAAGGCCCCTTGCCCATGAAAGTGGTCAAGGCCGAGACCCGCGACATGCCCAATTGGGGCGAGTGGGTCGGTCAGATCAGCGCTCACGAGACCGTGGAGGTGCGCGCGCGGGTTGCGGGGTTCCTTATCAAGCGGAATTTCGAGGAGGGCAGGGACGTCAAGAAAGGCGACCTGCTCTTTGTCATTGATCCCAAGCCGTTTCAGGAAGACCTGAAGCAGGCCCAGTCCGGGCTTGAATACAACCAGGCGTTGTACAACAAGGCGGAAAAGGACTTCGTCCGGTTCAAGAAGCTCTACGAGGAAGGCGTGGTCAGCCGCGACGAGTTCGAGAGCTACCAGACTCAGGCGGCGACCTACAAGGCGCAGCTGAGAGACAACAAGGCCAAGGTCGAGAACGCCAGGATCCAGCTCGGCTACACCAGCATCTACTCCCCCATCGACGGCGTCATCGGCCGGGTGCAGGTGGACGTGGGCAACCTGGTGGGCCAGGGCGAGAACACCCTGCTGGCGACCATCTCCACCATGGACCCTGTCTACGTCAGCTTCAACGTCAGCGAAGCCGACTATATCCGGGCCATGCGCGACCGCCAGGCACAGGGCGGCAGCGAGCGGCTCATCCGGCTGATCCTGGCCGACGGCGGCGAGTACAACCAGGAGGGGCGGTTCGACATGATCGACCCGACCATCGACCCCCAGACCGGCACCCTCGGCATCCGGGTCATCTTCCCCAATCCCGACGGGCTGCTCAAGCCGGGCCAGTACGCCAAGGTCCGGGTGCGCGTCTCCAACAACGAGAACGCCGTGGTCGTCCCGGTGCGGGGCATCATGGACGTGCAGGGCATGAAGTCCGTGTACCTGGTGGACCCCGACGGCACCATCCGCAACCAGCCGGTCAAGCTCGGTTACCAGTCCGCGGACGTGGCCGTGGTCACCGAGGGCGTCAAGGCGGGAGACATGATCCTTTCCGAGGGCATCCGCCGGGTCAAGCCGGGCATGACCATCAAGCCCGTGGTGGTGCCCATGAACGCGGAGACGCCCAAGGCCGCGCCCGACGGCGAGCAGAACGCGGCCGCGCAGGCCCAGGACGCCGCTTCGCAGCCCGCCCAGAACAGCCCTGCCGACACTCCGGCCACGGCCGGAAGCGGCGGTGCGGACAAGGCGGCGGAGTAGCCCATGTTCGTACGCTTCTTCATCGACCGCCCCATCTTCGCATCGGTGGTGGCGATCATCATCCTGCTGGTGGGCGTGCTCTCCCTGTTCGCCCTGCCCATCGCCCAATATCCGCAGATATCGCCGCCTTCGGTGTCCGTGCGCGCCACCTACACCGGCGCCGACGCCGCCACCGTGGAGGAATCCGTTGCCGCGCCTATCGAGGAGCAGGTCAACGGCGCTCAGGACATGATGTACATGAAGTCCATCTCGGCCAACGACGGCTCCCTGAACCTGACCGTCACCTTCGAGCTGGGCCGCGACCTGGAGCTGGCCACCGTGGACGTGCAGAACCGCGTCAATCTGGCCTCGCCCCAGCTGCCGCAGGACGTGCGCAATACCGGCATCTCGGTGCGCAAGCAGTCCCCGGAGTTCGTGCTCATCGTTTCCCTGACTTCGGACAAGCCCGAGTACGACACCCTTTTCCTGAACAACTACGGCACCATCAACATTTATGACGCACTCCGGCGCATCGAAGGCGTCGGCGACGTCAACATGTTCGGCGACCTCGACTACGGCATGCGCATCTGGCTCGATCCGGACCGGCTGGCCTCCTACGGCCTGACGGTAACGGACGTGATCAGCGCGGTGGAGGAGCAGAACGTCCAGGCCCCGGCGGGTCAGATCGGCCTGCCGCCCGCGCCCAAGGACCAGCAGTTCCAGATGACCCTTCGGGTCAAGGGCCGCCTGGTGGAGCCCGAGGAGTTCGGCAACATCATCCTCAAGGCGTCCCCGGACGGGTCCACGGTGTCCATCAAGGACGTGGCCCGCGTGGAGCTGGGGGCCAAGAACTATTTCACCTTCGCGCGCCTCAACGGCCAGCCCAACGCCTCCATGCTCATCTACCAGCTGCCCGGGTCCAATGCCCTGGACGTGGCCAAGCAGGTCAAGGCGACCATGGAGGAGCTGTCCCAATACTTCCCGGAAGGGGTGCACTATTCCATCCCCTACGACACCACCCGGTTCGTGCATTCGTCCATCGAGGAAGTCATGGACACCCTGTACGAGGCGCTGATCCTGGTGTTCCTGGTGGTCTTCATCTTCCTGCAGAACTGGCGGACCACGATCATTCCCATGGTCTGCGTGCCGGTCTCGCTGGTCGGCACCTTCGCCCTGTTCCCCATGCTCGGGTTCTCCATCAACACCCTGACCCTGTTCGGCCTGGTGCTGGCCATCGGCATCGTGGTCGATGACGCCATCGTCGTGGTCGAGGCCACGCAGCGCAACATCGACGAGGAGGGTATGAGCCCCAAGGAGGCCACCAAGAAGGCCATGGCCGAGGTCACGGGCCCGGTCATCGCCAGTACCCTGGTGCTCATTGCGGTGTTCGTGCCCGTCGGCTTCATGGGCGGCATCACCGGCCAGCTGTACAAGCAGTTCGCCCTGACCCTGTCCGTGTCCGTGGCCATCTCGTCCATCAACGCCCTGACCCTGTCGCCCGCCCTGTCGGCGCTGCTGCTGCGGCCCTACACCCCGATCCGGGGGCCGCTCGGCTGGTTCTTCGACAAGTTCAACACGGTCTTCGACTGGGTCACCAAGCGGTACAACGCGGCGGTCGCGGCCATGGTCCGCCGGGCGGCCCTGGGGCTGCTCGTGGTGGCCGTGGTCATCGGCGCGTGCGGCGGGCTGTTCTCCATCCTGCCGTCGAGCTTCGTGCCCGACGAGGACCAGGGATACTTCATCATCAACGCCTCGCTGCCAGAGGGCGCTTCGCTCGAACGCAGCAACGAGGTCATGGAGAAGATCGAGGCGTACCTCAAGGACGCTCCCGGCGTGCACAACTACGTCGTGCTCGGCGGGTTCAACCTGTTGACCGGCGCGTACTCCTCGTACACCTCGGCGGTCTTCGTGGTCCTGGACGACTGGGCCGAGCGCCAGACCCCGGACCTGTCCCTGGCCTCGATCATGGGCAACGCGCAGAAGGCGTTCTTCGGCATCCAGGAAGCCATCGTCATGGGCTTCTCCCCGCCGCCCATTCCGGGCCTGAGCTCCACCGGCGGCCTCCAGTTCGAGCTCCAGGACCGCTCCGGCAACACCGTGGGCGAGCTGGCGTCCGTGACCCAGCAGTATATGGCGGCGGCCTCCAAGCGGCCCGAGATCGCCAACCTGTTCACCACGTTCAGCGACAGCGTGCCGCAGTACTTCGTGGAGATCGACCGCGACAAGGCCAAGAAGCTGGGCGTGCCCATCACCGACGTGTTCAAGACCCTCCAGACCTACCTGGGCGGGTACTACATCAACGACTTCAACAAGTACGGGCGCACCTACCGCGTCCTGGCCCAGGCCGAGTCCCAGTTCCGGACGCGGCTTGAGGACCTGGACCGGTTCTACATGCGTTCCAGCGACGGCCGGATGGTCCCGCTCTCCACCCTGAGCAAGTCGCGGCAGATCGCCGGGCCGGAATACATCCAGCGCTACAACGTGTTCCGCACGGTCGAGATCAACGCGGCCACGCCTCCGGGCTACAGCTCCGGCCAGACCATGGCGGCCATGGAGGAAGTGGCAGACGAGACCCTGCCCCAGGGCTACGGCTTCGACTGGACGGCCATCGCCTACCAGGAGAAGTACGCGTCCGGGCAGACCGGGCTGATCTTCGCCCTGGCCATCGTCATGGTCTTCCTGGTGCTGGCCGCGCAGTACGAGAGCTGGACCACGCCGTTCGCGGTCATCCTGTGCGTCCCCCTCGGCATCTGCGGGGCCATGTCGGCCCAATGGCTGCGGGGGTTGGACAATAACGTCTACGCCCAGATCGGCCTGATCATGCTCATCGGCCTGGCGGCCAAGAACGCGATTCTGATCGTGGAATACGCCAAGGAGAAGCACGACAAGGAGGGCATGTCCATCATGGACGCGGCCAAGGAAGCCGCCTCGCTGCGCTTCCGGCCCATCCTGATGACCTCCTTCGCCTTCATCCTGGGCGTCATCCCGCTGGTCCGCGCCTCGGGCGCGGGTTCGTCCAGCCGCCACGCCCTGGGGACCTCGGTCTTCGGCGGCATGATCGCGGCCACGGTGCTCGGCGTGCTGGTGGTCCCGTCCCTGTACACGGCCATCCAGGGTATGGGGGCCAAGTTCGGCGGGCTGCTGCGCAAGCGCATCGCCAACAAGAAGGAAATATAGGTCGGGTAATCCCCGTCATTCAGGCCGCCTCCGGGCGGCCTTTTTCGTGCTTGGGCAGCAGCGGGGCGGCGTGCAATTCCCCCACATATTATGCGGTTATCTGTTGACGGTCGGTTTTATTCTGGTACCCTTGCAGCATGTCTTGGAAAGTTGTCCTCAAACCGGGAATCCGAGGCCGTCTGCTCGCCTCTCTCTGTCTCGCCCTGGTCCTGATGCTCGGCCTGCCCCTTGCGGCAGACGCGGGTTCCGGCCTGCCCCTGCGCGTGGCCTATCCCGACTACTGGCCGTTCTTCTCCCGAAACGAAGACGGCATCATGCAGGGATTCTTTTACGACATCGTGTCCGAGGCGCTGAACCGCATGGGCATCGGCTCGGAGTGGCGCGACTATCCGTGGAGCCGCTGTCAGGCCCTGGTCCAGTCGGGCGAGGCCGACGCCATGGTCACCGTGCCCACGGCAGAGCGCCTAGTCTACACCGCCACCCACGCGGACCCGTTCTACCTGAAGAAACTCAAGGTGTTCACCTACGCGGGCAATCCCAGGCTGGACGAGATCAGGCGGATCAAGTCCATCGACGACATCTTCGACCTGGGGCTGACCGTGGTCACCTACCACGGCAACGGATGGAACGATAAGTACATCCGCTCGCGGGGCATCAAGACCTACGAATCCCCCCGGATCAAGAACATCTGGCTGATGCTGGCCAACCAGCGCGGGGACATCGCCATCGAATGGCCCATGGCGGCCTGGCCGCTCATCGACGAGGGCGGCGTGTCCAAGGCCATAGTCGAGACCGACGTCTCCCTGGAGGCCATGCCCTTCCACCTCCTCGTCTCCCGCCGCTCCCCCTACGCCGCCCGCATGGACGAGTTCAACGAGTTCATCAAAAAGATGCAGGCCGAGGGCCGCATCGACCGGATCATCTCCAAGTACGTGGTTAAGCAGTAGTTGATTTCTCGGCTTTTCTCACCCCAAGCGTTAGTCGAACGCTTCCGATTCGTTCCGCTTCATTTCCATTGAGGATCGGAAGAGCCGCTCCTCATTTCCGTCAGCTTCTAGACTCGTGGAGTGGGGGCTGGTTTGGGTTCAAGATTTTTTTAAGCCTGCTATTTTTATTTATGATATTGAGGAATATTTTGTTGCGAGCTTCTGCGTCGGCAATCAATGTTTTTACGCACACAACGTAGATGGAAGAATTGCCAAAAGAGCGGTAATAGATCGGCCTGTCGGTTGAGAATAGTTCAGCATAGCCGTCTCTTGTGAGTCTGTTAGCTAGGTCCTCGTCTATTTCCGTTATGAGGAAAGCCCAAATCTCTTGAATTTGCTCAGCTTCTTTAAAAGCTTCAATGTTGTCTAACAGTTGTTGTAGGCCAGCAAATTTTTGGCGACCTGGTTTGTTTTTATAGTCAAAGGGTTTAATCTCGACGACAGCCGCTTTTAATGCCGATTTATTGTTAGGGTTATGTGAGAAGAAAAGAGCTATATCGGGTCTGTCTAAGTCGTACTTTGTATTTGTCTTTTCATCAAATTTACTCAAAATTTTATGTATTCTTTTGTCACTTGCTGCGTAACTGTAACTAATGAACCTGTCGTCTAACAGCCATAGGTTGTTTTTTCCGATCGAGTACTCAGCGTCGTCTGTGTATCTTTCCATAAACAGGTTATGGATTATCTTTTCGTTTTTTTCTTTCTTGTTGAACATTGCTTTTAATCTCTCAATCACCATTGTGCGATCGTGGATGTATGCAACAAGTTCATTTTGCGCAATTTGTATTGCTTCTTGTAGGTCTTCTTCGGAGTACTCCTTTTTGCCAGAGTGTCGTATTAGTTTGTCTTTTGCGGATTCAAAACGTTTTTTAGCTTTTTTAATTATGCTGTCCTTATTTATGAATCCAAGAACGTTGATGTCATCTTCATCGATATATTCTAGTAAATACGGTCGCTCATTCTCTATCTCGGCAAGTTTGGCTTTGTTGGTCGAGTCTGAGTTTGGAATTTCTTGTTTTATTATTGTTGATAAGCAGTTGCGCAATTCAGAATTGATGTCATCCCAAGAAAGTTTCTGATATAAATCTGTTGTCTTCGGATGGATTTTAAAATCGTTTCTTTCATTGTCGACATATTCGTCGAAGTAATTAGAGGATAGTAATAAAAATGCAGAGTACTTGTTCGGTAGCGATAATTTGAAATCTTTATCGTGAAATTCACATACGGTACGCATATTTGCGCAGTAATAGGCATTTGTACCTACGCATTCTGTATTTATGTCGTAGTATAGAGTGAATTCAAAATCTTCATTTTGATTGGATTTAACTAGAAAGCTGCGCTTATTGAAGTTCGGGATGTCGTCGACGGTAATACTTACTGTATCATTGGTTTGCGTATCAACTATGTCAATATTTATTTCTCTGCCAATGTCCTTATAAAAGAAGAGTGTTGGGGTAAGATTTAGTAAAATACTATCTTTTATAGCGTCAATATTTAGTATGATTCTTCTATCAATACGCTTTTTGGGATCGTGATAATTCCTTTTTAGCGTTGTAAGCTCTAAAATAGTTTTACTTTCATCAACGTTTATCGTTTTGGATTTTATGTCTTCACTTTCAAAATTAACAGTAAAAACAAATTTTTTGTGTTTGTTTTCACTTTTAACGAAGCTTTCAAACTTAGCTTCCTTGTAAACCTTTAAGAAAGCTAATCTCCCAACCCCTTTACAGCCAAATTTATTCTGCTTAAAATCGGTTCTATATATACCAAAAGATTGGTAGTTCTCTGTAGTGAAACCATCTCCATTATCAGTCACCTTTATTGTGTCAACTTTCCGTTCGGGGTTGAATTCCTCATCTGTGGAATTTGTTAATAATGGCAGTTCTAAGCAAGTTAGATGACAAGTTATTACTGTCGCATTAGCGTGTATGGCGTTGGTTATCCCTTCTAGTATGACATCAAGTTGATTAGTCCGATTGCTGATGTCCTCATTGATGACTCTCTGAAGGTTGGTAAGCATATGTGCCATGATTGGTCCTTATTGATGCGTTTCAGCCCAGTTCTTGCCTAATTCCAAATCAACTTTGATCGCGACGGACGGCTTTTTCATGACTCACATGATAGCAGTAAAACACCTGCCCTGCGACTAAATCCCCTTACGCCGGAAGAGGATGTCCCAGCCGGGGGTGAGTTCGGCGTGGACCTCGTAGAGGTCCTGGAGGTGGTTGATGATCGCGTCCTTGTCGTGCATCTCGACCAGGATGAAGTCAGGGCGGTATTTGTCCAGGTCCAGGCCCTTGAGCACTTCCAGTTCGTAGCCCTCGACGTCCAAGGAGAAGAGGTCGATGTGTTCCGGGGCCACCTCGTCGAGGATGGAGGTCAGGGTTCTGGTTCTGACCTCGATCTCGTAAGGGTCGGCGATGTTCTCGCGGGCCGCGCCGCGTTCGATCCACGCGTCCTCCACGTCCTTGGCCTTGTTGCCCTTGACGATGGACATAAGCCCGGCATAGCGCATGGTGATGTGGTCTTCCTTGAAGTCGCTGCTCACCAAGGCGCAGTTGAAGACCTGGGAATTCATCCGCAGATACTTGCACTTGTTGTACAGCTCGGGGATCGGCTCGACCAGCACGCCCTTCCAGTCCATGCAGTACTCGAGGTAGAACGTGTTGCTCTGCACGTACCCGTTGTTGGCGCCGCATTCGATGAAAAAGCCGTTCCTGTGCTTGATGTGATTGAGCAGCCGCCTGTCGAGGCCGTTCAGGCCGGGGAACGGGTTCGCCTCCACAAGGGCCTTGATGGTCATCAGCCTGTCCAGGTGCTTCTTTCTGCTCTCAAGTGTCTTCATCATTCCTCCGGAACGGTGTCGATCATGCCCGGTCGTTCAACGTGTGGGAAATCCGTGGCGGCCTAGCCGGGCGATCAGTGCGCCTCGGCCCAATTCTTCCCTAATCCCAGGTCCACCTTGAGCGGCACGTCGAGTTTGGCCACGTCCTGCATGATCTCCTTGAGCCGTGCGCCCGCCAGCTCAATGGCGTCCGCAGGGGCTTCCACGATCAGTTCATCGTGCACCTGGAGAATGAGCCGGGCTTCGAGGGACTTGAGCTCGCGGTCCTTGTGGGCCGCCACCATGGCCATCTTGATGATGTCCGCGGCGGACCCCTGGATGACCGTGTTCACGGCCTGGCGGCGGGCCTGGGCCGAGAGCTGGTTGTTGCGCGAGTGCAGCTCCGGGAGCAGTCGGCGGCGTCCGGCCAGGGTGGTCACGAAGCCGTGGGTCTCGGCGTCCTTGACGATGGTGTCGTAGTACGCCTTGAGCGTGGCCATCTTTTCGAAGTAGCGGTCCGTGAACTCCTGGGCCTCGGTCTGCTTGATGTGCAGCTCGCGGGCCAGCTTCTGGACGCCCATGCCGTAAATCAGGCCGAAGTTGATGGTCTTGGCCCCGCGCCGCTCGTCCGAGGTGACCTTGTCCAGGGTCTTGTCGTGGATCAGGGCCGCGGTGCGCGCGTGGATGTCCTCGTCGTGGCGGAAGGCGTCGATGAGCGCCGGGTCCTTGGAGAAATGGGCCAGCACGCGCAGCTCGATCTGCGAATAGTCGGCGGCGGCCAGCCGGTTGCCGGGAGCCGCGTTGAAGCAGGCGCGCATGCGCGGGCCGTGCACCCCGCGAATGGGGATGTTCTGGAGGTTCGGCTGGGAGCTGGAGAGCCGCCCCGTGGCCGTGGAGAGCTGGTTGAAATGGGTGTGCAGCCGCCCGTCGTCGCCGACCATCTTGGGCATGGGCTCCAGGTAGGTGGAGCGCAGCTTCTCCAGCATGCGGAACTCCAGGACCGCGTCCACGATGGGATGCTGGTCGCGGATCTTTTCCAGCACCTGGTTGGCCGTGGAGCGCAGCCCGGTGGAGGTCTTGGACCCGGCCTTGATGCCCAGGTCGTCGAACAGGACCACGGCGAGCTGCTGGCTGGAGCGGATGTTGAACTCAGCGCCCGCGAACCCGATGATGCTCCGGGTCAGCTCGTCCAATTGACCGGAGACGTCGTCGAGAAACGCCTGGAAGGCATCGGGATCAATGGAGATGCCCGCCCGCTCCATGGACACCAGCACCGGGATGAGCGGCAGCTCCAGATCGCGCATGAGCCGGGTCAGGTCCGCGCCCTCCACCTGGCCCCGAACGGACTTCATGTAGGCCAGGGCGGCCAGTCCCTGGGACTGGGGGTGCAGGTCGCGGGCCGCGTCCGCGAATTCCGGGCGGCCGTCCTGGAACATGGACTGCCTGAGCCGCGCCCAGGTGTAGTTGCGCGCCTCGGGGTCCAGGAGATAGGCGGCCAGGCTCAGGTCGAACCACTGGCGGGACAGGATGTAGTCCCACCCCTGGTCGTCGCGCATAAGATCCTGCACGCTGGGCGTGGCGATGATCGAGGCGTGCTCCAGGGCCGGGATCAGCTCGGCGGCGGGGCCGGAGAAGCGGTACTCCCCGCCGTTCACGCCGATGAAGAAGCCGTTGTCCTCGAAGGTCAACCCCACGTCCTCGCCGCCCAGCGCGGGCAGCTCGGACACGGATTTGACCACCGTGACCTCAAGGGGGGCCTCGGTCTTCCGGCTTTCCGGCTCGGCGAACAGCGAGAGCTGCATGCCGGACCCGGCGGACGGCTTGGCCGATGCGGAGGCCCGGGTGTCGGCGGCTTTGGGGGACTCGGGGGAAACGACCGGCGTGCCCTCGGGCAGCAGCCGCTGCAACCCGCGCAGCTCGTATTCCTCGAAAAATTCGTTCAGGGCGTCGAAGTCCGGCTGCCGGACCTGGAATTCGTCCACCGGCAGGTCGCAGCAGTCGGTCTTCATGCGCGTCAGCTCGCGGTAGACGAAGACGTTGTCCAGCTCCGGCTCGACCTTCTCGCGCAGCTTGTCCGGCAGCTTGTCCATGTTGTCGCGCAGCTCCTCCAGGGTGGGGCCGGTGGCCGCGAATATCTTGCGCGCCGTGACCGGGCCGATCTTGGGGATGCCGGGGATGTTGTCCGCCGAGTCGCCGATGACCGCCTGGAAATCGGGCCAGGTGGCGGGCTCCATGCCCTCGGCCTCGCGGAAGGAATCCAGGGTGTGGATGGTCTCGTTGCGGCCGTGCTGGCTGACCATGACCACCCGGTCGTCCAGGCACTGCTTGATGTCCTTGTCCGAGGCCAGGATGATCACCGGGCGCTCGCGCTTGTAGCGGCCCGCCAGGGCGCAGATGCAGTCGTCCGCCTCCACACCGTCGGAGACCAGCAGCTTGACGCCGAGCAGCTGCACCCCGCGCCGCACCGGCTCCACCTGTTCGGCCAGCGGCTCGGGCATGGCCGGGCGGTTGGCCTTGTACAGGTCGTACTTCTCGTTGCGGAAGGTCGGTCCCTTGCCGTCCATGAGGAACGCCACGTGGCGCGGGTTCTCGTCCTTGAGCAGGTTCATGACCACGCGCATGACCGTGTTGATGGCGTTGGTCGGGAAGCCGTCCGACCGGGACAGGTCCGCGCGGGCGTAGAAGGCGCGGTAGAGCAGGGCGGTGCCGTCGATGAGATAGACGGGTTCCTCGGAGAAATTCAGACGTTCTTTCAGCGACATAAATCACACTCTCGGAGTTTGCATTTCCTTACAGGAAAATGGTCCTCAACGCCAGCGCAACGGCGCGGGGCAAGGGGCCGGGCATGCGGACCGGCCTTGTTGGGTTCGGGGCAGGGGACGGGTCAGATGCGGCGGATGGCGGACTTGCGCCCCTGGCCCAGCCGCTTGAGCATGAAGATTTCCGGGTCCACGCCGTCCAGGGCGGACAGCTCCACCTCGGCGCGCGCGGCTTGCTTGTGCCCGCCCGCCGAGCCGAGCCCGTTCATCAGCTTCTGGGCCATGGTGCCCATGTCGCGGCGCAGCCCGTCGCCCCGGAAGATGCAGACCAGCTTGTCGTCCGCCGTGCCGGAGACCACCACCCAGGGCACGTTGTGCACGCGGGTGAAGAAGTCGGCCACGATGACCAGGATGTCGGGGTTGTCCACGTTGCCGCAGTGGGCGAACAGCCCGTGGCCGATGCGCCGCAGGTTGTAGAAGGCGCGGGAGAAATAGCGCATCCAGTCCAGGTGGAACTCGCTGCGGCTGATGCGGTTCATCAGCTTGGAGTCCGCGAACTTGCTCAGGTACTTGAAGGCGGCCATGTCCGCGTCGATGAACTCGCGCTCGAAGGTCTTGGTGTCGCAGCGGATGCCGTACATGAGCGCCGTGGCCAGCAGTTTGGCCGGGCGGATGTTCATGTTGTACAGGTACTCGGTCATCATGGTGCAGACCGCGCCGTACTTGGGCCGGATGTCCACGAAGTCGGCCTGGACCAGGTTTTCCTGTTGCAGCGGGTGGTGGTCGATGACCACCGAGAACTGGAACGGCTTGAACTCCGGATTGTGGTGGGGCTGGGAGTCCACCAGGGCGAACTTGTCGTACTGGGCCGCCAGGTTCGGGATGAGTTTCTGGGTGGGGATGCGGCAGTACCTGATCATGGACAGGTTGTCGGGCCGCTTGATCTCGTTGATCTGCGCAATGGCCACGGCGTTCACGCGCCGGGCCATCATTCGCCGCAGGGCCAGCGCCGAACCGAGCGCGTCGGGGTCGGCGTTGATCACGATCAGCCAGTTCTCGTCTTTCTTGAAGAGGTCGAGAAGCTGATCGACCTGCTCGTCGAGTTGTCGAAAAAGTGCCACAACCTATCCCTGTTTCAGGGTTAACGGCAGTCCGGCAGCCACCAGGAAGGCCTGGTCGGCGCGCGCGGCCACGCCCTTGTTGAGCGCGCCCAGACTCCGTACGAAGGACCTCACGGCGCTGCTTGCCGGCAGCGGGCCAAGTCCCGTCTCACAGGAGACCAGTATCAGTTCAGTGGAGCCCCAATCGTCAAGAACTGCCATGAATTCTTTGACTTTATCCGGCTCGCACCCGGATTCGCGGCAGGCGAACAACCAAAAGTCGAGGCTGTCCACCAGCACGGCCGGAAAGTTCAATTTAGCCTTTTGGAGCACTTGAGGCAACCCCTCGGAGACTTCCGTCACTTCCAGCATTGGGGAGCGCGAAAGCCGGTGTTGCCGAATCTGCTCCCGAAATTCCATGTCGCGGGCCTTTCCGGTGGCCACAAACAGGGGCGGGCCGTCCATTTCGGCCAGCAAATCAAGGGCGAAATCGGATTTGCCCGATTTGTTGCCGCCGAGGATGAGGGTGATCATTTTTTCTCGCTCCACGTTGCACGCCACCGGGCCAGCAGGTCCAGCGACTCGAACAGGTCCGCCTGTCCGAAGAGTTCCAGGGTCACGGTCGGCCCGTTGAAGGCTTCGAGCACGGTCCGCAGCAATTCCTGCCCGTCCGCGTCCAGCTCGGCCAGCGGCCAGTGGCGGCAGCGTCGTTCGGCCCCGTAGACGTGCAGCATGCGGACGCGGTCCCACAGCCCGTCCAGGTCGAGCACGTCGCGTTGCCCATAGGCCAGGACGTGGCCGATGTCCAGGCAGGCGGAGAACCCCGCTGCGGTCACCTCGTCCCAGACAGGGACCAGGCTGCACTTGCCGATGTTTTCCACCAGGAAGGCCGCAGGGTCCACGCCCCGGTCCGCGAGCCGCGCGCCCAAGGGGGCGAGCATGCCCGGCACCGCAGGCGGGTGCAGGACGTAGGCGTGGGGCGAGAGGTAGGCGCACTTGTCGAGCAGCCCGTCGATTTTCCGCCACGCGGTCTCGAACCCGGCCTTCCAGGGCAGGTCCAGGGGCAGGTGCACATGCCAGGAGCAGGCAAGCTCGGCCAGATCGGGCGGCAGGTCCTCGTCCGTGTAGGCCAGGCACGACTCGGTCTCGTAGAAAAGCAGGTCTATCTCGTGGAAATGATTGACCAGGAACCGGCAGTTCTCGGCCACTCCCGCCGGGATGGCAAAGGAGGGCGCGGCCAGGGTGAAGGGGAACCGGGTACCCCATTTTTCCTGGACCGAATCCACGGATCGCGACGCGATCTGCGCAGATTTTTCCCGCTCGCTGCGGGGGGCCGGATGAGAACCCGTCGGTTTTGTTGGCTTAGGGGTGCGGGGCATGGCTATTGCACCGGATCGTTCAATGGTCAATCGAACGACCGGGAGCGGAAAAATGATCGGTTTTCGAGCGTATTTTCAGCATAAGTTCAACCCGTTGCACATCTTTTGCCGGTTGCGGCGGGCAGGGCTTTCCAGCGGCGCGGCCCGTCATCTCTGCTGGGCCTACGAGCGCGCCCTGTACCGCTTCATTCTCTAATCCAGCAGCCCGAGCTGCTTTTCCTTGGTCACCTTGCGGGCGGCCAGGGTGGATTTGGTCAGCAGGTGTTCCGGTATTTCGCGCAGGTATCTGGATTGGGGCAGATTCAGGGTCTTGCCGTAGAGCTGCCGGGTCTTGGCAAAGCTGATGTAGAGGTTGCGCCGGGCGCGGGTCATGCCCACGTACATCAGTCGGCGCTCCTCGGGAAACCGCTGGCCCCGGCCCGGGGTCAGGGTGACGGTGGCCGTGAGCAGGTCCATGCCCGCGAACGGCAGGATGCCCTCCTCGCAGGAGGGCAGGAACACGGCCTCGAACTCCAGCCCCTTGGCCGCGTGCAGGGTCATGATCTGGACCTTCTCGGCGGACTTGCGGACCAGCTCCAGCTCGGTCTGCAGCGAGACCCAGTTGACCAGTCCCTGCCAGCCGCCCCTGCGGTCGAATTCCTTCTTCAGTTCCTTGAACTGGCGGCTTTCCCAGAAGAACTGGTCGAACGGCGGGGTTTCGTTGAGAAAGGCGGCCAGCCCCACCGGCCCTTTGGCCAGGATGTGATCCGGGACTTCGACCACGTCCTCGGCCCCGGACAGGGTCATGCCCAGGAACTGCTCGGCGGCCTTGAGGATGGAGGCCACGCGCGGCTCCTGCCAGAACCCTTCCAGCTCCGGGGTGGAGACCGGTACGCCCGCGCGCTTCAGGGCCTTCTCGATGATCGGGATGAGCGCCTTGAACCGGACCAGCACGGCGATGTCGCCGGGGGCCAGGTCGCCCGCGCCTTCCTCGTCCACGATGGAGTGGCTGGTGGCCCCGATGAGCCCCTTGATCTTGTCGCTGATCCAGGTGGCCTCGCGCACGCCGTCGGGTGCCTCGAAGAGGTGCATGGTCGCCTTGATGTCCTTGCGGGCCGTGAGCTTGGGGGAATCGGGAAAGAGGTTGCCCGCGCCGTCGAGGATGGACTGGCCCGAGCGGTAGTTGTCGGTCAGGGTGATCGGGGCCATGTCCGGCCACAGCCCCTTGAGGTGCGCCTCCACGTCGCTGACCGCGCCCCGGAATCCGTAGATGGACTGCTTGGGGTCGCCGATGCAGAACACGCCTTCGCCGGTCTCGCCCGCGATCCCCTTGATGACCGCCAGCTGCAGCGGGGTGAGGTCCTGGACCTCGTCCACCAGCACGTGGGAGTAGGGCATGCGGAAGGTGGGCGCGCCCGCCTGTTCGAGCATGAATTCCAGCAGGTCGGTGTAGTCCACCAAATCCCAGTGGTTCTTCTGGTTGCCGTAGCTGATGTGCGCGTCGGCCAGGTCGTCGGGCAGCCCGGCCAGCTGCTCTCGGGCCAGGATGTACTTGTTCCAGTAGTAGTCGAGATTCTTGCCCGCGAACTCCGGGTTGACCTCGGCGAACAATTTCTTGGCCGCCGCCTCCGGGACCACGATGGGGGTCTCGGAGTAGGCGTGCTTCCAGTAGTCGAAGCAGAGCGAATGGAGCGTCCCGGCCTGGGGCATGTCCGCGCCTTCGCCGCGCAGCCCCTTGAGGCGGTCGCGCAGCTCCTGGGCCGCGCGCCGGGTGAAGGTCAGGGCCAGGATGCGTTTGGGATTGACCCCTTCGTCGATGAGGCGCTCGATGCGGCCCATGAGGGTCTGGGTCTTGCCCGTGCCGGGTCCGGCCAGGACGAGCACCGGTCCGGGACCGGCGTTGATGGCCGCGCGCTGGGCCGCGTTGAAGTCGATGGGCTGCTCCGTGGGCTTGGGCTTCGGCATGGCGGGGCAGGCCGCGGTCTCGCCCGGGTCGGGCCGGGCCTCGGGCCTGGGGATGTGGACCAGGGTGCCGCCGCTCTTGATCTCGGCGCGCTCCTTCTCGGAGAAGACCGAGATCACGCCGTATTCGCCGTCGAACCCGGCCTTGCGGATGACCTGGCCGTCGCGCATGCGGGTCAGCCCCTCGGCCAGGTGGCAGGAATAGCGGCTCAGCTCCTCGGCGGGCGCACGCTGGAGGATGTCCAGCTCGTTGCCGAAGTCGAGGATGAGCTTCATGTACAGCTCGTTGACCTTCTTGGACCCCGCGCCCACGCCGAGGACCTCGGACAGGATCTCCTTGAGCGGGATGAGGGAGGAGAAACCGGGCGCGCCCGTGGGCTGGACCGGTTCATCGCGGTCGGCCAGCTCCAGGATGCGGTTGTACACGCCCACGGTCACGGGCTTGCCGCAGACCGGGCAGATGCCGTCGCGGGCGATGGTCTCGTGGGGGTCCATGGACACGCCGCACTTGCGGTGGCCGTCCATGTGGTACTTGCCCTCCTCGGGGAAGAACTCCACGGTGCCCAGAAATTTGTGTCCCAGTCCCTCGCCGCGCAGGGCGCGGTAGATGCCCTCATAGGAGATTTCGCCCCGGAAGAGGTTGGCCTCGCGGCCCAGCTTTTCGCCGGAGTGGGCGTCGGAGTTGGAGATCAGCCGGATGCGGTCCAGCTCGGACCAGGTCCAGTTCATCTCCGGGTCAGAGGAGAGGCCGGTCTCCATGGCGAAGATTTCCTCGGCGTAGTCGCCGAAACATTCGCGGATGGAGTCGAACCCGGACTTTGAGCCGAACAGGGAGAACCACGGGGTCCAGATGTGGGCCGGGACCAGGAACGCCTGGGGGTGGGTGTCCAGGACCATGTCCATGAGGTCGCGGGAGTCCAGGCCGAGGATGGGGCGGCCGTCAGAGGCCAGGTTGCCCACCTGGGCCAGCTTCTCGTTGAACCGCCGCACCGCGTCCAGGTTGGGCATGTAGACCAGGTTGTGGACCTTGCGGACCTTGCCCCCGCGCTTGTAGATGGAGCTGATCTCCGTCTGGAGCATGAACCGGACTCGGCCGGGGATGTCTCCCGCAAAGGCGGGAATCTCCCGCTCCAGCCCCTTGGGCTCGCGCAGGACGAGCAGCCCCTTGCCGTTGTCTTCCAGGTGCTCCTCGATCTCGGCCAGCCATTCGGGGTGCGTGAAGTCGCCCGTGCCGAGCACGGAAAGCCCCTTGAGACGGCCCCAGGCGGCCAGGTTTCGGATGGTCAGGTTCTTGCTCGTGGCGCGCGAGAAACGGGAGTGGATGTGGAGGTCCGCGGTGAATCTTTCCATGGGCTGAACAGTATAGCCATACTCCCATTATTGCAACCCGTACCGGCCACCGAAATGGGTTGACGCATAGGTTTGTTGCAGATACAACTTTCGCCATGAAATTTGATCGCATGAATCCGAGGGAGTCCATAGGCTTCCTCGCCTGGAAGGTTGCGCGCGTGTTCGCGAACGATCTGGCCGCCCGCTTCGCCGAGGCCGGGGTCAGGATCACCGTGGAACAGTGGCGCGCCCTGTTGCCCGCATACAAGATGGACGGCCTGACGCAGGGGAAGCTCTGCGAGGTGCTCTCCCAGGAGAAGACCGGCGTCAGCCGCCTGGTGGCGGCGCTGGAGAGACACGGCCTGATCCGCCGGGAGTCGAGCGGCGAGGACCGCCGGGTGAAGTACATCTACATCACCGAATCGGGCCGCGAGCTGGTGGACTTCACCTTCGACATCGTCCTCGAAGGGCGGCGCGAGCTGGTCAAGCACGTGGACCCGGACGAGTTCGAGGTCTGCAAGCGGGTCCTGTGGCAGATCATCGAGCCGCACCTGGGGGCCTGCTGCGGGCTCAAGGAGGAGCCGTCATGATCCGGCTGGGAGCCGCCGGGCAGAAATGGCTGAAGGGGTTGCACCTCGTGGCCGTGGCAAGCTGGATCGGCGGCGGCATTTCCCTGTTGGTGCTCTATTTTCTCAAACCGGGCGTGACCGACGGCGGCGTGCTCTACGGGATCAACCAGGCGGCCCACCATGTGGACCGGTGGGTGGTCGTGGTGCCGGGGGCGTTCGGCTGCCTGCTCACCGGCCTGGCCTACTCGCTGCTGACGGGATGGGGTTTCGTCAAACACGGTTGGGTGCTATTCAAATGGGCGGTGACGCTCTCGGCCATCGTCTTCGGGACGCTCGGCCTTGGGCCGTGGGAGCGGACGATGATGACCATTTCGGGGCAGCTCGGCATGGACGCGGTGACCAACGTCTCCTATCTCTACAACCAGGATATGAACTTCGCCTGGGGTTGCGTGCAGGTTGCGGTCCTGCTGGCCACGGTCTTTGTTTCCATCTTCAAGCCATGGAAAAATTTAAGGAAGAGTACTTGATGAAGAAACTGCTTTCCCTGTTGACTGTCTGCTTCGCGGTTCTGGTGGCCGCGCCCGTCCAAGCCCAGCAGGGCGAGCGCCCGCCGTCTCCCGTGGTCACCGGCAAGGTGACCAGCGGCGACATGGCCCCCCAGACCGAGTTCATCGGCACGGTCTACTTCACCGAAATCTCCAACGTGGCCGCCGAGGTCGAGGGCAAGGTCCTGTCCCTGGACGTGGAAGAGGGCCAGCGCGTGAAGAAGGGCGACCCGCTGGTCTCCCTGTCCGCCGACATCCTGGACCGCAGCATCGCCAACGCCCGCGCCCTCATGGACCAGGCCCAGGCCGACTTCGAGCTGGCCAAGCGCGACAACGAGCGGACCACCAAGCTCTTTCAGAGCCGCACCGTGGCCGAGGGCGAATACGACTCCAAGCGGCTGGCCGCCCTGTCCGCCGAGAAGAAGATGATCGCGGCCCGCGCCATCCTCAACCGGCTCCAGATCGAGCGCGAGAAGAAGGTCATCCGCGCGCCCTACGACGGCGTGGTCCTGGAGCGCAAGGTCTACCGGGGCGACTGGGTCTCGGTGGGCTCGGTGGTCACGGTCATGGCCCGCGACGAGGAATTCGACGTTGTGGTCAACGCCCCGCGCGAGGCCTTCGGCGTGGTCAAGCCCGGCCTGGAAGTGACCGTCGATGTGGCCGGGCGGGAAATCCCGGGCAAGGTCTTCGCGGCCATCCCCAAGGGCGACGTGGCCACCCGCACCTTCCCTGTCAAGATCCGGGTCCACAACGACGGCTTCCTGGCCGAGGGCATGGAGGCCCGCGTGGTCCTGCCCAAGGGGCTGGGCGGCAAGACCCTCATCGTGCCCCGCGACGCGGTCATCTCCGCGCGCGGCCAGATGGTCGTCTGGGCCGTGGTGGACGGCAAGGCCGTGCCCATGCCCGTCTACGTGGTGGGCTATCGCGGCATGGAGGCGGGCGTGAAGTCCAAGACCCTCGAGGAGGGCATGGACGTGGTGGTCAAGGGCAACGAGCGGCTCCAGCCCCAGCAGCCCGTGGCCGCGCAGCCCATGCAGCAGTAGGAGGCTTCCGTGGATATCGTCGGAACCGCCATACGCAAGCCCGTCGCCGTCCTGGTCGGCGTGATCCTCGTGGTCATGTTCGGCGCGGTGGCGCTGCTCAGCCTGCCGTACCAGCTCTCGCCCAACGTGACCGAGCCGGTCATCACCGTGACCACCACCTGGACCGGCGCGACCCCGTACGAGATGGAGCGCGACGTGGTCGAGGAGCAGGAAAAGGTGCTCAAGGGCATCCCCGGCCTGATCCAGATGGAGAGCTCCAACTACAACGCCCGGTCCGAGCTGACCCTGAAATTCGAGATCGGCACCGAGATCGACGAGGCGCTTCTGCGCGTCTCCAACAAGCTTGACGAGGTGCCGAGCTACCCCGACGACGTGGACCGGCCGATCATCTCGGCCACGGGTGCCTCCACCTCGCCGGTCATCTGGCTGGTCCTGGAGAATCTGCCGGGCAACGACCGGGACGTGACCACCTACCAGACCTTTTTCGAGAACGAGATCAGGCAGTACATCGAGCGCGTGGAGGGCGTGGCCGAGCTGTTCATCGGCGGCGGCCGCGAGGACGAGATGGACATCATCGTCGATCCCGTGAAGCTCGCCTCGTACAACCTGACCGCCACCGAACTCATCGACGTGCTCAAGAGCGAGAACGTCTCCATCTCCGCGGGCACCCTGGGCGTGGGGCGGCGCGACTACCGCATCCGCACCCCGGCCGAGTTCAAGACGCCCGAGGACATCGAGTCCGTGGTCATCTCCTCGTCGGGCCAGTTCCGCGTCACCCTGGGCGACGTGGCCACGGTCGAGCGCGGCAACGAGAAGCCCACCGTGGCCATGCGCTACAACGGCGAGACCGGCATGGTCGTGGGCGTGCGCCCGGAGCCCGGGACCAACGTCCTGAGCATGACCGACGCCGTGTATCAGGTCATCGAGGAGCTCAACGCCGGGCCGCTGGCCGAGGAGGGCGTGCGCTTCAACTGGGTCTACGACCAGCGCCCGTACATCAACGGCGCCATCGACCTGGTCAAGCAGAACATCCTCATCGGCTCCGTCCTGGCCATCGTGGTCCTGTTCGTCTTCCTGCAATCCTTCAGCTCGACCATCATCGTGGCCGTGTCCATTCCGGTGTCCATCGTCGGCGCGTTCATCATGTTCGCGGCCGCGGGCCGGTCCCTGAACATCGTCTCCATGGCGGGCATCTCGTTCGCCGTGGGCATGCTCGTGGACAACGCCATCGTGGTCCTGGAGAACGTGGACCGCCACCGGCACATGGGCAAGAAGCCGTTCGAGGCCGCCTACGACGGGGCCAAGGAGGTGTGGGGCGCGGTCCTGGCCTCCACCCTGACCACCGTGGCCGTGTTCCTGCCCGTGGTCTTCATGGAGCAGGAGGCCGGGCAGCTGTTCAAGGACATCTCCATCGCCGTGACCTGCGCCATCGCCCTGTCCATGCTGGTCTCGGTCCTGGTCATCCCCATGCTGGCCAACCAGTTCTACTCCATTGCGGAGCGAAAGAAGGCGCGCAAGGCGGACTCCGGGCCGAGGACCCCGGCCGGGCTGTCCATCGCCAAGCGGGTGCTCAAGCCCCTCAACGTCGTGGGCGGCAAGCTGGCCGACCTCATCACCGCGCTGCTCTCCTGGGCCATCGACAACTGGCGTACCCGGCTGATCACGGTCTTCGGCCTGACCGCCCTGTCCGTGCTCCTGGTCGTGACCATGTTCCCCAAGATGGAATACCTGCCCCAGGGCAACCGCAACCTGATCCTGAACATTCTCATTCCGCCGCCGGGCCTCTCCTTCGAGGAGCGGGACGACATCGGCAAATACGTCTTCGACCAGGTGAGGCCGCGTTTCCGCAAGGAAGTGGACGGCGCTCCCGGCATCGAAAACCTCTTCTACGTGTCCGCGCCGACCATCAACCTGTTCGGGGCCATCTCCACCCAGGAGCAGAACTCCGCGCCGCTCATCCCGCTGTTCATGCGCGTCATGAACTCGATTCCGGGCATGTTCGGCGTCTCGCTCCAGGCCTCCATCTTCGAGCAGGGGCTGGGCGAGGGCCGGGTCATCAACGTGGATTTCTCCGGCAACGACCTGAACCAGCTGGTGGCCGTGGCCGGGACCATGTTCGGCATGACCATGCAGACCATCCACGGCGCGCAGATCCGTCCCATCCCGTCCCTGGAGCTGCTCTATCCCGAGGTGCGCTTCCACCCCATGCGCGACCGGGTCAAGGCCGTGGGCCTGACCTCAAACGACCTGGGTACCGCCCTGGACGTCATCCTCGACGGCCGCAAGGTGGGCGACTTCAAGGAAGAGGGCAAAAAGAAGATCGACCTGGTGCTCAAGGCCTCCAGCGAGGACGTGGCCACCCCGAGGAGCTTTACTCCCAGCTCGTGGCCACCCCCAAGGGATGGGCCGTGCCGCTGTCCTCCCTGGCCGAGATGGAGAACACCTACGGCGTGACCCAGATTCGCCACCTTGAGCGCAAGCGGACCATCACCCTCCAGGTGACCCCGCCCGTGGACATGCCCCTGCAATCCGCCATGGAGACCATCGAGCAGCAGCTCATCCCCCAGGTGCAGCAGACCGGGCTGATGCAGGGCGTGACCGTGCGGCTGTCGGGCGCGGCGGACAAGCTGTCCGTGACCCGCGACGCCCTGCAGTGGAACTTCGTCCTCGCGCTGATCATCACCTACCTGCTGATGTCCGCGCTGTTCGAGAACTTCGTCTACCCGCTGATCATCATGTTCACCGTGCCGCTGGCGGGCGCGGGCGGGTTCCTCGGCCTTCGGCTGGAGAACCTGCTCATCGCGCCGCAGGCCCTGGACATCCTGACCATGCTCGGGTTCGTCATCCTCATCGGCGTGGTCGTGAACAACGCCATCCTCATCGTGCACCAGTCCCTTGGCAACGTCCGGGAACGGGGCATGGAATACAAAGAGGCGGTGCTCGACGCCACGCGCACCCGGCTCAGGCCCATCTACATGTCCGCCACCACCTCGGTCTTCGGCATGCTGCCCCTGGCCGTGGCCCCCGGCCCCGGCTCGGAACTGTACCGCGGCCTCGGCTCGGTGGTCCTGGGCGGCCTGGCCCTGTCCACGGTCTTCACCGTGTTCGTCATCCCGGCCCTGCTGATGTTCTTCATCCCCATGGAGGGCCGGGGCGAGAGTTTGGAGTAGGCCGGAAGCGGCCGTCCGCGTCCTTGCGGCTCGTCCCGGACGAGAGCCTTGCAAAACAAGATCGCCGACACGGTTGAACCATGTCGGCGATCTTCTTGTTCCGACCGGGACCGGCTCGGAGCATCCCTAGAACACGTACCAGCCTTCGAGCATGACGCTGTGGCTCCGGGCGTGCTCTTCCAGCTCGCCCTGGTACCGGGCACCCAGAGCCAGGCCGTTGTCCATGAGATAGCGCACGCCCGCGCCCAGGCGCAGGGTGTCTTTGTCGGGCTGGGCCACGGACTGGGAGAGCTTGGTTGCGGGCATTCCGGTCAGGGAATAGGCCAGGTCGCTGCTCTGGGTCAGCCATTCGTGCAGCCACTCGGCGGAGAGCTCGGGAATCAGCATGCCGTAAGGCGTTTCCCAGGTGTAGTCCACGGAGCCGCCCAGGCCGCTCTCCAGGAAGTTGGAGTTCGTCTTGCCGATGGAGAGGTCGGCAGCGCCCGCGCCGGACTCGGTGTAGGCGTCCTGGTGGAAGCGGATGTACTCCAGGGACGCCATGGGGACCAGCCCCCAGCTGCCCAGCTCGTAGCGGTAGCCCGCCTCGGTCTTGGCGGACAGGGCGTACCCCTCGGGATCGGACTTGGCGGTGCGGCCCAGGGCGGGCAGTTCGCGCGTCAGGTCGTAGTCGTTGTAGGTGCCGGACAGGAGCCCGTCCACGTACCAGCCGTCCCGGAACCAGGAGCCGTAGAGCCCCAGGGTATAGCTGTCCAGGCGGGAGGTGCTGCCGCCCGGGTCGTCGTAGTCCGCCCCGGTCACGGCGTAGCCCGCGGTGAGCCCGAACAGCAGGTCGTCGCCGACCATCCGGTCGTAGCCGCCGGAGAGGAGAAAGGTGTCGAAGTCGTAGCCGGTCTGGCCGTCGTGGGTGTCCATGGACCCGTTGCGGCCCAGGGCACGCAGGTGGACCCCGTTGGGGGCCTGCTCGGGCGAGCGGTTCAGCAGGCCGGACAGGTCGCCCAGGGAGGCGACTTGGGGCCAGGAGTCGGGATCGTCCGCAGACGGGGCGGCCTCCTGGGCCAGCCGGATCTGGTCGGCGCGCACCTCGGCGATGCGCAACCGGGTGGCCAGGGCCTGCGTCCGGATCGTCCCGAGACTGATGCGCACCCCCTGGAACAGGAGCGGGGAGGCGATCTGGTTCGCGGATGCGCTGAGTTCGGTCACCGAGGCGCTGTGCTCCAGGTCGTCGATCAGGTCGGCCAGGGGGCCGCTCGCCGTGGCCTTGTTGGCGTCCAGGGCGGCGGCCAGCTGCCCAACGTTGTGCCCCGACCCCGCGAGGAGCGACGAGAAGTTCTGCCGGGTCAATTTCACGTCCGAGCCCTGAACCAAGGCGGCGAGGAGCAGGCTGCCCGTGGTGTAGTCCCCCGCGCCCGCCAGGGAAGCGGCGGAGAGGACGGTGAAGGGGGTGGTCGTGTCGACGCCCGGATCCAGCCTGAAGCGTATCTCGCCGTTGTTGGTCACCGTGCCGCTGGCGTTCACGGTCGGGGCGGCGGTCTGGGAGACGTTGACCAACAGGGTGCCGCCGTCCACGTCCAGGTCGCCTGTGTTGATTTCGCCCGAGGTGGACCAGGTCCCGGAACCGGACTTGGTCAGGGTTGAGATGTTGTTGATGTTGCCGAGCATCGTGCCCGCGCCCGCCAGGTTCAGCAGATTGGTGCCGCCGCCCAGGTCGATGTCGCCGGTGATGGAGGCCCCGCTGCCCAGGGTCACGGTGTCGTCGTAGTTGCCGCCCGGGGTCCAGTTGCCGCCGCCGGAGGAGGTGCCGGAGGCGATGGCGTAGGCGTTGCCCGCGCCCGAGGTGTCCTCCGCCGTGAGGGTCCCGGTGACGGCCAGGTTCATGCCCTGGCCCGAGCTGACGGCGATCGCCAGGCCGTTCGCCCGTGCGGAGACCGTGCCGCTGATCCGCATGGCCCCGCCTGCGCCGTCGTCCAGCGAGTTCAGGGCGCTGACGCCGAGGGCGCCGGCCCCATCCGCCGTGGCCGAGACCGAGCCGGACAAAACATCCATGAAAATGTCGGTGGCGAAGAGCCCCCAGGCGGTGTTGCCGTCCGCCGAGGCCGAGACCGAGCCGGACAGGGTGCCAAGGTTCATGGTGAGGCCGTAGAGCCCGTAGGCTATATCGTCGCCCGCCGTGGCCGAGACCGAACCGGACAGGGTGCCAAGGTTCATGGTGGGGCCGTAGAGCCCGTAGGCCATGTCGTCGCCCGCCGTGGCTGAGACCGAACCGGACAGGTCGGTCAACGTCATGGTGCCGTTGCCGGTGACCCCGTAGGCCATGTCGCCGCCCGCGGAGGCCGAGACCGAGCCGGACAGGGTGCCCAGGTTCATGGTGAGGCCGTAGAGCCCGTAGGCCATGTCGCCGCCCGCCGAGGCCGAGACCGAGCCGGACAGGTCGGTCAACGTCATGATGCCGCTGCTGGAGAGGCCAAAGGCGGTGTTCCCGCCCGCCGTCGCCGAAACCGAGCCGGAGAGGGTGTCCACGGTCAGGGTTTGGATGCCGCAGAGCCCCCTGGCGGAGTTTGTACCGGCCGTGGCCGAGACCGACCCGGAGAGGGTGCCCACGGTCAGGTTCCGGGAGGCGTAAAGCGCCTCGGCGTCAACGGCGGCAGTCGAGGCCGAGACCGAGCCGGACAGCGAGGTCAGTGCCATGTCGCTGAAACTGAGCAGCCCGTAGGCTCCATCGGCCCCGGAATCGGCGGAAACCGTTCCGAACAGGTCGCCCAGCGTCATGGAATCCGTGCTGTAGAGGCCGAAGGCCTGACCTCCATTCGTCGTGGCCGAGACCGTTCCGGACAGGTCGTCCAGCGTTATGCCACCTAAAGCGCGGAGACCGATGGCGCTGGACAAGTCCGCCGCGGCCGAAACCGAGCCGGAGAGGGTAGATACCGTCATGTCCCCGTCTGAGTATATGCTGTAGGCGCGATTGATACCTGTGGCCGTGGCCGTCATGGAGGCCGGGAGGTCGCCGGTCACGGTCTTGCCGTCTGCGATCAGGAGCGCGCTGGCCTGGCTGGTTCCGTCGGTACGGGTCAGTTGAATGTCCGTTCCGTTCACGAAAGTGACGGAGTTCAGGTTCGGCAGGGCCGAGGCCAGGGTGATGGTCCCGGTCAGGCCGTCCACGAACTGGATGGTGTCTCCGTCCGTCGCGTCGCTGATGGCTTGGCGCAGGGACCCGACCCCCGAGTCAAAGGTGTTGGTCACCATATGGGTGAAGGCCCGCGCCGAACCAGGCAATGCCGCGACCAGAAATGTCGCCAGAATCACGGCGGCCAACAGTTGCCGCTTCGAATTGATGCCGCTCCGTCCTCTCGCCTTGCCCCGTGTCCGTATGATGTCGCGCATTGCCCAGCCTCTGCTTCCGTTGTCTGTCGACCGCCCTGGCGGACGGTTTTCGCGGGTGTGAGTGTGAACTCCATACCACGGCAGAACAACCGCGCAACATGGTTGATGAAATATCTATTATTCGGGTTTTTGAACCTAGTTTGAACCCAATTTTGCGCCAGAAAAATAGCCGCATGGAGAGGGATGGGTGAAAGGGTGTCCGGCGGGTGGCAAGAGGGCGGAAAAAGCGGCCCGGTATCAGGCCGACCGGTTCCCGGCCGGGTCTTCGGGAGCCAGTATCCCGGTCCGGGAGCGTTCGTAGCCGGGTTCGCCCGGGGCCAGGAAAGGGCGCTTGCGCATCTTGTCGCAGTGCCGGAGCCAGAGTTGCTCCTGGCTCACGGATTCGGGCATGGGGAGCTTCTGCATGCGGAAGACGAAGGTGACGGGTTGGTTGTCCGCCAAACCCCGGTCGGTCATGCCCGTGCCCCCCAGCCAGAAGGGGTTGCGCCTGTGAACGATGTTGAGCCTGAGCGGGTCCACGGTCATGGTGTAGCCCAGTTCCAGGCCGTTTTCGCAGAGGTAGTGGGTGTGGAGGTTGTTGTGCCAGCGGAATATCCGGGCTTCCAAGGAATTCTCGTCGCCGAACATGACGAATTGGCCGCGCATGAGCAGACAGTTGGCCTGGACTCCGTGGACCCAGAGGGTGCAGCGGTGGATGAGCTCCACGCCCGCGAGCAGGCAGTCCATGTGGTACACGCCGCCCATGAGCGCGAACAGCTCGCGGATGTACGAGGGCCGGTTGTATTCCTGCACGCGGTCGGCATACCGGTCCGCGTAGCCGGGAACCATGAACGGCAAGGAGCTGGAGGCCGCAGGCGCGCCCAGCAGTCCGACCGTGTCGGCCTCGGGGGAGCACAGGGTCTCGGGGGTCAGGCCCAGGCACAGGGCGTAGGCCGCGATACGCTGTTCGGGCACGCCCTCGCGCATGTCGCAGTCGATGGTCGTCGGGCTGCTGGGCAGGCCGCAGTCGGTCCAGGCGACCCAGTTGCGGACGTGGTTGGGGTTGTGCACGTCCTTGCGCCACGTTTTGCCCAGGAGCTTCAACGCGGTGCGCAGGTTCCTGCCCGCGACCGTGTTGCGCCGAAGGTACGGCCTGCCCGTTTTTCCTGTCCCGGTCATGCATGCAACCTACGACAGGAAAAGAGGAAATTCAATAGGTGCGGGAATATGCCTCAAGGAAAAGGCAAGGGGATCGATATCGCCGGACCACAAGGAAACGGCCCGCCATGCCGGGCATGACGGGCCGTTCTTCTCGTGTAATCCGAATCTAATCGCCCGCGCGGGTGGGGTTGTCCAGGACGCGCTCCACCGCGTTGCGGATCTGGGACCTGATCTCGTAGTCGGACAGCCTGTTGGACAGGACAATGGAGCCGGGTTGGGCATACCCCGCCGGGATCATGTTCAGGGTCAGGGCATAGATGTCCTGGATGTCCAGGTCCTCGAAAATGTAATCCTCGTAATATTCATCCAGAATCTGGGGGATCAGATCCGCTGCGCGCGACTCGTTGCGGTTTCTTATCTTGGATACGTCCACACCCTTGATCTTCAATGGCTGCTTGAGCATTTCGGGCCTCCCTCGACGGCTGACGGGTTTACCAGGAGTTACCATAGCATAACCCTGTTCCGTGCGCCTTGGCAATCGACTGGTACGTTTTATGCTCGAAATATCGGGGAAACGTGTGCGGTTTTACGTTGCTGACAGAGCCCGGAGTATGGTCCATGGCCACGCAACCTATTGAACAGACTCTACAAGGTTATACCTACAAGCGCCCGAAACGAACCTCCTCGGACGCCGAGTTTTCCCTTGCGCCCGAAGAGTCAAAATCCCGCCGCACCGATCAGCCCCAATCCGGCTCCGTGCTGCGCGGCTATCTTCGCGATCTGCTCGCCGAAGCCGTGCCCCCCGGGGAGGACCGCCTCTCCTTCGTGGACGTCGAAAATCATCACGCCGCCCTGCTCACCGACTGGAACGGCGAGGTTAAAAGCGAACTCGCCACCCTCGGCGTGGACACAACAATCCCCTTCCGACTGCTCCACGACCCGGCCGGAGCCGCAACCGTCACCGGCTCGCACCCGGACAGCGAGATGATCAACGCCTACTTCGCCGCCAACCCGGACCGCGCCCGCGAACTGGGCAAGACCCTCCAGTACGGCAAGCTCGCCGCCACCGCCCGCAACCGGCTGTCCAACAGCGACATGGAACGGCCCCTGACCACCGAGGCCATGGCCTGGTGGTACACCACCAATATGGACTCCTCGCAACTCTTCTCCACCACCGGCACCGTGGTCGGCGCAGGCAACACCCCTTACAAGGGCCTCGACATCAGGGTTTAGGAGGAGGAGAAGATGCCTCCGGCGGCTGTGGGAAGGGGAGAAGGGAACCCTTTGCACAGGGTTCCCTTCTCCCCTTCCCCCGGACCCCCATCCCCTCATCCCTCCCAAACTCTTTGGGTCGCTTCGCGAAGGGCGTGCGTGAAGGGAGGCCGTGCTTCTTTGAATGGGAAAAAAGGCACGTCTTATGGCTGCCTTGCGGACTTGCCGAGGGCACACAAAAAGTTTGGAAGGGGGGTCCAGGGGGGAAACTTTTTCAAAAGTTTCCCCCCTGGCCGCCGGAGGCCTAAAATTCTTTCAGGTACCGTTCGAGGCGGTTCATGCCTTCCTCGATGTTGTCCATGGAGGTGGCGTAGGAGAAGCGGATGTAGCCTTCGGCGCCCTGGCCGAAGTCGATGCCGGGGGTGACGGCGATGTGGGCTTTTTCGAGGATGTCGTAGGCCAGGTCCAGGGACGAGCCGTCGAACCGTTGGGCGAAGCGCCGCATGTTGACCAGGACGTAGAACGCGCCGGTGGGTTCGTGCTTGACGGTCAACCCCATGCCCTTGAGGCGGGAGAGAATGTAGACGCGCCGCTTGTTGTAGGTGGCCTTCATCCGTTCGACGTCCGGTCCGGCTTCCTTGAGGGCGGCCAGCCCGGCCCACTGGGCCATGGTGTTGGCCGAGATGAAGAAGTTCTGGCAGAGGTTCCGGAGGGTGCGCATGAAGTGGGGCGGGGCGATGACGTAGCCGAGCCGCCAGCCGGTCATGGCGTAGAGCTTGGAGAACCCGTTGAACACGAAGGCGCGGTCGGTGTATTCGAGGATGGAGTGTTCCTTACCCTCGTAGACCAGACCGTGGTAGATTTCGTCGGAAACCACCCACAGGCCGTGCTCCTCGGCGATCTCGGCGATGGCCTTGAGGCGCTCCTCCGAGAGCAGGGTGCCGGTGGGGTTGGCGGGCGAGTTGATGAGAATCGCCTTGATGCGGTCGTTTTCGGCCAGGGCCTTGCGGATGGCCGAGACGCGGTACTGGAAGGCGTCGTCCTCGCTGACCGGGACCTTGACCGGTTCGCCGCCCGCGAAGGTGATGAAATTGTCGTAGCAGGCGTAGCAGGGGTCCGAGGTGATGACCTTGTCGCCGGTTTCCAGGATGGTGGAGAAGAGCACGAGCATGGCCGGGCTGGTGCCCTGGGTGACGGCCACGTTGTCCGGGTCCACGGTCACCCCGTATCGCTCGGCGTAGTCCTCGCAGATGGCCTCGCGCAGCTCGCGGATGCCGAGGGAGTGGGTGTAGTGGGTCTTGCCCTCGTCCAGGGCGCGGCAGGCGGCCCGGTTGACGCAGGCGGGCGTGTCGAAGTCCGGTTCGCCCACGCACATGCGGATGACGGAGCACCCTTCGCGTTCCATGGCCTCGGCCTTCTCGTTGATCTCCATGACCAGGAACGGGGTGATGTTGCAGCACCTGTCGGAAATGCTCATGACGGGTCTCTCGGATAAGGAAATCCCCGCCCCTCGCCGATGCGCAAGGGGCGGGGAAAATTAATCAGGAATCAATGATCTAGGATACTTCCACGACCTCGATATCAAACACCAGGGTCTGTCCGGCCAGGGGATGGTTGCCGTCCAGGGTGACCAGCTCGTCGTCGAACTCGGTGACGCGCACGTAGGCGGGCTCGCCGTCTTCGGTGCGGATTTCCAGCATGATCCCTTCCTCCAGCTCCACGGTGGGCGGGAGTTGTTCGCGGCGCACCTGGAAGACCAGCTCTTCGCTCAGTCCGCCGTACCCTTCCTCGGGCGGGATTTCCACGGTCACGGTGTCGCCCGCGGACTTGCCGATGACGGCCTTTTCGAACCCGGCGATGACCATGCCTTCGCCCAGGGTGAACTCCAGGGGCTCGCGGCCTTCGCTGGAGTCGAACTGGCTGCCGTCGTCCTTGAGGGTGCCGTTGTAGTGGACCTTGACGGTGCTGCCTTGTTTCGCAGTCATAGAATCTCCTCGAGAGTTTGTCCGCCCGGTTCGTTCCGGGCTATTCGACCTCGTATAGCGTTTTTTGGGCTAGAAGTCGAAGTTGAGGACCTTGCGGACCTCGTCCATGGTCTTTTCGGCGTAGAAGCGGGCCTTGGCGTTGCCCGCCTCCAGGATCTCCCGGACCCGCTCGTCGGTGCAGGCGGCGCGGCGCTCTTGCAGGGGGGTGAGGAACCGCTCCAGGGATTCCATCAGCAGCTTCTTGCAGTCCACGCAGCCCCAGGACGCGTCCTTGCACCCCTTGATGATCTCGGGGAGCCGGGCCGGGTCGGTCATGAGCCGGTGGTAGGGAAAGAGGTTGCAGACGTCCGGGTCGCCCGGATCGGACTTGCGCAGCCGGTTCTCGTCGGTCTTCATGCCGCGCACCTTGGGCATGATCTCGTCCAGCGGCTCGGAGAGCATGATGGAGTTGCCGTAGGACTTGGACATCTTGCGTCCGTCCAGGCCGGGCAGGACCGGCTCTTCGGTGAGCATGTCCGCCGGTTCCGGGAACAGGTCGGTGTTGTTCAGGTGGTTGAAGCGGCGCGCGATCTCGCGGGTCAGCTCCAGGTGCGGCAGCTGGTCCTTGCCTACGGGCACGGCCAAGGGCTTGTACATGAGAATGTCCACGGACATGAGCACCGGGTAGCCCAGGAAGCCGTGGGTGTTCAGGTCCTTCTGGGCCAGCTGTTCCTTCTGGTCCTTGTAGGTCGGGCAGCGTTCGAGCCAGCCCAGCGGGGTGTACATGGACAGGATCAGGTTCAGCTCGGCGTGTTCCTTGATCTGGGACTGCTGGAAGATGGCGCACTTCTCCGGGTCGAGCCCGGCGGCCACCCAGTCCTTGACCAGGCCGGGGACGAATCCCTTGATGCGGGTCGGGTCGGCGTATTCGCTGGTCAGGGCGTGCCAGTCGGCCACGAAGAAGAAACAGTCGTATTCCTCCTGGAGCTTGAGCCAGTTGTCGATGACGCCGAAGTAGTGACCGAGGTGGAGGGGGCCGGTGGGCCGCATGCCGGAGAGGATTCGTTGTTTTTCGCTCATGGTGAAGTGGGGTAGCTTAAATGGTTACAGGGGCACGCCCAGCACGGAGGCGAAGCCTCGCACGAAGGGCAGGATGATCCGGCCGACCAGGCTGAAGCCGGTGAACCGTCCGAGCAGGATGATGCCTATGAGGATGATGAAGCCGTATCGGCTCAGGGACATGAACTTGTAGGCGGCCTGCGGAGGGAGAAAGTACGCCACTACGTTGCTTCCGTCCAGGGGCGGAATGGGCAGCAGGTTGAACGCGCCGAGGATGAGGTTCACGAACACGGCGTAGTAGGCCATGGCGTAGAGCGGGTTCTGTCCGCCCACCCCGAAGGCGACCATGACGTGAAAGGCCAGGGCGAACAGCGCGGCCAGGGCGAAGTTCACCCCCGGCCCGGCCATGGCGGTGTACATCATCCCCTTGCGCGGGTTCTTGAAATAACGGGCGTTGACCGGCACCGGCCTGGCCCAGCCGAACTGGACGAAGAAGAAGGCCAGGGTGCCGATGGGGTCCAGGTGCTTGAGCGGGTTCAGCGTCAGCCGTCCCGCGGATTTGGCCGTGGGGTCGCCGAGCAGATAGGCCACGAAGCCGTGGGCCACCTCGTGAAAGACCAGGGCCACGAGCAGGCCGGGGGCCATGATCAGATACAGCTGAATGTCCTGTGCGGTAATGTCGAACATGACGAGCGGCTACCATGCAAGGGGGTGGCGCGGCAACATGTTTCAGCCCCGGCGCGCGCCCGGCGCGGGTTTTTTACACGATCTCCGCCTTGGAGAGGAGCTTGATGAACCGCTTGAGCATGTCCGGCTCCACCAGCCCCTTGTCGTCGGTCAGCGCCTTGAGCGCGTCGTAGGGGCGCATGGCCCTGCTGTAGGGCAGGTTCCGGGTCATGTTGTCGTAGCGGTTGCACAGGGCCACGACGCGCGTTGGCAGGGGGATCTCCTCGCCCGTGGCCTGGGTGGGGAATCCTTTGCCGTCCATCCGCTCGTGGTGGAAGAGGATGCAGTTGGTGGCCACGATGGGCAGGTCGAAATTGGAGCAGACGCGCACCGCGATCATGGGGTGCATGGCGTAGGTGGCGAACAGCTCCGGGGACATGTCCGCCGGGTCGGTGTTGATGACCTCGTCGCTCATGTTGACCTTGCCGATGTCGTGGAGCAGCGCGCCCATGCCCGCGGCCAGGAGGTCCGCTTCGGGCAGCCTGTACTCCTGCAGCAGGTTCACGGTGTAGACCATGGTGCTGATGCCGTGGTGGTAGATATCGTACCCCTTGCCGATGAATCGGGCCAGGTGCTTGAGCGGATTGGGCGACTTGATGAAGGAGGCGCTGGTGCGGACCATCTCCTCGAACCGGCCGTACCGCTGCTTGAAGGCCGGGCCGGGCAGGTTGGACTCGAACAGTTCCTTGGCCAGGGCTGCGGCGGTGTTGGTCCAGGCCTGGGCGCGCTCGTGGATGGCCACGGTTTCGTCTTCCAGCAGGTCAAGCAGGTTGGACTGGATGTAGTTGTGGTAGAGCTTGAGGGCGCGCTTGTCGATGTAGATGGTCACGATGCCCGCCACGGCCAGTTCGTTGCGCTTGGCCTTGGTCAGGGTCCGCCCCAGGGCGTTGAACAGGACGTAGTTGTTCTCGTGGCGCAGGAAGATGTCGAAGGGCACCTTGAAGTCGGGCCGCAGGATCAACGGGGAGATGGGAAAATATTCTGCTTTGGTCAGTTGGGCCATGGGACCTTCCGTGTGCGCCGCTGTCTGGGTTGCCTGTTGTTGCGGGGAGCATTGAGCTATCCATGAAAGCGGTTCCCTGTCAATACGGTTAGCCGCCCGTCGGTCCTCCCTCGAAACGGAAACGCCTCCCCGCAGGAACGGAGAGGCGTCCGATCGACATTGCCGCGCCCGCGGGCTAGGCGCCAGCCTTGTTCAGGGCCATCCTGACCTTGTCCTTCAGCTCGGTGAGGTCCACGGACTTGACCACGTAGTAGTCGGCCGCGATGGATTTCAGGTCGTGCTGGAAAGAGTCGTACGCCGTGGAGAGGATGACGGGAATGCGCTGGTCCTTGGTCCGAATCTCCTGGAGCAGGTCCAGGCCGGAGCGGTTCACGCCCAGTTTGATGTCCAGAATGACTATGGTCGGGGTCTCGCGCGCCAGGACTTCGAGGATGTCCTCCTCGCCGTCCGAGGTGACCACGGTGTAGTCGTCGGCCTCGAGCTCCTCCCGATAGAGCATGCGGATGTGCTTTTCGTCGTCTACAACAAGGATTTTCGGTTGGCTCATGGTTTTCCTCCTTGGGAAATAGCCCTCGGTTCCAACATAGGCGATATTTCACTTTAGGGTCAACCGTGGTTTGCGGTTTTAATTGAATTCTAACATCGGCCCGGGCGCAGCGCCCGGCGGACGGGGCCTCCGGGCGAGGGTTGAACTCCGCGCCCATCCTGCGTACTGTCCGCCAGCCGTTGGCCGTCAAAATGGCCTGCGGCGAAGGAGACTCTCATATGATAACGGTTAATCTCGAACCGGACGGAAAGCGCATCGAGCTCGCGGACACGCGCACGGTGCTGGCTGTACTCAACCGCCTGCAGCTCCGTCCCACCATGGTCATCGTCGCGCGCGGCGATGAACTGCTCACCCCGGACCGCAAGCTCGCCAACAACGACGAACTGCTGGTCCGCAAAGTAACCTCGGCAGGCTAGGGGGGGAAGTCATGAAGTGCACCAGATGCCGCAAGACGGCCCACGTCTCCCTGCCGAGCCACCATTCCGGATTCTGCGCGGAGTGCTATCCGCTGTTCTTCACCCGCCAGGTGGAGACGGCCATCCGCCGCCAGAAGATGTTCACCTTTGACGACCGCATCCTCGTGGCCCTGTCCGGGGGCAAGGATTCCCTGAGCCTGATGCTCGAACTGCACCTGCTGGGCTACGACGTCACCGGCCTGCACATCGACCTCGGCATCCCGAACTCGTCGGACAAGGCGAGGAAGAAGGTCGAGGACTTCTGCGCGCTGCACGGCCTGGCCCTGCGCGTCTTCGAGATGGCGGCCTGGGGGCTGCCCATCCCGGACGTGAAGGCCCACGTCAAACGCCCGGTCTGCGCCGTGTGCGGCAAGCTCAAGCGCCACCACTTCAACCGCATCGCGGTGGAGGAGGGGTTCGACGTCCTGGCCACCGGCCACAACCTCGACGACGAGGTGGCCCGGCTGTTCGCCAACACCCTGCGGTGGGATACCGCCTACCTGTCCGACCAGGGGCCGGTCCTGCCCGCGTCCGACGGGTTCGTGCGCAAGGTCAAGCCGCTCTTCCGGCTGAGCGAGTACGAGACCGCCAACTACGCCTTCCTCAAGGGGATCGAGATCCACTCCGATCCCTGCCCCTATTCCGGCGGGGCGAGCTTCACGGCCCACAAGGAGCTGTGGGGCGAGCTGGAACACCGCTCCCCCGGCCAGAAGCTCCAGTTCTACCAGGCCTTCCTGAAGAATGGCAAACCCGCCTTCGCCCAGCTCGAAAAGGAGACCGGGGCGCAGCTCGCGCCGTGTGCCGAGTGCGGCTCGCCCACCAGCGCCGGGACCTGCTCGGTCTGCCGCATCCGCGAGGCCGTGCGCCAGAGCCGGGAGCAGGCGGAGTAACCCGTGGCCACGCCGAGAATCTCCGTGACCATGCCCTGCTACAACTGCGGGGAGACGGTGGGCCGGGCGCTCGATTCGCTCCTGGCCCAGCGGAACGCGGAGTTCGAGGTGGTGGCCGTGGACGACGGCAGCGACGACGATACAGCGGGAATCCTGGCCGAATACGCGCGCCGGGATTCCCGCGTCCGTTTCCTCCAGATTGAGCACGGCGGGGTCATCCGCGCGGCCAACGCGGCCATTCAGGCGGCGCGGGGCGAATACGTGGCGCGCATGGACGCGGACGACGTCTGCCTGCCCGACCGGCTGGCGGCCCAGGCCCGGCTGCTGGACGACTGCCCGGACCTCGGGCTGGTCGGCTGCCGGGTGCGTTTCGGCGGCGACCGCAGGCGCAGCCGGGGCTACGCCCTGTACGTGGACTGGACCAACACCCTGCTGACCCCGGAGGCCATCCGGCTGAACCGGTTCGTGGAGTTCCCGGTGCCCAACCCGTCCATCATGTTCCGGCGCACCGCCCTGGAGACCTACGGCGGCTATGTGCGCGGCGATTTCCCCGAGGACTACGAACTGCTCCTGCGTTGGCAGGAGGCCGGGGTCCCCATGGCCAAGGCGGACGAGGAACTGCTGATCTGGAACGATCCGCCCGACCGCCTGTCCCGGACCCATGCGCGCTACGACGTGGACGCCTTCTACCGGGTCAAGACCGACTACCTGGCCCGCTGGCTCTCCCGCAACAACCCGCACCATCCCGCGGTCCACATCCTCGGCTCCGGGCGGACCACCCGCAAGCGCGCGGACCTGCTCCTGGACCACGGCATCGAGTTTGCGGCCTACTACGACGTGGACCCGAAAAAGATCGGCAACACGGTCAACGGCGTGCCGGTCCTGGACCGCAACGACGTGCCCGCGCCCGGCGAGGGGTTCTGCCTGCCCTACGTGGCCAGCCGGGGGGCCCGCGCCGAGATCGCCGAGTTCCTGGAAGGGCGCGGCTTCGTCCTGGGGCGCGACTACATTCCCGCCGCCTAGCCCGCTTCCGCTTCTGGCCTTCCCCGCCGGAATCTGGCACTCTCGCTCCATAGCCCAAGGAGCATGAATGCAATACGTTTCCACCCCCCATTGTCCGGCCCCGGCGGGCCATTATTCACAAGGTATCGTGCACGGCGGTCTGGTCCACGTCTCCGGCATGCTCGCCGTGGACCCGGTCAGCGGCGAGAAGCGGCTCGGCTCCGTGGAGGAGCAGACGCGGCTGGCCCTTGCAAACGTCGAGGCCGTGCTCAAGGAAGCCGGATCGGGCCGCGACCTGGTGCTCAAGTGCACCTGCTATGTGGCGGATATCGAGCTGTGGGGGCGGGTCAACGCGGTCTACGCCGAGTTCTTCGGCGACCACAAACCCGCCCGCGCCGTGGTCCCCACCGGCCCCCTGCATCACGGGTTCCTGGTGGAGATCGACTGCGTGGCGGCCCTGGGACCCGGGGCCGAAACCGGGGAGGGCGCATGACCCGTTTCGTCTGCCGCGACTGCGGACTCGATTTCGACGTGAATGTTCCCCGCTGGCGGTGCGACTGCGGCGGACTGCTGGACCTGGACTTCACCCCGCACTTGGACCCGGACCGGCTCGCCGGGCGGCCCGCCACCCTGTGGCGCTACCGCGAGGCGCTGCCCGTGCCCGACGGCGCGGAGTTGACCCTGGGCGAGGGGTTCACCCCCATGCTCCCGGTGGAAATCGGCGGCCGCGAGGTGCTGGTCAAGCAGGAGCAGCTCTTCCCCACCGGCTCGTACAAGGACCGGGGCGCGGCGGTGATGATGGCCATGGCCGCCCACATCGGCGTGGACCGCGTGGTCGAGGACTCCTCGGGCAACGCGGGGTGCGCGGTCTCGGCCTTTGCGGCCAAGGCGGGCATCCGTTGCCGCATCTTCGTGCCAGCCGACAACTCGCCGGGCAAGCTCGGCCAGATCGAGCTGTACGGCGCGGACCTGGTCCCCGTGCCCGGCTCCCGCGAGGACACGGCCTCGGCGTGCATGGCGGCGGCCTCGGACTGCTATTACGCAAGCCACGTCTACAATCCGTATTTCTTCCACGGCACCAAGACCTTCGCCTACGAAGTGGCCGAACAGCTCGGCTGGAAGGCGCCGGACGCCGTGGTCCTGCCCGCCGGGAACGGCACCCTGCTGCTCGGCGCGCACATCGGTTTTACCGAGCTGCTGGGCCTGGGGCTCATCGACCGCATGCCGAAGTTGGTGGCGGTCCAGAGCGCCAACTGCGCGCCCCTGTGCGCGGCCTTCGAGGCCGGGGCGCGGGAGGTGTCGCAGGTGGCGACCGCGCCGACCCTGGCCGAGGGCATCGCCATCGGCCTGCCCATGCGCGGGGAGCAGATGCTTGAGGCCGTGCGCGAGACCGGCGGCACCTGCCTGGCCGTGTCCGAGGAGGCGGTCCTGGCCGCCTTCCGGGACATGGGGCGCAAGGGGTTCTGCATCGAGCCGACCTCGGCGGCGGTGGTGGCCGGGGCGGCGGAGTACGTGCGCACCGCGGACGCGGACGAGGTGGTGGTGACCGTGTTCACCGGCCACGGGCTGAAGGTCGGGGACAAACTGCACAAGCTGGCCGGAGGGGTGTGATGACCGGACTGCATGAAACCAAGCCGCGCAAGCCCTGGCTGGCGCTGCTCCTGTCCCTGGTCGCGGTGGGGCTGGGCCAGGTCTACAACGGCCAGTGGCGAAAGGGCGTCTGGCTCTTCCTGACCGAGGTCGGGCTGGGCATGTTCATGGTCCTGTACTGGGCCGATTTCGCGGCCATGCTCCTGTGCGTGTCCATCCTGGCGGGCTACAACCTGTTCGTGGCCGGGGAGGCGTTCGTCACGGCCCGGCGGCTGCGCGACTTCACGCCCGGACCGTGGAACCACTGGTGGGTCTACGGGCTGTGCCTGCTGGTCAGCCTGGGGGCCGGCTCGGTCTTCAAGTGGATGGTGCAGGAATATTTCTTCATCGCCTATACCGTGCCGTCCGCGTCCATGGTCCCGTCCATCCGGGTGGGCGACCGGTTCATGGCCGAGGTCCTGGAGCCGGAGGACCGGCTCTCAAGGGGCGAGATCGTGATCTTCACCCTGCCCGAGACGCAGGGCAGGGATTTCGTCAAGCGGATCGTGGGGCTGCCCGGGGAGACCGTGGAGATCCGGGACCGTCAGGTGCTGGTCGACGGCCGCGCGCTGATAGAGCCCTATGCGCAACACACCAAGGGGGGCCTGTTCCCGGAGCGGGACAATCTGGCGCCGGTGGTCCTTGGCGCGGACGAGTTCTTCGTCATGGGCGACAACCGCGAGGACAGCTACGACTCGCGCTGGCTCGGCCCGGTCCCCAGGGAACGGATCACCGGACGCGCGGGATACGTGTACTTCCCCGGCGACCTGGACGCGCCGGACTGGCTGGATCGATTCGGAACGGACCTGCGCTGACGGGTTACCAGAACTCGCGGGCCGCGAACAGCCCGTCCGCCTGATTGATCTTCAGGGGGCGCACTTCCTTGATGCCCAGGGCGTCCATGTAGCCCAGGACCAGGATGAGGTTGGTCAGCCGGGTGTCGGCGTATTCGCTGTCAAAGGCCTTGTCCGGCTTGCCGGTCCACTTGGCCAGGGCTTCGGCCACTTCCTGGCGGGTGTAGGTCTTCTTGTGCAGGCCGAGCACTTCGGGCACGGAATAGAAATGCACGCCGCCGATGCCCGCCACCACCATGTCCTGGGCGCAGATGCGTCCCGAGATGACCAGCGGCACGGTCATGGCCGCATGGGAGCGGATGAAGGCCAGGGACTGTTCCACCTCGGCCGGGCTGACCGGGTTGGGGCTGGTGGTCGTGGTGATGGATTTTTTCTGGAAGGTCTCGATGACCACGTTCTTGAACGGGATGGAGGCCATGGGATCGATGTAGAAGATCAGGTCGCCGTCGTCCTTGCGCAGGGTCATCTGCATGGAGTTGCCGCCGATGTCCCAGACCAGGAACGGCGGGGCCTTGTCGCCCAGCTCCTGGCGCACAGCGTGGTAGCTGAGCATGGCGGCCTGCTGCTCGGAGATGACCCGGGCCGGGATGCCGGTCTCCTTGCGGATGCGCACGAAATAGGCGCGCCCGTTCTGGGCCTCCTGGAACAGCCGGCCGCCCACGGCGGAGTATTCCAGGGCGTTCTTCTCCACCGCGGTGCGCTTGAGTTTTTCCAGGATGGCAATGCCCTGGTCCATGACGTCCTTGCTCAGGTTGGCGTCATAGGAGCGGGCCAGGTCCTCGGCGAAATCCACCTTTTCGGACAGGGTCTCGACGAGCTTGACGATGCGGCCGGTGGGGATGTCCACGTCCGCGATGATGCATTTGATGGCGGCGGAGCCGATGTCGAACGCGGCCCTGCGGACCACGGTGGCGTCCTGGGCGCGCGCCGGAGCGGCAAGGCAGATGCAGAACAGCGCTCCCGCCAAAAATGCGGCTTTCAGTGTAAGGTACATCTTCCTCCCGGCTCGTCCCGTCGAATTATGTCTGTAAGCTAAAGAAAAATCGCGCGAAGTGCAACGGGTACCAGGGGTCAGTCCTTGGTGGACCGGTATGTTTTCCGGTTCCGATCGAGCTGGAACTTCCGGACAGCCTGGTTGTGCTCCTCCAGCGTCCGGCTGAAATGGTGGGAGCCGTCGCCCCTGGCCACGAAGTAGAGGTAGGCGTGCTGTTCCGGGTGTACGGCGGCCAGCAGGGAGTCCAGCCCCGGCGAACAGATGGGGCCGGGGGGCAGGCCCCGGTGGACGTAAGTGTTGTAGGGGTTTTCCCGGTTCGTGAGGTCGCTCTTCCTGAGGTTGCCGTCGAAATCCGGCCCCAGCCCGTAGATGATGGTCGGGTCGCACTGGATGAGCATGCCGCGCCGGAGCCGGTTGTGGAAGACCCCGGAGATGCGAGCCCGTTCGCTGGTGTCGCCGGTCTCCTTTTCGATGAGCGAGGCCAGGATGACCGTGCGCTGCATCTCCTCGAAGTCCGGCAGCCCGCCGGGCCAGACCTTTCGGGCGTTGCGGAAGAACTCCTTGAGCATGACCTCGGCCATGAGCCGGGCCGGATTCTCCTTGGGCGGGGTGAGCAGGTAGGTCTCCGGGAACAGGTATCCTTCGGCGTCCCTGGCCGTGATCCCGTAGGCGGCCAGCAGCTTGGGGTCGGCAACGGCCTCGGCGAAGCCGTCGGCGTCGCCCATGCCCGCCTCCTCCAGGACCCGTGCGGTCTGCCACCAGGTCAGCCCCTCGCGCACCGAAACCCGGTGCATGACCCCGGCGGAGGAGGTCAGCTCCTCCAGAATCCGCTCCGGGACCCAGCCCGTGGACAGCCGGAAGACTCCGGCCCGGGCGGACGAGCCCTTGCCCCGGCGAACGGCCAACCGGGCGAAGAAGTGGGTGTTAGTGATCAACCCCTCGTTCTTGAGGTTGGCGGCGATGGTGGTGAACAGCTGCCCGGGCTCCACCCGGAACAGGACCTCCCGGCCCGGCGTCTCCGGGGCGGTGGCCAGGAACTGCTCCTCCTGCCACGTCTTGTACCAGGCGTAGCCGCCCGCGACGAGCCCGGCCAGGACGGCCAGCAGGAAAACGGCGATCAGGAAATAGCGGAGTCGAGCCATGAGCGAAGGATGACGGTCGCTGCCTGGCTGTCCAGGGCGGCCTTTCGTTTCTTGCCGCGCAAACCTGCGGCGTTGAGTTCCTCTTCGGCCTGGGCCGAGGTCAGCCGCTCGTCCATAAGGTGGACGGGCAGTTCCGTGCGGCGGCCAAGGCTCTCGGCGAAATTGCGCGCCTGGCGGGTGGTCAGGGTCTCCTCGCCCGACAGGGCCAGGGGCAGGCCGACCACCACCGCTTCGATGGATTCATCCTGAATGATTTTGAGGAGTTCGTCAAAGAGCGCCTGGCGGGTGGACCGCGTCAGGGTGCGCAGGGGCGAGACCAGGGTCCCGGTGGGGTCGCACACGGCCAGGCCCACGCGTTTGAGCCCGAAATCGATGCCCAGGGCGCGCACCCTAGAGGTCCTCCAGGGCGGTCTTGGTGCGGTAGCCCATGGCCTGCACGTCGGCCACCAGCACGCCCTCGGCGTCGAGGACCTTGACCGAGTAGGTGGCCATGCGGCCTCCGGCGGACAGTTCCTCGGCGTGGGCGATCAGGCGCGGCCCCTTGGCGGGCTTCAGGTAGGCGATGGACAGGTTCACGGCCAGGGCCGCCCGGCCGTAGGAGTTGGCCGCCGCGCCGAAGGCCGTCTCGGCCAGGGTGTAGACCGCCGCCGCGTTGACCGTGCCGAAGGGGTTCATGTGTTCCGGGCGGATATCCAGGCGGCAGGAAGCCGCGCCGGGCGAGACGTCGGTGATCTCGACCCCGGTGAATGCGCCGAAACCGTTGCGCTCGTTGAGCAGGGCTTTCACGCCGTCGCAGTCCATTGTCGCCTCCGTCGTTGCTTCGGGTTCAGGGTGCATCGGTCCGTGGACGCGGCGCGCGGATCAGGCGCCCTTGCGCTCCACCCGGTCGAGCATCTCCTTCATTTCCCTCTGCCATCTGGGACCGCCCACGCATTCGGCCAGGAATTCCACGGCGTGGATGACCCGGTTCGGCAGCTTCATCTGGAGCATGGACCGCTTGATGCCCACCTTGCAGGACGGGCAGCCGACCACGATGGGCCGCTGGCGGTCGAAGGCGAGGTCCTCGCGCAGCTGCTCCTGCTTGCGCTCGCGCAGCAGGTTGTAGATGGACGGGCTGGTCATGGCCCCCAGGCCGGACTCGCCGCAGCAGCCGGGCGACAGGCTCACTTCCGAGCCGGTCAGCTTGGCCAGGGTCGAGCGGTACATCTCCGGGGCCTTGAGCTTGGGTACGTCGGTCCATTCCATGTGGCAGGCTGAATGGTAGAGCACCGGCTCGGTCTGGCGCACGCCGGGCAGCCGCTCCATGAGGAACTGGACCACGTCGTAGTGCTTGAGCGGGTCGGCCAGCTCCGAGGAGAAATCATAGGTCTGCAGGGACTCGCGGCAGGTGCCGCAGGCCGTGAGCAGGGTGGTGGCCTTCAGCCCCGCCTTGCCGGTCTTGACCAGCAGGTCAAGGAATTCCTGGACGTTGCGATGGCGGTTGGTCTTGTACGCCTCCTCGCAGCCCGAGGCGAGCAGGGGATAGCCGCAGCACATGTGGTGGTCGGGCAGGACCACGTTCACCCCGGACTTGAGCAGCAGGTAGACCGAGGCCAGGCCGATGGAGCGGGAGAACAGGGACGCGCCGCAGCCGGGGAAGTAGAGCACGGTCTGGTCGCGGTCCGCGCCGGGGTTCTTGAAGACCGATCCCAGCTCCTCTATGTGCAGCCGCTCGAACAGGTTGCGGTAGTCGATGTGCGGGCTGCGGTGCTTGACCACGGGCGACTCGATGCGCGACAGCCAGCGGGCCGGGATCATGCCCAGGGTCTTGTCCTGGAGCGACTGGCCCACGGAGAGCACCTTGGCGGCCATGGGCAGGGTGTTGCCCGGGTTCTTGGCCAGGTTGCGCAGCACGATCTGCTTGAGCGGGTGGCCGGACCTCCCCTTGGAGTCGAGGAACGAGCGCATGGACAGGGCGGCCCCGGCGGAGTCGATCTTCACCGGGCAGGCGGCCTGGCACTTGCCGCAGGCCGTGCAGTGGTCCATGAGGTCGCGCAGTTCCTTCATCAGCTCCACGGCGGGCTCGCCGGTCTGGATCTGCGAATAATAGATGCCCTCGATGAGCGCGCCCAGCGCGATGTTCTTGTTGCGCGGGTGGTACATCAGGCCGCGCGCGGGCTGGTACATGGGGCAGACCTGCTTGCACTTGCCGCAGCGGGTGCAGGTCTGGATGTTTTTCAAGAGCCCCATGAGCGCTTCCTTGTCTTTGAGCGCGGTGCCGTCCAGGTCGTGGATCAGCCGGTTGAAGGAGAAAGTGAAGGGCACGCTCGGCAGGGTGCGCGAGGTCAGCTTGCCGGGGTTGAACACCCCGCCCGGGTCCAGCGCCTTGCGGTATTTGGCCAGGGCCTCGATCTTCTCTTCGCTCAGGAACCCGATCTTGGTGATGCCGATGCCGTGCTCGCCGGACACCTGGCCGCCCATCTCCAGGACCTTGGACATGACCGTGTTGGCCGCCTCGTGGGCCGAGGCGAGCATCTCCGCGTCGTTGGAGTTGACCGGCAGGTTGACGTGGCAGTTGCCGTCGCCCGCGTGCATGTGGTTGGCGATGACGATGCGCCGCTGCTGCAGTTCCTGCCACAGCCCCTTTATCTCGCGGTCGAGCTTGGGGTAGGTGTCGCGCAGCTTGAGGAACAGGAACCGGCACTGGGCCTCCTGCTCCACGTCGGAAAAGTCCCTGGAGTCCACCTTGCCGCTCAGGATGGCGTCGATGCGCACGCGCGCCTCGGCGATGTCCTCGTCCTTCTCGGCCACGCCCTCCAGGTCTTCGACCTTGTCCAGGGTGGCCGCGTAGATCTTGGCCAGGTAGATGAGGTTCAGGTTTTCCAGGAAGTCGGAGAAGGCCGGGATGACCTCCATGGGGATGACCACGTCCTCGTTGATCTTGAAGCCGGAGGTGCGCCGGGCGATGGCCGAGAGCTTGTGGCGGTCCTCCCAGAACAGCTCGGCCTCGCGCTCGTCGCGGGCGGCGAAGACGTCCACGCCGTCATAGGGCTGGGCCAGGGCGAGCACGGTCTGGCAGGCTGCGTCCAGGGCTTCCCGGCTGTCCGAGTCGAGCTGCATGATGATCACCGAGATGGGATCGCCCTCGTACCGGGTGGACTTGGTCTGGTACTCGATGGCCTGGACGTATTTGGGGCCGAACTCCTCCAGCGCGGAAATCTTGACCAGGTCGCCCTCCTCGCGGATGGCGTCGCGCATGGCGACCACGTCCTTGATGACCAGCATGGCGTTGCGCATGGACCGGCCGAAGAATTCGAGGCAGAGCACCTGGGAGTGGGCCAGTGTGGGGTGGCAGACGAAGGTGGCGGTGGTGATGATGCCGTCCGTGCCTTCCTTCTGCACGCCGGGCAGTCCGCCCAGGTACTTGTTGGACACGTCCTTGCCCAGCCCCTGGCCGCGGATCTCGTCGCCCTTGAGGACCACGGTATCGAAAAGCGCGCCCTTTTCGTCGCGGATGTCGAACACGGCCTCGTCAAAGGGATATATCTTGTGGCGCGGGTGGTCCCTGCGGACCACCTCGATGAGCGACCCGTCGGGCCGGACCATGCGGTAGCTCAGGATGTTGTCGATGGTCGTGCCGTATTCGAAGGCGAACGGCCCCCCCGCGTTCTCGGAGATGTTGCCGCCCAGCGACGAGCCCGCCTTGGAGGCAGGGTCCACGGTGAACAGCAAGCCTTTCTTCGCCGCCGCCTGGATGGCGTTCAGGGTGATCACGCCGGACTGGGCGGTCATGGTCCGCTCGGCCGGGTTGATGTCGAGGATGTTCTTGAAGCGCGACAGGGACAGGATCACGCAGCGCGCCTCGGCCGGGATGGCCCCGCCGGTCGCGCCAGTGCCGCCGCCGCGCGGGATGATCCCGAAGCGCATCTCGTTGGCCAACCGCACGATGCCCTGGATTTGGGCCTCGGTCTCGGGGAAGAGCACGAGCATGGGCAGCTCCATGCGCAGGTCCGTGGCGTCCGTGGCGGACTCCACCCGGGCGTGCGGCTCGTGGCCGATGCCGTTCGCGGGCATGAAGGCGCGGAGCCGGTTGACGATGGCGTCGCGGAAGGCCTGCTCGTTGCCGTGGCGTTCCCAGAACAGCTCGATGCCCTTGGTCAGGATGGTGGCGAACTCGCGGTCCAGCATGGGCCGGGACATGTTCAGCCGCCTCTCCACGGACTTGCGGACCAGCTCCGGGTCGATGAACGGGTTGTAGCGCACCAGGAAGAGCTCCGCCGCCAGGTTGGAGGCGAGTTTCTTCACTTTTTCGGGCCAGTGCTGGAACTGCTCCATGTCCACCACGCCCAGGGCGCGGGTGATGAGCTGTTCGTCGGAAATCGAAATATGCGGGCCAAGCTGGGCCATGTCTTAATACTCCATAGGTGGTCGGTGAAGGGAGAGAACTAAGACCTTTTGGACCGGATGGCAAGTTAAGGATGGGTGGCATTTTCACCGGCCCGCATCGGGAATCCGCTCGGCGGGCGGGTCGCCGGACCCTTTCGGTCGGCGGGACGTGTTGTCGGAATTCCCCCGCCGGGCGGGGCGGAGCGACCCGCAAAAGCGCGAACCGGGTGCGGCGGGGTGTTTTTTCGAAACAAAAGCCCGGCGAATCGGTCTTGGGGTGAAGTTTGTTCGAGTCCACGCCGGTGCGGCAGAATGAACCATTGTCCCCTGTCCCGCCTAGACTTTCGATCCCTTCCGTTATACTGAACGAAAACATTTTTTTCTGGTATGGGCAGGGTTTTTTTCACATCAGCATTGAAGGGTAGAGATCATGAGCAAGCCGAATTTTGCGCCTTTGAAACTGTTCATCACCGGGCCGACCTACATCCGCCAGGATGTCAAGGAGGCGGCCCTGTTGCCCGAGTTCGGGCACCGCGATACCGAGAACGACCTGCGCTTCGCGCCCATCCGCGAGAACATGCGCAAGCTGGCCGGGTGCGGCGACGACTATGAGCCGATCCTGTGCCTGGGCTCCGGCTCCACGGCCATGGAGGCCTCGGTGCGCTCCCTGGTGGCCGACGGCGAGACCGTCCTGAACGTCTCCGTGGGCGCCTTCGGCGACCTGTACTACAACCTGGCCGCCCACAACGGGAAGAAGGCCGAGAACCTCAAGTTCGACTACGGCCAGGCCATCGACATGAACGTGCTCGAGGACAAGATCAAGGAACTCAAGCCCGCGGTGGTCACCTTCACCCACAACGAGACCTCCACCGGCGTGACCAACGACATGAAGGCGGTCTGCGAGCTGATCCGCAAGCACGGGGCCATGCCCCTGGTGGACGGCGTGTCCATCTACGGCGGCGCGGACCTGGACCTGTCCAACTCCGGCGCGGCCATGTACTCCACCGCCACCCAGAAGGCCCTCGGCCTGCCCGCCGGGTTCGGCATCGGTTTCGTCTCCAAGGAGGCCGAGGAAAAGGCCGCCAAGGTGACCAACAAGGGCCACCACCACGACATCACCAAGCACCTGGGCCGGGCCCGCAAGAACCAGACCCTGACCACCCCCAACTGCACCCTGGCCAACCAGATGTGGTTCCAGCTCGACCGCATCGTCAACGAGGAGGGCGTGGAGAACCGCTTCGCCCGCCACATCGAGATGCGCGGCATGGTCGAGGACTGGGCCGCCGGCCTGGACGGATTCGAGATGTTCGCCCCGGAAGGATTCCGCTCCCCCACCGTGTCCACCGTGCTCTGCCCCGCGGGCGTGACCGTGGCCCAGCTCAAGAAGGGCGTGAAGGAAGCCCTGCGCGAGGAGGGATACCTCATGGACCCCGGCTACGGAAAGCTGAACACCGCCCTTGAAGAGGCGGGCCGCAGGCTGGTCATCCGCGTGGGCCACATGGGCGACATCACGCCCGACATGCTCACCGAATACCTCGGCAAGCTCGAAGTGGAGCTGAAAAAACTCGGATAGATTGTTGAAGAATCCATAATCGGAGGCTGTTCCAAAAGGGTGAGAGGCAAGGCGCGAAAAAAGTTCAAGATCGAAGCGTGCTTCCTGTACGCGAGAGTTTGAACTTTATGAGCACGTAGCGGATCGCCGTTTTTAACAGCCTCCCAAGCAAACTCGGGGGAAGAGAGAATGCGCATACTCGCCAATGACGGCTTGGTGGATGAGGCCCAGAAATACCTGAAGAAACAGGGGTTCACCGTTGAGACGGAGAAGCGGGACGAAGACGACCTGATGAGCGAGATCGGCTCCTTCGACGCGCTCCTGGTGCGTTCGGCCACCAAGGTCACCCGCGCCCTGCTCGAGGCCGGGGTCAGGAACGGCGGCAAGCTCAAGATCGTCGGTCGCGGCGGCGTGGGCACGGACAACATCGACCTGGAGGCGGCCAAGGAACTGGGCGTCATCGTCAAGTTCGCGCCCAACGGCAATACCAACGCCACGGCCGAGCACGCCCTGGGGCTGATGTTCGCCGTTGCCCGGCGCGTGCCGTTCGCCCACCGCACCCTGATGGGCGGCACGTGGCACAAGAAGCGGTTCGCGGGCGTGGAGCTGTTCGGCAAGACGCTCGGCATCATCGGCTGCGGCCGCATCGGCCAGGCCCTGGCCACCAAGGCGGGGGCCATCGGCATGAAGGTCATCGGCTTCGACCTGTACCGGTCCATCGACGCTCCCCTGACCTACGTGGACACCATTCCCGAATTGCTCGCCCAGTCCGACTTCGTGTCCCTGCACTGCGGCGGCAAGGACCCGGTCATCAATGTGGAGGAATTCAAGCAGATGAAGGACTCCGCCTACCTGATCAACGCCTCGCGCGGCAAGAACGTGGCCGAGGACGCGCTCTATGAAGCGCTCAAGACGGGCCAGATCGCGGGCGCGGCGCTGGACTGCTACGAGTCCGAGCCCAAGCGCGAGGGCGAGCCCTTCGTGAACAAGCTCCAGGAGCTGGACAACATCGTCATGTCCGCCCACCTGGGCGCGTCCACCCGCAACGCGGGCATCCGCACCGGCATGGAGATCGCCGAGGTGGTCACCGGCTACCTCAAGCGCGGCGAGTACGGCAACTCCGTGAACGTCGGCGAGACCGTCGAAGAGGAAGGCACCGAGGTTTATACCATCTTCATCACCCACGAGGACAAGCCCGGCATGTTCGGCAAGTTCGGCACCCTCATGGGCGAGATGGGCGTGAACATCCGCGAGAACAATTCCCGCAAGCTCGGCAACCAGGTGCAGACCGTGTACATGGTCCACGCCAAGCCCACGGAGGCCGTGCGCGAGGCCCTGGCGTCCATCCAGGGCGTGACCCGCGTCTCCATCTAGCTTCCGATCCTTGAACAGCAAAGGGGGGGCCGGGTAATCCCGGCCCCCTTTTTTTGTGTCCGGGGGCGCGTCACCCGACCGTAACAATTCTATAATGGTGCCTCTATGCCGGTATTCGTTATGCTTGTGAGAATGACTACTATGAAGATGGGAGGTCTCTATGTTCAATAAACTGAAACTCAGAACCAAGCTGCTGTTGGGCTTCGGCACGGCCAGCCTGTTGCTGCTGGCCGTCGTGGTCATATACCAGTACGCCTCGTCCACGGCCATCGGGAGCTTTCACCGGCTGCTCGACGAGGAAGCGGCCATCAGCTCCCACGCGGAGCAGGCCGAGGTCTACATGTTGCAGTGCCGTCGCGACGAAAAGGACTTTCTGTTGCGCAAGGACCGTAAATACCTTGATGATTTTTCCGGGAACCTGGCCAAGGTAAATGAATACGCCGGGGCCATCGTGCCTCTGTCCCGGGCCATCGGCCAGCCCGAACTGGCGGCCAAGGCCGAGTCCATCAAGGCGTCCGCCGCGGAATACGCGGGGGCGTTCGGCGAACTGGTTTCGGCCTGGGAGCGGCGCGGTCTCGACCCCAAGTCCGGCCTCCAGGGCAAGTTCCGCGACGTGGTCCACCAGGCCGAGTCCGTGTTCACCCGCCACGAGGTCCAGGACCTGTACATCGATTTCCTGCTGCTGCGCCGCTGGGAAAAGGACTTTCACCGCACCGGCACGGACAAGTATCTCAACCGGGCGCAGGACACCATGGACCGCTTCGAGCACGACCTCGCTCTCCGGCAGAACCAGGATGAGGTCCTGGGCCGGATGGGCGAGTCCCTGGCCGCCTACCGCGCCGCGTTCAGCCGGTTCCGGGACAGTCGTTCCGAAGCCGACTACCAGGCCGTGCGCGAGGCGGCCGCCGCCATCGAGCAGCCGCTTGAATCCGTGTTCGTACCCGACGTCCAGGCCCTGCTGCTCATGGTCCGGCGCGGCGAGAAGGACTACCTGCTGCGCGGCGACGAGTCCTACGTTCGCAAGACCCACGCCGGCCTCGACAAGCTGGTCGCGGCCTTCGAGAACTCCGTGGCCGACGAGCGGTACGTCAGGGAGGCCAAGGAACTGGTCGCGGCCTACCGCGAGTCCTTCGACGCTCTGGTGGCCGAGGACGCGAACATAGCCGCCATCACCGAGCGCATGCGCAAGGCCGTGCACGCCATCGAGCCGGTGGTGGCCGAGATTTCCGCCACCGGGGAGCAGCTCAGCAAGGCGCGCGCCGTCCAGGTGGAGGCGGACGCCGGGACCCTGTCCGGCGCGGCCATGATCCTCGGCCTGCTGGCCATTGCCGCGAGCATCGCCTTTGCCGTGTTCATCATGCGCAGCGTGCTGATGCAGCTCGGCACCGATCCCCTGGAGCTGGTCCGCGTGACCCGCGCCATCGCGGAGGGCAAGCTGGGCGTCCGGTTCGGCGGGACCATCCGGGAGGGGTCGGTCTACGGGGCCATGCTGGCCATGGTCCAAAAACTGGTGGCGGTCATCGGCGAAGTGTCCGAGGCGGCCTACAACGTCTCCTCCGGGTCGCGTGAGCTGAACTCCACGGCCGAGAGCGTGGCCCACGGCGCCAACCACCAGGCCGCGGGCGTGGAAGAGGTCTCGGCCAGCGTGGAGGAGATCGTCTCCTCCATCCAGCAGAATTCCGAGAACGCCGCCCAGACCGAGGCCATCTCGCGCAAGGCGAGCCAGGACGCCGAAGAGGGCGGCCGGGCCGTGAGCGCCACGGTGTCGGCCATGCGCGACATCGCGGACAAGATTTCGGTCATCGAGGAGATCGCCCGGCAGACCAACCTGCTGGCCCTGAACGCGGCCATCGAGGCCGCCCGTGCGGGCGAGCAGGGCAAGGGGTTCGCCGTGGTCGCGGCGGAAGTGCGCAAGCTCGCCGAGCGCAGCGGCCAGGCCGCCGCCGAGATCAGCGAGCTGTCGGTCAACTCCGTGGCCGTGGCCGAAAGGGCCGGGACCATGCTGGAGAAGATGGTCCCGGACATCCTCAAGACCGCCGAGTTGATCCAGGAGATCTCCGCCGCCAGCAACGAGCAGTCCGCCGGAGCATCGCAGATCAACCACGGCATCCAGGCCCTGGACACCACCATCCAGCAGAACGCCTCGGCCTCCGAGGAGCTGGCCTCCACCGCCGAGGAACTCTCCGGCCAGGCCCAGCAGATGCAGATCACCGTCAGCTTCTTCGACCTCGAAGGGGCGCAGGGCCGTCACGCCGCGCCGGCCCGGGCCTTGCCTCCGGCTTCGCCGCCAGAAAAGGAAGAGGACCTTCAGCGGTACTGATCCCCATCCTCTCCCGAACAACGGGAAAAGGCCCGGCGTGAACCGCCGGGCCTTTTTTCTCGCCGTGTTCCGGGACTACAGCCCCAGCGCCCGGGCCACGTCAGGCGAAAACAGGGGGGCGAGGTCGGCGTAGGGGATGGTCACCACCTGTTCCCCGGCGGCGTAGGGGGCCACCTGGTACGGGGCGAAGAAGAAGGCCACGCCCTCGACCGTGAGCGCGAACCGCTCGAAGTTGTCCTCGATGGGTTCGAGTCCCGGGTCGAGCATGTCCTTGAGATACATCTGGCCCAGGGACGGGATCAGCGCCTTGCGGCAGGCCGCGGACACCGCCGGGAGCGCCTTTTCCGGGTCCGTGAACAGCCGGTCCAGGGGCACCTGCGAACCATCGGTCATGTCGAAGACCCAGGTCATGGGCCAGTTGTTGGGGTGCGCCCCGCCGGAATAGACCATGACGTGGAGCTTGACCGAGACGAACCGCGCGCCGGGCGAGGGCCATACCGCATAGCGGGTGATCAGTTCGTACTTGTGCGGGAAGAACTGCATGTCGTGGGCCGGGTCGAGCTTCTTGAGGTCGAAGACGGTGTTGGACACGAAGTCGCGGATGACCGGGTTGGCCTCGGTCCGGCAGAGCACCGGGTATTCCGCGTCGATGGAGAAGCCGGTGGTCTCCTCGCTGATGGTTACGGCGGTCAGGACCAGGGGGGTGCAGGGCGCTTCGGCCCGGGCGGCGGCGGAGAAAAGGAGCAGGCCGAGGACGATCGGCAGCCAGGTACGCATGCGGGCCTCCTTTACGGTTCGAGCAGCAGCCTCCGCAGACCCCAGGCGGCCTGGCCCAGGGAGATGCATCCGTCATTGGGCGGAAGCTGGGTATGGACCAAGGGTATCAGACCCGCGCCCTGCAGGGCGAGGGGTAATTCGGCCGCAAGGGTGAGATTTTGCATCACGCCGCCGGACAGGGCCACGTGGTGGATGTCCAGGAGCATGGAGAAGGAGAAGGCCATTTCGGTCAGCCCGGCCATGAGGCCGAGGTGGAACCGCCGGGCGATCTTGGGCACCGGCACGCCGTTCTCCAGGTCCTCCAGCACGGCGCGCGCCAGGGTGAGGGTGTCCAGGGCCACCGGGTCGTCGGATTTGAGCGGGCAGGGGTACGCCCCCTTCTCGTCCATGTCCTGCGCCTTTTCCAGCAGGATGGCGGCCTGGCCCTCGTAGGTGATGGCTTGGGTCAACCCGCACAGGGCGGCCACGCCGTCGAACAGCCGCCCGCAGCTGGAGGTCTGCGGGGCGTTGATGCCCTTTTCCAGGAGCTGCGGGATCATCCGGCTCTCGGCCCCGAACCGGTCGAGCCACGGCCAATCGTACTTGCCCGGCTCCCTGACGCCCAGCTCCCACAAGATGGATTGGGCGATGCGCCACGGTTCTCTGACCGCGGCCTCGCCGCCGGGCAGCCGGATGCGCGAGAAATGGGCCAGCCGCTGGTGCTCCAGCTCCACCGGGTCCACCAGCAGGCACTCGCCGCCCCAGATGGTCCCGTCCTCGCCGTACCCCGTGCCGTCCAGGGCCAGCCCCAGGACCGCTCCGTCGTGCCGGTTCTCGGCCAGCACCGCGTGGATGTGGGCGTAGTGGTGCTGGAGCGGCGCCACCGGGACGCCAAGCCGCGTCCCCAGCTCCTCGGCCAGGGCGGTGGTCATGTAGTCCGGGTGCAGGTCGCGGACGACGAGCTCGGGCGTCACCTGGAGGATGTCCTCGAGGTGGGCGCGGATCTCGTTGTGAAACTCCAGGGTCTCCAGGTTGGACATGTTGCCGATGTGCTGGCTGGTGAACGCCTGGTCCTTCTTGGTCAGGGTCAGCGTGCACTTCAGCTCCGGGCCGACGCCGAGGACCGTGGGGCCGGAGACCGGCAGAAACACGGGCGAGGGCACGAACCCGCGCGCCCGGCGCATGAAGATCGGGTCCCCGGTGGCCGGGTTGACCCGGACCACGGAGTCGTCGGTGCGGATCAGGATGTCCCGGTTGTGGAACAGAAAGAGGTCGGCGATCCCGCCCAGCCGGGCCAGGGCCTCGTCGTTCTCCAGGCAGATGGGCTCGGAGCTCATGTTGCCGGAGGTCATGACCAGGGCCGCCTCGGGCCCTTTGTGCTCGGCGTAGTCGCCCAGCAGGACGTGGTGCAGCGGGGTGTAGGGCAGCATCATGCCCGCGAAATTCGTGTCCGGCGCGACGCTCCTGGCCAGGGGGAAGGGGCGCTTCTTGGTCACCAGCACGATGGGCCGGTGGATGCCGGTCAGCCACTGCTCCTCGGCGGGCGTGACGTGGGCCAGCCGCCGGACCGCGTCCATGTCCCGGACCATGACCGCCAGCGGCTTGTCGGGCCGGTGCTTGCGGCGGCGCAGCTCGTCCACGGCGCGGTCCGAGGCCGCGTCGCAGACCAGGTGGAACCCGCCGAGACCCTTGACCGCCGCGATTTTGCCCTCGGCCAGCTCGGCGGCCAGCCTGCGCAGGGACTCGTCGCCCTGGGCGATGACCACGCCGTCGCCGTCGGTCAGCCAGGTCTTGGGGCCGCACCGGGGACAGGCGTTGGGCTGGGCGTGGAACCTCCGGTCCAGCGGGTCGCGGTATTCCGCCTCGCAGTCCGGGCAGAGCGTGAACCGGGCCATGGAGGTCTGGGGCCGGTCGTAGGGAATGGACCGCGTGATGGTGTAGCGCGGGCCGCAGTTGGTGCAGTTGGTGAAGGGGTAGCGGTAGCGCCGGTCGGTCGGGTCGTCCATGTCCGCCAGGCAGTCCGGGCAGGTGGCCACGTCCGGACTGATGAGCACCGAGTGGCCTGCCTTGCGGGTGGATTCGAGGATCACGAACCCCGTTTCCCCGTCAACGACCTCCAGCTCCTCGAAGTCGAGGGTGACGATGCGCGCCAGGGGCGGGAGCTTGCCCGCCAGGTCATCGGAAAACCGCGTGACCTGCTCCGGGCCGCCCTGGACCTCGATGAGCACTCCGTCGGACGAGTTGTTGACCGAGCCCGTGACCCCGGAGTCCAGCGCGATGCGGTAGACGAAGGGCCGAAACCCCACGCCCTGCACCTGGCCGGTGATGGTGAAACGCTGGCGCATTCGCATGGTTGTCCATACCGCTCCAGCCCTTTCTGCGCAAGGGGAATCAGTTTTTTGCGAAATGTTTCAACAGGCTGCGGATGCGGCCCTGGAGGAGGCGCAGGGGCGCGAAGGAAAGCTCCCGTTCCTCGGACAAAATGAACCCGTCGAGGTCGAAGCCGTCGGGCCGCTCCAGGGGGTAGTGCAGGGCGGCCGGGTCCGCGCCGGGCAGGGACCGGGCCACGGCCTCGGCCCACAGGGGAACCCGGTCCGGGGAAAGCCCCAGCAGCGCGCCCGCCATGGTGTCCAGGGCCACGCCGTTGTCCGAACAGGCCAGCAGCCCCAGGGGGAACGGCTCGCCGTTGATGGGGCCGTTGCGGTGCAGGGTCCGGATGCCGTCCACGAGGTGCGTGGTCCGGGGCAGGGCCAGGTAGACGTCCATGAGCATGGAGCGGAACAGCTCGTGGCTGTGCCCCAGCCGGTTGTGGGCCAGGGCCTTGCGAAAGCCGACAACGCAGCCGAACAGGTTCTTGACCGCGCCGGACAGGGTCATCTGGCCGTGGACTTTGAGCTTGGGCAGGTTCAGGATGCGGTCCGCGTCAAGGGCGTCGCGGGACAGGCCGATGGTTCCGCCCCGCGTCAGCGCCAGCGGGACGGCCCGTTTCAGGCTGGTCGCCTTCAGGCCCAGGGGGGCCACGGCCGAGGTCAGCCCCGAGGCATCGGCCACGCGGGAGGCCGGTCCGAAGGCCGGGGAGTCGCCCACGGTCACCCGCGCGCCGTGGTCCAGGAGCCAGGCGCAGGCCGCGCGGACCACCTGCGGGTGGGTGGTGCAGTGGACCGCGTTCCCGGCGCTGACCAGGTTGGGCTTGACCAGCACCCGCTCGCCGGGCGCGGGCCTGTAGCCGCAGGTTTCGAGCAGCCGGGCGACGGCCCGGTCCAGGGCTGGGGAGTCGTACCCTTCCAGGCGGGCGACGGCGACGGTTTCGGGCATGGCCGGAGCATAGGCGGGAGCGGCCCCGCTTGCAAGTCAAGGGTTGCCAGCCGGGCCGGGAAAGAGGACAATAGGGGAATGAATCCACTCATTTCCCTGATCGACGTCAGCGTGACCCGCAACAACAGGCGGCTGCTCGGCCCGCTGACCTGGAATCTCGAACGCGGCAGGCACACCGCCGTGACCGGGCGCAACGGCGCGGGCAAGACCACGCTGCTCCGGCTGCTGCGCGGCGAATTGCTGCCCGACCCCGGCGGCGAGCGGGTCTACGACTTCGGCCAAGGCCCCCAGCGGTCCGTGCTGGGGCTTCGGCAGCGCATCGGCCTGGTCTCGGCGGACATGCAGGAGTTCTACTTCCTGCACACCCCGCGCGTGAAGGGGCGCGACGTGGTCCTGGCCGGATTCTTCGACACCCCCATCCTGTACGACCGGGCGACCCCGGAGCAGGAGGCCGCGGCGGACGAGGTCGTCCACAGGCTTGGCATCCGCGACCTGGCCGAGGCGGAGTTGCGAACACTTTCCACAGGCCAGGTGCGCAAGCTCCTGGTGGCCCGCGCACTGGCCTCCGGGCCGGACGTCCTGCTCCTGGACGAGCCCCTGGACGGGCTGGACACGCGCTCGCGGGCCGAGGTCCTGAACCTCCTGGACCTGGCCGGAGAGCGCACCACCCTGATCTGCGCCGCCCACCGCGCAGGGGACCTGCCCGATTGCGTGGCCCACGCCCTGGCCCTGGACGCGGGCGTGGTCATGGCCGAGGGCGAACGGTCCGGCGCCGAGAGCGTCCTGCGGGAGACGGCCCCGTCCCTGGTGGCCTGCGACCTGCCCGTGGCGGCGCGGTCCGGGGAATACGAATACCTGCTGCGCCTGGAGAACGTCTCGGTGGTGGCCGACGGCAAGCGCATCCTGCGGGACATCGACTGGGAGGTCCTGCCCGGCGAGAACTGGATGGTGGTGGGCGAGAACGGGGCGGGCAAGTCCACCCTGCTCAAGCTGGTGACCAGCGAGGTGGCCCCCTATGCCGACGGCGAACGCGGCACCGGCACGGTCCTCCGGCTGGGCGGCATGACCATGGACGAGGCCCGGCCGCTCATCGGCGTGGTCTCGCCCGACCTCCAGGCCTCCTACGCGCGCGAGCTGGGCTGGGAGGTGACCGCCGAGGAGACGGTCATGTCCGGGTTTCGTGGGAGCGTGGGCATGCTCGACCAGCCCACCAGCCGGGAGCTGGCCGAGGCCCGGCAGTGGCTCGAGATCGTCGGCCTCAAGGGGCTGGAGTCCAGGCGGCTGCGGCGCATGTCCTACGGCCAGCAGCGCAGGGTATTCCTGGCGCGGGCCATGGCCCCGGGGCCGAAGCTGCTCCTCCTGGACGAACCGCTGTCCGGCCTGGACCCCGATTCCAGGGCGCTGATGGCCGGTCTGATCCAGGGGCTGGCCGAGTCAGGAACGCCCGTAATCATGGTCTCTCACCACGTGGAGGACCGCATTCCGGCCATCAACAGAATCCTGGAGTTGAAGGGGGGCGGAAAGGGGTTCTGCGGCCCCCGCGAGAGGTTCGAGCCGCTGCCTCCGACAGGAAGGGCGAGATAACAAGGTGTCATTGCTTGCCATTTCTTTTCAAATTTTCCTTGACATCTTGGCGCGAATGGCCAAATGTGCGATATCTATTTGCCAGTGGCACCCCGGGGGTGCGGTCCGTTCCGACTGGTGCTGGCGCGAGGGGAAACAGGTATATCGAGAGGCAGTGTGCGCATCGTGTACGCTGCCTCGGATTTATTTGTACTTGATGCAATGCATCGCCAATTTTGTGAGGAGTTTTCTCAATGTCCAAGAATATCTATGTTGGTAACCTGCCCTGGTCCGCCTCCGAGGACGACGTCCGCGCCGCTTTCGAAGCTTTCGGTCCCGTTTCCACCGTCAAACTGATCAACGATCGCGAGACCGGTCGTCCCCGTGGCTTCGGCTTCGTGGAGATGAGCGACGATTCCGCCGCCCTGGACGCCATCGAGGCGCTGGACGGCAAGGAATTCCAGGGCCGCAACCTGAAGGTCAACGAGGCCAAGCCCCGCGAGCCGCGTCCCCGCTGGTAAGCGATCCGCCTCATTCGGCTAGTTAGCCAAGCCCGTCTCTCTTGAGGGAGGGACGGGCTTTTTGTTTCCGGCCCGGAGTGCCGGTCATCCTTGGAAAGGAGTTGTTTTGGCCAAGCCCAATTACAAGTTTGCGAAGCGTCAAAAGGAAATGGCGAAGAAGAAAAAAAGGAAGAAAAATTGCAGCGCAAGTTGCAGAAAAAACAGGACGGCACCGACTTCGACGACGACGGCGATGAAGCCGAGGACGACGAAGCCGAGGACGACGAGGCCGGTGACGGCGGTCCCAAGGACGGCGAAGAGCGCTCCTGATTCCGGCGGACCGAACGGCGAAGCGCAAGCGCATTGCCAAGATGCCGCCCTGCGGGTATTCTCTCCCCACAATCCATGCGGAGGGCAACGTGCGATACAAGGGCGAAGTGACGTGGTTCAATGAGCAGAAGGGGTTCGGCTTCATCTCCGGCGAGGACGGCAAGGACGTCTTCGTCCACTATACCGAGATCGTCCGCGACGGGTTTCAGACCCTGGAGCCGGGCGAACGGGTCACCTACGGCCTGACCGACGAGGATACCGGTCCCAAGGCCGTGGAGGTCCGCCCCGAGGAAGAGGCCAGGGTCTCGACCCTGCTGTAACGGCTTTCCCCACGAAAAGACCCGGCCCCCGGCGCGCATGCAGCGTGCCGGGGGCCGGGTCTTTTCGCGTCCGGAAACGGGGGCTATCCCTTCAGCCCCATGCCCGGCTTCATGATCCGGCCCGTGAGGTCGGTCTCGTACCCGCCCTGGGCCTTGATCTTGGTCTTGGTTTCGTCCTTGCCGATGACCTCGATCAGGGTGCGGATGCGCTCGTCGTCCATGTGGGCGTCCGGGATGACCAGGTCGTAGCGCTCGTGGGCCAGGGGCACGAAGTCCAGGTCCAGGGCCTTGGACGCCGCGAAGATGCCCAGCCCGCAGGAGGCCGCCCCGGTGAGCACGTTCACGGCCACGGCCATGTGCGTGAACTCCTCGTTCTCGTACCCGGCCACCTCGCGCGGGTTGATGGACGCGCTTTTCAGGTGGTGGTCCAGGAGGATGCGCGTGCCCGCACCGCGCTGGCGGTTGATGAAGACCACGTCGTCGCGGGTCAAGTCGGCCACGCCCTCGATCCCCAGGGGGTTGCCCTTGGCCACGATCAGCCCCTGATGGCGGATGGCCAGGTTGACCACGGTCACCGGCAGCCCGGCGAGATAGCGGTCTATGAACGGAAAGTTGAAGTCCCCGGTCTCCGGGTCGAAGAGGTGCGCCCCGGCGAACAGGGCGGAGCCCGCCTTGAGCGCGGTCAGCCCGCCCATGGACCCGGCGTGGCTGGAGACCAGCCTGAGCGGCTCGGACAACCCCATGAGCTCGTTGGCCAAAAGGTCCAGGGTGTTGTCGTGGCTGCCCACGTGGACCAGGACCCGGTCCAGATCGCCCTTGGGGACGAGCAGCTCGGCGCGCAGGGTCTCGCCCTGTTCCACGCCCTCCACGTCCTCCGGGATGTAGGCCACGGCCTGGGCCTTGGTCATGGTCGTGATCATGCCCGCGCCGCGCGCCAGGGGAGCGGCCACGACGCGCCCGCCGATGCGCCCTGCGGCCAGCCGGAGCGCCTCGCGCATGCCGGGCCGCGACGGGGTCTTGCGCGCCAGCACGATGTCCGCCTCGGGCCGTTCGGGCGCACTCTTGCCCATGAGCCAGTGGACCACCGGGGCCAGGATCTTTTCGTGGCAGACGATGGCCGATACCGGATAGCCCGGCGCGCCCACCAGCAGCCTGCCGGGGAACCCGCTGCGCTCGTCGGTCACGGCCAGCAGGGTGGGCTTGCCCGGCATGACCGAGATGCCGTGCACCAGGACCTCGCCGATGGAGGAGAAGACCTTCTTGGAGTAGTCCTTGCTGCCCGCGCTGGAGCCGGCCCCGACCACCACCATGTGGCAGCCGGATTCGAGCCCCTTGATCACCGCGGCGCGCAGGGCGTCCTCGTTGTCCGGCACCGGCTCGGACCAGGAAGCGTCGATCCCCCAGGAGTCGGCGTACGCCTTGAACACCTGGGAGTTGGATTCGATGACCTGCCCGGCCCTGGGCGCGGGCTTGTCCAGGAAATTCAGCACCTCGTCGCCCGTGGGCAGGAAGATGGTCCGGACCTTTTCGCGGACCTCCACCTCGTAGATGCCCGCCGACAGCAGCGCGCCGATGTCGGACGGCGTCAACTCGCGGTTCTGGGGGATGAGCAGTTCGGTGGCCACGATGTCCTCGCCGATGCGCCGGACGTGCTGCCAGGGGAAGGCGGGCGCGTCCACGAGCACCGTGACCTCGTCTTTCTGGACCACGTTCTCGATCATGACCACCGCGTTCATGCCCTCGGGCAGCGGGTTGCCGGTGTTGACGAACAGGAACCCCTCGCCGTGGGCCAGGGCAACCGGCGCGTCCTCGCGCGCGGCAAAGGTGGACTCGGCCCGGACCGCCACGCCGTCCATGGCCGCCGCATGGAAGGTGGGCGAGGAATAGCGGGCGTAGATCGGCCCGGCGGTGACCCGTCCGGCGCCCTCATGGGTGGGTACGGTCTCGGTGGAGAGCAGCCCTTCGCGGTCGAGGCGGGACTTGGCCCGGATCACGGCCTCCTCGGGGGGGACGGTCTTCAGATAGATATTGCGTGTGCTGGTCATGGGAGGTGCCTCCGAATTCCACTGGAGATGGATTGGTCGCGCCGTTCGGCTCGATGGAACAGGTGGGGTGTACCGCTTTTGGCGGAAGGATAGCAAACCCTTTCCCGAAATTTCAGGCGAACCCTTTGCCCCGCGAAGCGGCACCGGGGCGGGGCGAAGGACGGGCGGAGGGGACGAAGCCCGCCCCCTCCGCCGCGACGTCTATTCGTACTGGAATTCGCCGTCCTTGTAGATGACGGTCTCCGCGCCGCCCTTGAGGGTGGCGGTGACGGTCTTCTGCTGGGTGTTGACCAGGTCCCAGTGCAGGGCCGAGTCGTTGAAGCCGAGGTCCTTTTTCAGGGCGTCGTCCAGGGTGGACTGGTCGCCGGAGAAGGTGTCGGCGTAGGACGCGCCCACGGCCACGTGGCAGTTGCCCTGGGGGCCGCCGAAGTTCTCGTCGAACAGGGTGTTGGCCATGAAGGCGTTGATCTTGGAGAAGCGGCGGTCGGTCAGGGAGAACTCGCCCAGCCGGTTGGCGCCCTCGTCCAGGGTCAGCTGCTTGGCCACGAAGTCGCCGCCGGTCTTGGCCTCGGTCTTGACGGCCACGCCCTTTTCGAAGGTCAACCGCACGCCCTCCACGAAGTTGCCGGAGCGGAAGGAGGGCTGGTCGGCGTAGTAGACGCCCTCGGTGCCGCGCCAGTCCGGGGAGAGGAATATCTCGAAGGACGGGATGTTGTGGCCGGACACGCCGAGCCAGCGGCGCTGTTCGCCCGGGGTGACGATCAGGTCGGTGTCCTCGGACTGGATGCGCAGGTGCTCGATGTCCATGGCGTTGAGCCACGCCTTGACCTTCTGGGCTTCGTCGAAGATTTCGTTCCAGCGGGCGGGCGGGTTGTCGTCGTCGAGGTAGCAGGCCTTGACCACCTGCGCCTTGAACTCGTCCATGGACAGCCCCGCGGCCTCGGCCAGGGCCGGGGTGGGGTAGACGCACAGGGTCCAGCCGAAGTCGCCGGACTGCTCGCGCTTTTCCATGATGTCGCGCATGAACTTGCGGGCCACGGCGGCCTTGCCGATGCGCCGGGAGTCCACGGCCTGGAGGTGGGTCAGGGAGGCCGGGGCGATGAGCGAAATCAGGCCGTTGAGGCCGCCGATGAACTCCTTGTCGCCCGCCGGGATGGCCGTGAGCTGCTCCTCGCCGCTCTTGCCGTAGAAGGACAATTCCATGTTGGAGGTCAGGTTCTGGCGGGGCACCGGGTTGATGCCCTTCTCGACCAGCATGTCGAACACGGCCTCGGCCAGGGGCAGGGTGTCGGTGTCGAACCGCAGCAGCACGAAGTCGCCGGGGACGTAGGGCTTGGTCCGCGCGGTGGACAGTCCCCACCACAGGGTCTCGGCGTATTTTTTCAATTCGTCGTTGGTGAACATATGCAATCCTCGCATGGTTGAAATCGGTGTTTCGTCCGGTCAGCGTAAACGACTCCGGCCCGCACCACAAGCCGTGTCCACCCCCACGTTTTTGTAGGAGTTTTGAAAAGCGCTTTCATGGCTTGACACAGGGCTGGCATGAATATATCAGCAAGTTCGTGCCCGATCCGCCTGGACCGGACACGTAACTTGAAATGTCGCGTCATGCCCCTGGTCGCAGGCCAGAAATCCCGGCAGCGCGCTAAACAGTCCCGCACACGGCGGGCATCCCAAATTATTTTCTGGAGGGAAAAATGGGCTACACTATCACTATCGACACCGACAAGTGCACCGGCGACGGCGAATGCGTGGACGTTTGCCCGGTTGAAGTTTACGAGCTTCAGGACGGCAAAGCCGTTGCGGTCAACGAAGACGAATGTCTCGGTTGTGAGTCCTGCGTCGAGGTCTGTGAGAACGACGCCATCACCGTCGAAGAAAACTAGTCTTTACGATCCGATATGGCTACGGGAGCGGCGGGTATCCGCCGCTCCCGTTCCATTTTAAGGCTGGCGGAAGGGTGGTTGCCGCATCTTGGCGCAATCACGGGAAAACCTCCCGCACCGGCCCCAGCCAGCGCCAGAGCCGTCGCCCGGAGGCGTTTTTTTTTATCCGCTCCGGAACCTTCCCTTTTTTGCGGCAAGCAGGTTGACGGCACCGAATCACGACTTACATGGTCCGGCAGACACCACCTTATCGTCGGCGACTTTGCCGGACCTGACCAGGAGCAGATACAATGGCCCTTGATTTTACCGAGTATTTCCAAAAATACGAAGCCATCGTGGCCGAAGTCGACGCCGTCTTCAAGAAGTTCGAGACCGAGATGCCGGACCTGGTGAAGTGCGGCAAGGGATGCAGCGACTGCTGCTACGCCCTTTTTGACGTCACCCTGGTCGAGGGCATGTACCTCAACGCCAAGTTCAACGAGAAATTTTCCGGCCTGGAGCGTTCCGAGATTCTCGCCCGGGCCGACAAGGCCGACCGCCTCATCCACAAGCTCAAGCGCAAGGTCTACAAGGCCAGCCAGGAAGGGCGCCCGGTCAACGAGATCCTGATGGAAGTGGCCAGGGCGCGGGTGCGCTGTCCCATGCTCGGCGACGACGATCTCTGCTCCATCTACGAGAACCGGCCCATCACCTGCCGCCTCTACGGCGTGCCCACCTCCATCGGCGGCGAAGCCCACACCTGCAACAAGGCGGGCTTCAAGGGCGGCGAAAAATACCCCACCGTGAACATGGACATCATCCTCGACCGGCTGCTCGGCATCGGCAAGGAGCTGCAGAAGGGCATCGGCTCCCGGTTCAAGGAGCTGGGCGACATGCTGCTGCCGGTCTCCATGGCCATCGTCACCGACTACGACGAGGGCTATCTGGGCGTGGGCGAGGTCAAGTCCGTGCTCAACCCGCCCGAGGCCAAGAAGAAGGCGTTCGAGGAGACCTTTGCCACGGCTCCCCAGTCCGAGGCGTGCAAGTCCTGCTCCGAGAAGTCCGAGTCCGCGTGCAAGAGCTGCGGCGAATCCATCGTCCTGGGCGGCGGGGAAGAGTAACATGACCAAGACCGTCAACTACGAGGAAATGCCCGATCACGAGATCGAGGCCCGCAAGCGGCACATGTACGACAAGATGTCGCCCCGGCGGCGCAAGTTCGTGGACCGCGTGGGCTACGAGAACTGGGACCCGTTCGCCGCGCCCTTTGATCCCATCGACATCCGCGTGGAGAAGACCGGGCTGACCCAGTCGCAGCTGACCCAGCTGTTCATCATGCAGACGGGCAAGCACGCCAACCAGGAATACATCGACCAGATCAACGAATTCAACGTCATGCTGGTCATGAACTTCGAGAAGGTTCGGCCCATCTACGATTTCTGCCTCTGGTACGAAGAGCACTGCAAGAAACACGGCGTCAAGCCGTAAAGCAAGGATAAGTACATGGAACATTTCGACAATATCGATGACTACATTGCCGATCTCAAGGCCAAGCTGCGCGACAACCCGACCTGCGGCAACACCCACTACAATCTGGGCGTGGCCTACCTCTCCCGGCGCGACTTCATGGAGGCCGAGCGCGAGTTTCTCGACGCCGTGGCCCATTCCCCGCGCATGGCCGAGGGCTATGTGCAGCTGGGCGGCATCGCCTTGCAGCGCGGCGACCTGGACTCCTGCCTGAGCTACAACATCCAGGCCACCCAGCAGCGCCCGTTCTTCTCCGTGCCCTGGGGCAACATCGGGTTCATCTACATGCAGAAGGGCGACCTGGACAAGGCGCACCAGACCCTCAAGAAGGCCCTGAAGCTCGACCCCGACTTCGCCCAGGCCCAGGCCACCATGTCCTCCGTGCTCATCGCCATGGGCGAATACGAGGACGCTGACCAGCTGCTCAAGGGGCTGCTGGAGAAACACACCCATTTCGGCCCCGCCTGGAACAACAAGGCGATCATCGAGGCCCGCCGCGAGAACTGGGCCGAGGCCGCGACCTGCATCGCCAAGGCCGAGGAGTCCGGCTTCGAGGTTCCCGAGGAGTTCAAGGCCGAGGTCCAGGCCCAGGGCGGGAAATAAGAACCGTTCCTGTTGCTCCTTACGGAAAGATGATTATATTAAGGGGGCTGCCTGAGGGCGGCCCCTTTTTTCGTATTGGAGGAACCCATGTCCCGATTCCGCAGCGTGAAGAAGAGCCTCCGCGACCTCCTGGGCGGGGATGACTGGCAGGACCGGCTGGCCGAGCTGGACGAGTACGCGCCCGGCGAGCTGGTGCCGCCGCTCCTGAACCTCCGCCTGGACCGCAGCGAGGCGGTCCGCTGGCGTTCGGTCACGGCCTTCGGCCTGACCGCCGGGCGGCTGGCCGAGGCATCCATGGAGCGCGCCCGCGTGCTCATGCGCACCCTCATGTGGTACATGAACGAGGAGTCCGGCAACCTGGGCTGGTCCATCCCCAACTTCATGGCCGAGGCCATGGTTCACAGCGAACGGATCGCCAAGGAGTTCCACAAGATCCTGGCCTCCTACATCTTCTGCGACGAGGAGTGCGACGGCAACTTCCTGGACCACCCGGAGCTGCGCCGCGACGTCTACTGGGGGTTGGCCCGGTTGGCCGAGTCCCGGCCCGAACTGGTGGCCCCCTCGGAGCGGTTCCTGCTCATCGGCCTGGACGACCCCGACGCCTACAACCGCGCCTACGCCGCCCGCGTGCTCGGCCTGCTCAGGGCGGCCGCCGCCCGCGACCGGCTCCAGGCCCTCACGGACGACCCCGCCGAAATCCGCACCTATCTCCACCGCGAACTGGTGGACACCACGGTGGGCGAAATGGCCCGCGAGGCCCTGGCCGCGCTGGAATAGCCGACGCAACGACGCCAATGAAAAAGCCGCCCGGGAGGGCGGCTTTGTTGTTTGCGGCCTTTCTGGACTACAGAAAGTACTGCTTGAACTCCTCGATCGGCTCGATGTCCACGTAGACGTAGAGGGCCACGCCGTAGGGGTCGAGGGTGCAGAAGCCGCGGTCGCCCCAGGGGTGGTCCTCAAGGGGCATGAGCAGGGGCAGGCCCGCCTCGGCGACGCGCTGGTGGGCCGCCTCGACTTTGGCCGCGTTTTCGAGCCTGAGGTTGCAGGTCAACCCTCCCTGGTACACGGGTTCGTCCGGGGTCCGGCGCTGCATGAAGTGCATGGTCGGGCCGCCCTTGCCGAACTCCAGGCCGATGTACCAGCCGCAGTCGAAGACCAGGCGTCCCTGCAGGTGGGTGGTGTAGAATTCGCGGGCCGGACCCAGGTCGTCCACGGTCACGGTGGGGGAAACGTCTATCGGCAGCATGGTCGCTCCTATGTTTGTCGTGGTCATTTCTTTCGCTTCTTGTCGCGGACGATCTTGTGGCCGTTTCCAATGGGCTTCACTTCGAACAGGTCGATGGCCTCAAGCAGGTTGCCGAGCCCCTTGTAGCCGTAGTTCCTGGGGTCGAAGGAGGATTGGTTTCGGATATGCTGGCCGATTTGGGACATGTTCGCCCAGCCGTCGTCCTCGGCGTACGCATCGATGGCGCTGCGCAGGAGGTTCATGAGCCGGGCGTCGCCCTTGAGGCTGTTGCCGTCGACGGGTCTGTTGGGTTTTTCCGGTTTGTCCGTGGGTTCCTCGTCTATGTAGGAGAACATGGTGCAGGCGTTGGTGAACGCCTCTGGCGTGCGGCGGGCGCCGTAGCCGACCACGGTCTTGCCCTCGGCGCGCAGCCGGGTGGCAAGGGGCGCGAAATCGCAGTCCGAGGAGACCAGGCCGAAGACGCCGATGTTCTTCTGGTAGAGAATGTCCATGGCGTCGATGGTCATGGCCATGTCCGTGGCGTTCTTGCCCTTGGTCATGTCGAATTGCTGGATGGGCTGGATGGCCTTGTCGAAGAGACATTCCTCCCAACCCTTGAGGCATTCGTTCTTCCAGTTGCCGTAGGCCCGGCGGATGGCCAGGGAGCCGTATTTGGCAAGGTCGGTCAGGATGAATTCTATGGCCTTGGCAGGGGCGTTGTCGGCATCGATGAAGAGCGCGATCTGCTGTTCGGGGAGCGTGTTGGGCATTGAAGCTTCCTTTCATTTTTTCGATATCCTATGCGGTGTATCGAGGCGGCGCAACGTTCTTGGGGCAGGGGACGTCAAAAAGTGAAAAAAATCGAAACTCGTGCTTGACAACCGACCGGCCTCCATATAGTTATTCACTCCGCTTCGACGAGAAGGCGCGTAGCTCAGGGGGAGAGCATTTGCTTGACGTGCAAAGGGTCGTGGGTTCAAATCCCTCCGCGCCTACCAGAACATCCCCGGAAGGGAGGCCTAGTGGCCTCCCTTTCATTTTTTGGTCGAAGCTTCGCGAAACCGCCGGTCAGCGCGCAAGCACCCATTGACGGTTCCGGGTTCCGTTCCTACTTAGGACGGAGTTGTTTTCGGGCCGTGCAGGCGGTTCGAAGTTGAGGTTTTTTACGGCGCGGCCGGAAAGCCCGCCACAATGTCCCGGCAGCATCCCGGGCAAAGGAGAGATGACGTGCAGATTGATGTCTCCGGCAAACAGGTTGAAGTGGCCAGCGGCGCGGTGTGCGCCGACGCCCTCAAGGAAGGGCTGTCCAAGAAGCAGTTCAAGAACGTTGTCGCCGCCCGCTGCGGCGAGACCGTCGTGGACCTCTCCACTCCCATCGCCGAGACCTGCACTACCATCGGGCCCGTCTTCGCCGACAGCGAGGAAGGGCTCCACGTCATCCGCCACTCCGCCGCCCACCTCATGGCCGAGGCCGTGAAGAAGCTGTTCCCCTCCGCCAAGGTGACCATCGGCCCGGCCATCACCGACGGGTTCTACTACGATTTCGACTACGAGCGCCCCTTCACTCCCGAAGATCTCGAAGCCATCGAGAAGGAGATGCTCTCCTCGGTCGGTTCGGACAAGGAGTTCAAGCGCACGGTCATGACCAAGGGTGAGGCCAAGCAGCTCTTCGAGTCCATGGGCGAGACCTACAAGCCCGAGATCATGGACGACCTGGGCGGCGACGAATTTTCCATCTACACCCACGGCGACTTCGCCGACCTGTGCCGCGGCCCGCACGTGGCGCGCACAGGCCAGATCAAGGCGTTCAAGCTGCTCTCCGTGGCCGGCGCATACTGGCGCGGCGACGAGAAGAACAAGCAGTTGCAGCGCATCTACGGCACCGCCTGGCAGGACCCCAAGGCGCTCAAGAAGCACCTCACCCGGCTGGAGGAGGCCAAGAAGCGCGACCACCGCAAGCTGGGCAAGCAGCTGGACCTCTTCTCCTTCAGCGAGGAGATCGGCCCGGGCATGTCCCTGTGGCATCCGCGCGGCATGCTCCTGCGCGCCATCCTCGAGGACTTCGAGCGCAAGGAGCACCTCAAGCGCGGCTACCAGCTGGTCCAGGGCCCGATCATTCTCAAGCGCGAGCTGTGGGAGAAGTCCGGCCACTACGACAACTACCGTGAGAACATGTACTTCACGGAGATCGACGAACAGGCCTACGGCATCAAGCCCATGAACTGCCTGTCGCACATGATCATCTATAAGAGAAAGATCATGAGCTACCGCGACCTGCCCCAGCGCTACTTCGAGCTGGGCGTGGTCCACCGCCACGAGAAATCCGGCGTGCTCCACGGGCTGATGCGCGTGCGCACCTTCACCCAGGACGACGCGCACCTCATCTGCCGTCCTGACCAGGTGGAGAGCGAGATCCTCGATCTGATCAAATTCTACCAGGACATCTACGCCCTGTTCGACTACGAATTCGACGTGGAGCTGTCCACCCGGCCGGAGAAGTCCATCGGTTCCGACGCCGACTGGGAGCTGGCCACCGAAGGGCTGCGCCAGGCCCTCGACAAGTCGGGCATGCCGTACGCCATCAACGAAGGCGACGGCGCGTTTTACGGCCCGAAGATCGATTTCCACCTCCGCGATTCCATCGGAAGATCCTGGCAATGCGGTACGATTCAGGTGGATTTCACCTTGCCAGAGCGGTTTGACATAGTATATGTCGGCGAGGACGGTGAGAGGCACCGGCCCGTGATGATCCATCGCGCCATGCTCGGCTCCATCGAACGCTTCATCGGCGTCTTGACGGAGCACTGTGCAGGTGCGTATCCTGTCTGGCTTGCCCCCGTCCAGGCGCGTCTCCTGAACGTGACCGACGCGCAGGCTGATTTTATGAAGAAAGCCGAGGCCTTCCTTGTTTCGCAGGGCATCCGGGTAGAATCGGATTCCCGCAACGAGAAGCTCGGATACAAGATTCGGGAAGCTCAAGTTGAGAAAATCCCGTATATGTTGGTAATCGGTGACAAAGAGGTTGAGGCCGGGTGCGTCAATATTCGTTCACGAGACGGAGAAGACCCCGGGATGGTGACACTGGAGGAAGCTGCGCGGCTGATCAAAGAGGCTGCAACGGCGCCCTTCAAAGCAGGAGGAATGAGCTATAGCTTTTCGGGGTAACATGCGCCGGGACCAGAAGAGGGAAGACCTGGTCCGGCGGAACGAAAGAATCCGCATCCCCAAGGTGCGGGTCGTGGATGAAGACGGCGAGCAGCTGGGTGTTCTGGCAACCAGGGACGCGCTTGAGCGCGCTCGGGAAAAAGGGCTTGATCTTGTGGAGGTCGCGCCCAACGCCGACCCGCCCGTCTGCAAGATCATGGATTACGGCAAATTCAAGTACCAGCAGCAGAAGAAGCTGCAGGAAGCGAAGAAGAAGCAGACCGTAATCAAGATCAAGGAAGTCAAATTCCGGCCCAAGACCGACGAGCACGATTACCAAACCAAGCTCAAACAAATTGTAAAGTTCCTGGAAGGTGGGGACCGCTGCAAGGTGACCATCTTCTTCCGGGGACGGGAAATCGTCCACAAGGACCGCGGGCTGCTGATGCTCGAGAGGGTCGTGGAGGATACTCAGGATATGGCCAAAGTCGAGAGCAGGCCCGTTGCCGAAGGACGGACCATGACAATGATGCTTGCTCCCGTGAAAAAATAGAGACTCACAAGGGACCTCGTTCCCTTTTTAGGAGGATACTATGCCCAAGATCAAAACCCGCCGTGCAGCCGCCAAGCGGTTTTCGCAGACCGCATCCGGCAAGTTCAAGCGCCGCCGCAAGAATCTCCGGCACATTCTGACCAAGAAGAATGCCAAGAGAAAGCGTCGCCTGGGGCAGTCCACCACCGTGGACTCCACCAACATGAAGGCTGTCCGCCGTCAGTTGCCCAACGGCTAGCAATCCGCCTGAATACGCCTGCCGGGCGCGTCGTAAGGAGAGCGGGGGAATGGCCCTCGCTCGCACGTGGCTCCGGTTCGGCTCAGACGTGATGGCCCGTTATCGTCATCAACCTTTAAAGCAATCCACCTCGTCGGGGGAGTCCGTCCGGCCCGGGAGGTAAGAGATGGAGGTTTTACCATGAGAGTAAAGCGTGGTGTTGCCGCCAAGCGGCGTCACAATAAATATCTGAAGATGGCCAAGGGTTACCGCGGCGCCGGTTCCCGCCTGTACCGCACCGCTCGCGAGCGCGTTGAAAAGGCCCTGTGCCATGCCTTCAAGGACCGCAAGCGCAAGAAGCGCGAGTTCCGCAAGCTGTGGATCATGCGCATCAACGCTGCCGCCCGCATCAACGGCATGTCCTACAGCCGCCTGATGAATGGCCTGAAGAAGGCCGGCATCGACCTGAACCGCAAGGTCCTGGCCGACATGGCCGTGCGTGATCCTCAGGTGTTCGCCAAGATCGCAGAGGCAGCCAAGGCCAAAGTGAGCTAAAGAGTGAGTAGTGAATTGAAGTCCTTCCTGGAAGGACTCGACAGCCTGGCCCTGGATTGCGCTTCGCGCAAGGGCCAGGCTTGTTCGTTAAAGGAACTGGAGGAACTCCGCATCGAGTTCCTGGGCCGCAAGGGCAAGCTTGCACAGATCATGGGCCGCCTCGGCGCCCTGGACAACTCCGACAAGCCCGCCGCGGGCAAGAAGGCCAACGAGGTCAAGCAGACCGTCACCGGCCTGATCGACTCGTGGGAGGCCGAGCTGCTCGCCGCCGAACACGGCGAGGCCCTGTCGCGCTTCGATCCCTCCATGCCGGGACGCAGGCCGTGGGCCGGTTCCCTGCATCCGGTGACCCTGGTCATGGACGAGGTCACGTCCATCCTGGTCGGCCTCGGTTTCGAGCACGCCGCCGGGCCGGAAGTGGAGAACGACTGGCACAACTTCGAGGCGCTGAACATGCCGCCGGACCACCCGGCCCGCGACATGCAGGACACCCTGTACGTCTCGGACAACATCGTGCTGCGGACCCACACCTCGGGCATGCAGATCCGGTCCATGCTCCAGAACAAGCCGCCGCTGGCGGTCATCGCGCCGGGCAAGGTCTACCGCCGCGACTCCGACCTGACCCACACCCCCATGTTCCACCAGATCGAGGGGCTGCTGGTCGACAAGAACGTGTCCATGGGCGACCTGCGCGGCACCCTGACCGTGTTCGTGCGCCAGGTCTTCGGTCCCAGCACCGAGGTCCGGTTCCGGCCGAGCTTCTTCCCGTTCACCGAGCCGTCCGCCGAGGTGGACATCTCCTGCGTGATGTGCGGGGGCAAGGGCGAGGCCGACGGCAAGCCGTGCCGCGTCTGCAAGGGGACCGGCTGGGTCGAGATCCTGGGCTGCGGTATGATCGATCCCAACGTGTTCAAGCAGGTGGGCTACGACCCGGAAGTCTACACGGGCTTCGCCTTCGGCGTCGGCATCGAGCGCATGGCCATGCTCAAGTACGGCATCGACGACCTGCGCATGTTCTTCGAGAACGACGTCCGTTTCCTGGAACAGTTCGCCTAGATTTTGCGGCGGCGCGCGGGAGGCACGAGCCTCTCCGCGCGCCCCTTTGACATATCGAACTCCCCGGAGTTCTTCACCTTACGAAGACAACTTTCCCGTCTCTCCGCGACTTGCGCAAAGCGCTCATACAGAGTTTAGGAGGGGAGAGGGGATGGGGGTCCGGGGTAAGGGGAGAGGGGAACCCTTTGCATAGGGTTCCCCTCTCCCCTTACCCCGGCCGCCGGAGGCATTTCCATGTTAGTGAGCTTGAATTGGTTGCGTGAATTCGTTCCCTATGAGGGGGACATCCAGGTCCTTGGCGACAAGCTGACCATGCTCGGCCTTGAGCTGGACGGGATCACCGATCCCTTTGAAGAGGTCCAGGACATCGTGGTCGGGTACGTGGTCGAGCGCGAGACGCACCCGGAATCCGATCATCTCTCCATCTGCACCGTGGACGTGGGCGGTCCCGAGACCCTGACCATCGTCTGCGGCGCACCCAACGTGGCCAAGGGCCAGAAGGTTCCGGTGGCCACCGTGGGCACGACCCTGCCCGGCGGCCTGAAGATCAAGAAGGCCAAGCTGCGCGGCGTGCCCTCCATGGGCATGATCTGTTCCGAGCGCGAGCTGGGCTTCTCCGAGGACCACGAGGGCATCTGGGTCCTGGACGATTCCCTGAAGGTGGGCGACAAGCTCGTGGACGCGCTCAACCTGGAGCGGGTGGTCTTCGACTTCGACATCACCCCCAACCGCGCCGACTGCCTGTCCATCCTGGGCTTTGCCCGCGAGACCGCGCTGGCCTTCGACCTGCCCCTGACCCTGCCGAAGCTGAACCTGGTGGAGGCGGGCGGGAACGCCGCCGACGAGATGAAGATCGTCATCGACGACCCCGAGCTCTGCCCCGCGTACCACGCCCGGATCATCAAGGGCGTGACCCTCGGCAAGGCGCCGGACTGGATGCGCTTCAAGCTGCTCGCCCTGGGCCAGCGTCCCATCTCCAACATCGTGGACGTGACCAACTTCATCATGTTCGAGCTGGGCCAGCCCCTGCACTCCTTCGACCTCGACCTGATCGAGAAGGCGACCATCCGCGTGGCCCCGGCCACGGACGGCATGAAATTCACCACCCTGGACAACGTGGAACGGACCTTGACCGCCAACGACCTGCTCATCTGGGACGGCGTCAAGCCCGTCGCCCTGGCGGGCGTCATGGGCGGCCTGAACTCCGAGATGGGCGAGGGTTCCAGCAACGTTCTGCTGGAGGCGGCGGTGTTCCGCCCCGGCACCGTGCGCAAGACCGCCCGGCGGCTGGCCCTGCCCTCCGAGGCATCCTACCGCTTCGAGCGCGGCGTGGATCAGGTCATGACCCGCTTCGCCCAGGACCGCGCGGCCCAGCTCATGGCCGAAACCTCCGGCGGCTCCGTGCTCGCCGGCGTGGCCTCTGCCGAGCCCAAGCCGTGGCAGGACCGGACGCACGGCTACCGCCACGCCCGCTGCATGTCCCTGCTCGGCCTGGACCTGGAGCCCGGCTTCGCCAAGAAGGTCTTCACCCTTGAAGGGTGCGTGGTGGACGACTCCGACCCGGCCAACTGGACCGTGGCCTCCCCGTCCCACCGGTTGGACCTGGAGCGCGAGGTGGACCTCTACGAGGAAGTGGGCCGCGTCTACGGCCTGGACCGCATCCCGGCGGTGCTGCCCCGCGTGGCCAAGTCCCTGGACAGCGGGGCGACCACCCCGGTGTACGATTTCAACAAGCGCATCAAGGGCTGGGGCCGCGGCGTGGGCCTCAACGAGGCGATCAACTACAGCTTCGTCGGCTCCGACGACCTGGACCGGCTGAACCTGCCGGACGAGGGGAGGGTGTTCATCGCCAACCCGCTGTCCGAAGACCAGAACGTCATGCGCACCGAGCTGGCCCCCGGCCTGCTGAACACGCTGAAGAACAACCTTTCCAAGGGCAACGGCCACATCCGCCTCTTCGAGGTGGCCAAGCGGTTCGTGCGCGACGAGAGCTCGGAGACCGAGACCAACGAGCGCACCCGGCTGGGGTTGCTGCTCTACGGCCCGCGCCACGCCGCCGAATGGCCCTGGCCCGGCGGCGACGTGGACTACCTGGACATCAAGGGCCACGTCGAGCACCTGGTCGCAGACACCCTCAAGCTCGAAGCCCCGGTGTTCACCGTGGCGGCCGAGCCGCACCCCTACCTGGAGCCGTGCGTCAGGGTGGCCGTGTCCGGCGAGGACGTGGGCTTCATCGGCCAGGTGAAAGAGGAGATCGCCGACTACTACCACGCCCGCAAGGACGTGTGGGTGGGCGACTTCGATCTCGACACCCTGCGCGGGATGGTCGATGCGCACCGCATCGACTTCAAGCGGCTGCCGGTCTTCCCGCCCAGCCGCCGCGACGTGACCGTCATCGGCCCCATGACCCTGCACGCCGACGCCATCCGGGAGACCATCCTGGCCGCGGGCGTGGATATCCTGGAGTCCGTGAGCCTGGTGGCCGAGTTCGTGCCCGAGGTCCAGCCCGAGGGCAGGGAAGAGGAGCGCAATCTCTCCTTCCGCCTGACCTACCGGTCCCCGACCAAGACCCTCAAGGACAAGCAGGTGGACAAGGAGCACAAGCGCATCCTGGACGCCCTGGAAAAGAACCTGCCCATCCGTTTCTAGAAAGAGCGGCTGACCGTGAAAGCAAGGCCCCGTTCCGGATGGAGCGGGGCCTTTTTGCATTCCCGGGCGTGAAAACGGGGAATCTGTTGAATGCCGGGCACCTATTTGATAAGCATGAGGGATGGAAGATTTGCAGGATTTCAAACGCTACAAGATCGGCCAGGCCGCCAAGGAGATAGGGGTCAAGACCTATGTCCTCCGCTTCTGGGAAGGTGAGTTCGACGAGATCGACCCCATCCGCACCGAGAGCGGGCAGCGGCTGTACACCGAGGAGCACCTGGAGATCATCCGCGAAATCAAGCGGCTCCTCTACGACGAGGGGCTGACCATCGACGGGGCCAAGCGCAAGCTCCGCAGCCGCGAGAACAGCGGGCTGCTCCTGGAGGTCCGCGACGAGCTGCTGGCCATTCGGGAACTGTTGCAACGATAGCCGCAGCCCCCGGAGGACGCCATGAAGCGGACAGCGAAAATAATTCTCATCGGCCTGGTCCTCTGCCTGTGCCTCCTGGTGGTGTCCGTCCTCGTCTTCACCTCCCTGGTGGACCCCAACGACTACAAGGACCGCATCGCCAAGGCGGTTCGCGACGAAACAGGCCGCACCCTGGCCTTCGGGGGCGACATCTCACTGACCCTGTTCCCCCGTCTGGGCGTGACGTTGGGCCCCGTGTCCCTGAGCAACGCCGAAGGGTTCGGCCCGGAGCCCATGGTCTCGGTGCGGTCCGCGCTGGTCTCGGTGCGTGTCCTGCCCCTGCTTCTGGGCCAGGTCCGGTTCGACCGGTTGCGCCTCGACGGGCTGGTCCTGAACATGGGGCGCGACGCGTCCGGAAAGGGCAACTGGGAAGACCTGGTGGGCCGTTCCGATGCCGCCGAAGGGAAGGAGGCCGGAGAGGACAAGGACGAATCCAGGTTCCCGCTGGAAGTGGCGGGCGTGCTGGTCGAAGACGGCAGCCTGGTCTGGGACGACCGGGCCGCGAACTCGCGGTTCGTGCTGAAAGGGGTGAACGCGTCCACCGGCCTGATCCGCCCGGGCGCGCTGTTTCCGGTGGAGCTGGCCATGGACTTCGACTGCATCAATCCGGACGCCAAGGGCAGCCTGGCCCTCAAAGGGCAGTCCTCCATCGACCTGCGCAACCGGGAATATACCCATAAGGACATGACCGTCCGGGTCACGGCGCAGGGCAAGGCCATCCCCGGCGGGAACGCGGAGGCGGCCCTGTCCTTCAAGCTCCTGGCCCTGGACTTGATCAAGGACCAGGCCCGGATATCCGGCCTGGAGTGCTCGGCCTACGGGGCCACGCTGCTGGTGGACGGGGCCGTCAAGGGGCTGACAAAGGGCGTGAGCGCGGCCTCCGCCACTGTGACCCTGCAACCGGCCAACCTGCGCACGGTGCTCGCCGCGCTGGGCGAAGGCGCGCCGGACACCGGTGACGCCGAGGCCCTGACCAGGGTCGGCGGAACGGCCGATATTTCCTTCGAGACAGGCCGCTTGGAAGCCTCGAACCTGGATTTCGAGGTGGACGACACCCGCGTGACGGGGCGCGTGGCCTTGGAAAAGGGCGGCGAGTGGCCGCATGTCTCCGCACGGCTGGACCTGGGCGCCCTGGACCTGGACCGCTACCTCCCGGCCAGGCGGGCCGAGGCGGCGTCCCCGAAGCGGGATGGCGGGGGAGGCGACCCCCTGGACGACACGGTCCTGCCCGCGGACCTGCTCCGCAAGCTCCATTTCGACCTCGACGCCAAGCTCGCCCGGTTGCAGATCAGGGGGGCGCAGCTCGCCGACGTGAAGGTCGCGGCCAGGGGAGCCGACGGGCTGCTCTCCGTGGACCCGTTGTCCGCCGGGGCTTACGGCGGCACGCTGGAAGTGACCGGCTCGGTGGACGCCCGCCGGGGCGCGCCCGTGGCATCCTCCCGGACCGAGGTCAGCCAACTCAACGTGGCCGGGCTGTCCCACGACGTGACCGGCAAGTCCGACTATGCAGGAATCGCGAATTATTCCTCTGAGTTGAACGCCAAGGGCGAGCGGCTGCGCGACCTCCAGTCCACCCTGAACGGCACGTTCTCCTTTTCCCTGTCCGACGGCGTGTTCCCCGGCGTGGACCTGGCGCGGATCACCCGGTCCGCGCATTCCGCCGACAAGAAGCAGGGCCGGGTCGAGGGGGCGGCGACCGATTCCACCAAGTTCGGTTCCATCACCGGCACCGGCACGGTCACGGACGGCGTGGTCAGGAACAACGACCTGGAGGTCAAGGCCCCCGGGCTACGCGCCGACGGCCACGGCGCATTCTCCCTGGTCACGCGCGAGATCGACTACATGGTCAAGGCCAAGCTGGTCCCCCTGGCCGACGGGCAGGGCGGCAAGTCGTCCGGCGACCTGTTGGGGGTGATGGTCCCGATCCACGTCACCGGCACCCTGGAGCACCCGCGTTACTGGGTCTCCCTGAGCGAGTATGCAAAGGCGCTGGGTGGCGTGGTGGTCGATACCGTGGGCACGGTGCTCGGCGGGGTGAAGAGCGTGGTCAAGGGCGTTGGCTCGGCCCTGGACAAGACCTGCTGCGACGAGCCCGAGGGCTCGGACAAACCGGCCGCGAAAAAGAAATTCCTGGGAATATTCTAGCGGGCTTTCATCTTCAGATTGGGCTTGGGAGGGCCGTTCTTGCGCGGCGTCTTCTTCAACTGCGGAATCGGCTTGCCACTGGGCTGCTGCTGCGGCTTGGCGTCTGCCTTCTCCGGCTCCTCGCCGACCAGCTCGTGCAGGGACTTGAACGCGCTGTCCAAGGTCTCCTGTTCCTCCACCAACTGGCGCAGGAACTGGTTTATGGGGCCGACCATGGCGATGGCCCGGTCCACTTCGGCGTTGGCTCCGCGCTGGTACGCGCCGATGTTGACCATGTCCTCCACGCGCTTGAAGGTGGCCATGTGCCGGAGCAGTGCGCGGCCGTCCGCCTGGGCCTGCTTGGAGGTGATGTCGCTGCGCAGACGGCTGATGGACTTGAGCACGTCGATGGCCGGGTAGTGGCCGAGATCGGCCAGCTCGCGGGTCAGGACGATGTGCCCGTCCAGGATGGACCGGGTGGAGTCCGCGATGGGCTCGGTGAAGTCGTCGCCGTCCACCAAAACCGTGTAGATGCCGGTGATGGAACCCTTGCGGTTCTTGCCCGCACGCTCCAGGAGCTGGGGCAGGTGGGCGAAGACCGAGGGGGTGTAGCCGCCGCGCGTGGGCGGTTCGCCAGCGGCCAGGCCGACCTCGCGGCCCGCCATGGCGAAGCGGGTCACGGAGTCCATCATCAGCAGGACGTCGTTGCCCTGGTCGCGGAAAAATTCGGCCACGGCCGTGGCGGCATAGGCGGCGCGCATGCGGATCAGCGGGCTCTTGTCCGAGGTGGCGACCACCAGCACGCTGCGGGCCATGCCCTCCGGGCCGAGGTCGCGCTCCATGAATTCAACCACCTCCCTGCCGCGCTCACCCACCAGGGCGATGACGTTGATGTCCGCCTTGGTGTAGCGGGCCATCATGCCCAGGGTGGTGGACTTGCCCACGCCCGAACCGGCCATGATGCCCACGCGCTGGCCCTTGCCCAGCGTCAAAAGCGCGTTGACCGAGCGGATGCCCACGTCCAGCGGTTCGTTGATGCGCGGCCGCTCCAGCGGGTTGGGCGGCTCCCGGTGCAGGGGGGCGAACGTCTCGGCGTCTATGGGGCCTTTGCCGTCCAGGGGGTCGCCGAAGGCGTTCACGGCCCGGCCGAGCATGGCGTGTCCCACGGGGATGTGGGGCGGGGTGGCCGCATTCTGGATGAGCGAGCCGGGGCCGATGCCGCGCATGTCCGAATAGGGCATGAACAGGCAGGCGCCGTCGCGGAAGCCGACCACCTCGGCGGGAATGGGGGCGTGCCCTGTGGGCAGGAGATAGCAGACCGAGCCGAGCGGGGCCTTGATGCCGTGCCCCTCGGCGATGAGACCGACCACCTTGGTGACCTTGCCGAAGGTCTGACAGGGGTCGAGGTCTTCGAGGAGTCCGAGTCTCGAATCCGCGTCCATGGCTACTTTCCGTCAGGGGCGGTGATCTGTTCTGCCAGCCGGTCGAAGAGCGGCTCCACGAGTTTCCAGCGGGTGTCCACGGTGTTGTCCACCTTGCCCTCGGCGGCCTCGACCACCACGCCGCCCATCTCGATGCGCTGGTCCGCCTTGACGGTCCAGTACTTGAGGGCGGGGTTGCGGTCCTGGATGGTGCGTACGAACTCGTCCAGCTCGGCCACCTCCTCCGGGTTGCAGCGGATCTCCAACTGCCGCTGGGCCTCCAGCCGGTCCAGGGCCTCGGTCATCAGCGCCTGGAGCACCTCGGTGCGTTTATCGTCCAGCTCGACCTTGAGGGTCTTTTTCAGGGCCAGGCGGATGAGCGCGGTGACCTCGTCGCGGCGGGTCTGGAAAATCTTTCCGCCCTGGGAGCCGATCTGTGCGAGCAGGGCTTCGGCCTTGGCGGAGATGTCCTTGATGTGCTGGTCCACGAACTCCTGGGCGTCGGCCAGCCCTTGGGAGTAACCCTCGTGGCGGGCGGTGGCGCGCAGCGCCTCGGCCTCCAGTTCGGCCAGCATCTTGATCTCCTTGGCCGCCTCGCGCGCCTTGTCGCGCACTCGGGCCAGGTACTCCTCGTTGGTGGCCTTGTCCCAGACGAGCTGGCGCTTGCCCTCCAGCTCCTGGATGGTCATTTCGTCCGGGCCGGGCGTGTTCATGCCCACGACGACCTTTCCGGTCATCTTGGGGCGGTGGGGGCGGGCGCTAGATAAAGACATCGCTGCCGCCTCTGCTGATCACGATCTTGCCCTCGTCCTCCAGACGGCGGACGGTCTTGACGATGGACTGCTGCGCGGCCTCGACCTCGCTGAGCTTCTTGGGCGGCATGATCTCCAGGTCTTCCTTGATCATGGCGGAGGCGCGCTCCGACAGGTTCTTGAAGAACTTCTCGCGCAGGTCCTCGCTCGCACCCTTGAGGGCCACGGTGAGATCCTCGTTGGAGACCTCCTTGAGCAGCTCGCGGATGGCGATGTCGTCGATGCCCTTGACGTCCTCGAACACGAACATGAGGTTCCGGATGTCCTCGGCCATCTGGGTGGACTCTTCCTCGATCTCGGACAGGACCTCTTCCTCGGTGTTGCGATCCACCGCGTTGAGGATCTCGGCCACGGCGTTGACGCCGCCGACCTTCTTGCCTTCCTTGCCGCCCATGGCGATGAGCTGGCTTTGCAGGACCTTGTCCACTTCCATGAGCATCTCCTCGGCCACGGCCTCCAGCTTGGCCAGTCGCATGAGCACTTCGGCGCGCACGCCGGCGGGCAGGTTCTGGATCAGTTCGGCGGCCTGGTCGGGATGCAGGTGGCCGAGGATCAGGGCCAGGGTCTGCGGATGTTCGTTCCTGAGAATCTGCGCCAGGATGCGCGGGGAGACGTTCTCCAGCTCCTGGAACGGCGTGGGGCCGGTGTCCAGGTCCAGGGAGTCCATGATGTACTTGGCGGTCTCGGCGTCCAGGGACTGGGTCAGCAGCCGCTTGACCTGCTCCGGTCCGCCGACCAGCAGTTCCGCACCGTAGGCCAGGGCCTCGTTGTATTCCTTGAGCACCTGGAGGACTTCCTCCTTGGGCACGGATTCGGTTTCGAGCATGGCCTTGGAAACGGCGGCGATCTCGTTGCGCTCCATGCGCTTGAACACCTCGCCCGTGAACTTCTCGCCCAGGGCGAGGAGCACGATGGCCGTTTTCTGGGGTCCGGAGAAATCTGCCATGGTTTAGGCCTCCTGCGTCAGCCAGGTCCGGAGCAGGTGCACGGCCTGGTCGATGTTTTCGTCGGACAGCTGGATGGCGTGGTTCTTGGCGTTCTCCAGTCGCCTGGAGGCGTCCATGGCCTCTTCGTCCATGTCCTCTTCTTCCAGGGCGAGCCTCTCGGCACCGGGCAGTCCGGCCATCTCCTCGATCTCCTGCTCGGCGACGCGCGGCCGGATCAGGGCCATGACCACCGGCCGGACGACCAGGATGAGGAAGAGGAAGATCAACAGCCCGTTGAGGAACGGCTTGCCCAGACGCTGGGCGTATTCCAGCATGGTCCGCATGAGGGAGTCCGCGTCGGCCAGCTGCGGCTCGCCGAAGGAGATGTTGGACACCTCGATGGTGTCGCCGCGCGCCTCGTCGAACCCGACCGCGTTGGCGATCAGGGTGCGGATGCGCGCCAGCTCCTCGGCCGAGCGGGGTACGTAGACCATCTCGCCGGTATCCGCGTTCTCTTCCCACGTCCCGTCCACGATAACCGCAACGGTCAGCCTTTTCAAATCCCCAACCGGGGTGACGATGGATTCTTCCTGCTTGTTGATTTCGAAGTTGGTGGTCCGGGACTCGCGGGTGGAGTCCTGGGTGGTCCGGGTGCCGGTGAAGCCGTCGCCCCGGAAGTTGGCGTCGGGCTCGCCGCCAGCCAGGTTCGCGGCCCCGGCGGTGGATTCCTCGTTGCGGGTCTCGGAGCGGACGACTGCGCCGTCGGGATCGTAAATTTCCTTGCGCACGGTGCGCTGGCTGAAGTCGAGGTCCGTGTTCACGCGGGCGATGACCTTCTCCGGCCCGACCGCGGGTCCGAGCAGTTCGAGGATGCGGCGCTGGAGCTTGGCCTCCACCTCGGCCTTGTAGAGCAGCTGGGCGTTGGACATGGCCAGGCCGTTGCTCTCGTTCTCCGGGGTGTAGAGCGGGCGGCCCTTCATGTCCGTGACGGTGATGTTCTTGGGCTCCAGCCCTTCCACGGCCATGGACACCAGGTTGACGATGCCCTGGGTCTCTTCGTGGCCCAGCTTGCCGTCACTCTTGAGCTGCAGGACGATGGACGCCGAAGGCGCGATCTGGTCCTCGATGAACAGGGATTTCTGGGGGATGACCAGATGGACCCTGGCCTTCTCGACCATGGGAAATTCGGTGATGGTACGGGCCAGTTCGCCCTGCAGGGCGCGCTGGTAGTTGACGTGCTGGACGAAGTCGGTCTGGCCGATCTGGACCTCGTCGAAGATCTCGAAGCCGATGCCCTGGCCATGGAGGTTGCCCTCGCCGGCCACCTGGAGGCGCAGTTCGTAGACCCGGTCGGCCGGGACCTTGATGGTGCGGCCGTTATCCTCCAGCTGGTAGGGTTCCTTGGCGGCCTGCAGCATGGACACGATCCTGGATGCGTCCTCGGGATAGAGATTGGTCATCAGAACCCGGTAGTCCGGCTTGTTCATCCAGTAGATCATGAGCGCGAAGGACACGACCACGGCGGCGGCAAGGCCGCTGATGAGGATGCGCTGGGACATGGTGCGGTCGGACCAGAACCCTTGTGCCTTGGACCAGTATTCGGCGACGAACGGAGGCATGTGCTTCTCCCGCAGCTAGTGCGTTGGATGGTTTGGGTTGCGAATGCCGCTAGAACGGCATCTGCATGAGTTCCTTGTAAGAGGCCATGACCTTGCTGCGGACGGCCCCGGTGAGCTGCATGGCCATTCCGGCCTTCTGCATGGAGATCATCAGTTCGTGGACGTTCTGGCTCTTGCCCGAGGCGAACTCGTCGATCATGACGCTCTTCTCGGTCTGGAGATCGTTGACGCTCTTGAGCGATTCCGTGAGGGTCTCGTTGAAGCCCTTGACGGGTTCCGGGGCCTTCTTGAGGCTCTCGGTGACTCGGGATTCCACGGACCGGCGGCGCAGGTCCATGGCACTCTGGTAGGCATTGATGGCGACGCTTTTGACGACCATTTCCTTTTCTCCTTCAGCTGTTAGCCTTGACCGATCATCAGGGCTTTCTGGAACATGCGCTTGGCCGACTCGATGGTCTGGACGTTGGCTTCGTAGCCGCGCATGGCCTGCATCATGTTGGTCATTTCCTCGACGACGTTGATGTCGGGGTAGGTGACGTAGCCCTGGTCGTTGGCGTCCGGGTGGTTGGGGTCGTAGACCGTCTTGAACGGCCGGCGGTCCGCGGTCACGCCCAACACCTTGACGCCCTCCAGGTTGCGGTTGAGCTGGTCGTGCATGGCCTGGTCAAAGGGCGAGTAGACCGGCGTGGCTTCGAACGATACCGACTTGCGCTGATACGGGCCGCCATCCGCCGTTTTGGTGGTCTGGATGTTGGCCATGTTCATTGAAATGACGTTCAGCTGCGCGCGCTGGGCAGAGAGCCCGGAGGCGCTGATGTCCATGGCTGTCATAAAGTCCATTTACTTGCTCCCTTCGCTGATGACCCGGCTCATTCCGTCGAAGTTCTTTTTGATGACCTGGGTCAGCGCGTTGTACATCATGGTGTTCTTGGCGCTGTTGGTGATCTCGGTTTCCAGGTTGACGTGGTCCTGGCCGTAGACTTCGCGGGCGGTGAAATTGTCGAACGCCTCTCCCTTGAATCCCGCCGCCGAAAAAGTGGAGGGCAGGTGCGCCCCCTGGGTGCGGGTCATCTTGCCCAGGGAGTTCTGGTTCAGGGCGTCCTGGAGTTTTTCCTCGAATTCGAGGCGGCGGGCCTTGTAGCCCGGCGTGTTCACGTTGGCGATGTTGCCCGTGACGATATTTTGACGTTGCAGACGCAGGTCCAGGACCTTCTCCGTCAACTGGATCTGGTGCGAAAAAAGCTTGCTCATGCCTTGATCCTCCTGCATTCGCTGCGTTGTTGCTTGTTGTCCGGGGGCATGATTTTCCGCCGGTGTCGCAGGGGGTTTAGCAACTCCTGTTCCAATTGAATACTCCGCTGAAATATTTGGTTTTTTGTTAAAACGTCCGTCCCCGGCGTCAGAGTCCGGACCGAGACGGTCGGGGATGGCCCGTATGGATTTCGCGTCCCGGTATCCGTCGGAAGGGGTAGATTATTCCTCTTTTGCCATCCCACCCTCGAGCGGGTGGGTTTTGCCGTGACCCGTTGGTTGCGCTATAATTACTTGATTTTTAAACGGATACGTTGATAATACGAGTCTCTCGCCGTTTAAGCGAACAATGGTTTGGCACATTGATTGCTTAGTCTGTTTCGGCCGAGACCGGCCCAGGAGAATTTTTTCAGCCCGTCACTTCGGGCAAAGGAGAAATGGAGGGGAATTATGAGTGGTCATCTGGATTACGAAATCAACAAGGAACTCGGGGAATGCTACCTGTTCATGGGTGAGCTGGACAAGGCCGAGGAGTACTACAAGAAAGCAGTCAGCTCCAACGGCGTCCACCCCGATCCGTATCTTGGTCTTGCCACCGTCGCCATTCAGCGCGGCGCCCTGGCTGATGCCGAGGTCATGTACAAGAAGGCCCACAATATCGCGCCTTCCGACAAGAGTCTTTCCGGGATCGCGCTCATCCGGATGGAGAACGGTGAAAAGGAGGAAGCCTATTCCCTGTTTACCGAAGCCATCCAGTTGAATCCCGAAAACATGGTCGCCCTGTTCAGCCTGATCCGGCTCGGCCATGAACTGGAACGCATCGGCGAAATCATTCCGCATCTCGAGAGCTATCTCGAAATCGACCCGGCCAAGCATGAAGTGCGCTACTCCCTGGCCGGTTGTCTCGCCTGCACCGGGCAGAAGGAAGCCGCCGAGGCCCAGCTCGAGAAGATTCTCGAGACGGACCCCGATAACGCGGCCGCCAAGGAAATGCTCGAGCAGTTCCGGTCCTGAACCACGGTCTCCCCTCCCCGTTGGTTTCCCGCCTCGCGGCTTTGCGTGGCGGGGCGGGAAATCAGCCTTTGGAAGGGTGGTCCGAAACGTGCGCCCCAGGCGGCTGAACCCACGCGGAAACCGCGCGGGGGCTGTGCCGTTGTCGTGCCTCGGGTTTTTGCCTCCCTCCGCCGTCCGCCCCGAAACGGAACGCAACTCCCCCAAGATGCACTCTTTGTGCGGGGCTGTGGAAAAGTCGGCCCGAAATCGCCCGTTGTCCGGCGAAAAACGGTGGTTTCCGCGCCTTGCGTTCCGGCTCCAAATCTGGCAATGCCTCTCGAAACACTTAGAGAGGTCTGTAATGAACCTGTTGCCTGTAAAGCGAGCCATTCTTTCCGTAACCGATAAAACCGGCCTGGCCGAGTTCGGCAAGTTCCTGGTGGACCAGGGGTGCGAGTTGGTCTCCACCGGCGGCACCAAGAAGATGCTGCAGGAGGCCGGGCTGCCCGTCACCTCGGTTTCCGACGTCACGGATTTTCCGGAGATCCTGGGCGGCCGGGTCAAGACCCTGCACCCGCACATCCACGGCGGCATCCTGGCCGACAAGGACGACGAAGCGCACATGGAGACCCTGCGCGACTTCGGCATCGAGCCCTTTGACCTGATCTGCGTCAATCTCTACAACTTCGCCGACGCCGTGGCCAAGGGGCTGGACCTGAAGGCCGCGGTCGAGCAGATCGACATCGGCGGCCCGACCATGCTCCGCGCCACGGCCAAGAATTTCCACTCCATCTGCGTGGTCCCCGATCCCCAGTACTACGCCACGGTGCAGAAGGAGATCGAGGAGCACGGCGGCCTGACGCTGGAATTCCGCAAGGAGATGGCCACTCTGACCTTCCGGCTGACCAGCGAGTACGACGCCATGATCACCAAGTACCTCAGCGAGAACGACGCCTAGGGTGCACGCATGCGGCTTCCGACAGCGGGCCGTCTGCACATGTTTCGGGCACGGTCCAATCCTCACCGCAGCGCTGCTGCGCCTCCGGTTGGACCGCACCCGAGAAAATGCACAGCCGACCCACTCTCGAAAGCCTTACGGCCGAATTGAAGAAAGACATTCATCGTATTGATGGATGAATGCGCCCGATCAGGGATCGGAAATCGCCCCGAGGCAAAGAATCGTGGTGATTTCCGGTCCCTGATCGAGTATGGATGGGCCGAGCATCGGTCCCATGGCCGAATCGAATTTACCCAGGAGACGCATCATAGCCCAGAAGCCCAAGGGCAACCTGCAAGGGTTGAAGCCCAACCAGATAAAGAGACTTTCCCGCCTGTACCAGAGGCAGTTCCCCACCGACGACTGCTATACCCTGGAGCAGGCCCGCGAACTGGCCGAAATTTCCGCCGACACGGGCCGCCAGCTGGCCCTGCTCATCGACCGCCAGGGCAAGGTTTCCATGGTCCTGGTGGGCGACAACCGCTCCATCTACATCCCGGAGCTGCCCCGGGCGCGCATGGCCTCGGGCCGGTTGCGCGGCCTGCGGCTGCTGCACACCCACCTGGCCGCCGAGAGCCTGAGCCAGGAGGACCTCATGGACATGGTCTTCCTGCGGCTTGATTCCGTGGCCGCGCTGACCGTGCGCGAGGGGTTCCCGGAGACCGTGGAGGCGGCCCACCTGCTGCCCCCCAATCCGGAGGACAAGAGCTACGAGGTCCTGGAGCCCGTGCGCTGGGACCGGTTTTCCCACGACCTGGGGGCCATCACCGCCGCCCTGGAGGACGAGTTCGGCAGGCAGGAGGACGGGAAGGGCACCGGCTCGGACGAGGACCGCGCGCTGCTGGTCAGCGTGGACGACACCCCGCGCCCGGTGCAGGAGCTTTCCCTGGCCGAGCTGGCCGAGCTGGCGGACACCGCCGGGCTAACCGCCGCCGGGACCATGATCCAGCGGGTGCGCAAGCAGAATCCCAAGTTCATCCTGGGCAAGGGCAAGCTGGCCGAGCTGGAGGTCCGGGCGCTCCAGGCCAACGCCTCGATCATCGTCTTCGACCAGGAGCTGTCGCCCACCCAGATCCGCAACCTGGCCGAGATCACCGAGCGCAAGATCATCGACCGCACCCAGCTCATCCTGGACATCTTCGCCCAGCATGCCACCAGCAAGTCGGGCAAGCTCCAGGTGGAGATGGCCCAGCTCAAGTACACCCTGCCCCGGCTGGTCGGAAAGAACCGGGCCATGTCCCGGCTCATGGGCGGCATCGGCGGGCGCGGTCCCGGCGAGACCAAGCTGGAGATCGACCGCCGCCGGGCCAACGACCGGCTGACCCGCCTCAAGTCGGAGCTGGACCAGGTCCGCAAGCACCGCACCCAGACCCGCGAGCGGCGCGCCAAGGCCGGGCTGCCCGTGGTCTCCCTGGTGGGCTACACCAACGCGGGCAAGTCCACGCTGCTCAACACCCTGACACAATCCAAGGTCCTGGCCGAGGACAAGCTCTTCGCCACCCTGGACCCCACCAGCCGCCGCATCCGGTTCCCGGAGGAGCGCGAGGTGGTCCTGACCGACACGGTCGGCTTCATCCGCAGGCTGCCCCCGGACCTCAAGGAGGCGTTCCGCGCCACCCTGGAGGAGCTGGACTCGGCGGACCTGCTGGTCCTGGTCTGCGACGCCTCCCACCCGGAGGTGGAGGAGCAGGTGGAGGCGGTCCGCGCCATCCTCGACGAGATGGAGCTGGCGGACATCCCGTCCATCCTGGTCCTGAACAAGTGGGACAAGCTGGACGAGGAGGGGCGCGAGGCCATGCGCAACGTCTACCCCGAAGGCATCCCGGCCGTGGCCGTGGACCGACCGACCCTCGAGCCGGTGGTCCAGGCCATCCTGACCAATCTCCCGTGGGAGAAGCAGGTTCCTTAACGGGTTGACGAATCCTTGCCCTTGGCCGCCTTCCGGCTGCGCCAGGCGTCCGCCACGAAGACCAGCGACACGAGCTGCTGGGTCATCAGGATGGAGTATCCCTGAAGGCCCATCAGCGCGGCGCAGCTGATGTTGCCGAGCATGAACCAGAGGTAGCCCTTCACGTTTTCCTTGGCCATCAGGTAGGTTCCCATCAGGAACCCGGCGGCTATGCACAGCTCCAGCACCTGTCCGGCGGTGGTGATGCCGCCGAACTCGCGCAGGCTGATCCCCAGCCCCACGATCACCGAGAGCCGGGCCAGCCGGTCGAGCCAGCGCGGCTCGCCGCCGCGACCGCGCAGGGCGATGATCAGGCCGACGAGCATGGCCGGCGCGCCGCCCGCCTCGACCGTGGCCGCGATCCAGTTGCGCTCCATGATGAAGACCGTGACCCAGGCGGGCAGCCCGACCAGGAAAACGGTCCAGGACCACAGCCGCCATTTCCGGCTGTCCTCCGGGGCGGCGCTGCGCTCGGCCCCGGCAAAGCATATCTTGTTGAGCAGGTAACAGGACCCGCCCCATATCTGCAGTATGGTATCCATGTGAATATCCCTCGTCCGGCCCAAAAGGCCGGTGTCGACATTGCAAACGGCATGGGGCGAACCCCATGACCTTTGTCGATGGAGAAAGGGGGGAACCGGGGCTATTCGCCCGATTCGTCCTTTGGAGGGGGCGGAGGGGGCGGCGGCGAGGTCGGGGAGACCGGGGAAAGCGGGGAGTCAGGGGAGATCGCGGGGCAACTGCCGCCAAGGCTGGCCGAACAGGCGCCGCCCACGGCCTTGCCGTCGTAGGAGGTCTCGCTTTCCAGCGGCTCCACGTGGATGGTCACCTCGGCGCGCGGAAGCTTGGAGTGGATAAGTTCTTCAATGAGTTCGCACAGTTCATGCGAGTCGTGCACGGTCATTGACCCCGGCACCAGGAGGTGGAAGTCGATGAACCGCTTGGGGCCGGACTTGCGGGTGCGCAGCCCGTGGAAGGAGGAATCCTCGCCGGTGTAGCTGCGGATGGCCGTGGCGATGATCTCCAGTTCCCCTTCGGGCAGGGCGTCGTCCATGAGACCGCCCACGGACCGCTTGAGCAGCCCCACGCCGGTGAAGACGATGTTCACGGCCATGACCAGGGCGATGATCGGGTCGAGGATCTTCCATTCGGGCATGACGATGATCACGGCCAGTCCGGCCACCAGCCCCACCGAGGTCCAGACGTCGGTGAGCAGGTGTCGGGCGTCCGCCTCCAGGGTGATGGAGTCGAAGCGGTCCGCGGCCCGGAGCATGATCCGGGCGGTGAGGAAATTGACGGCCGAGGAGACCAGGGCCAGGACCAGGCCGAATCCCAAATGGTCGAGCGGCTGGGGCGCGAGGAACCGGTGCAGGGCGGCCCAGGCGATGCCGATGGCGGCCACGATGATCAGCACGCCCTCGATACCGCTGGAGAAATACTCGGCCTTGCCGTGCCCGTAGGCGTGGTCGGAATCCGCCGGGCGCAGGGCGATGGTGATGGCGGTCAGGGCGAGGACGCCCGCCGTGAGGTTGACCAGGGACTCGGTGGCGTCGGAGAGCAGGCCGACCGAGCCGGTCATGCCCCACGCGCCGAACTTGAGCACCAGGGTCAGGATGGAGGCCCCGATGGAGTAGATGGCGTATCGCTTGGGTGATCCGCCGATCATGGGATCAGTCCTTCTTCAGCCAGGGGTTTTCCTCGCCGCGCGCCAGCCTGCGGATGTTCTCGCGGTGACGCCAGAAGAGCAGGACCATGACCGCCAGGGCCACGGGGATGTACGCGAAGTTGCCGGACAAAAGCATGAGCACCGGCAGGGACAGGGCGAAGGTCAGGGAGCCCATGGACACGTGGCCGGTGAGCCAGACCATGGCCAGGCAGAGAACGATGGCGATCAAGGCGGGCCAGAAGGAGAGGGCCAGGAACGCGCCCACGGTGGTGGCCACGGCCTTGCCGCCCTTGAAGCCCATGAAGCAGGAATAGACGTGGCCGAGGATGGCGGCCAGGGCCACCAGGCTCAGCGCCGTGCCCGACTCCACCCAGGAGGCCGCGAAGGCCACGGGCAAAAGCCCCTTGAGCACGTCGCAGGCCAAGGTGGCGATGCCGTACTTCATGCCGCACAGACGGGCCACGTTGGTGGCTCCGGTGTTCCTGCTGCCGTCCTGGCGCGGGTCGATGTTGCACCCGGATTTGGCGATGACCAGCCCGAAGGGAATGGAGCCGAGGACATAGGCGAACGCCGCCCAGAAAATCAACGTCATGAGAATTCTCCGACTTGGGTATCAGGTTTCGGATGTTGTAGCGTTTTTGATGGGATAATGGAAGCCGCTTTGTCGGGGGGCGGTCCCGCCCGTTCCGTCTCCAAGGCAACCTATGGGGTCAGGCTTTCGAGAGTCGGTCAGCCGTACATTTTTTTTTACCGCGACCGCCCCGCAGTCATATGAGGATACGGCGAGGGCGCGGCAAGGGCGAAAAAATGCGCCGACGGTCCGCTCTCGGAAGCCGCGCCTATTCCTCCAGCGCCTCGCCCAGCCGGATCTCGTTGGTCAGCGGGTCGATGCGCGAAAAATTGATCTGGAACCGCTGGCCCGGATAGAGCTTGTCCCCGAGCAGTTTCTTGGGCGCGCGGACGTTGATCTGCAGGTGCGGCATGGACAGGGTGGCCATGGGCCCGGCCTCGTCCACCAGCACGGCGGGCTGGAACTCGCGGCGGCGCTTGGCCAGGTAGACCAGCTTCCAGTAGCGCGGGCGGAACCGCTGCACCGCGCCCACGGCCTGGACGCGCATGTTCAGGTGGATGATCAGCTGGTCCAGCTCGTCCTTGTCGAGCCGGGGCGTCCCGTTGGTCAGGAAGGTGCAGACCTGGGACATGTTGATCAGGTCCGTGTAGCGGCGCAGGGGCGAGGTGATGGGCGCGTAGGCGGGCACGGCCAGGGCCGCGTGCCGCCGGGGATTGGTCTCCAGGGTGGGGGGCAGGAGCAGCTTGACCGAGCGCATGATCTCCGCCGGTTCGCTGAAGATGCCCGCCGCCTCCGGGGGCAGGGCGATGTCCTGGGTGCGGTGGAGCAGCGGCACTTCGTGGTCCCTGGCCCAGAGCGCCAGCCCGGAGTTGGCCAGGATCATGAATTCGCTGATGACCAGCTCGGAGAGCGGGCAGGGCGTCTTGACCGAGACCTCCACCGAAGCCTGCGCGCCCTCGCCTTCCAGGGTGACCACCGGCTCCGGCCTGCGGATGACGCACGCGCCCGAGGCGAGCCGCCGCTCCAGCAGCCGGGTGGCCAGGTCGTGGGCCAGGACCAGGGATTCGTCGGTCCGCGCGGCGATGGCCGCGTCCGCCGCCTCATAGGTGGTGTTCTCCCGGATGCGGACCCAGGCCGTGCGCGGCTCCACCCGGTCGAGGGCGCCGTCCGGGCCGAGGTGGAAATCCGTGACCAGGGCCGGGCGCGTCTCGCCCGCCATCAGGCTGTAGAGGCCGGTGCCGAACCGCTCCGGCATCATGTGGCTGGTCCCCTCGGGCAGATACAGGCTGCTCACCCGGTGCTGGACCGCGCGGTCCAGGCTCGACCCGAAGGTCCAGTGGGCGTCGGGCCGGGCCAGGGCGATGGTCAGCTTGAATCCCTTGCCGTCGCGCTCGATGCGGAAGGCGTCGTCGATGTCGCGGGTGGTGGCCGCGTCGATGGAGACCAGGTCTTCCAGCTCCGGTTCTTCGGCCTGATTGGAAAAGGCTTCTTCTATTTCATTGATTTCATTGTTGAAGGATTGCGACCACTCGTCTCCCCACGCATACTCGGCCTCGTCCAGGTGGTAGTTGTGGTGGGCGGGCAGGACGCCCCAGGTCTGGGCCAGGACCAGGGCCAGGTGCGGCAGGTCCGGCAGCCCCTTGCTGATGGCCGTCCATATCTTGCGCTCGTTCTCGTCCAGGGTCTGGGCCACCTGGCGGCGCAGGATGCGGGCCAGCCCCTCGGCCAGTTCCGGGGCCAGGTCGGGACGGGGCTTGCGCCCCTGGTTGTAGGCGGACCACAGGTCCTGGAGCAGGGTCTGGCCCGCGGAGGTGATGGCCTCGCGCTCCTTTTCCTCGGCCTGCTGTTGCAGCCGGGCCTCCACCTTGTCGGCGGGATAGATGTCGAACAGCGGGGGGCGGAACTTGAAGTGGGTCTTGGCCTGGAGCATGGCCCGGCCCAGCGCGGCCAGCCGGTCCGCGTCCGGGTCCTCCCAGAGCAGCCCGGCGAACCAGTCGAGCGGGGCGGACTCCACCTCGCCCTGGGCCAGCTCCCAGAGCTCCATGACGTCCAGCCCGGCCTGGATTTCCCCGCGCGCCTCCTGGCGTTCGTTGAGTTCGTTCTGGATGTCCTGGCGCGAGGCGTCGGCGGACAGCACCGGGCCGGTCCAGGGCAGCAGCCGGGCGGCGGGCAGCTTGGTCTCCCGCTTGTTGATGGTCAGCAGGCGCAGCTTGCCGGAGGAATCCTCCAGCACCCAGGCGAGCTGGGGTTGGTCGCCGTGCATGAACTCCACCACCGTGCCGGGGCGGATCGAGGGGCCGAATGCGGTTGTCTTTGCCATGTATCCAGTCGATTGTTTTTTTCGTTAGGGTAAGGGTCCGATTAGCATGAAATGGTTGTCAGCGTAAGACCGTCGGCGTAAGGGGATTGCATGCAGATTGACCTTATGGAAATTCTCGGCATCGTGGCCGGTTGCTGCACCACGGCATCCTTCGTGCCGCAGGTGGTCCACACCTGGCGGACGCGCTCGGTGGCCGACCTCTCCCTGCGCATGTATCTCCTGTTCACCCTCGGCGTGGCCCTGTGGCTGGTCTACGGGTTCCACATCGAATCCGTGGCCGTAATCCTGGCCAACGGCGTCACCCTGGTCCTGGTCATCGCCATCCTGGGCATGAAGATCGTCTACGGCCGGGTCTCGGACAAGGACTTCGACCGCCGCCCCAAATAAAAGGCCTCGCCGAACTCCTGCCCGGCGAAGCCCTCATTCCTGAAACTCGTCCGCGCTAGTGCTTGAAGGAGCGCTGGCCGGTAAAGACCATGGCCACCTGCGGGGTCGATTCGTTGACTGCTGCGATGACCTCCCAGTCGCGGATGGAGCCGCCGGGCTGGGCGATGGCGGTCACGCCCTGGTCGATGCACAGGTCCACGCCGTCGCGGAACGGGAAGAAGCCGTCGGACACGACCACGGAGCCGGGCAGTCCGCCCCGCGCCTCGGCCGTGCGCTTTTCGATGTCTTCGAGCTTCGCCTTCATCTCCGGGTCCTTGATGGCCGCCAGCTTCAGCTCGAACAGGGACTTGCCCAGTTCTTTGGAGGAGAGCAGGTCGGCGTACTTGATGTACGCCTTGGTCACGGCCAGGAGCACGCAGCCCACCCGGTCCTGCTCGCCGGTGCCGATGGCGGTGGTCACGCCGTCGCGCACGAAGAGCACGGAGTTGGAGGTCACGCCCGCTTCCACGGCCCAGGCAAAGAGCAGGTCGTCCGCCTCCTGTTTGGAAGGCGCGCGGGCCACGAACTGGTTGCCGTCCTTCTCGGCCGTGGCCGGGATGAAGTCGTCCACGGACAGGATGGCGTTGCGGAAGGAGAACTGGAGCACCATGCCGCCGTCGGACAGGGACTTGATGTCCAGAAACGGCATCCGGGAGAGCTTTTCCAGCTCAAGGATGCCGGGAATGCGCAGGATGCGCAGGTTCTTTTTCTTTTTCAGCTCGGCCAGCGCGTCGTCATCGAATTCGGGCGCGGCCACGACCTCGAAATAGACGGAGTTGATCAGTTCCGCCGTGGCCAGGTCGAGCTTGCGGTTGACCACCACGGCCCCGCCGAAGGCGGCGATGCGGTCGGCCTCGAAGGCGCGCTTGAGGGCAACGGACACGCCCTCTTCGGTCCAGGCCGCGCCGCAGGGGTTGTTGTGCTTGAGGATGAGCGCGGCGGGCTTGGCGGACAGGTACTGAAGGATGTTCAGGGCGTTGTCCACGTCCGTCAGGTTGGTCTTGCCGGGGTGCTTGCCCGCCTGGAGCATGTGCTCCTCAGTCAGGGCGGAGACCAATCCCTGGCCCTCGCCGATGAACTTCACGCCGCCGATTTCCAACTGGCCCTTGGCCAGCTCGTACAGCGCGGCGGGCTGGTCCGGGTTCTCGCCGTAGCGCAGTCCCTTGGTCTCGCCGTCGATCTCCCAGGTCCGCTTGCGGAAGACCAGCTCCTGGTTGCCCAGGGTCAGCTTCATGTCCGCCGGAAAGGGGTCCTGCTGCAAGGTATGGTACATTTTCTTCAGATCGCTCATCAGTTCAACTCCCTGTTGTTCCCATGTGAGGTGGCGGTCATAGCACAGCTTCCCTGCACGGGCAATGATTCAGGGGTGGCCCCGTTTGGAGAGTCAAGCATCCGTTTGAGATAACTGAAACAAAATAATAGCTCTAACGTCGGGATGTGCTATTGTGCAATTGAGTGGAATAAGCAGGCGGCGTCCTTAGGTCGATTCGACCCTGGAATGGGTTCGACTGGCAGGGAATATTCAATATTGGAGGAAGTATGCACATATTACGCTTCAGGGATTGGGGGCTTCAGAGCAAGATCCTCAGTTTCTTCCTGGCCGCAGTGGTTCTGGTCCTTTTGGGCCTGCTCGGATATTTCCTGCCCGTTGTGGGTGACTCTCTGATGCAGGAGAAGCGGACCGCGACCAAGGGCGTGGTCGAGGTCGCCTACGGGGTCATCGACTATTGGGCCAAGAAGGCCGAGAGCGGGGCCATGACCACCGAGGCGGCCCAGGAGGCGGCCAAGGCGGAGATCGCCACCTTCCGGTACGAGGGCAACGAGTATTTCTGGATCAACGACATGAATCAGGTGATCATCGTTCACGGCGTCAAGCCCGAGCTGAACGGCAAGGACCTGACGGACATGAAGGACGAGAACGGGGTCTATCTGTTCCAGGAGATGGTCAAGGTGTCCCGCGAGAAGGGTCAGGGGTTCGTCAACTACAACTGGCCCAAGCCCGGTTCCAGCAAGGCCGAGCCCAAGATCTCCTACGTCCAGCTTTACAAGCCGTGGGGCTGGGTCGTGGGCAGCGGCATCTACGTCGACGACGTGGATGCCCAGGTGGCCTCGCTGCGCTGGCAGATCCTCATTCCCACCCTGGTGGCCATGGGTATCCTCATCGCCATCGTCATGTTCGTGCTGCGTTCCATCACCCGTCCCCTCCAGGAGGCCGTGGAGATATCCGACAGCCTGGCCAACGGCGACCTGACCGTGAACATCGTGTCCCGCAGCAAGGACGAGGTGGGCAGGCTTACCGAGTCCATGGCCAACATGCTCACGGCACTCAGGGGCGTGGTCGGGGAGGTGACCACCGCGGCGGAACAGGTGACCTCGGGCAGCGAGGAGCTGGCGTCCTCGGCCATCGAGCTTTCCCAGGGGGCTACGGAACAGGCCTCGGCCGTGGAGCAGGTCTCCGCCGCCATGGAGCAGATGACCGCCTCCATCGGCCAGAACGCCGACAACGCCCGGACCACCAACCAGATGACCAACCAGGCGGCCGTGGACACCGAGTCCGGCGGCCAGGCCGTGGTCAAGACCGTGGGGGCCATGAAGCAGATCGCGGAGAAGATCTCGATCATCGAGGACATCGCGCGGCAGACCAACCTGCTGGCGCTCAACGCGGCCATCGAAGCGGCGCGCGCGGGCGAGCACGGCAAGGGGTTCGCGGTGGTCGCGGCCGAGGTCCGCAAGCTGGCCGAGCGCAGCGGCTCTTCCGCCTCGGAGATCAGCGAACTCTCGACCACCAGCGTGGAAGTGGCGGAAGAGGCGGGCGCACTGCTGGCGCGCATCGTCCCGGACATCCAGAAGACCGCCGAGCTGGTCCAGGAGATATCCTCGGCCACCAACGAGCAAAACGAGGGCGGCAGCCAGGTCAACGCCGCCATCCAGGATATGGACAAGGTCATCCAGCAGAACGCGGCGGCCTCCGAAGAAGTGGCGTCCACCGCCGAGGAACTCTCGGCCCAGGCAGTGCTGCTCCAGAAGACCATCCGCTTCTTCAAGCTGGGGCCTTCGGACCATCTGCCTCCCGCTGCCGGACCCGCCAAGAAGACCAAGGCCAAGGCCAAGGGCGCGCCGCCCAAGCCCCTGGCTGGCAGGCCTGCCGCCAAGTCCGCCCAGAAGCTCCCGCCCAAGGCGGCTCCTTCCGGCGGCGTGGATCTCGACATGGACGAACTGAGCGACGCCGATTTCGAGCGGTTCTGATCCCGTTTCTCCCCGGCAACGACCAAGGGGCGCTCCTCATGGGGGCGCCCTTTTTTTGTGCGGGTCGCGGTGTGATTTTGCCTTGGCGGTGCGCCTGGATATTTGCTATGAGAAGAGTCCCGGCATGCGTTTCTCAGCAATCAAGGAATATCGATGTCAGAAAGCTACATGGAAAAGGCGCTCTTGAAGCTGGCCCGTCAGATCAATGCCTACGACGAGGCCTCGCTCATGAGCTTGTGGGAAAAATACGCCGAGAAGGTCCGCCATTTCGAGCCCACCAAGCGGTGGGAGGAAGCGGTCCTGGTGTTCAACCTCATTCAGTCCACCCGCCTCAAGAACCAGCTGTTCAACTACAACTGGGCGCAGTCCCGCCAGCCCGGGGAGCCCCCGGTGGAGCTGGACCTGGCCGCCCTGACCGCCCCGGAGAAGAACGCCGGGCGTCTCCGCGACGCCGAAGACGACGCACCCGAACCCGTGACGGAGAAGAAGGACCGCCGGGGCAAACTGCTCACCCTGACCCCGAAGAACGGCAAATAACCGGTCCGCTGGCCGGTTGACAGGCGCGCCTGTTTATATTTACGGAACATAACCGTTTGTGCGCGCATTCCAAGCCGGTCGGAAATTCCGGCATTTCAAGGAGCTGACAATGTCCAATATAGTGGTTTTCGGTTCCCAGTGGGGGGACGAAGGCAAAGGCAAGGTCGTCGACATGCTGGCCGAGAAGGCGGACGCCATCGTCCGTTTTCAGGGCGGCAACAACGCCGGGCATACCCTGGTGGTCGACGGCGAGCAGTGCATCCTGCACCTGATCCCCTCGGGCATCCTGCATCCCGGCAAACAGTGCCTCATCGGCAACGGCGTGGTCCTGGACCCGTTCGTGTTCTGCATGGAGCTGGACAAGCTGGCGGCCAAGGGCGTGGACGTCTCGCCCTCCCGCATGATGATCTCCAAGAAGACCCACGTCATCATGCCCTATCACTGTCTCATGGACGGCGCCCGCGAGTCCTCCAAGTCCGAGGACGGCAAGATCGGCACCACCGGTCGCGGCATCGGCCCCTGCTACGAGGACAAGATGAACCGCTGCGGCATCCGCGCCGGCGACTTCGCCGACCCGGAGCTGCTGCGCGACAAGATCGGCAAGGCCCTGGAGGAGAAGAACGTCCTGTTCAAGCACCTCTACGGCACCGACCCGCTGGACGCCGACGCGGTCTTCGCCGAGGTCATGCCCGTGGCCGAGCGGCTGGTCCCGTACCTGGGCGACGTCTCGTCCGCCATCCAGGCTGCCGACTCCGTGCTCTTCGAGGGCGCGCAGGGCACCCACCTGGACATCGACCACGGCACCTACCCATTCGTGACCTCGTCCAACACGGTCACGGCCAACGCCGCCTCCGGCTCCGGCTGTTCCCCGCGCGAACTGGACCGCATCATCGCCATCGTCAAGGCGTACACCACCCGCGTGGGCAGCGGACCGTTCCCCACCGAACAGCTCAACGCCGACGGCGACTACCTGCAGTCTCAGGGTCACGAGTTCGGGGCCACCACCGGGCGCAAGCGCCGCTGCGGCTGGCTCGACCTGGTGGTGCTCAAGGAATCCGCCCGCCTCAACGGCCCCACCGAGCTTGCCATCACCAAGCTGGACGTCCTGTCCGGCCTGAAGGAGATCAAGCTCTGCACGGCCTACGAGTACAGGGGCGAGACCGTTTTCTACCCGCCCCAGGAGCAGAACGGCATGGCCCACGTCACGCCGGTCTACGAGACCCTGCCCGGCTGGGACGAGGACATCACCGGCGCGCGGAGCTGGGACGACCTGCCCGCCAACGCCGTGGCCTACCTGAAGCGGATCGAGGAGATCACCGGCGTCAAGATCGGTATCGTCTCGGTCGGCCCGGACCGGGTGCAGACCTTCTAGGGGCGTGCGGAAATGACGTTGCAAGGTGACCCGCTGGCCGCGCTGCGCGGCCAGGAACATGCGGTCAAGCGCCTGAACGCCATTGCCGCCGACCCGCCTCAATCCATCGTTATCGAAGGGGGTGACGCGGAAGCCCGCGTCGCCCTCTCGCTCTATTGGGCCATGCGCCTCAACTGCGAGTCCGGGTCTATCCCGTGCGGGCAGTGCACGGCCTGCCGCCAGATCGCGGACCTGGCCTTCAACGACCTGCTCTTTTTCGACGGTCGCGAGGGTTTGATCAAGGTGGACTCCGTGCGCGAGAAGCGGTCCACCTGGGGCCAGCCGCCTCACGGCGACGGCTACCGCGTGACCATCTTCGCCGAGGCCCAGATGTTCATGACCGAGGCGGCCAACGCCCTGCTCAAGTCCCTTGAGGAGCCGAGGCCGGGCAACGTCTTCATCCTGGCCGCGCCCCAGCGCGAGCGGCTGCTGGAGACCCTGGTCTCCCGTTCCTGGGTGGTCACCCTGGCCTGGCCGGACGTGCGCGAGAATTCGCCCGAGATCACGGAATGGACCACGGCCATGGCCCACTTCTGGCAGACCCGGCGCGGCTGGTTCGAGCGCACCTCGGCGAGGGGGGCGGTGGACCGTCACCTGGCCATGGAAGTGGTGCTCGGCATGCAGCGCGAGCTGCGCCTGGCCCTGTCCGGGGCCTGCGCCACGCCGCTCTCGTCCAAACTGGCAGGAACCTACGGCCCGCAAGGGTTGCGCAGGCTCGGCCTGGTCCTGGAGCAGGCCCAGGACGCCCTCAATACCCAGGTCCCGGTGAACCCGGCCATGGTCCTGGACTGGGTCGCCACGCGCATGGTGTGACCGTGCGTATCCTGCCCTACGACAATCACGACACCGACCCCATCGTCGAGTTGATCACCGGCATCCAGATCGCGGAATTCGGGGTCGCCACCTCCGCCGAAAAACAGCCCGACCTGCGGGACATCCCCGGCTATTACCAGTCCGGCGCGGACAATTTCTGGCTCGCCTTCGAAGGGGACGAACTCATCGGGACCATCGCCCTCAAGGACGCGGGCGACGGCGTCTGCGCCCTGCGCAAGATGTTCGTCAGGCGCGAGTATCGCGGCAAGGGGCGGGGCGTGGCCGCGGGCCTCATGCAGACCCTGCTCGACTGGGCCGGGGAGCGCGGCGTGGCCGAGATCTATCTCGGCACCGTGGACGTGTACCACGCGGCCCACCGGTTCTACGAGAAGAGCGGCTTCACCGAGGTGTCCCGCCACGAGGTCCCTGTCTCGGTCCCGCTCATGGACGTGGACGTCAAATATTATCGCTACCGTTTCTAGGTCTGAGCGCCAGGCGGCCCGGAAAGGAAAACGCCCGGATCGGCATGTTGCCGGTCCGGGCGTTTTTTTGCGGTTTTCGGAATGGAGGCTAGGCGTCGACCTTCTTGCCCGCGAAGCGGATGACCAGGGCCGTGGCCAGGATGCCGACGGGCAGGGTCAGGGTCACGGGCAGGCCGAGACCGGCGGGCAGGTAGCCCGTGACGATGGCCAGCCCGGCCACGGTCACGGCGTAGGTCAGCTGGGTGCGCACGTGGTCGATGTGGTCGCAGCCCGCGCCCATGGACGACAGGATGGTGGTGTCCGAGATGGGCGAGCAGTGGTCGCCGAAGATGGCGCCGGTCAGGACCGAGCCGACGGACAGGACCACGAATTCCGGGTCCGGGTTCAGGGCGAAGGCCAGGGGAATGGCCAGGGGCATGAGGATGCCCATGGTTCCGTAGGAGGTGCCCGTGGCGAACGAGATCACCGAGCCGAGGATGAAGATGATGGACGGCAGCAGGTAGGCGGGCAGGGAGTCGGACAGCGCGCCCACCAGGTAGTTGGCCGTGCCCAGCTCCTTCATGACCCCGGACAGGGACCAGGCCAGGAGCAGGATAACCGCCGTGATGTTCATGGATTTGATGCCGGTGACGAAGGTCTCGATAGCCTCCTTGATGGGCATGATCTTTCGGGTCACCGCCATGGCGATGGCCACCAGCGAGGCGAGCAGGGCGGCCTGGAACAGGACCACCGAGGCGTCCGACGCGCCGAAGCAGGTGCGCATGGAGGCGAAGCTCAGGGGCGAGGCGTTGATGGCGGCCAGCACGGCCTCGTCATCGATGGCCGAGTAGCCGTTGAAGTAGAAGCCGAGGAAGGCGGCGACCATCAGCGTGCCGATGGGCAGGATGGCGCTCCACACGGACGGCCGCACATGGGCCGCCGGTTCCAGGCTGGTGGCCTCTTCGGCGGCCATGGGCACCGCGTTGTCGCCCAGCACCTTGCCCTCGTTCCGGGCGCGCATCTCGGCCTGGTACATGGGGCCGAAATCGCGCTTGAGCCATACGGCCAGCAGGATGAAGAGCAGGATGTAGATGTTGTAGAATCGGTAGGGGATGGTCTGGACGAAGATGCCGTAGGCGTTGCCGGTGATCCCGATGGCCTGGTAGCCGTCGCGGATCAGGCCGACCTCGTAGGCCACCCAGGTGGAGATGAGGGCGATGCCCGCGATGGGCGCGGCCGTGGCGTCGATGATGAAGGCCAGCTTCTCGCGGGACACGCGCAGCCGGTCCGTGACCGGGCGCATGATCGGGCCCACGGTCAGGGAGTTGGCGTAGTCGTCGAAGAAGATGAACAGACCCATGACCCAGGCGGCCAGCTGGGAGGAGCGGGGCGTCCTCGCCCAGCGGGCGATGGCCCCGGCGATGGCCTGCGCGCCGCCCATCTTGGAGATCAGGGCGATCAGGCCGCCGATGGCCAGGACCTGGAGCACGATGCCCGCATCCCAGGGGTCGGCCAGGGATTCCAGGACCTTGCCGGACAGGTGCAGGAATCCGCCGATCATGGCGTGGTACACGTCCCAGCCTTCCAGTTCGAGCATGAAGCAACCGGAGAATACGCCGATGAACAGGGACAGGACCACGTTCTTGCTGGCAAACGCCAGGGCGATGGCGAGCAGGGGCGGGATCAGGGTGAGCATGCCGAGGTCGCGGACGTTCTCGGCGGCCGAGGCCAGGGCCGGTGCGGGCAACAGCAGAGCCGCCAGCAGGGCGGCCGGAATGAGAAGAGGTGAGCGCATGAAGTTCCCTTTGAAATTTGGTCTTTGAAACGGTGAAGCGTCGGAAAAAGCGCAAGAATACAAAATTGTATGCTGCGCCTGCGGGGAGCTGACTTATAACATTCTACTGGGTTTGTCGATAAAAAGTACCGGCTCCCCGATGAGTGGATTGCCAAAAAGGGAAAATGCGGATCAGGGTTCGGGAAAGACGCTTTCGCGCAGGACCTTGCAGACCCGCGTGGTGAAGTTCCGGTACCAGTCGGCGCGCCCGCGCGCCTGGGCGGCCAGGTGTTCCGGGTGGTCGCGCCACGCCCGGATGGCGTCCAGGCTCTCCCAGTAGGACACGGTGACGCCCACCTCTTCGCGGGCGGACTCCACGCCCAGGAAACCGGGCATGGACCGGGCCAGTTCGAGCATGCGGGTCGCTGCCTCCGCATACCCGTTGTCGCCGTCGGTGCGCACCGAGGTGAAGATGACGGCGTAACAGCCGTCTAGGCCAGGACGATTCTCTTGCATTGCGATCCTTTGGGTACGAACTGGGCCATCCGGGGTGGTTCGGGGACGGGCTGTTCGAGTTTTTCGGACAGGAACAGGGACGGATTGCGCTCGAACAGCTGGCCGGGCCGGGTGAAGGTCCGGCAGAACATCTCGCCCCAATTGGTGGCGTAGACGACCGCCGCCTGTTCGATGCGCACGGTGTCCGAGGGGGCGGTCAGGTTGAGGACGAAAAAGGCGCTGGTCACCCGCTCCGGTTGCAGCCCCTCGTTGATGTCCCGCTCGAAGGTCTGCTCGAAGGGGAAGAATTCGTTCAGCGCGCCCATGAATTTCTGGAGGTCGGCCAGGGCGATGGGCGCGATGGACCGGTCCGCCTGGAGCAGGCTCTTGGGATTGTAGATGCGGTTGGCCAGCAGCCAGGCGAGCAGGTGGACCGGGTCCTGGTTGCGGTGCAGGAGCTGGAAGTTCTCGGCGGCCTGCTTGGCCCCGGTGCGCTCGCCGCCGCGCACGGTCCAGGTGGGCGGCTTGCCCGGCCCCTTTTCCGCCGCGAAGTGGAGGATGGGGAACCCGTGCTTGCGGTTGTCCAGGAACGGCACGCGCAGGATCTTGTCCGGTTTTCGCGCGAAGTTGGCGGCGATGCGGCGGCCCATGCGGGTCAGGTCCTCGGCGTTGACCAGCGCCTTGGTCTGTCCCTTGCCCTCCAGCCCGGACTGGATGCGTTGGTAGGTGTCCACCATGTACTGGCGGACGTGCGCGCCCATGCGCAGGGACTTTTCGAAGGGCCAAGAGCGGTTGGTCTCGGCCAGCCGGTCCGGCTCCACGTAGCCCGAGCCGAACAGGACCGAGATCAGGCTCTCGTCCTCGGGCCGGGCGGGCAGGTTCATGAAGAACGGGATGTCCGAGAGGTTGGCCTTGAGCCGGAAGGACTCCTTGAGCAGGGCCGCCGCGTTGGTCTCCTTCCGGCCCAGGTAGTAGGCGTGCAGGATGGAAAACAGGGCGGTGTAGGGATCGGTGTCCAGCCTGCCCTGGCGGTTGCGGGTCAGGCTGCGCTTGATGCGGTCGCACAGCGGCAGGGCCGACCCCTCGGGCGCGGCATAGGTCTCCAGCAGGCCGAGCTTGAGCACGGACTTGAAGGGCGCGCGCACGGCCTTGACCATCTGCCACAGGGAGCCGCCGAAGTATTCGTCGGGCGGGACCTCGGACAGGTAGCCGAAGTCCTCCAGGCGCGGCTTGCCGCACAGGGGGTAGCGCCGGGCCGCGCGGATGCAGGCGTCGTAGACCTTGCGCCCGGCCCCGGCCGGGGTGATCCACCAGGCGATGTTCTTGCCCGCCAGCTTGAGCGCCGTGCGGTAGAACTCCTCCTTGAGCAGCAGGGCCTGGGCCGAGCCGGAGCTTTCCTCGTCGCCGGAAAGGAACCGGTTGTCGCGCACATCGTCCATGCGCATGGGGTAGAAGTGCGCCTCCAGCCCGAACTCGCTCTCGGCCCACAGGGAGATGGCATCCAGCTTGCGCTTCAGCCCGCTCTCCATGCTCATGGTCACGTCCCCGTCGTAGCAGACCCAGCAGTCGAGGTCCGACTCCGAGGTCTGGGCCACGGTGCCCAGGCTGCCCATGGCGTAGACCGCCAGGATGCGGACGTCCGGCGACGGGTCGCTGGACGGGGTCACGCCGAGCCGGTCGCGGACCGTCTCCAGGGCGGTCAGTCCCGGATGGAAGCCCCATACCCGACAGGCCGGGATGTTCCCGAAATTGAAGCGCCGCTCAAAGGCGTCGCTGTCGAGGAGCACTGGGAGCATGCGCAGGAACGCCTGCTGGTCGCGGGTCAGGCCGCCCTGGGCCCGGCGCATGCGCAGCCGGTTGTTCTCCAGCATCCGCCGCTCCCGCCGCATGAAGGTCAGCTCCCTGGACCAGGAGGTCAGAGCCTTCTGGGCCACGAAGGGGTCGGTCTCCCCGGTGGCGGGCGGCTCGCCCTTCTCCACCTCGCGGGCGAACAGGGTCATCTGGCGGATGCGGTTGGCCAGGAACTGCGGATGGCCCGCGTCCGAGTCCTTGATGATGGACCGCGTGACCTGGGTGCCGGGCATCTCAATGGACATGAGCCGGCTCTCGCGGATGTACATGGCGTGCAGGAAACAGTTGATGAACTCCACGCCTTCGAAGTCGTCCCCGACCAGCTCGGAATAGGCCAGGTCCGAGACCTCGAACCGGCAGGAGCGCACCGCGCAGCCGTGCAGGTTCGCCCCGGCCAGGGAGCAGAGGGTCAGCTCGGTCAGGTCCAGGGTACAGTTGGTCAGGGACGCCTCGCTGAAGACCGTGGACCGCGCCCGGCAGCCGTCGAGGATGCAGCCGGAGAGCAGCGCTTCCGTGAACAGGCAGTCGGTGAACGCGCACCCCTCGAAGGTGCAGCCGTGAAATTCGGCGCGTCCGAAATCCGCATCCTTGAACTCCGTGCCGGAGAAGACGCAGCGGACGAAGCGGGTTTCCCGCAGCCGTGATGCGCCGATCCTGCCCCGGACGAAGCCGCAGGCCAAAAAGGTCGAGCCGGTCAGGTCCAGGCCGGTCAGCTCCCGGCCGTCCAGCTCCTCGTTTTCCACCAGCGAGGCCTTGAGCTCCATGTCCCGGACGTTGCGGAACTTGGGCAGCATTTCCTGAAGGGTTTTGGGCTTTGAGCGAAACAGCCCCTTGAGGAACCCGCCCGGTTTATCGGCCTTGGCGGAGAGTTCCTCGGCGGGGGGCGGGGGCGGCGGCGCGGGAAAGGTCTCGGGCCGTTTGGGCGGGCATTTGCCGGTGATGTTGCGGGCGAAGTCCGGGGCGATGGCCTCCAGCACCCCGAGGGTCTCCAGGTGGCTGTCCAGCTGCTGCTCCTCGGGCAGGGAGGCCACGTACTGGACGTAGCCGATGTCGCCGAGCAGCGGGGCGCGCGAGACCGCGGCCTTGCGCAGGCCGGGCAGGCGGGTGCGTACCGAGGCCAGGAGCTTGCCCATGCCAGGATGGTCCTGGGCCACCAGCCCGTCGAGGCAGGCCCCGGCCATGGAGCCGGAGGTGGTGGGCAGGATCTTGAGCAGCACGGCCATGATGGTCTTGTTGCCCGCTTCGCTCACGGCGGCGATGGTCCGCAGCACGCAGCGGTCCGGGACGATGCGTTTCAGGTCGATGGCCTTGGCCAGGGCCTCGGCGTAGACCGAGTCGCCCAGCCCCCGGATGACGCCGCACAGCTGCTCCAGGCCGCGTCCGTCGATGCCGTTGGACAGGCGCGAGTTGATCCAGCGGCCGAACAGCCCGCTCACCAGGATCTGGCGGGCCGGGAAGGACAGGGTTTCGCCCTGCTCGCCGAGTCTGGCCACGAACGGGGCCAGCTCCTCCGGGTCCGTGGCCATGATCGGCTTGAGCAGCTCCTCCAGCCAGGCCAGGGTCTCCTTGTCCTTGTCGCCGGGGACGTGCCGGAGCATCTCGTGGGCCAGGGCCAGCCGGTCGCGCGCGGGCCAGGCCGCGACCTTGGGGTCGAGCCGGACCAGGGGAACGGTCTTGGCGGTGATCAGCCGGGCGCAGAGGGTGCGCCCGAACCGCCCGGCACGGACCAGGGCCTGGAGCGCGGACTGGACGGTGTGGATGTCGGTCGAGGTCCCGGCGATGCGCACCAGGGACAGGCACGCCTCGGCCAGCCGGGGCGCTTCATCCCGCTCCGGGCGCGGGTTGGCATCGCACCAATCCATGAATTCGACCGTCAGGCCGCCCGGACCGGGGCCGTCGGCGAGCGTCGGGCCTGCGGCCAGTGCGGCGAGCCCTCGGGCCACGGATCGGATGTTCGGGTTGCCTTCACTCATCTACATGCACCACCTTGGCATCATCCCACACTATTGCAACCATTTGCGCGCGAAGTCAAAAGCATGTTGCCTGTCTCGTGTTTTTTCACCGCGCACTCCCGCGCCGCGACCCGGTTTCCAGCCCGGAAACAGGGGCGCAAAAAGCCCGGGAAGCCGCTGAAACACTCGTTTAAAAGCCAAAAACACTTTGACTCGTATGGGACAATGGCCTATCGTCCCGACCTATTACCGATCACAGAAGAATCCAGTATAAAATCAACATTTCTAGGGAAGACACCTATGTATACACTGCGTACTCTCCCGGGAGACGACGTTCGCCAGATCATGTGGCGTTTCGCCGACCGTTTCGACCTCCAGATGTCCGTGCAGAGCGCCCGGTCCATCGCCCGCTCCACGGTTGCCAAGCTGGTGGCCGAGGGCGCGCGCAACACCCATGAATGGACCGAGCAAAAGGGCGAGCTTCTGACCGCCTTCGACCAGTCCGGGCTGACCGCCCTGTTCATGGACCCTCACCAGGGCGGCTATATCGAAGGCCCCAAGAACCTGGCCCTGGCCCTGGTCGCCTATGAGCTGGCCTGGGTGGACGCCGGTGCGGCGACCTCGTCCCTGGCCTCCTGCCTGGCCCTGGCCCCCATCCATGAGAAGGGCACCACCGAGCAGCGCGACAAGTACATGGCCGCCTGCGTCCCGCCCCAGCCGGGCGAGGACCGGACCATCTGGCGCGGGGCGTTCGCCCTGACCGAGCCGCTGCCCTACGTGGGCGTGGACACCGGCGTGCTCTGCGGCAAGGCGTCCGTGGCCGAGTGGAAGGACGGCGAGGAGCCCATGCTCCAGATCGACAAGCGCGGCCGGTTCATCACCAACATGGACTTCGCCAACTTCGTCACCGCCGCCGTGGAGTCCACGGACGAGCGCATCAAGGGCACCTTCATGGTCATCCTCGAAGAGGGCGACGAGGGCACCTTCGACCGAGGCGCGCCCACCCTGAAGATGGTCCACCAGCTTTCCTCCACCCGCGATCCCGTCCTGAACCTCAAGGTTCCGGCGTCCCGCATCATCGGCGGCTACGACGTCGTGGACGGCGTGATCGTGCCCAAGTACAACCACTCCGAGATCATCGGCGCGGTCTTCCACCGCACCCGCATCCCCGTGGGGCTGATGACCTCGGCCAAGCTCATCTCCGCAGTGGAGCCGGTCATCCGCTACCACCGCAACCGCTTCCGGGGCGGCGACGCCTGCAAGGAAGGGTCCCCGCGCTTCGACAAGGGCATCCAGATCAACGAGGACGCGCTGCAGCGCCTCGCGGACGTCTGGGCCTCGGGCGAGGCGGGCTGTTCCCTGGCCTTTGCCGCCGCGCGGCTGGCCGACCGGTTCGACCCCGTGGAGAAGGCCAAGGAGGCCCACTTTGCGGCCGAGGGCGTGACCTCCATCCGCAAGCAGATGGCCGCCCTGCGCGAGCTCAAGGACAAGGTCCGCGAGTTCATCGACCTCGAATACGCCCCGGCCGTCGAGCGCGACCAGGCGCGGTACGACGAACTGGCCGGGGACACCCTGGTCCAGTATGCCTACATGGAGGCGCTGGCGGGCATTTTGAACCCCGGCGTGAAGCTGTGGAACACGGGCGAGGGAGCCAACAAGATGCGCGAGGCCGTGGCCCTGGTCGGCGGCTACGGCATCACCGAGGACTGCCCCGGCTTCCTGATGCAGAAGTGGACCGACTGCCAGCTGGAGGCCACCTACGAAGGCCCCGAGGCCGTGCAGCGCCGCCACCTGACCATGACCATGACCTCCGAGATCTTCGGCCACACCATGACCAAATGGATAGAGCAGATGCGCCGGGCGGGACGCGACGTCCCCGGCCTGGGCGGCTATGTTCTTGCCTCGGCCATGGAGCTGTGGCAGTGGACCCTGGCCCACCTGCAGGAGGCCAAGGACGAGGACGGCCGCAAGCTCTACCACAACAAGCGGCAGGGCGTGACCTTCCCCCTGGCCGACGCGCTCGGCTGGCTGCTCGGACCCTACTACCTGGCCTGCGACGTGCTGGAGCTCATCGAGAAGGGCCCCATGTCCATGACCCTGGCCGAGGGCATCGACGACCTGACCGGGTTCTACAAGGACCTGTGCCACATGCAGGCCGCCCGCGCCGCGGGCGAAGTTGCCCGCATCTGTTCCGAGCTTGTCTACGGCTTCAACTGGAACCGCTGCCCGACCCCGGACGGCGGTATCGCCGACAAGTGCGAGCCCGAAGCCATGTCCGGCAACGACTGCGCCCAGGACGGCACGCTGGGCGACCGGTCCAAGTGCGCGCGCCCGGACCTGGTCCGTTTCCGCGAACTCAAGGATACCGTGGACATGTGCCTGGCGGGCTGCCGGTTGGCCAAGGACCGCGCGGGCAGCGCCCTGGCCGAAGTGATGATCCCCGAAGCCCTCGACTACCCGCAGGGCTAATAAAGACAGCAAGATGCGAGAGGGAAACCTTTTGACAAAGGTTTCCCTCTCGCGCTCTCCCTTCCAAAACTTTTTGTCGCCACGCCGCCAGGGAAGGGAGCGGGACAAGCGAAACCGCATGGGCGGCGTGGGGGCGGGGAACGGAATTCCCTGCCCCTGACGAGTTTTATAAACTTCAACCCACCCACCCCCAGGCGTATCGGGAAGAAACGCGCCTGACCGTCCCCCGCCGAACCTCGCGCAGCGACCCAAAGGTTTTTGGAGGGAAGAGGGGATGGGGGTCCGGGGGAAGGGGAGCAGGGAACCTTTTGCAAAAGGTTCCCTGCTCCCCTTCCCCCGGCCGCCGGAGGCAAACACCAATGAGCGACGAGACTCCCCGGATGGAGATGGAGACGGACATCGTCTGCGTGGGCTTCGGCCCGGCCGCGGGCGGATTCCTGACGACCCTGACCAGAGGGCTGGTCAACGAGGACGGCACCTACGCCGCCGAGAGCAAGGCCATGCCGGGCATGCCGCCCCAGGTCATCTGCTACGAGCGCGCCGACGACATCGGCTTCGGCGTCTCCGGCGTGGTTACCAAGGGGCGCGCCATCCGGGCCAGCTTCCCGGACCTGGACCTGTCCCAGATCCCCATGGCCCATGAGGTGACCAGCGAGAAGGTCCTGTTCCTGAAGGACCCGGTGGGCGCGAGCCGCAGGCCCGGCCTGTTCAAGCTGGCCGACAAGGTGCTCGGCCGGTGGATGGAGGACGACGCCTTTGAACTGCCGTACATCCCGCCGTTCCTGGAGAAACATCCGGGCATGATCTTTTCCATCGGCCAGCTCAACCAGTGGGTGGGCGGCAACCTGATGGGCACCGGCCTGGCCCAGGTCTGGCCGTCCAGCCCGGTGGCCGAGCCGCTGGTGGAGGGCGCTGCCGTCAAGGGCGTGCGCATGGCCGACCAGGGCGTGGACAAGAACGGCGAGCCCGGCGCGGGCTACATGCCGGGCATGGACATGAAGGCCGCGCTGACCGTGGTGGCCGACGGTCCGGTGGGACCGGTGGGCCAGGAGCTCAACCGCAGGCTCGGCATGCCCGAGGGCAACCACCAGCGCGAGTGGGCCGTGGGCATGAAGTGCGTGGTCGACCTGCCCGAGGGGTGCGACTGGGAGCCGGGCACCGTGCTCCACACCATCGGCTATCCCGAGCCCGAAATTTTCGGTTTCCTCTACGTCTATCCCGGCAACGTCGCCTCCCTCGGCATCTTCGTGCCGTCCTGGTTCGACAATCCGGTGCGCACCGCCTACCGCTACATGCAGCACTGGATGCTGCACCCGTACCTGTGGAAGCGACTTCAGGGCGGCACCCTGCGTTCCTGGGGCGCGAAGTCCCTGAACGAGTCCGGCAAGAACGGCGAGCCGATCCTGTGCGGCGACGGGTTCGCGCGCATCGGCGAGGGGTCCGGCTCCACCAACGTGCTGACCGGGTCCGGCGTGGACGAGGCGTGGGCCACCGGCGTGCAGCTGGGCGAGGCCGTGCTGGAGCTGCTCAAGGCGGGCAAGGAGTTCACCAAGGAGAACCTGCAGGCGACCTACGTGGCCCGCCGCCGGGCGTCCTGGGTGGAGAAGGAGGCCGAGGTGGCCCGGAAGTCCCGCGACGGCTTCACCAAGTCCGTGATCGCCGGTTTTCTCGGCATGGGCATGACCGGGCTGACCAACGGCCTGCTGAACATGCCGGGCAAGCCGGTCAAGCCCCAGGACCGCATCCCGTCCGTGGAGGATTACTACAAGGGGTACATCCATCCCGGCGAGATCGCCGAGATCCGCGCAACCTGCGCCAAGAAGGGCACGAGCCTGCACGACGCGCTCATGGACCGCGTGGGCTGGCCCGAGATTCCCCTGGACGGCCGGCTGCTGGTCTCGCACCAGGACGCGCTGCTCATGGGCGGCAAGGTCCAGGCCAACCCGGGCTACGGCGACCACGTCCGGTTCGCGGACCCGCACCAGTGCGAGGCCTGCCGCGAGCAGGTCTGCATCGAGGCGTGTTCCGGCCAGGCCATCTACACCAATCCCGAGGGCGGCACTCCGCTCTTCGACCGCGAGAAATGCGTCCACTGCGGCGCATGCATGTGGAATTGCAGCAAGTCCGACCCCAAGGACAAGGAACGGACCAATGTCAAGTTCCAGGCCGGGTCAGGCGGGCTGCATTCCGTGGAGAATTAGGATAAGAGGGTCGAACCGCCTGCGGCGGGATTGACGGGTGATTACGCCTCCGGCGGCCAAAGGGCGAGTCCTTTGGAATCCCGTTGTCGCCTTCGGCGAGGTCTTTCATAAAATGAGCCGTACCCTCGCGGGCGCACCCCGCGAAGCGGCGCCAAAAAGTTTTGGAGATTCTCAAGAACCTTTTGCAAAAGGTTCTTGAGCCGCCGGAGGCATCCCGCGCAGCGGTGGCCGAAGGCGATAAATGGACGGCATGAGAAATACGATTGCCGCCGCTAATCAAGGAGAACAATGAATGGGTAGTGAATTCCACATCGTGGTCTGCGGGTCCATCGTTCCGGACCCGCTCCAGACGCTCGCGCCCCAGGACGGGCCTGCCGGGCCGTCCCTGAAAAACGAGATGATGCTCCCCGCAGTGCTCGACCCGTGGGCCGGGCACGCCTTGTTCGAGGCCGCCAATCTCGCGGCCAAGAACCCCGGCAGCCAGGTCTGGCTGGTCAGCCTCGGCCCCAAGGCCAAGCTTCAGCAGGTGATGATGTCCGTGGCCCAGAAGGTCCCGTTCCAGTTGGTGGTGGCCGACGGGTCCGCCTCCGGCTTCACCGACGCCTTTGAAACCGCCAAGGTCCTGGCCGGGACCATCGACGGCATCGCCGGGCTGGACAAGTCCAAGCTGCTGCTCTTCGGGGGCTGGCAGTCCGCCTCGCGCGGTTCCGGCGCGGTCATCCAGATGGTCGGCGAGATGCTCGGCGTGACCGAGCAGTTCCAGGGCGTGGACAAGCTCACCGTGACCGGCGACGGGGCCATCGAGGTCCTGGAGCGCGTCGAGGGCGGAGCGTACCAGAAGTCCGTGGTGGACGGGGCTCCCGCCGCCTTCGGATGGGCCACCGGCGAGCTGCCCGAGCCGCCGAACAACCCCCAGGTGGGCATGCAGAACATGCAGAAGAACATGCCCGCCCTGATGCAGGCCAAGCCCGCCGACCTGTCCGGCACCAGCCTCAAGTTCGCCAAGGTCGAGCTGCCGCAGCAGCGGCGCGAGACCCGCATCGTCAAGGACATGCCGGTGGATGAGATGGCCAGGGAAATCGTCGAATGGATCAAGGGCTAGGGGGTAACGACATGACTGTTTTGTATCTTGCGCACACCGAATGCGACAACACCCTGCACAAGTCCGCCCTTGAGACCCTGACCGCAGCCAAGGCGCTGGCCGAAGGGCTGGGAACCGATCTGGCCGTCGGGTTGATCGGGGCGGACACCTCGGCCGCCGCCGAGACCATCGGCGGGTGCGGCGCGAAGTTCTACGCCGTGTCCGGCGCGGACTTCGCGGACGGACGCTATTCCTCCGACCTGGCCGCTGCCGAGGCCATCGCCAAGGCGTGCTCCCCGGAGATCGTCATCGCCCCGGCCACCTCCCGGTTCAGCCGAGCCCTGCCCGGCCTGGCCGTGCGCCTGGACGGCCGGGTGGACACCCATCTGTCCGGGATCGCCGCCGAGGACGGCAAGCCCGTGGCCAAACGGTGGTTCTACCGCCAGCGCATGGAAGGGACCCTGACCCGCGAGGAGCGGCCCTGGATCCTGACCCTGGATTCCGGTTGCGCCGAGCCGTACGCCGGTTCCGGCGCTGCGGACGTCCAGGCCGTGTCCGTGGACGTCTCCTCGGTGCGTACCAAGGTGGCGGGCATGGAATGCTCCTCCGAGGACGCCCAGACCATCCGCCCGGACGCCGCGCTGCTCTGCGTGGCGGGTGCGGGCTGGACCAAGAAGCAGGCCGACGGCGCGACCCACGTGGACGTGGCCGAGAAGACCATCATGGACTTCCTGACCGCCACCAAGGCGTCGCTCGGCTCGTCCAAGTCCCTGGTGGACATCTCGGGCGAGGGCGGCGCGGTCATCTCCTTCCTGACGCACATGCACCAGGTGGGGCAGACCGGCTCGACCCCGCGCCACGCCAAGGGACTGTCCACCTGCTGCCACGGCGAGGAACCCCACGTGGTCGGCTGGCGCTTCATCAAGGAGCGTCGGGCCATCAACCTCGATGCGGGCTGCGGCTGGGCGCAGGGCAAGTGCGACGTCCTCTACGTGGGCGACGCCTTCGCCATCATGAAGAAGGTGAACGAGCTGCTGGGCTAAACCGGCGGAATCGAGTACTCTTGAGCCGCATCCGTCCGACGGGTGCGGCTCTTTTCATTGCGATCGCAGGGCAGGAGGGAACCCATGAATCGTAAAACCGCTGTTTTCGGCCTTGTACTGGCCTGTCTGGGCATGGTCTTCTACCTTTTTTTGACCGCCGAGCCGCAACCGGAAGGGTTCGAGCCGCTCACGGCGGTCCAGGCGCAGGCGCAGATGGCCGTTGCGCCGGACGCGGTGATCCTGGACATCCGCACCCCGGCGGAATTCGCCGCCGGACACATCGAGGGTGCGGTGAACATCGACTATTACGCCCCCGACTTCGAGTCCCGGCTGGCCGCGCTGGACCGCAACGTGGAGTATTTCGTCTACTGCCGGTCGGGCAACCGCAGCGGCCGGGCCATGGACGTGTTCTCGCGTCTCGGCTTCACCCGGGTGAAGCACCTTCGCAACGGGATTATCGATTGGGAGGGGGCGGGGCTGCCCCTGGTCAGATAGGGGCGCGTTCGCGCAGGACGCCGGCGATGGCGTCCACCAGAGCCTCGGCGTCAAAGGGCTTGGTGACCACAATGTCCATGCCTGCGGACACGAACCGTTCGCGGTCCTCTTCGGCGGCATAGGCGGTCAAGCCGATGATCGGGATTTCGCGGTCTATGCCCTCCGCCGCGCCGGAGCGGATGATCTCCGTGACCTCCACGCCGTTGACCACCGGCATCTGAACGTCCATGAGCACCAGGTCGTAGTCGTCGCGCATGAGCGCCTCGATGGCGTGCTGGCCGTTGCCCACCACCGTGGGCATGTGGCCGTGGTTGCGCAGGATGCGCGAGGTCATCAGGGCATTGACCCCCTCGTCCTCGGCCACCAGGATGCTCAACCGCTGTCCGGCTTCGTTGGGCCGGGGCCGGGCCGGTTCGCCGCCGGTTTCCCGCCGTTCGCGCAGGGGGACCGAGAAGGAGAAGACGTTGCCCTGGCCCGGTTCGCTTTCCAGGGCCAGCTCCCCGCCCATGAGCACGGCCAGCTGGCGCGAGATGGACAACCCCAGGCCCACGCCGCCGTAGCGCTTGGTCAGGTACTCCTCGCCGAGGGTGAAGCTCTCGAAAATCGTTTCCCGCTTGTCCTCGGGGATGCCGACCCCGGTGTCGGCCACGGTCACCCGGACCTCGGTCCGGTCTTCGCCCGTTCCGGGGGTGCGCGCGGCGGTCAGCGTGACCTTGCCCGCCTCGGTGAACTTGACGGCGTTGTGGATCAGGTTGACCAGGATCTGGCGGAATTTCTCGACGTCGCCGTTGACCATGACCGGAAGGGAATCGTCCAGGCGGCAGGAGAAGTCGAGTCCCTTGGCCTCGGCCTGGGCGGCGAGCGGTTCGGCCACGGCGCGGATCGCCTCCGGCAGGTCGAAGTCCGTGCGGTTCAGGGTGGCCCCGCCCGATTCGATGGCCGAAATGTCGAGCAGCGAGGACATGACCCGCGAGAGCTGGGAACTCGATTCCAGGCTCAGGGCCAGGTATTCCTTCTGCTCCTCGGACAGCCCTCCGGTGCCCATGAGCAGTTGGGTCATGCCCATGATCCCGTTGAGCGGGGTGCGCAGCTCGTGGCTCATGTTGGCCAGGAACTGCCCCTTGGCGCGGTTGGCCCTCTCCGCCTCGCGCATGGCCCGCAGCAGGTCTATTTCCATGCGCTTGCGCTGCACGATGCGCCAGACCCCCTCCATGATCAAGGTCAGCTGGACCACGTCGGATTCGGTGTAAGCCTCTTCCTTGTCGGCCACGCCCACCAGCAGCCGTATCCGTCCGCCGTCCATGACGGGCAGGTTCATGTGCCGGTGGATACGGACGTGTCCGGCGGGCAGGCCGCGCCGGTGGGGGCAGGCCTCGTAGTCGTTGGTGATCATCGGCTTGCGGCGGCGCATGGCCTCGGCCCACAGCCCGGCATCCTGAATCCGGCAGGAGCAGGGCGGGTCTTCGATGGCGCATTCCCGGACCGCGGCAGCGGACCAGGAGTGCATGGTCAGCTCGGTTTCGGCCTCGTTCACGAACCCGATGTAGCCCATTCGGCTCTCGGTCATGTACACGGCCTGCTCCAGGGCGTAGTCCAGGATTTCGTTCTCCGTGTGGTCGATCATCCGCGACAGGTTGTAGAGGGTCTTGAACCGCTGTTCGTCGCGGGCGGAACAGAGCTCGCGGTGCCGCCTGCGGGAGATGTCGCGGAGGATGATGACCGAGAGGGTGTCGCCGTTCAGGGAGAGGGTGCGGCACCGGACCTCAACCGGCACGTCCCGGCCATTCACGGACAGGGTGTGCTCGACGCGGGTGTCGGCGGTTTCGGTCGGGGCGTCGTTCCCCGTCAGTCCTTCGAAATTCGTCAGCAACCGGCCGGGCGTCAGGGCGAGGATCTCCTCGCGGCACAGGCCGAGCATCCCGCAGGCCGCGTTGTTGGCCCCCACGATGGGCGCGTCGCCCGGCGCGTTTCCGTTCGCCAGGCAGGCGATGGCCGCGTCGGGTCCGTGCAACCCCAGGATGTTGCCGAGGAGCACCGGATCGATCATGGCTTGATCTTCTCCTCCACGATCCGGGCGATGAAATCGAGCAGCGGTCCCTTGCGGATGGGCTTGGCCAGGAAGTCCGTGCAGCCGACCTCGAGCGACCGCTTGCGGTCCTCGGCAAAGGCGTTGGCGGACACGGCCACGATGGGCGTGGGGGCCAGCCCCTGGTCACGCTCGAACTCGCGGATGGCCGCGGTGGCGGCCAGCCCGTCCATGACGGGCATGAAGATGTCCATGAGCACCAGGTCGAAGGAGCCGCCCTTGAATCGCTTCACGGCCTCCTCGCCGTTGGCGGCGAAGACCAGGTTGCTGTCGGTGTTGCCGAAGTACAGGGAGAGCAGGACCTGATTGCTCTCGGAGTCCTCGGCGATGAGGATGTCGAGTGGCCCGGCGTTGGTCTTTCCGGCCTGTTCAGACTTCTTCATCGCGTGGCCTCTATTGGGTTGGTCGCCTTGCCTTCCATGGGTATCAGAAGGTCAGCTGGGTCCAGCCGGACTGGAGCATTTCGGTGAACGGTCCGCCCACGTAGAGCACGTTGAAGCCCGCCGTTTCGAGCATCGGGGTCACGCCGTAGTTGTCGGCGCAGGCCCGGCAGGCCCAGACTTCCACGCCGTCCGCCATCATTTCCGAGAGGCGTGCGCGGATGCGTTCGTCCTCGGCGGCCAGCCGCGCGGAAGGTCCCCAGATGATCAGCCGGACCCGGTCCCACCAGAGCTTTTTCAGGGCGTTATGGGCGTACATGAACACCAGGTTGTCCGCCACCTCCGGGTCCGGGGAGCTCCAGATGATGCACAGGGATTTGTCAAAACCGTCTTGATTCATTCCGTTTCCTTGGCCAGGATTGTTTTTCCTCAAAGGTACTTTACTCGTCAGTCATAGCTCACGCGCGACCCGGCGGCAAGGGTCGCATCGAATTCGGATCGATATTCCCGAGGGGGGGATCGGCGAAACCGATTGGACCGGCCCGGACCGCGCGGAGTACGTGAACGAAAAACGGAGGAAACCATGACCAGCGCATTGCTCATCATCGATATCCAGAACGACTATTTCCCCGGCGGGCGCATGGAGCTTGTCGGCGCGCAGGAGGCCGGGGGCGCCGCGGCCCGAATCCTGGCCCGGTTCCGGGAGCGGGGACTGCCCGTGTTCCACGTCCGGCACGAGTCCGTGCGCGAGGGCGCGTCCTTCTTCCTGCCCGGCACGGCTGGGGCGGACATCCATCCCCTGGTAACGCCGCTGGACGGCGAAACCGTGGTCACCAAGCATTTCCCCAACAGCTTCCGCGAGACCCCGCTGCTCGAAGCGCTGCGCTCGGCGGGCGCGACCCGGCTGCTGGTGGCGGGCATGATGACCCACATGTGCGTGGACGCCGGGGTGCGCGCCGCAGTGGATCTAGGCTTCGACTGCGCCGTGCTGGCGGACGGCACGGCCACCCGCGACCTCGACTTCGGCGGCGAGACGGTCCCGGCGCACCGGGTGCAGGGCGCGTTCCTGGCCGCCCTGGGTTCGGCCTACTGCCCGGTCCTCGGCGAGGATGGGGTGGACGGGTGGCTCGACGGCTAACAGCACCCGGTATCGACCTGCTTGCCCGTCATTTTGTGCAGCCAGACCGAGATGAGGTAGGAGGCGCAGCCCACGCCCGGGGTGACGGTGATGGCCTCCACCGGACAGTTGCGCCAGCACGCGCCGCACTCCATGCAGGCGTCGAAATCGAGGATGGCCGCCTTTTTGTCCCGCACCTCCAGGATGCGGTGGGGACAGACCTGCGCGCACGCCCCGCAGCCGATGCACGTGTCCGTGTCCAGCTTCAGGGTGGCGACCTTGTCCAGATAGCGAAAATCCTTCATCGTTCGTCTCCTTAACCGAGGAAGGGGGCGGCCAGCCACAGGATCAGCCCGGCCAGGGCCGCGGCCGCCTGGAGCGGGATGCCCCGGCGCATCTCCGCCTCCACGCCCGAGGGCGAGGTGTACGGGGTCGAGCCGGTGAAGTTCATGGCCAGGTACGAGGACACGGCCGTGGTCCAGAGGAGCAGGGCGACGTTCTCGACCAGGCCGGACAGGGGCAGGAGCAGGACGGCGGCCAGCCCGGCCAGGCAACCGGTCAGCGCGCCCTTGGGCCAGAACTGCCGCCACGGCAGCCGGTCCAGGAGCAGGGGCACCGCCGCGCATCCGGCCAGGATGCCGACCAGGGTGGCGGTGGCGGCGCACACCCCCCGCTGCCACAATGCGGAGAAGGAAAAGACGTCCGGCCCGATGGCCGAGAGCAGGAAGGACAGGGGGAGCACCCAGGCCAGCAGCTTCCAGAGCAGGAAAATCTCCACCGGGATGAGCACCGCGCGCTCCCGCAGCGGGAAGTCCACCATGCGCATCTTCCCGGTCGCCGTGAACCCGTCGGCCAGGAACGCGGGCAGGTCGGCGGCCCGCACCGGTCCCCAGACCACCTTGAATCCGCACTCCCTCTTCACCCTATAGGCGGCCACGCCCGGAGCGCCCAGCTGGGGCAGGACCAGGGTGCGGTGGGCGACCACCTTGTCCAGCTGCGCGTTGCGCACGCTGAGCACGATCTCGTGGGTGGCGAACAGGTTCTTGCCCGCCGCGCACCAGACGTTGATGCCGCGCGTGTCGGTCACCAGCAGCCAGGCGTCCTGGCCGGAAAGCTCGGTGCGCACCGCGTCGAAGGTCAGTTTGTAGTTGGCCGTGACCAGGACAGGGGAGTCCGGGGTGGGGTTGCCCACGCAGTACAGGCCGGGCACCACCTTGTAGCGGTGCCGGGTGGCCCCCAACCGGGCCAGGGCCGTGCCCAGCCGGTCCGAAGGGAGCATGCGGGTGCGCACGCGGGGAACCGGCCCGGCGGGCGTGTCCACGAACCCGTCCACGAACGGTTCGATGGCGTAGCCCGGTTTTTCGAAGACCCCGGCACGGGGGTCGGGCTTGGGGCCTCAACAGGGCGCGTCGTCCTGGGCCGGATCGGGCGGGCAGTCGAGGGGGGCCATGCCCAGGGGGGTCAGCCCCGGGAAGGGCTTGTCTTCAAGTCCGTTCATGCTTCCTCCGTTTCGGGGACCGCCCGGAGCAGCCCCTGGATCAGCGGCGCGAAGCGGGTCAGGGTGTCCCGGTTCACACAGTAGCAGGTTCTCGGCCCCTCCACCTCGCCGCGCACCAGCCCGGATTCCTTGAGGACCTTGAGGTGCTGGCTGACCGTGGACTGGGCCAGGGGCATGACCTCCACGATGCGTCCGCAGACGCAACCGTCTTCGGCCATGAGATGGCTGAGGATGCGGATGCGGGCCGGGTGTCCCAGCCCTTTGCATACCCTCGCCAGAAACAGTTCGTCGTCGGGCAACCGGGCGGACATGGGGTCTCCTGTTGTTATCGTTGATCGACGATAAGCGATGGCTCCCCGGACGTCAATGGCGTCGGCCATTTTTCCGCCGGGGTGCGCCCGAGGCTACGCCGGGGTCTTGCCCGCCAACCGGCGGACCTTGCGGATGGTGAAGACCGATTCCGCTGTATAGACGGCGAGCCCGCTCCAGATGAAGGCGAAGGTCAGCAGGTGGCTCGGCGAGAACGGTTCCTTGTAGACGTAGACGCCGAGCAGGAAGGCGATGGACGGGGCCAGGTATTGGAGCACCCCCACGGTGGCCAGCTGGAGCCGCCGCGCGCCGAAGGCGAAGCCGATGAGCGGGGAGGCCGTGACCACGCCCGCGCCCACGAGCAGCAGGTCCACGTTCAACCCCTGGTGGAACAGGGCCGAGGCCCCGTGCGCCTGGAGCCAGAGGATGTAGCCCAGGGCGAACGGCCCGAGGACCATGGTCTCCAGGAACAGGCCGGGCAGGGACTCCACCGAGGCGATCTTGCGCAGCAGCCCGTACAGCCCGAAAGAGACGGCCAGGGCCAGGGATATCCACGGCAGCTCGCCGTGACTGACCACGGAGTTGATCACGCCCAGGGCGGCCAGGCCGATGGCCACCAGTTGCAGCGGGCGCAGCCGCTCGCGGAAGAAGACGAAGCCGAGCAGCACGTTGACCAGGGGATTGATGTAATAGCCCAGGCTGGTCTCCAGCACGTGGCCGGTGTTCACGGCCCAGATGTAAAGCAGCCAGTTGCCGCCGATCATCAGGCTCGATGCCGCCAGGATCATCAGGTCGCGGGGGGATTTCAGCGGGGCGAAGGTGTCGCCCCAGCCCTTCATGACGGTCAGGATGACGCTGATGAACACCAGGGACCAGACCACGCGGTGGCAGAGGATCTCGAAGGGGTCGACGGTGATCAGGGATTTCCAGTAGATGGGCAGCAGCCCCCACACCAGGAAGGCGGAGAGGGCGGCGATGAAACCGTAGGTGGTCTGCTTGGGGTCGTTGGCGGGCATGGTCTCCTCGTGCGTTGAGGGGGGACGATACGCCCGGCCCTCGGGCAGGTAAAGTCGGAAATGTTGATGGCTCCCTTCAGGAAAGGTGCATTGTTCCGGCCAGTTCCCCGAGGGTATGGATGGCCTGCTCCACCTTCGGGGTCCAGGGAAAGCCGCAGCTCAGCCGGATGTAGTTGGCGAACTTGTCCTGGGTGGAGAAGATCGCCCCCGGCGCGATGCCGATGCCCGCCCGGCGCGCCTGGAAGAACAGCTCCACCGAGTCCGTGCCCTTGGGCAGCTCCAGCCAGAGCACGCCGCCCCCGCCGGGGTGCGTGACCCGGGTGCCGTCCGGGAAGTGGCGGCCCAGGTGCAGCTGCATGGTGTCCATCTGGCGCTCCAGGGCCGTGCGCAGCTTCTTCAGGTGGCGCTCCATGCGTCCCTGGCGCAGGAACTCGGCAATGGCCATCTGGGCCGGGGCCGAGGTGGACACGTTGGTGGTGGCCTTGATCTCCAGCGCCTTTTGCCGGAACCGCCCGGGCAGCATCCAGCCCACGCGGTAGCCGGGTGCGATGGTCTTGGAAAAGGAGGAGCAGAGCAGGACCAGCCCCTTGCGGTCGAACTGCTTGTAGGTGCCGGGCCGCCGGGGGGTGAAGTGCAGGTCGGACGAGACGTCGTCCTCCACCAGGGGGATGGACCGCTCGGCCAGCATGGTCACGATCTCCCGCTTGGCCTCGTCCGGGGTCAGGCTGGAGTCCGGGTTGTTGTAGTTGGGCGCGAGCACGCAGGCCGCGATGTCGAAGGTCTTCAGGGCGCGCAGCAGCTCCTCGGGCGAGACCCCGTGCTCCGGGTCGGACGGGACCTCGATGGCCCGCAGCCCCAGGGTCTCCAGCAGTTGGAGAAAACAGTAGTAGGTGGGGGACTGGATGAGCACGGTGTCGCCCCGGCGGCAGACCGAGCGCAGGGAAAGGTAGAGCGCTTCCATGCATCCGGCGGTGATCAGCGGGTCGTCCGGCGCGACGTCGATGCCGTGCTCCATGGAGCGGAAGGCGATCTGGCGGATCAGCCTGCGGTCGCCGGGAATGGGCGCGTAGCCCATGGCCCGCTCCGGCTCGTCCCGGACCACGGCGGCGCTGATCCGGCCCAGCTCCTTGAGGGGCAGCAGGTGCGGCCCCGGGGCGACCACGTCCAGGGCCACGCGCTCCTCCGCGCCCACGGATTCGAGCACGGTCTGGATCAGCCCGATGCGCGTCACGGGCCGGGGCTGCTCCATGGGCGTGGGCGCGGTCTCGGTGCGCGGCAGCCGCCTGGACTCGCGGCGCACGAAGAACCCGGACCGGGGCCTGGACTCGATGACCCCCTTGCGCTCCAGCTCCAGGTACGCCTGGTTGACCGTGGACACGGACAGGCCGAGCCGGGTGGACAGGGAGCGCAGGGAGGGCAGCTTGTCGCCCAGGCCCAAGGCGCCGCTGTCGATGAGGGACAGGACGTTGCGTTCCACGGAACGGTACCGGTATTCCTCCATGGCTGCTCCAACTGTTATGCTTAAAATTTGTAAAAACTGTGTCTGTACCGATTGCAGATTTTTGGCTTTACTGCAAGCCGTGGATACATCAGATTAACCGGGCCATGGCCCGAAAAACGCTCAGAGAGACGCTCGTCATGACCATCGACGCCGTTGCCGGAGAAAAATCCGGCTCCCCGATGATGGCCGCCGCCAGGCAGGTGGCGCCCATCGTCATGGGCTACCTGCCCGTGGGTGCCGCCTACGGGGTCCTGGCCCAGCAGGCCGGGCTTTCCATGCTCAACACCGTGCTCATGTCCATCCTGGTCTACGCCGGGTCGGCGCAGCTCATCGCCGTGGCCCTGTTCGCGGGCGGGGTGACCCCGGTGTCGATCATCGCCACCACCTTCGTGGTCAACCTGCGCCACATGCTCATGTCGGCGTCGCTGGCCCCGAACCTCAAGAGCTGGAACAAGTGGGAGCTGGCCGTGTTCGCCTACGAGATCACGGACGAGTCCTTTGCCGTGCACTCGGTCCGCTTCGCGCGCGGGGACCTGAACAAGACCACCTGTTTCGGCATCAACGCCATCGCCCAGGTCTCCTGGATAGTGGCCTCCTTCGCGGGCTTTCTGGCCGGGGCGTCCATCCCCAGCGTCGAGCCGCTCGGCATCGACTACGCCCTGCCCGCCATGTTCATCGCCCTGCTGGTCATGCAGATGAAGAACGGCCTGCACGTCCTGGTGGCCGGGTTCAGCGGCCTGACCGCCATCATCCTGATCAAGGCGGGCGCGGACCAGTGGTCCGTGATCCTGGCCACGGTCATCGGCGCAACCTTTGGCGCGGGAGTGGAATCATGGACCAAAAAATAGTCTTTCTGACTATCGTCGGCATGCTCGCCGTGACCTATATCCCGCGCATGGTCCCGCTGGTGGCCCTGGCCTCCCGGACCCTGCCCGAGCCCGTTGTCCGCTGGCTGTCCTACGTGCCCGCCGCGGTCCTGGCCTCCATGCTCTTCCCGGCCTTGCTGCTCAAGGACGGGCAGTTCGACGTCACCCCGTCCAACTACTTCCTGTGGGCCGCCGTCCCCGCCTTCCTGCTGGCCTGGCGGACCAAGTCCTTCTTCGGCACCGTGGCCCTGGGCATGGCGCTGGTGGCCGCAGGCCGGTACTTTTTCGGATAGGAGACGCGACATGAAGACCATCGGCTTGCTCGGCGGCATGAGCTGGGAGTCCTCCCTCGAATACTACCGGGCCATGAACCAGGCGGTGAAGGAGCGGCTCGGCGGGCTGCATTCGGCGAAGATCCTGATGAACAGCCTGGAGTTCCAGGAGCTGCGCGACCTCATGTGCGCGGGCGACTGGGACGCTATCGGCGACCGCCTGGGCGCGGCGGCCGGGGTGCTGGAGCGGGCCGGGGCGGACCTCATGGTCATCGGCACCAACACCATGCACAAGGTCGCCGACCGGGTGGCCGGGGGTGTGTCCGTGCCGCTCATCCACATCGCCGACGCCACGGCCGAGGAGGCGCGCAGGCGCGGCTTCTCGAAGGTGGCCCTGCTCGGCACGGTGTTCACCATGGAGGACGACTTCTACGTTGGCCGCCTCGAAAGCCTGGGTTTCGAGGTCCTGGTCCCGGAGGCCGGGGACCGCAGGATCGTGGACCGGGTCATCTTCGAGGAGCTGTGCAAGGGATCTTTCCTGGACGGTTCGCGCGCCGAGTTCCTGCGCATCATCGACGCATTGGCCGCGCGCGGGGCCGAGGCGGTCATCCTCGGCTGCACCGAGATCGGCCTGCTGGTCCGGCCCGGCGACACGGACGTTCCGACGCTCGACACCTGCCTGATCCACGCCCGCAAGGCGGTGGACGCGGCCCTCTCCTGACGCCGCACCGCGCGGCTTCGTCAAAGCGGGCTTGACCCCCGCCCGTAACATGATATGCCATTGGGCGCACCGAGGGTGCGTTTCCTGTTGTCGCGTAATCATCTGGGAGGGTGTGTGAGCGATACCGTATTGACGTTGAAGGACCTGTTGGCCAGGTCCGTGGAAGTCTTTGCCGAACGTACGGCCCTCGGGTTCGTGGACGGCCAGCCCATGACCTATGCCCAGTTCGGCGAGCAGGTGCACGATCTCCAGACCGTGCTCCGTGGCCACGGCATCAAGCCCGAGGACAAGGTCGCGATCATCAGCGAGAACATGCCCAACTGGGCGATCACCTATTTCGCGGTGACCACCATGGGCGCCGTGGTGGTGCCCATCCTCCAGGAATTTCATCCCAGCGCCGTGCAGCACATCCTGCGCCACTCCGAGGCCAAGATGGTCGTGGCCTCCCGGCGGTACATGGACAAGGTCGAGGGCGAAAACTTTCCCAACCTCGAGACCATCATGGTCATGGACGACTTCTCCATCGCCAACGAGGAGGGCGCGCCCACGCCGTACCGCGAGGCCCTGGACACCGCCCGCGAGCGCATCGAGCAGTTCAGCGAGGCGGCTCGGGACCGGCTGGAGAACCTGGGCGGCGCGGCCCGCGACAAGCTCTCGGACTCCGCCAAGGAGCGGATGAACAAATTCAGCGAGACCGCCCGCGAGAAGGTGGAGAAGCTGAGCGACACCTACAAGGACACCGTGGACTGGTTCAGCGCCTCGGCCCGCCGGTTCATCGACTGGAAGACGGGCAAGCCGTTCGAGCTCACCGAGGACAACGTGGCGGCCATCCTCTACACCTCCGGCACCACCGGCCACTCCAAGGGCGTGGTCCTGACCCACCGGAACCTGGTCCAGAACACCATTTCCGGCATCCACACCATCCCGGTTTTCGAGACCGACCGGTTCCTGTCCGTGCTGCCCATGGCCCACACCTACGAATGCACCGTGGGGCTGATCGTGCCGATCTACAGCGGCAGCGCGGTCTTCTACCTGCAGAAGCCGCCGACCCCGAAGACCCTGCTGCCCGCCATGCAGAAGGTCCGGCCCACGGTCATGAACGTGGTCCCGCTGATCATCGAGAAAATCTACAAGAACCGGATCAAGAAGAAGCTGACCGGCTCCGGCGTGGCGCGCGGCCTGATGAAGATCGGCCTGACCCGGCGCAAGCTCTCCCAGGTGGCGGGCAAGAAGCTCATCGAGGCGTTCGGCGGCGACCTGCGCTGCCTGTGCATCGGCGGCGCGCCCCTGTCTCCTGAGGTGGAGCTGTTCCTGCTCGACGCCAAGGTGCCCTATGCCAAGGGGTACGGCATGACCGAGGCCTCGCCGCTGCTCGCCGGGATCAACCCGGACAGCCAGCGGATCAGGGCCATCGGCCCGGCCCTGCCGGGGGTGGAGCTGATGATCGCCGACCCGGACCCGGAAACGGGCGAGGGCGAGGTCCTGGCCAAAGGCCCGAACATCATGCGCGAGTACTACAAGGCCCCCAACGACACCCGCGACACCTTCACCGAGGACGGCTGGCTCAGAACCGGCGACCTCGGCGTGTTCAAGGACGGCTACCTGTATCTCAAGGGACGGCTCAAGAACGTCATCATCGGCCCCAGCGGCGAGAACATCTACCCCGAAGAGGTGGAGTCCATCATCAACGCCAACGACTACGTCCAGGAATCCCTGGTGTACGAGACCGGCGGCCAGCTCATGGCCCGCATCCACCTCAATTACGAGGCCCTGGACGAGGCCTTCGACGTCAAGAAGCTGATCGAGTCCGAGGTGCGCGACAAGGTCCTGAAGCTCCTGGAGGACATCCGCAAGGAGGTCAACTCCAAGGTCTCGACCTTTGCCCGGCTGCATCGGGTGGTGGAGCAGATGGACCCGTTCGAGAAGACGCCCACCCAAAAAATCAAGCGGTTTTTGTATTTGGAAAAATAGCGGCTTGCGACGGCGCATTCTCCCACGCTCATTTCAAGCATGGGGAAGAGAGCCGCTGCCGGGTGCCGGAGCACCCGATTCGCTCCAAGGGATTGAGGAAATGAAACGGCCTTCGGTTCAGTAAAGAACCGAAGGCCGTTTTTCATGCAATTATCCCGCGCGGCGCCACCACTTCCCTTGACCTACACCCTTCGCGAAGCGACCCGAAAAGTTTGGGAAAAGGAGGGGATGGGGGTTCGGGGGAAGGGGAGGCCTCTCTATTCCTGCACGTCGGCGGCGACGCGGAGGGTGATGATCTTGTCGGGGTCGCGGACCAGGCCGTTCTGGCCGCTGCCCTTCTTGATCTTGTCCACGTACTCCATGCCCGAGGTGACCTGTCCCCAGACGGTGTAGTCGCCGTCGAGGAAATGGGCGGGCGCGAAGCAGATGAAGAACTGGCTGTCGGCGCTGTCCGGCGCGGCGGCGCGGGCCATGCCCACGGTGCCGCGATCAAAGGGGGCCTCGGAAAACTCCTGCGGCAGATGCTTGCCGGAGCCGCCCCGGCCGGTGCCGGTGGGGTCGCCGGTCTGGGCCATGAACCCGTCTATGACCCGGTGGAAGACGATACCGTCGTAGAATTTCATGCGCGCGAGTTCCTTGATCCGGGCCACGTGGGCCGGGGCCAGGTCCGGGCGCATCTCGATGACCACGCGGCCGTCCTTGAGTTCCAGGTACAGGGTGTTTTCCAGGTCGGCGGCCTGGACTGCGGGGCAGATGAGCAGGACCAGCAGCGCGCAGGCGAGCAGGGTGTTCAGCAGGGTCTTCATGATACTCCCTTGGATGGTTGCGGTTGGCCCCTTGCGGGGTGACGTGCACAAGGATGTAGCCGTTTTCCCAGTTGAAGGAAAGCGGGCGCGAGGCTGCGAAGCGGTTTTGAGGATCAGTTCCGGCAGGACTTGTGGCAGCCGATGCAGCGAGTGATGTAGTTCTGCAGTTCCTGGCGGTCCAGGGGCTTGGCCAGGAACAGGGTGGCGCCGAGCTTGAGCAGGTTGGAGATGTCGTTCAGCCCGACCACGGCGGACATGATGATGATCGGCAGGGCGTCGAACTGCTGGTCGCCGCGCAGGGTCTTGATGAGCTGCTGGCCGTCCATCTCGGGCATCATGATGTCGGTCAGGAGCAGATCGAAGTCGTTGCTGGCCATGAGGGCTTCGTAGGCGTGCTTTCCGTGCGGGCTGACATAGGCGCTGTGCCCCAATTCCTCGACGATCTTGACCGCGAGTTTCTGGGAAATCCTGTCATCTTCGGCAATGAGAATCTTGGCCATGAAAGCTCCCCTTTTTCGAGCAACTGAGCAGTGATGGGACCCTGTAACCTGGAAATTAGCAAAAATTCAAGTTCGCGTCACCACGCAGCCGCTCGTCGGGGCAAAAAAAATAACTCGATGCCGGGTCGGGTGCGGCCGCGTCCGTCCCGCGCCGGGCGCGAGGCGGGCGCGGCCCGAAACCTAAATCTTTTCGACGTGCATGGAATCACCGAATTCACAGGTGATCTTGTAGCTGCCCTGGCTGGTCTGGACAGTGTAGTCGTTGCCGGGGAACAGGGTACACGCGGGCTCGAACCCGTCGTTGACCATGATGTTTTTGGCTTCGCCGTTGGATTCGAACCGGACCGTGGTCCCGTCACCGAGAGTGATCATTTCTCCATGGTGGACGTCAGTGGGCAGGTCGGCTTCAGTAAACGATGACATACGCTCCTCCTGGTAAGATGGAAAGGAATCCTCCACGGCTTGCCTATACACTGTGAAAAGATAAATGAACAGAGGAAAACCGTTCCGAAGTGCGTGGGGCTGGTTTTCGGCGGACAAGTGATGTATGGGTGATCTCAGGAGATATGCCGGTGAGTTCGACCATTCTCGTTGCCGACGGCGACGCCTCCATACGCAATCTGATCCAGGAGATCCTCGAAGCCAGGGGATACCGGGTGGAGACCGCCTCCAGCCCGGCGTCCGCAGCCGCGCTCATGGCCCGGTCCGGCCCGGACCTGGTGCTGGCCGCCCACGGCGAGGACGAGGACGGCGGCGGTCTGGTGCACGAGGGCGTGCGGCTGGGGCTGGTCACGCCGGTGATCCTGCTCATCGGCGCCTCCACCGACAACCCCGGACGGCTGGCCCGGAACTGCGGGGCCATGGCCTACATCCAGAAGCCCGTGAACCGGTCCCAGCTGGAGATGCTGGTCCGGCTCGGCCTGACCGAGAACGGGCTGCGCAGGCAGGTGGTCGAGCAGGAGGCCGTGCTGTCCCGGACACGCGCCTATCTGCAATCCATGCTCGACGCGGACGAGGGGTTGGTCTTTCTCCTGGACGCGGAGGCGCGGGTTCTCGAATACAGCGGTCCGACCGGCGAGATGCTGCGCGCGGACGCCGGGGACCCGGTGGGCCGGCCGTATCCGTCGCTCTTTCCCGACCCGGCGGCCAAGCTGCACGAGGGGGCCATCGCCAAGGCGCGCACCACGGGCGAGCCCGCGCGGCTGGAGGAGCACCGCTCCGGCATGGTCCTGGAGACCTGGGTCCGGCCGGTGGCCCTGGACGACGGGCTGGCGGGGTTCCAGGCGAACCTGCGCGACATCACCGCCAAGCGGCGCACCGAGGCCGGGCTGGCCGAGAGCGAGAAGCAGTACCGCAGCGTGTTCGCCGGGGCGTCGGACGCCATCATCCTGGTGGACCGCAACAAGGGGACGGTCATCGAATGCAACGACGCGGCGGCCCGCTCCCTGGGGTATGAGCCTGGCGAGATGCGCGGCATTTCCATCCAAAGCCTGGCGGCCCATCCCGAGCAGCTTGCCAGCGCCATGGCCCACGGCGGCGAGCGGGTGTCCTACGACTACCTCAAGCGGCGCAACGGTTCCTCCTTTCCGGTGGAGCTCTCCCTGAGCTATTTCAACAACGCGGGGCGCGAGGTGACCATCCTCTACGCCCAGGACATCTCCCGGCGCAAGATCGTGGAGGAGGCGTTGCGCGAGGGCGCGCGGCTCTACCGGGCCGTGGTCGAGGACCAGACCGAGCTGATCTGCCGCTACGCGCCGGACGGCGGCCTGACCTTCGTGAACAACGCCTACGAGCGGTTCCTGGGCCGGGACGAGGAGGACATGCTCGGCCGCGACTTCTTTGCCTCCCTGGGGTCCATGGAACGCCGCGTGCTGACCGAATGGCTGGAGCGGTTCGACCAGTCCAGCCCGGCGCTGGAGCGGGAGGTGCTCCAGCTGCGGTCCGATGGCGAGGAGCGCTGGATAGCCTGGACCCACCGGGCGATTCTGAGCGACCGGAACATGGTCGTGGAGATCCAGGCCGTGGGCCGGGACGTGACCGAGCACAAGGGTGCGGAGCGGGCGCTGGCCCTGGCCACGAGGGAGAAGGAGCAGTACCGGGTGAACCTGGAGGCCACCTTCGCCTCCATCCCGGACGCCATCCTGACCGTGGATTCCTCCCTGTCGATCATCGCCACCAACAGCGCGGCCGAGAACCTGCTCGGACTGGAGCCGGGCCGCTCGCGGGGCCAGCGGCTGGAAGAGGTGGTGGAGGGCGAGGGCAACCCGTGCGTCCAGGTGGTGCGTCAGGTCCTCAAGACCGACAAGCCGGTGCGCGGTTACGAGATCGAACTGAAGACCCCGGCCCTGGGCGAGCGCATGGTCGAGATCAACTGCTCGCCCCTGGTGGGCGGCGACGGCGGCCATGTGGGCGCGGTCCTGGTGGTCCGCGACATCTCCCACATCGCGGACCTGGAGAAGCAGTTGCAGCAGCGGCACGGCTTTCGGGGCATCGTGGGCCGCAGCACGGCCATGCAGGACATCTATCAGCTGCTGGAGCAGCTCTCCTCCCTGGACTCCATCGTGCTCATCCTGGGCGAATCCGGCACCGGCAAGGAGCTGGCCGCCGAGGCCCTGCACTACGGCGGGCCGCGCGCGGGCAAGCCGCTGGTCAAGGTCAACTGCTCGGCCCTGTCCGAGAGTTTGCTGGAGAGCGAGCTCTTCGGCCACGTGCGCGGAGCGTTCACGGGCGCGGTGCGGGACAAGATCGGGCGCATCCAGGCGGCCCAGGGCGGGACCCTGTTCCTGGACGAGATCGGCGACATCTCCCCCATGCTCCAGCTCAAGCTGCTGCGCTTCCTGGAGCAGAAGGAATACGAGCGGGTGGGCGAGTCCAGGACCTACACCGCGGACGTGCGGATCATCGCGGCCACCAACGTGGACCTGCGCGAGTCCGTGCGGCGCGGCTCCTTTCGCGAGGACCTGTACTACCGGCTGAACGTCATGCCCGTGTACCTGCCGTCACTGCGCGACCGCCAGGCGGACATCTCCCTGCTCACCGACCACTTCCTGGCCATATTCTCCGACAATTTCGGCAAGCATTTCGAGGGGGTCTCCCCGGAGGTCATGGACCTCTTCCTGAGCTACTCCTGGCCGGGCAACGTCCGGGAGCTGAAGCACGCCCTGGAGCACGCCTGCATCCTCTCGCCCGGCAAGATCATCGAGCTGAAGCACATCCGCAAGGATCTGGTGGAGCAGATGGCGGGCCTGCCCGCGCAGCCCGTCTTCCAGCCGCAAACCCCGGAACCGGCCCCCGGCCCGTTCACGGCGCGTCGGCCCGGCCGGGAAGACATTCTGTCGGTGCTCGACCAGTGCGCGGGCAACAAGGCATTGGCCGCGCGCAGGCTGGGCATCCATCGGGCCACCCTCTACCGCAAGCTCAGGTCCTGGGGCATCGAGCCGTAACTCTTCCTGTTTCCGGATAAATTTATAACCGTTATAACGTGTTGATCTGATGCAACGCGGTCGTTGCCCTGCTATGTTGCGGCCATGAAAGCGGTTCGGAATCACGGGCGAAGGCCGACCGGACCGGGCGGGAGCAAAGCAATGAAGACGGTCAAGACCATAGAGCCGCAAGCCATAGATGTTGAGATCCAGGACGGGAGAGCGCCGCTTTTGGTGGCGTTCCTCAAACGGAACGAGCGTTACCCCACCCAGCTTGAAGTGCTGGAGGACGCCTGCCGGGATTACGGCAAGTCCGTGCGCTGTTTTCTGTACAACAGCGACTACCTGGACACCGCCACCGAGCGGTTCTCGGTGCAGGGCACGCCGACCTTCCTGCTCTTCAGCATGGGCCGAGAAGTCAACCGGCTGATCGGCGAATCCGACCGCGCCACCCTGGACGATTTCGTGCGCGACGGGCTGAGCCGGTAAGGTCCGCTCCACCTCTTGCGCGGGGACTCGACTCCCGGCTGTTTTTCCCCTAAAAGACTCCTTCGGCAACTTGCCGATGGAAACCAATACCGATGAATACTCTTTTGCAGCGGCCCGCAGAGGCCGTCCGACCCCCTGAACAGTCCCACCCCGCAATGCTCCAGGTTGAGGTGACCACCCGGTGCAACCTGCGCTGCTCCATGTGCGTCAAATCCGCTCCCGGGAGCAACATCCAGGAGGCCGACCTGGACCTCGCCGCCTTCAAGCGGCTCGGCCCGTCCCTGGCCCATTGCGAGACGTTGATCCTGAACGGCATCGGCGAGCCGCTCCTCAATCCCGACCTGGTGGGCATGGCCGAGTTCGCCCGAAAGGTCATGCCCGAATCGGGCTGGATCGGCTTCCAGACCAACGGGCTGCTGGTGACCGAAAAACTGGCCGACAGCCTGGTGCGGGCCGGGGTGGATACCTTCTGCATCTCGGTGGACACCCTGGAGACCGGGCCCACGGGCGGGGGAGAGCTGCACGGCCGCAACGGCGCGGATCGGCTGGCCCTGGCCCTGCGCTTTCTGGACGAGGCCGGGCGTCGACACGGCAAAACCCTGCGCCTCGGCGTGGAGTTCGTGCTCATGCGCGACACCGCCGACCAGTTGGACAAGGTCATCCGCTGGGCGGCCGGGCTGGGCGCGCAGTTCGCCATCGTGTCCCACGTCCTGGCCTACAACAGGAACATGGAGTCCCAGTCCCTGTTCAATCCCAACACTCCGGCGGCCACGGCCCTGTTCGAGAAGTGGCAGGAAAAGGCTCGGGCCGAGGGACTCGATTTTCATGCACAGCACGGCGTGGCCTGGAAATTCATCAAGACCGACCGCGAAAAACGGCTGCATGAGCTGGTCAAGGGGCTGCTGAACGAGGCCCGGGAGACGGGCGTGTGGGTCCATCTGCCCCGGCTGCTGGAATGGGACCTGCGCAATCGCGGCGGGGCGGAGAAGAAGCTACAGGCCCTGTTCGAGGCGGCCCGGCGCGCGGCGGACCGCTCCGGCATCGAGCTGCGGCTGCCGCCCCTCAAGGCGCACGACGAGCGGCGCTGCCACTTCGTTGAGGAGGGCGCAACCTTCGTCACCTCGCTCGGTGACGTCAGCCCGTGCCAGTTTTTGTGGCACGGCTATACCTGCCACCTGGACGGCGGAGACAAGCTCATTCGCCCCTGGCTCTTCGGCAACATCCAGGAGCGGGACCTGCTGGATATCTGGCGGGACGGTCCCTACGCCGATTTCCGCGCCCAGGTGCTGCGCTACGAGTATCCCTACTGCTCCAATTGTCCCTTCGTGCCCTGTGACGACATCAAGGGCGCGCCCTACGAATTCGAGGCCGATTGTTTGGGGGCGACCATCCCTTGCGGCCACTGCCTGTGGTGCATGGGCGGGCTGCAATGCCTGCTGTAGGCGGGATCACTCCGGCAGAAGAAAAGGGACGCACGGCCTGGCCGCGCGTCCCTTTTTTTCGTCGTGGTGGTCTGCCTAGTCCGCGAAGGTCTCGCCGTCCAGGGTCATGACCGGCCAGTAGTGCCTTGGCCTGCGGTCGCGGAAGAACCCCCAGCCCGCGCGGAAGTTTCGGATCTCCTCGAAATCCGCCTCGGCCGTGAGCACGGCCTGGGTGGCGCGGTCCGCGTCCGCCACCAGCTCGCCCATGGGGTCGGTGATGAAGGACGAGCCGTAGAAGGTCATGGTCACGTCGTCGTCGGTCTCGGTGCCGATCCGGTTGGAGGCGCAGACCGGCAGGATGTTGGCCGCCGCGTGGCCCTGCTGCGTGCGCCGCCAGTGGGGCATGGAGTCGCAGTCGGGCATGGTCGGTTCACTGCCGATGGCCGTGGGGTAGAGGAGCACGTCCGCGCCGAGCAGGGCCATGGAGCGGGCCGCCTCCGGGTACCACTGGTCCCAGCAGATGCCCACCCCGACGTTGCCGAAGGCGGTTTCCCAGACCTTGAAGCCGGTGTCGCCGGGATTGAAGTAGTACTTCTCCTCGTAGCCCGGCCCCTGGGGGATGTGGGTCTTGCGGTACAGGCCAAGCATGGTTCCGTCCGCGTCCATCATGGCCACGGAGTTGTAGAACGCCTTGCCCGCGCGCTCGAAGAAGGACACGGGCAGGACCACGCCGAGCTCCCTGGCCAGCGCCGAAAAACGGGCCAGCAGGGGGTCGTCGAGGGAGGCCTCGTGCGCCAGGGAGAAGTACTCGAGTTTCTGCTTCTTGCAGAAGTACGGCCCTTCGAACAGCTCCTGAAGCAGGATGATCTGGCCGCCCAGGGAGGCCGCTTCGCGGACCAGGGCTTCGGCCCGGTCCACGTTGGCCGCAAGGTCGTCGGTGCAGGCCATCTGGGTGACGGCCAGGGTGGTCTTGGTCATTCGTTGCTCCTAGAACACGGGCAGGGGAGCGCCCTTGGGTTGCTGCTGGGTGATGCAGTGGATGCCGCCGCCCCCGGCGAAGATGTCCAGGCTCGGGAGCTGGATCACCTCGTGACCCGGGAACGCTTCGCACATCAGCCTGAAGGCGGTCTCGTCCATGGGGTCGTCGAAGGACGACATGACGATGCCGTTGTTGGCGATGTAGAAGTTGATGTAGCTCAGGTCCATGCGCCAGTCCCCGTTGTACCGGGGGGTGGGCTGGGGCATGCGGAGGATCTCGAAGGACCGGCCCTTGGCGTCTTTGGCCGCTTCCAGGCGCTTGATCGCGTCCTGCGACACCTGGAAGTTGGGGTCGTCGGGATCGGTGCAGTCGTGGACCATGACCACGCCGGGCCGCGCGAAGCAGGCCAGGATGTCCACGTGGCCGTTGGTCTCGTCGTCCTCCAGCCCGTTGCCGAGCCAGACGGTCTTCTCCACGCCCAGGTAGGCGGCGAACAGGTCCTCGAAGTCCTGTCTCGTGAAGCCCGCGTTGCGCCTGGGGTCGAACTGGACCTGCTCGGTGGTCAGGAGCGTGCCCTCGCCGTCGGCATGGATGCCGCCGCCCTCGATGATGCAGGGCGCGGCGTACCGGCGCATCTTGAGGTGCTCCAGGACCATCAGGGCCATGGCCTCGTCGTAGCCGCCCTCGTAGCGGGCGATGTGGCCCCAGTCGTTGAAGACCCAGTCCACTCCGGCCACGCCGCCCTTGCCGTCCACCACGAGCAGCCACGCGCCACGCCGCCGCTTGCCGTCCACCACGAAGGTGGGGGCCGAGTCGCGGGACCAGGAATCGCGGCGCTCTCATGGGCACCAGGGTCACGGCGTCGCCGCACATGGCGGCGGCCTGGTCCAGCAGCTCGGGACGAGAGAGAGAATCATGTATACGGGCTCGAACCGGCTGATGGCCTTGGCCACCTCGGCAAAGGCCAGCCGGGGCCGGTCCATGCCGCAAACGGCCAGGCCGAGGGCTTGCAAGGCCAGATCATCCAGGTGGCCTCGTGCTCGGCGATCATTCGGCCCGGGCATGAACAGCCCGTGCGCAGGCCCGGTGCGCGGACCGGGGGACGCGGATGGGGGATACGGGAGTGTGGCCATTGTTCCTCTTCCTGCCTGTGCAGGGTTGGTTGTCGTTTCGTCCGACCGTACCTTAAACGGCCGTGTTGATCATCACATGTTTCGTGACCAGGTAATCACCGACCGCCTCGGCGGACAAATCCTGATGCCGAAACCGGACTGCTTGAAGCCGCCGTGCGGGGTCTCCGACGCCAGCGGCAGGTGGTCGTTAACCCAGACCGTTCCCGAATCTCCAAGGCCGTTTGCGATCGCCAGCATGGTGCGGGCCACGTCCCGCGGATGAAAGACCGAGGAGGCCAGGACCGGAAAGACCACGTCGTTGCCCATGCGCGATGGCCTCGGCTTCGTCCTTGAAGGACTGGACCGTGATCACCGGGCCGAAGACGCGACAGACCTCGGCTCGCTGAGAGACTGGACCACCGGGCCGAAGACCTCCTGCTGGACGATCTCGGAATCCTGGCGCACGTCGGTGATGACCGTGGGCTTGTAGAAATGCCCGGCGCGGTCGAGGGTCTCGCCGCCGCAGAGCACGGACGCGCCGTCCTTTCTGGCGCGGTCCACGAAGCCCGCGACCATCTCCAGGTGACGGCCGGAGATCATGGAGCCCATCATGGTGTCCGGGGCGAAGGGGTCGCCCACGACCACCGCGTTCATGGCCTTGGTCATGGCCTCGCAGACCTGGTCCTTGATGGATTCGTGACAGATGATGCGGGTGGCGGCGGTGCAGTCCTGTCCGGAGTTGCAGAAGGCGGCCACCGAGAGCTTCTCGGCCACCAGGTCGATGTCGGCGTCGTCGAAGACCAGGCAGGGGGCCTTGCCGCCCAGCTCCAGATGCACGCGCTTGACCGTGTCGGCGGCGGACTTCATGACCGCCTTGCCGGTTTCTGTGGCGCCGGTCAGGCTGACCATGCGGATGTCGGGGTGCGAGGTGAGCAGGTTGCCCACGTTGCCCGCCACCACGTTGACCACGCCGTCGGGGATGCCCGCCTCGGCGGTCAGTTCGCCCAGCATGAGCGAGGTGCGCGGGGTCAGGGTGGCCGGTTTGAGCACCGCGGTGCAGCCCGCGGCCAGGGCCGGGCCGATCTTCCACACGCCCATGAGCAGGGGGTAGTTCCAGGGGGCGATCTGGCCCACGGGACCCACCGGGTCGCGGCGGTAGATGGAGGTGAAGCCGGGGGCGAATTCTCCCGCGTGGTGGCCGGAGGTGTCGCGCGCCGCGGCGGCGAAGAAGCGCAGGTTGTTGATGCAGAACGGCAGGTCCGCGCCGAGGCTGAGGAAGGCGTAGGGCTTGCCCGTGTCCTCGGATTCGATGCGCGCGAACTCCTCCATGCGCGCCTCAAGCAGGTCGGCCAGCTTCCACAGGGCGGCGGAACGGTCGGACGGGGTCAGGCCGGACCAGCGCCCGTCCTCGAAGGCGGTCTTGGCCGCCTCCACCGCGCGCAGGACGTCCTTTTCTCCGGCCTTGGCCACGGTGGCCACAATCTCGCCGGTGGCCGGGTTCTCGACTTCCACGCGAGCGCCGTCGGCGGCGTCGGTCCACTGGCCGTTGATCCACAATTTCATGTCGTTGCTCATGGGAATCCTCCTAGCTCACGTTCAGCGATTTGAAGACGTCTTCCATTCTGTTCAGGGCCTCGTCCAACAGCTCGTAGGGAATGTTCAGTGCGGGTTCGAACCGGATGCACTTGGCGTTGGTCAGGGTTCCGGCCGTGACCACGCCGCGCGCGAACAGGCCGGACGCCACATGGTAGCCGATCTCGTCGTCCACGAAGTGCATGCCGATGAGCAGCCCCATGCCGGTGACGTCATGGAGAATGCCGGGGTAGCGTTCGCCCAGCTCCCGGAGCCGTTTGGTCACGTACGCGCCCTTTTCGGCGGCCTGGGCGGGCAGGTTCTCCTCGTGCATGACCGTGATGGCGGCCAGGGCCGAGGCGCAGGCCAGGGGGTTGCCGCCCGTTGTGGTGGTGTGCATGAACGGGTTCGGCTCCATGACCTCCCAGATCTTGGGGGTGGAGAAGAAGCCGGACATGGGGACCACGCCGCCGCCCAGCGCCTTGCCGAAGCACATGATGTCGGGCTGGACGTCCCAGTGGTCCACGCCGAATATTTCGCCCGTGCGGCCGAACCCGGTCTGGACCTCGTCGGCGATGAGCAGGACGTCGTACTTGTCGCAGATTTCGCGCAGCCGAGGCCAGTAGTCGTCCGGGGGAACGATGGCCCCGGCCTCGCCCTGGATCGGTTCGGCCACCACGGCCGCGATCTCGTCGCCCACGGCCTTGGCGTGCTTCAGTTCGTATTCCACGGCCTCCGCGTCACCGAAGTCCACGTGGCGGATGCCTTCGAGCAGGGGCAGCAGCGGAGCGCGGTAGTCGTTCTTGCCCATCAGCGACAGGGAGCCCAGCGTCTTGCCGTGGAACCCCTTGAGCATGGAGATGAACCCCTTCTTGCCGGTGTAGAACTTGGCCAGCTTCATGGCGCCTTCCACGGCCTCGGTGCCGGAGTTGGCGAAGAAGCCGTACTGGATGTCGCCGGGGGCGAGCTTGGCGATGACCCGCGCGAGCTTGGCGCGCAGGGGGTCGAGCATCTCCTGGGAATACTGGGGCGAACGGTCGAGCTGGGCCTTGACCGCCTCCACGATCCGGGGATGGCGGATGCCGTAGCTGTAGAGGCCGAAGCCGCCGAGGATGTCGATGTATTCGCGGTCCAGGGCGTCCTTGAGGATCGAGCCCTGGCCGGTCCATTCGGTGACCGCGAACTCGCCCGCCTCGGTCACGGACTTGCGGTATTCCAGGAATCCCTTGTTGATGTAGTCGCGGAAGTTCTCCACGGTCTCCTTGGCGACCTTCTGGCGCTCCTCCAGGGAGACGGTTCCGGCGGGTTTTTTAATAATATTAACGAAATCAATAGCTTCTTCAAACGCTTCTTGGATATTACGAGTCATGGCACTTCTCCGTGTTGCAGGTGGCGATTCAGGGCAGGGTCGGTCGGTACGGCCGTCTAGGCCGCGGGACCGTCCCTGGCATCGTCCACCGGCTTGCCCTCCACGATCGTCTTGACGATCTTGATGTCGCGGATGGCTTCCGGGGCCACTTTGGTCGGGTCTTTGGACAGGACCACCAGGTCGGCGATCTTGCCCGGTTCGATGCTGCCCCGATTGGCCTCGTCAAAGGCGCTGTAGGCGGCGTCGATGGTGAACATGCGGATGGCTTCGAGCGGGGTCAGCCGCTCCTCCGCAATGGGGTGGAGCACGGCGGTCTGGATGCCGAGGAGCGGGCCGTGGGGCGTGACCGGACAATCCGAGCCGCCGCACATGACCACGCCGCAGTCGAGCATGGTCCGGTAGGGGTGCATCCAGCGCAACCGGTCCGCGCCGAAGCGCAGCTCGTAGTCGTCCATGTCCACCAGATAGTGGATGAACGCGGGCTGCATGCCCGCCATGATGCCCGCGCGGCCCATGCGTTCGAGCTGGCCGCGGTTGGGGATTTCGCAATGCTCGATACGGTGCCGGTGATCCTCGCGCGGGAAGGCCGCGATGGCCTTCTCCATGGCCGAGAGCACCTGCTCGATGGCGCGGTCGGTCTCGCAGTGGATGGCCACCTGGAGACCGGCCTTGTGGGCGGCCAGGATGAATTCGTCCATTTGGGCCTGGGTGAAGTTCAGGGTGCCGCAGTTGTTCGGCTGGTCGAGGTACGGCTCGAACAGGGCGGCGGTGTAGGCGTCGATGGCCCCGTCGGCGCAGATGCAGCCGCCGATGCGGGGCAGGCCCAGTTCCAGGGTCTCCTCGATGTCCATGACCTGGTTCCAGAGCACCAGGTTGAGCGGGAACCGGTCGCGGTTCTCCAGCACCAGCCGGGTGTCGCCGGGGCCGAAGCCGCCGCCTTCCAGGCAGTGCAGGGTGGTGATGCCCTGTTTCATCGCCGCTTCGCAGGCCTTGCGGAAGCTGGCCATCTTGACCTCGAACGGAGTCAGGGTCGAGACGGCGGGAAAGACGAAATCGGGCGCGCCGGGGTCGCGGACCAGTCCGGTGGGCTTGTTGTCGGGGCCGAGGTCCATGCCCGCCAGGTCGGCGGGCGGATCGAGGATCTCGAGCGCCAGGGAGTTCAGGGCGCAGAGGTGCCAGGATGAATGGACGATCATCACCGGGTTGTCGGCGCACACGGCGTCGAGTTCCTCCTTGAGCGGGAGGCGCTTCTCCTTCAGCGAGGTGTCGTTCAGGGTGTAGCCCAGGACCCAGCGGCCCGGCTCGGCGGTCTTGCCCGCCTCCCTGATCTTCTCGAACACGGTCTCAAGCGTTTTGACGCCCAGGAAATCGATGCCGTTCAGGACCTGGCCGGTGAGGCCGAGGTGCTGGTGGGAGTCGATGAATCCGGGCAGTACGGTCCGGCCTTCGAGGTCTGTGACGGGCCAGCCTTCTTTGACGAGCGGTTCCATGTCGGCGTTGGAGCCGACGGAGTGGATGCGCCCGTTTTTCACTGCCATGGCCTCGAACCGGGAGTCCCGGTCGTCCATGGAGATGATATTGCCGTTCAATAGGAGATAGTCGTCTTGCATGATCCAATCTGGCGGCCGGGGCTGAACACCCCGGCCGCCGGGTAAATGGTTAGCGGGTCTTCACCATGGTCCAGATCTGGTCGTACATCTTGTTGTCGTTGCCCAGGTCCTTGATGAACTGGAGCTTCGGCATGTAGGACTCTTCCGGATAGATGGCCGGGTTCTTGAAGTCTTCGGGGGTGATGAACGGGAAGGCGGCCTTGTTCGGGGTGGCGTACTGCGTCCAGTTGGACAGCTTGGCGCCGACCTCGGGCTCCAGGACCCAGTTGATGAAGGTGTGGGCCAGCTCGGGGTGCGGGGCGCCGATGGGGACGGACATGTTGTCCACCCAGCCGATGGTCCCTTCCTTGGGGTTCACGAAGGCGCAGGTGTCCGGGTTGTCGGCCACGGCGCGCAGGGCGTCGCCGTTGTAGACGATGGCGGCCACGGCGGTGCCGGCGACGACCTTGGAGCGGCCGCCGGTGCCGACGTCGAAACCGGCGAAGTAGTCGGACTTCTTGGCTTCGAGCATCTTGTCGAGCAGGGACTTCAGGTCGGCCTTGTCGGTGGTGTTCACGTCCATGCCCATGGCGCACTGGGCGCAGCCGAGCATCTCGCGGATGGAGTCGACGAAGATGAACGCGCCCTGGCGCTTGTCGGGATCAAACATGACCGACCAGGAGCCGTCGAAATCCTTGAGCTTGTCCTTGCGGTACATCATGCCGAGGGTGCCCCACTGGTAGGCCACGGTGTACTTGTTGCCCTTGTCCCAGGCGGGGTCGATGAAGGTCGCCTGGAGGTTCTTCAGGTTGGGCAGCTTGGAGTGGTCCAGCTCGCCCAGGAGATTCAGCTTGATCATGGCCGGGATGATGTAGTCGGACGGGACGACCACGTCGTACTGGTTCTTGCCGCCCGCCTGGAGCTTGGCGACCATCTCTTCCATGGATTCGTAGTATTCCACACGCACCTTGATGCCGGTATCCTTCTCGAAATCGGTCAGGAAGTCCTCGGGCATGTACTCGCTCCAGATGAGCAGGCGCATTTCCTCCGCCGCGAAGGCGGAGGGGACCAACATCAGGACCATCAGAATGGCCAGCAGCAGTTTACGCATCATCTCTCTCCTTTTCATTAAACCTGTTAGATATTTTTTGCGAGGCGACAACCAGCAGGATGGTCAGCAGCAGGCCGACCGTGGACAGGGCGTGGATCTTGGGCGTGATGCCGCGATGCACTTCCGCGTATATGTAGAGCGGCAGGGTCACCGAAGTCGGCCCGGCCGTGAAGAAGCTGATGATGAAGTCGTCGAGCGACAGGGTGAAGGCGAGCATGGCCCCGGACACGATGCCCGGGGTGAGCATGGGCAGGATCACCTTGCGCAGGGTGTACCAGTTGGAGGCGTACAGGTCGCGCGACGCCTCCTCGATCTCGTTGTTGAAGGCCGCGAGCCTTGAGCGCACCACCAGGGCCACGAAGGCGATCTGGAAGGTGACGTGGCCGATGATCATGTTCAGAAGCCCGGGCTCGAAGGCCGAGGAGAAGTAGCGAAGCGACGCGAAGGCGATGACCAGCGCGCCCGCGAACACGATCTCCGGGGTGATGACCGGCATGTAGAGGTTGAACTCGAAGAAGGCCGAGGACTTCTTGGACCACGGGAAGCGGCTCATGCCGATGGCCAGGGCCGTGCCGAGCACGGTGGCCACTACCGTGGAGATGGAAGCCAGCAGCAGGGTGTTGCCAACGGCCTCCAGGATCTGCTCGTTGCGGAACAGCTCCAGGTACCATTTCCAGGTGAATCCGTGCCAGGTCAGGCCGAAGCGCGAGTTGTTCACCGAGAAGGAGGCCACGGCCATCAGCGGGACGTAGAGGAAGGCCAGGGTGCCGAAGGCCACAGCCGGGATGAGGATGGGCTTGCGGGAACTCGTCATGCTAGACCACCTCCATTTCCTCGCCCTTGCGGCGGAACAGGAACAGCCCCACCAGGGTCAGGATCATCAGGGCCAGGGAGACCGCCGCGCCGAACGGCCAGTCACGGCTCTTGCCGAACTGCTGCTGGATCAGGTTGCCGACCAGCATGTACTTGGCGCCGCCCAGGAAATCCGGGATCAGGAACATGCCCATGGCCGGGACAAAGGTCAGGATGGCGCCCACGGACAGGCCGGGCAGGGTCTGGGGCAGGATGGCCTGCATGAACACCCTGCGCTTGTTGGAATACAGGTCGTAGGCCGCCTCCACCAGGGACCAGTCGAGCTTCTCCACGCTGGAGTAGAGCGGCAGGACCACGAAGGGCAGGAAGGCGGAGATCATGCCCAGGTACACGGCCAGCTCGGACGGGTAGAGCGGGCTGCCGGCCGGGATGAAGCCCAGCACCGCCGCGAACTTGGCGATGGGCAGGTCCGGGGAAAGGACCAGCTGCCAGGCGTAGGTGCGGATGACCAGGTTGGTCCAGAAGGGGATGATCACCAGGGTCAGCCAGATGTACCGGGTGGACTTGGGCCTCCCCGCGATGAAGAAGGCGAGCGGGAAGGCGAGGGCGATGCACACCGTGGTGGTCAGGAAGGCGACCCACAGGGAGCGCGCCATGATGATCAGGTAGTCCGGGGACCAGCCGAACATGCCGTAGCCCGCCAGCCGGGTGTAGTTCTCGAAGGTGAAGATCCATTCTATCTCGCCGTAGCCGCCGCGGGTGGCGAAGCTGAGCGCGATGAGCGCCAGGGCGGGCACGGTCAGGAACATGAGGATCCAGAACATGCCGGGAGTGATGTGCAGCAGTCCGCGCCGCCGGAGCGCCCTGCGGCTGGTCAGCTCGCCGAACCAGATCAGGGTGTTGGATTGGTGTTCGCTAGTCATCGATGGCCACCAGTGCGTCTTCGAGCAGTTCGACCCAGATCTTGTCGCCCACCTGGAGCTTCTTGTGCGGGGCGCAGCGCATGCGCAGCCCGGCCGGGTCCAGGGTGATGTCCAGGAAGTTGCCCCGATAAAAGGTCTCGGTGACCGTGGCGAGCACGCCGTTGGCCTCCGGCTCCTTGTCGCGCATGACGATGCCCTCGGGCCGGATGACCAGCGCGCCGCGCTTCCATTGCGGGGGCGAGGGCAGGGAGAGCTTGCCCGCGTGGGTGAAGACCTGGTCGTTGCGGCGCTCGGCCTCCAGGATATTGGCCGTGCCGATGAATTCGGCCACGAAGCGGCAGTTGGGCCGGTCGTATATCTGCATGGGCGAGCCGTATTGCAGGACCTCGCCGTCCTTCATGACCGCGATGCGGTCGGAAACGGTCAGGGCCTCGTCCTGGTCGTGGGTGACCAGGATGAAGGTCTTGTTCAACTGCTGCTGGAGCCGCCGGAGCTGAATCTGGAGCTGGGTGCGCAGCTTGGCGTCCAGGGCGGACATGGGCTCGTCCAGCAGGAGCAGCTCCGGTTCGCAGATCAGGGCGCGGGCCATGGCCACGCGCTGGCGCTGGCCGCCGGAGAGCTGGTCCGGGAAGCGGTCCTTGAAGTTCGAGAGTTCGAGCATCTCCAGGATGTCCTTGACCTTGGGGCGGATCTCGGTCTCCGGAATCTTCTGCGAGCGCAGGCCGAAGGCCACGTTGGCGGCCACGTTCATGTGCGGGAACAGGGCGTAGCTCTGGAAGACCGTGTTCACCGGACGTTCGTTGGCGGGCTTGTTGTTGATGGGCAGCCCGTTGAGGAAAATGGAGCCGGTGTCGGCCTGTTCCAGTCCCGCGATGATGCGCAGGAGCGTGGTCTTGCCGCAGCCGGAGGGGCCGAGAAGGGTGAACAGCTCGCCCTTCTGGACCGTCAAATCGACGTTCTTGAGCGCCTGGACATCGCCGTAGCTCTTGTGAACCGCATACGCTTCAAGGGTCATATCTTTCCTCCTGGTTGGCGGCCGGACTCGGATCGGGGGACGCCCGATTCGTCCCAGCCGCGCAGGCGATAGTAGTCGTTGAGAAGGAGCGCGTACTCCTCCCGGGTAATGACGTGCCCCGAGGGCAGGGCTTCGTGCAGCTTCCTGGGCAGGAGGTCGTCGTCCGGGGTCAGCCCCTCGCGGACGTTGAACCGCCGGGTGTCGTCCACCACCAGGCTCGCGGCCCGGCGCAGGGACGGCTCGTCCCAGCTTTCGCCGGTGACCAGGGTGAGCAGTTCCGACAGGGTGGCCCAGTCGTACATGTCTCTATAGAAGCGGCACAGGATCAGGCAGTCGAAGATGACCAGCCTGTCCTCGAAATTGATGAGCAGGTCCGCCTTGCCCTCGATGGCGTCCGAGGGGATCATGCCGGACAGCTCGGCCTTGTAGAAGGTGGTCCGCAGGTGACACGCGCCGCGCGGGGAGGTGCCGTAGGTCAGCCCCATGCCCTTGAGCACGCGCGGGTCGTAGCCCGCCGGTTCCATGCCCTTGACGTGCACGGCCATGTCCGAAAGGCCGAGCCTCTCCGCGCCCCGGAGGATGCCGTCGGCCAGGACGTCGCCCAGCCCGTCGCGGCCCGCGATCTGTTCCAGCAGGGCGGATATGGTATCCGCGTCGCCGTAGGTCACGGGTGCATCGAGCCTCCCCTGGCTGGCGGCCTCGGCCACCAGCGCGCAGACGTTGCCCGCCGAGATGGTGTCCAGCCCCAGCCGGTCGCAGAGGTCGTTCAAGTGCGCGATCTCGTCGATGTTGCGGACCATGCACAACCCGCCGAAGGAGTAGATGGTCTCGTACTCCGGCCCCTCGATGGTCAGCCCCTTGTGCGGGCCGCTCTTGATGCGCGCCTTGCGCCCGCAGGCCATGAAGCACTTGAGGCAGGCGTGGGGGGTGACGTCGTGCTGCTCGTGGAAGGTGTCGCCGCTGATCCGCTCCCAGTGGTCGCAGGTCCCGGCGGACCAGTAGCGGCTGGGGAACGCGCCGACCGTGTTCATGAGCGCGACCATCTGGGTGGTGCCGCGCGCCCGGTAGGCCTTGGTGGCCGGGGAGTCGATGTTGGCCTTGAGGAAGGCCGCGGCGAACCGCTTCAGCCCCTCCGGGTCTGCCGCTTCCCGCTTGCGGTCGCCCGCAAAGACCAATCCCTTGATCTTCTTGGAGCCGAGGACCGCGCCAAGGCCGCACCGTCCGGCGCTGCGCCAGTAGTCGTTCTCGATGACCGAGAAGGCGACCAGCTTTTCGCCCGCCGGGCCGATGACCATGGCCCCGGGCCTGCCGTATCCTTCGCCCTCGGGGGCGTAGTCCGCGAGCAGGGCGTCCTCGGCGGCGTAGGTCTCCGCGCCCGCCAGGTGGGGAACCTCGTGGAAGTCGCACCCGTCGGGGTGGACGGCAAGGGCGGTCAGGGTCCGGGCCCCGCCGCTGATGACCACGGCGTCGAATCCGGCCCGGTCGATGGCCTCCGGGGTTTTGCCGCCGGAGTAGGACTCGGCGTAGAAGCCGGTCTGCGGCGACTTGGAGAAGACGCCGTACCGGCTTCCGCCCCAGGCGGAGGTTCCGCAGCAGGGGCCGGTGGCGATGACCAGGCGGTTGTCCGGCGAGAGCGGGTCCACTCCCGCCGGGTTGTGTTCGAGAAGAAGGCGCGTGGCCAGAGCCTTGCCCCCCGGCAGGGGAAGGCCGGCGTCGCCGAGCGGTTCGATGGTGAACGACCGCTCGGTGACGTCGATGAACAGTATGCGCCCGTGGGTTCCTTTCACCGGTTAGCCCTTCACGACCTTGGCGAAGGCGGCTTCCAGGATGGAAAGCCCCTTGGCCAGCTCGGCCTCGCTGATGGTCAGCGGCATGAGGGTCCGGATGACGTTGCCCGCGTTGCCGCAGGCCAGGATGATCAGGCCGTTCTTTTGGCACTCCGCGACCAGTCCCTTGGCCAGGTCCGGGGCCGGGGTCTTGGCCGCCTTGTCGTGGACCAGTTCCATGGCGAGCATGGAGCCCAGGCCCCGGATGTCGCCGATGCAGTCATATTTTTTGGCCAGGTCCTCGAAGGCGGCGCGGATCTTGGCGCCCAGGGCGCGCGAGGTCGCGGCCAGGTCTTCGGTCTCGATCACGTCGATGACCGCCAGGGCCGCGGCGCAGCTCACCGGGTTGCCGCCGTAGGTGCCGCCCAGGCCGCCCACCTGGGGCGCGTCCATGATCTCGGCGCGGCCGGTGCAGGCGGAGATGACCGTGCCGCCGCCCAGGGATTTGGCCGAGGTCAGCAGGTCCGGGACCAGGTCCCACTGCTCGATGGCGAACAGGGTCCCGGTGCGGCAGAAGCCGGTCTGGACCTCGTCGATGATCAGCAGGATGCCGAACTCCTCGCAGATTTCCTTGATGCGCGGGAAGTATTCCTTGGGGGGAACCACGAAGCCGCCCTCGCCCGCGACGGGTTCGAGGATCACGGCGGCCACGCTCTCCGGGTTGACCAGGTCCACGAACCGCTTCTTCAGCAGCTCCGCGCACTCAAGGTTGCAGCCGGGGTAGGACCGGCCCACCGGGCAGCGGTAACAGTAGGCGTAGGGCACGCGGTAGACTTCCGGGGCGTAGGGGCCGAAGCCCGCCTTGTAGGGCATGATCTTGGCGGTCAGGGTGGAGGCGAGCAGGGTCCGCCCGTGAAAGCCGGAGCCGGAGGCGACGATGGCCTGGCGGCCGGTGGCGCTGCGCGCGATCTTGACCGCGTTCTCCACGGCCTCGGCCCCGGAGTTGACCAGCACGGTCTTCTTGGCGTGGTCGCCGGGGGTCAGCCGGTTGAGCTTCTCGGCCAGGGCCACGTACCCCTCGTACTGGACCACATGATAGCAGGAGTGGAGCAGCTTGCCCGCCTGCTCCTGCACGGCGGCGACGACCTTGGGATGGCAATGGCCGACGTTGTTCACGCCGATGCCGCCCGCGAAATCGATGAATTCCCTGCCCTCGACGTCCGTCACGGTCGCGCCCTTGGCAAAGGCGGCGAAGATGGGACCGGCATTGGACACGCCCCTGGGGACGGCCTTTTCCCTTCTTTTCTGCAATTCTTCATTCGTCATGGTGAACCACCAAATATATGATAAAAGTTGAAATCGAAAACCTTCTCGTCATAGAGCAAAGCCCGGTCCGACTTGCAATAATCATTTTAATTCAGTGAGTTATTCATGATTCGCAGAGCCTCGCCGTATTGTGCTTGATGCAAAATTGCATCGATCGATTTTCCTAATTCACTGAAAAAACATGAAAAAACTTTGATGCAAAAATAAATCAGCATCAAAATTGACAATAAAGTTATCGCACTCCCTTGCGCGCGGTCTGAAAGGGCGAGAAGCGGTACAATCGTTTCAAAAAAGTCAGACACCGGCTTCACCTTCATCCGATTCGGGATAAAAATGACAATAATGGAGAAAACGTAATTTTGAGAAAAGGAGTGATTCGATTATGAATCAGGAGTTGGTCAGCTTGTGCCGTTGCATCTTGCGAACGACCGTGGGCTGGCTGATGCCGAGGAACCCGGCCATCTCCCGCGTATTCGAACACGCTTCCATGGCCTGGCTGAGCATCCTGCGCTCCAGCCTGGCCACTTCCTCGGGCAGGGTGCCGGTTTCCATCGCGGCTTCTTCGTTGTTGTCGAAGCTATTTTTCAGGTACTCGTCCAGCAGGTCGTCTTCGCAGATGACCACGGCCTTCTTGATGATGCCGATGAGTTCGCGGACGTTGCCCGGGAAGGGATGGGACTGGAGCAGTTTCATGCCCGCCGGGCCGATCCGCTTGGACGTCCGGAACGCGGCGTTGAACTGCTTCAGATAGTGGTTGATCAATTCGAACACGTCTTCGGGCCGCTTGCGCAGCGGGGGAATGTGCACGGTGAAGGTGTTCAGCCGGTAGAGCAGGTCGCGCCGGAACGCGCCCTTGCGCACCTGGGCCTCCAGGTCGCGGTTGGTGGCGGCCACGATGATGCATTCCATGCGCTTGGGCTTGCTCGCGCCCAGCGGATAGTATTCATGGTCGTCCAGGCAGTTGAGCAGCTTGGCCTGCATGTCCAGCGGGATTTCGCCCACCTCGTCGAGGAAGAAGGTGCCGCCCGAGGCCAGCTCGAACAGCCCGGACTTGCCCTGCTCGGACGCGCCGGTGAACGCGCCCTTCTCGTAGCCGAACAGCTCGGCCTCGAACAGGGTCTCGGGCAGGGTGGCGCAGTTGACCTGGATGAACGGCTTGCCGCGCCGGGGGCTGGTGTCGTGGATGAACTTGGCCAGCAGCCCCTTGCCGGTGCCGGAGTCGCCCATGAGCAGGATCTCCGAGGTCTCGAACTGGGCCAGCTTCTGGGCCGTGGCCATGGCCTTGCGCATGGCCGGGCTCTCGGCCACCACGTGGCCCTTCTTGAGCTCCATGAGCGAAAGCCCGGTCAGCTCGGCCTCGGCCTTTTCCTTGGCCTTCCGGGTCTGGGCCAGGGTGGTGCGCAGCTCGTTCAGGTCCGTGATGTCCCGTTCGTTGAGGACCACCAGCCGGATGTTGCCGCTCTCGTCGAAGGTCGGCGTGCCGGTGACCACCAGCTGTCGGCCCGTGCGGGTGACCTTCTGGAGCACCGAGACGCGGCGTTTCTTCTTCAGGACCTCCAGGGTGGCGGAGCGGTCGATGATCCCGGTCTTGACCAGGTCGGCCACGGGCCTGCCCACCACCTCGTCGGCCCCGATGGAATTGAGGTTCTCCGAGGCGCTGTTGATGTTCAGGACCACGCCGTGTCCGTCGGTCAGCCAGATGCCGTCGCTGGAGGCGTTGAAGACCGCTTCCATGTGCTCGGACAGGATGCGGTAGGGGCGCGTGTTTCTGATCCGGTCCTCGTCCGGGTCCGGGTGCAGGGTCAGCAGGTGGCCGACCACCTCGCCGTCGGTGCGGATGACGTTGCAGGCCGCGGTGAGCGGCTGCCCGTCCGTGGTCAGGGTCTGCGTCTCCCCGCCGTCCGCAAGCTCGGCGTCCGGCAGGATCGAGTCGAGCTCCGCGCCGTGCATGGCGCCCGGGCCGAAGCCGAAGAGCTGCTCCGCGCCGGGGGTGGCGTAGACCACCAGGCGCGCGTCGTCCACGGCTATGACCGGCACGTCCAGATGGTTCAGGATGGAATGGAAGGGGATATTTCCCGGAAGCGGTTCGAGCACGCGCAAAACTCCCGCCGACTGGCTGATGCAACAATGAATCTTACTGTTGATCTATACCATCGGACCACGGAAGTCATTAAAAAGTCGCAACCTCTTCCGTTTGATATGATTGGAGTTAGTTAAAAGATGAGGCCGGTTGGGGGTTGTCGCGGGCTCCCGTGTCGGGTGGCCTGGGATCAGGCGTTGGTTTGGGATAAAGTCCTGACTTTTACGATCATTCAGATGGGGAATAGACAGTTGTCATAGTCTCGTATATGATGACAATCATTTCAGTAATACGAGGAACTGCGTGTCAAGATTTAAGCTTTCGGCTCTTTTGCTGATTTTTATCGCATGCGCGTCCGTGTCCGCTTCGGCCCAGGGGTTCGAAATGCAGGCAATCGTCTATCCCCCCCTTGTCTATGCCGGGCAGGGGCGGCTTTGGGGCGTGGTTCCCGAGGTCGTCGGCGAGATCCAGAAACTTGTCGGCGACACCAGCGAGCTGAAGGAGACGCCCTGGCTGCGCGGGTACGAGCAGACCCGGACCAAGGCCAACCAGGCCCTGTTCGCCATCGTCCGCATCCCCGAGCGCGAAAAGCTCTTCAAGTGGGTCGGCCCGGTCTTCGGAGAAGGGGACTACTTCTTCAGTCGCAAGGGGGCGGACGCCATGATCTCGACCCTGGATGACGCCCGCAAGGTGCACCGCATCGCCGTGCGCAAGGACGGGTACACCCATCAGGCGCTGCTGGCCAAAGGGTTCACCAACCTCGACGTGGGGCCGTCCTACGAATCCAGCTACATGAAGCTCGCCGAAGGGCGGGTCGATCTCGTGCTCATGGGCGAGCGCACCTATGTCTACATGGTCCGAAGCGCGGGGCTCGATCCCGACCTGTTCGAGCGCACGGATTGCAAGTTCGGTGATTCGACGGCCTGGCTGGCCTTCTCCCTCGACGTGCCGGACGAGGTCATCATGAAGTGGCAGGACGCCCTGGATTCCCTGAAGGCCAACGGCTTGTACAAGTCCATCCTGGATCGCAATTTCGCGCAGTGATCCCGGTTTCGGCCGGTGTCTGAAGAGGGGGTGCCGCACTGGTTGCGGCCCCCTTTTTTTATTGCGGTCCGAAGCCCCCGCCGCCTCGGATTACGTTGTATTCCCGCCCCATTCGTTTTATAGGTGCCGACAGTATTCTCTGTAGGTTGCGAATGTTCAGTCAACAGTAATGCCTATACGGGCGGTTCCGCGAGAGCCGTCTTTTTCGGAGGGCGCGTGCCTCGCAAATTCCTATTCGATCACAAAGACAGCGGCGTTCATGGCGCGGGGTGCCGTCCCGAGCCCGCATCCGGCCGGAAGGCCGGTCCCCGACGGGGATACGCGGTCCTTCCGGCCTGCCTTATCGCGGTCCTTCTGCTGGCGGCCTGCGGCGGCGAGACCAAGCAGGGGCGGCGCGAACGGACCGTCCCGGTCACGGCCGTGGCCGTGGTCAGCGAGGACGTGCCCGTGGTCCTGAGCGCGGTGGGCAACGTGGAGCCGCTGGCTTCGGTGGAGATCAAGTCCCGCGTGGGCGGGATCATCGACAAGCAGCTGGTGGAAAACGGCCAGGACGTGAACAAGGGCGACCTGCTCTTTCAGATCGACTCCCGTTCATTCGACCTGGCGGTCATGGAGGCCCAGGCCCGGCTCGACCGCGACCGCGCCCACCTGACCAAGGCCAGGGAGGACCTGCGCCGTTATTCGAAGCTGCGCGACCTGAACGTGGTCGCCCAGGAGCAGTACGACAACACCTTTGCCGAGGCCACCTCGCTGGAAAACACCATCCGGCTGAACGAGGCCGCCTTGGAGCGGGCCCGGCTCGACCGCGACTACGCGCGCATCACCGCCCCCATCTCCGGGCGGGTGGGCATCGTCCAGGTCAACGTGGGCAACGTCATCAAGGCCAATGACGACCGCACCCTGTGCGTCATCAACCAGATCCGGCCCATCAACATCGGCTTTTCCCTGCCCGAGCGCTATCTCAGCGAGATAATGCAGCGCAAGGCGGCCGGTCCCCTGAGCGTCAGCGTCACCCCGTCCGGAGCGGACCGCAAGGCCGTGAAGGGCGAGCTGACCGCCGTGGACAACGAGGTGGACACCGCCACCGGCACCATCCGCCTGCTGGCCGCGTATCCCAACGATGACAGCCTGTTCTGGCCCGGCCAGTTCGCCCGCGTGGAGCTGACCCTGCGCACCCTGCGGGACGCCATGCTCCTGCCCACCGGGGCCGTGCTCCAGGGCATGGAGGGGGCCTACGTCTACGTGGTCGTCCCGGCAGGCGACGGGTCCGGCGCAGGCACCGTGGAGCCGCGCGACGTGGTCGCCTCGCACATCGTGGGCGAGCGCACGGTCATCGAGTCCGGCCTCAAGCCCGGCGAACTGGTGGTTCTGGACGGCCAAGTGGGGCTCTCCCCCGGCGCCAAGGTGTCCGTCAAGAACGGCCAGGGCAAGGGTGGCAAAGGCCAGGGCCAGGCCGGGGAAGGGCAATAATGAACCCGTCGGCACTCTTCGTCCGCCGTCCGGTCATGACCACCCTGGTCATGGCCGCCATCCTGGTGTTCGGCATCATGGCCTATTTCCGGCTGCCGGTCAGCGACCTGCCCAGTGTGGACTTCCCGACCATCGAGGTCTCGGCCTCCCTGTCCGGAGCCAACCCGGAGACCATGGCCTCGTCCGTGGCCACCCCGCTGGAGAAGCAGTTCTCGACCATCGCCGGGCTGGACTCCATGACCTCGGTCAGCAGCCTCGGCTCCACCCGGATCACCCTCCAGTTCGACTTAAACCGCAACATCGACGACGCGGCCCTGGACGTCCAGTCGGCCATCACCACCGCCTTGCGGCGGCTGCCCGACGACATGACCTCCACGCCGAGCTTCCGCAAGGTCAACCCCGCGGACTCGCCGATCCTCTATCTCGCCCTGTCCTCGCCCACCATGCGCCTCTCGGACGTCAACGAGTACGCCGAGAACTTCATGGCCCAGCGCATCTCCATGGTCAACGGCGTGGCCCAGGTCATGGTCTACGGCTCCCAGAAGTACGCGGTGCGCATCCAGCTCTCGCCCGAGAGGCTGGCCTCCATGGAGCTGGGCGTGGACGAGGTGGCCGAGGCCGTGCGCAAGGGCAACGTGAACCTGCCCGTAGGCACCGTGGCCGGTCCGGTGCGCGAGTACATCGTGCGCTCCAACGGCAAGCTGATGAATGCGGAGGACTACAAGCCCCTAGTGGTCTCCTGGCGCGACGGCGCGCCCGTGCGGCTGGCCGATGTGGCCGACGTGTTCGACTCCGTGGAGCAGATCCGGCGGCGCAACTGGTACAACAGCCAGCCCGGCATGATCCTGGCCATCCAGCGCCAGCCCGGCACCAACACCGTGGAAGTGGTCCAGGCCGTGCGCGACCTGCTGCCCACGTTCCAGGAGCAGCTGCCCGCAGCCGTGGAGCTGAACGTGCTCTACGACCGCTCCGAGTCCATCAAGGAGTCCATCGAGGACGTGCAGTTCACCCTGCTGCTCACGGTGGGGCTGGTCATCCTGGTCATCTTTCTCTTCCTGCGCAGGCTGTCCGCGACCATCATCCCGAGCCTCGCCCTGCCCATGTCCATCGTCGGCACCTTTGCCGTCATGTACCTGTACGGGTTCAGCCTGAACAACATTTCGCTCATGGCCCTGACCCTCTCCGTGGGGTTCGTGGTGGACGACGCCATCGTCATGCTCGAGAACATCGTCCGTCACGGCGAGATGGGCAAATCGACCATGGAGGCGGTCATGGTGGGGTCGCGCGAGATCGCCTTCACCATCGTGTCCATGACCATCTCCCTGGCCGCCGTGTTCCTGCCCGTGCTGTTCATGGGCGGCGTGGTGGGGCGGCTGTTCCACGAGTTCGCGGTGACCATCTGCGCCTCGATCCTCATTTCCGGCCTGGTCTCCCTGACCCTGACCCCCATGCTGTGCAGCCTGATCATCCGCCCGCGCAACGGGGAGCGCCGTCACGGCAGGCTCTTCAACCTGTTCGAGCGCGGCTTCGAGGGGCTGCGCAACGTCTACGCCGTCACCCTGGGCTGGACCGTGCGCCACCGCAGGCTGACCCTGCTCGCCTCCTTCCTGGTGCTCGGCCTGACCGTGGTCCTGTTCAAGGCCATCCCCAAGGGGTTCCTGCCCATCGAGGACGCCGGGCGGCTGATGGTCAGCACCGAGTCGGAGCAGGGCGTGGCCTTCGCCATCATGATGAAGCGCCAGCAGGCGCTCATGCGCATCGTGGCCGAGGACCCGGCCGTGGACGGCTACATGTCCGTGGTGGGCGGGGGCGGTCCGAACCGGGGCGGCAACACCGGCCGCCTCATGGTCAATCTCAAGCCGCGCAGCGAGCGCGGCCCCATCCAGGCGGTCCAGCAGCGGCTGCGCCAAAAGCTCTCGCAGGTCCCCGGCATCCGCGCCTTTGTCTCCAATCCCCCGGCCATCCGCATCGGCGGGCGCAGCTCCAAGGGGCAGTACCAGTACACCCTGCAAAGCCCCAACACCGAGGAGCTGTTCAAGGTCGCCGCCGAGATGGAAAAGCGCATGATGGAGCTATCGTCCATCCAGGATGTGTCCTCGGACATGGAGTTCGACAACCCCGAGCTGAGCATCGTCATCGACCGCGACAAGGCCTCGGCCCTGGGCGTCAGCGCCTACCAGATCGAAGACGCGCTCTCGACCTCCTTCGGCAACCGCAAGGTGTCGAGCATCTACGCGCCCACGGACACCTACGACGTGATCATGGAGCTGGCACCGGAATACCAGGCCAACCCGCAGGCGCTGGCCATGCTCTCGGTGCGCTCCCAGAACGGCAAGCTCGTGCGCCTGGAAACCCTGGCCAAGTGGGGGCTGGGCGTGGGCCCGCTGTCCATCAACCATTCCGGGCAGCTGCCTTCCGCGACCATCTCCTTCAACCTGCCGCCCGGCCAGTCCCTGGGCTCGGCCATGGATTCCGTGGCCCGGCTCGCCGCCGAGGTGGTCCCGCCGTCGGTGTCCACCAGCTTCCAGGGCGAGGCCCAGGCGTTCCAGGACTCCATGCGCGGGCTGTGGGTCCTGCTGGCCATGGCCATCCTGGTCATCTACCTGGTGCTCGGCGTGCTCTACGAGTCCTTCGTCCACCCGCTGACCATCCTGTCCGGCCTGCCGTCGGCGGGCGTGGGCGCGCTGCTCACGCTCATGCTCTTCGGCCAGGACCTGAACATCTACGGGTTCGTGGGCATCATCATGCTCATCGGCATCGTCAAGAAGAACGCGATCATGATGATCGACTTCGCGGTGGAGGCCCAGCGCGTGCAGGGCAACACAGCGGCGGAGGCCATCCAGGAGGGCGCGCTCATCCGCTTCCGCCCGATCATGATGACCACCATGGCCGCCCTCATGGGCACCCTGCCCATCGCCCTCGGCTTCGGCGCGGGCGCCGAGGCCCGCCGCCCCCTGGGCCTCGCCGTGGTCGGCGGCCTCCTGGTCTCCCAGCTCCTGACCCTCTACTTCACCCCGGTCTACTACATGTACCTCGACCGGGCCCAGCAGAAGCTCAACAAGATATTCGGCAGGGCCGCCGATCACGCGGAGAAGGCCTAGAACGAAGTGGTCACCTCAGATACCGTGTATCGGGCCTGGATTTTCAGCCGATCGTGAACGCCAAAGCGGTGGCGGGAGCGGATTGGCAGGATTGGGATGCCCATGCATCAGCTCAGGTCTGCTATCATGCAGGACACGGAGACCGATCGGTGAGCCGAGTCTACATAGGTAGTTGGAGAAAAATCAAAGCCCCCCGTAGAGGGGGGCTTTGATTTATAAGTTGATCTGTTGACGGGTACACGGGCATTTTTTTCGTATTTGTTTCGCGATTAGACGGGCATAACCTCGATTGAACTGAGCGGCTTCATAGGTCATTCCAACCAGCGAGTTGCACAGTTTTTCTTTTTTTTCAGCATCTCGTTCCCTTGCTATAGCTTCAATCAGCACTCGGATTTTCCCTCGCCGCTTGTTAGGAATATCTAAACGGGCTCCGCACAATGCTAAGCCAGTTACGATTTTAGCTTTTTTGTTAATGTATAATTGCTGTTTGTGGGGTTTGTAGCCGTAGCTGGCAATGATCTTGTCTATTTTAAAACAAGTCTTCTTAGGGAGATCTGTTCCAGAGAACGTTAAGTCGTCGACATAAAGTGTCATCGTTAGCCCATTGGTTTTGCTAAATAAATCTAGCTCTTGGAACATGGTTACATTGGTCCAAAATGATAACAGTGGGCTTATGCAAGAGCCTGTGGGCAAGTTCCTTTTGTATGCACAGAGGCGCGTCAACAGGTGGGAAATGTCTGGACTACATTTTAGTGTTGAATGGAAAAAATGATATATGCGACCGAATGTTACGGACTCATAGAAGCTCTTAATGTCGACAGTGTATATGACATCCTTGGATAGGTGGGCTTCAGCATTGCTTCTGTACGACTTCCCCTTCGTAGCAGAATGAAGATAGTCAGGCGTTTGCACCCTTTTCAATAGGTTTAAAATACGTTCGTGAACGTTTTTAAGATGTGGGCGGACTTCTTGAACTTGGCGTTCCTTGCGTAGGAAATACGGATGATCTAGCTTGCTTTTAGGCGATAAGGTGTAGACGTTGTAGTTGTCATTGCTTTTGGCCAGCGATTGTAGGTCGCCAAGCGATTGACCTAACAGGTCGGCAAGCTTTTTCTTGCTTTTCAACTTGAACAACGGGGATTGAGAAAGGCTGTATTTTGATGTCATGTGCGCTTCCACTCGGCGTAGGGCAAAAAAAATCAGAAAGAGTTAGCCTCCAAACAATGTGCTGATGAAGTTAATCACCGGCTCTGTCATGAGTCCTTTCACCAAAGCTACTAGGATCCCGACCCAAAGGCCGCTATCATGAGTTTTGCACACATCGCTCTTAGGCGCTCCTCCAGCAGATGAAAATCTAAAACGAACGTCAAGTTCAATAACCATAAAGGAATACTCCTTGTGTTTCCGGTCTCGGCGTGATTGCCTTTTGACCATTACTCTCGCCACAAGGTCCTTATGGATGGGGGATGCTGGAAGTGTGTCCTCTTTCTGACTGTCCGGCCGACTCTATGGCCGTCTTAGATGCGTTGTACTATACGTACGTGTAGTCTCGGCATCCAGTGGCGACCGGTTCGCGGGTCGGCCCCAAGTTGTCAAAGATCTCGATGATCTTCACGGGATTGTTGAATCCCAACATGTGAGAGATTCAGCCCCTAGATTTCATCTGGATTTGATATAATTTTCTTGGAAAAGGATGTCAATATCACTTTTCGTATTTTATTGATGTAAACACCTATGGCCTGCAAAGGGGTGGTGGTTTTATGGTGGTTCGTGACTGGAAAAAGAAAAGGCTTCAAGATAACATCTTGAAGCCTTTGATCTTTCTTGGTGGAGACGAAGAGATTTGAACTCAATTAAATCCCACTTTCACAGGACCGCACAAAAGTGCATAGGATCGATAAAAAGTCCATTGTTGACAGATATTAACGTTGTGCTTAAGGTTCACATATTCTCACTGGAAAAACCAGAGTGTCACGCTAAAAAGTTGTACAGGGGTTGTACAGAATGTCCGCCTCCAAATATTACAAGACCGAGTTCAAGGGTGTCCGCTACCGGAAGCACGCCACCAGAAAGCATGGTGTGCAGGCTGACCGGTATTATGTGCTGACATACAAAATCGACGGCAAGACCAAGACCGAAGCGGTGGGGTGGGCCTCGGAAGGCGTCAAGCCGTCAGAAGCGTATGATCTCCATTGCCAACTTCTCCAGAATCGCAAGAAGGGGCAGGGGCCGAGGACCATCGCCGAGATGCGCGCCGAGGGAGACGAGGAGCGGGCGGAGCGCGAGGCTGAGAAGAGACGCCAGGCTCGCCTGAATATTTCGTTTAAGGAATACTTTGAGCAATACTATCTTCCGGAAGTGCTTCAGGCGAACCGGCCTGAAACCGTGGATAAAACTAAAATCCAGGTGGATAAATGGATAGATCCGGTCGTTCAGGAACTTCCCATGCGTGAGATTACGCTTGAGTATATCAAGCGGATTCGGGCGAATCTGAACAAGAAGAAGCGCAGTCCTCGGACCATTCAGTATGTTTTCGTCTCCTTCAATGCCATTTGGAATATGGCTAGGGAGGACGGCTTCGTCGAGGGCGAAAGTCCGGCCAAGATGCGGAGCTTCCGTAAGACTATGCCCAAGGTCGACAACCGGCGGGAGCGTTTTCTGACGAGAGACGAAGAGGACAAACTGCTTGCTGAGTTGGCTCGCCGGAGTCGGCAGTTACACGATATGGCTTTGCTTTCCATAGAGTGCGGTCTGAGGCGGGGCGAGATCTTCGCTCTGACATGGGATTGCGTGGATTTCGAGTCCGAAACCCTGCACCTGCGGCGCACCAAAAGTGACAAAAGTCGTTGGGTGCCCCTCACGCAGCGGGCCAAGGCAATGTTGCTGAATTTGGAGCCTGGTAGTGCCGGAGAGTTTGTGTTCCTTGATCGTTTCGGCAATCCACTCAAGGCGCTGTCTAACTCATTCGACAAGGCCGTGAACAAGGTTGGCCTGAATGACGGCATAACCGACCGGAAGATGAAAATCGTCTTCCACTCCCTGCGGCATTCCTACGCCAGCAACTTTCTCAAGTCGGGAGGAAGTCTCTATGCTCTCTCCAAGCTGATGGGCCATGGCAGTATCAACGTGACTGAGCGATACGGTCATCTGGCCAATGATGATCTGGTTGCCGCCACCAAGCAAATGGAAGCCAGCCGGACGAGCGAGAGGAGCGGCGGGAAGGTGTTGCCATTGCACCGAGCTTAGGGGGCTGCCGAGTAGGCCCGCACCCCACGATCCCTACGACATGTTGACGATTGAATATAACAATAAATATACATTAAACGTCTTACGCTTACGTTTCTTTTTAAAAATTTGGATATCACGACAGTTCTAAGTTAATTGGTAAACTTGGCCAGCGTTTTATGGAAGTAATTGCGGGAGATCATGTAGCCACGAAGCGTCTTCTTGTGCTTTGGTGAGTAGTGCGCACCGCAGAGATCGCCCGTGCGCTTGGGGATCAAAATCTTGCGTGCTTTCAGCCAGGAAATGAATCGGAGCAGCGTCGGTTTGTCCTTGGCTATTTTGCTCATTTCCTTACTGGGAACAAGGATACGGTGCCGATCGATTTCAATGAACGAAGTGATCGAACTCGCCCCGAGTTCCCGTAGTATGTCCGGCAGCGGCATGGAAAGATTCATCTGTTTGAGGAGGCCGTAAAAGAGGGCATCTCTGGCATCGATTCCTGTCATGAACTGATCGAAAACCGACACGAGGGGGTCGCCTCGCCACCAGCTTTGCAGGCTGACTTGATCAACATATCCCAGTGCCATGAAGAAGTGCAGATAGTCCGAAACCTGCCTGTTGGGTCGGGGGCTGGTTGCCCATCCCTGTTGTTTTTTGAGCCGGCTTTCGTTGGCTTGGATTTTTTCAAGGTGAATGCTGCTGTTAGTCGCGAGTTGCTGAACGATCGCTTTGGTGGCGGTGTGATTGAATCGGAACCCCTGAGAACTCAGGTTGCCTAGCCATATATCGATTCCCAGGACATTGTTTTTGTACGTGAAGACATGGAATCCATTTTCGCGATTAGTGCTTTGTCCCATGGGCGTCTCACCACAGGATACGATGATTCCCCTCACACCAGAGTCTCCTCCCTTCCTGCCATTGAAATAGCGCCTGACTAGGGTGTTCATCGCTTTGGTCTTGGCAGCCGGGACTTCAAGAATACCGAGTGCGGCATCTTTGTGTTGCATCTTCAGGGCAACTTCATGTTGCTTCGCGTCGGCAAAGACATAGGGCATCTGGTTCCATACCGAACACGCGGCATGGATGATCGCCGCCCGCCCGGCCTCGGTTCCACCATGGAAATGCAGGTTCAGTCCGGTGAGTTCTCTGTGCTTGAGGTACGGCGCGGACAATGAAGCCAGCGTTGCAAGCAGTATGTAGGGATCGGCTGTTGCCTCGCCGATGGATGCGGGGGGAGAAGTTTTTGGCTTTTTTCTCCTGCTGGAACTATTTGGCTTTGTCTCACATACCCCGAAACGGTCGAGCCGTTGTCCCCCGGAAATATGAAGCTGTTGTCATTTTGCCAGCCGCCATGCCTCGAAACGCGAGGTGATGGTTTATTGAGGGGCTTTCGCGGAAATTGGCTGACAATGAAGTCCCGGATGAGCCCTTTGTCCTGCGTGTTGTTGGGGGTGTAGACCTCATTGGAGTGGAGCAATGCGAAAAGCTGTGTCGAGCTGAGGTCTTTTTCAGAAACAATGAGCTCCTTCCTGAAGCCGCGATCATCAAAACAGATGAGTCGCCGCGCTTTTTCTTCATGGTTGAATTGAGCTTGTTCCTCTACCCAGATCGGGTTCATGAGCCTTGTCTGCTGTCCGTCCGCTTCATTCAGGTACAACCCGGTTCGCTTGAGTTGAACACCATTGTGACTCCGGTATGGGGGATGATGATGCACTGGGGAGCTGGGCAGATACTGCAGGGCCAAGGGCGATGTGACGCCGCATTCCTTTTTACAGGGATAATTGCCACCGTGTTCAGCTATAAATGTCGCTGTCATATTGCATGGAATCGTTTTCGGGTATTTTGCTTTGGCTGCTTCGAAACGCTGCCGGTTTAGTCCGTAAAGGAGGAGCCCACCACCGTGCATCTCAATGAGACGCAGGAAGTAGGAGATACTTGCCCCGATGATTCGCCAGGCGATAACCAAGTACTCTTCGGTTACGGACTGTTGGTTGAGCAGCGCGGAAAAGACCTTGCAGCCCCGTATGTATGCCGGGTTGGGCTTGAGATAATCTTTTCGCCCCGATGTGTCCTCGTGTGCACTGAAGTATTCAGACGCTAAGAGAGATAGAGGAGTAGCCCGCTGATGATGGAGATTTGAGAGCTTGGGTACGGCGGTGCTCCAGAATACACGTGTTCGGTTGACTAAAGTCGACGGTAGTGGTGTGGCATCGGTGAACTCTTGAATTCTCCGATCGAAATCGAGTCGGGCAGGGGAACCGATGTCCCCCCTGAAAGTTGTCTCAGGGATGATGAGTTCAATCCCCTTTTGGTGGAAGTATGCGAGAATATAGTGCTTAGGGACTTCGTAGTAATGCAGGACTTCTCCAGTTGCTGGGGGGAGAGAGAAGTTGCCAAGATCGGTATATGATCGGGTTGTGCCCGGGAGGTTCTCATGTGGCCAGTCGAAGAATAAGTGCAGGTCGCCCCAGATGCGTTTCGGCCTGACGACTTCCTCCAACGGATGAGAGTATGAGTGGACGCTGAAGGCTACCGCGCCTTGCGAGATCATAGCCGACTGGTTGGCCGGGCTATCAATGAAACATCTATAGGTGTTTTGAGAGAAAAGTGCATAGCGGTATCGAAGAGAATTCGTCATCGGTGTGTCTGTTTGATTTTATGGAATTTCCATGGAGGATCATGCCACGCACTCTTTCCTGAGGCAATGAAGCCAAGTTCGATTTTTACCCTGTGTAAATTTTTACACGCAAGTGACATCCTGTGAGGTTGAATTACGAACAGGAGGTTTGACCATGGACAATCTCAAACAAGAACTGATGGAACACTTACCCCCGATATTTGCTGGCCGGGCCGTGGATTCCTTGACCGGAAACGCCGTCAGGTGGCGGACGATCCAGAATCTTCGGAGCCAGAAAAAGATCCCCGAAGATTGCTTCATGAGGCAGGGGTCGCGCAAAACCCTGCTGGTCAGGGCACCATTTGTGGAATGGTTCCTTCAATATATCAACTAGTGTCCGCCTTGAATAAGAGGCGTTCGAAAGGCCGGAGAGCAGAGCTCCCCGGCCTTTACACGTTTTAAAGGAGAAATTAAATGAAATTGGTTTATTACTGGGCCCCCATGAAAGGCGATAAGCCGGGGCCCTGGGAAACGATTATGGCCTCTCAGGATGTTTTCGAGCTGGCGCGACAAAAGGGAGCTGCCTTTCTGTCGACCATGGCTTTCGAATACGAACCTGTGAAGGACAAGGAAGAGCCACGTCGGTATGGCGACCTTGTCATTGACTTTGATTGCAAAGATGACCCCGAACAAGCGCGTAAGGATTGCGTCAAATTCGTGAACCATTTGTTCGGGCACATGGTGCGGCCTGGAGAACTGCGGTACTGGATAACCGGCTCCAAGGGGCTTCATATAATAGTCCCGTCGTATTTGTTGGGCGGCACCGAAGGTGACCCCTTGCTCCCTCAAATCTATGCAAGGATGGTACAGTTCCTTATTATGCGGATATGGCATGGTAACCCTAATTCGGTGGACACCAGCATGTATTGCATGGGGAAAGGAAAACTCCTACGAATGGAGAATGTCCAGCGGCCTAACGGTATGTATAAAGTGCCCATCACCTGGGAGGAGCTGTCGACCCAAAGCTATGCTGAACTGATCAAGCTCGCCCGGCAGCCGCGCCATATCGAGGTCGCTCCGCCGTCGTTGCGGCTGTCACAATCGTTGGCACGCATGTACAGCTGGCATCAAAAAATGGTTCACAGGCCACCCACCAATGGCCTTCTGAGCCCTGCCGACTTCATCATGAAGTGCAAGTTCACGCGGTACTGCTCGGAAAATGCCGAGACCTTGGAAGAGCCGCTTTGGCACGCTATGCTGTCTGTTCTGAAGGGACTCGGTGACTTCGGCCACTGGCTGAGCCATGAGCTGAGTTCAAGGCATCCCGAATACGACGCCGCCAAAACCGACGCAAAGATCGAAAAGGTCCTGCCGAATATGAGCTGTGAGAAAATTCGGCAATTGTACGATTGCGGATGTGACTGTGGTGTGCCGTTCCCCGGAATGATCTGGGCGGCAGGTAAAGGCGCTGAAGGCGTGAAGCCGACGGAAATCGAGCGGGTCTCAAGCCTGATTGAGCCGTTCGATTTCTATCCAGCGGAAGACGGCATGACGATCTATGCAGACATTCATGTTGACGATCATCGGGAAACATACCGTGTAGATAGTTATGAGTTTAGAAATCTGCTTGGCTACCGCTACTATCAGGAAACGAACAAACACCTGAAAGCGGCAGCTGCGCAGGATCTGATCCACTTCATCACTGCTCGCGGATTGTTCGGTGGTGCTGAAAAACGAAAGGTTTTCACGCGCATCGCTCACCTGGACGACGCTGTGTACATCGATCTGTGCGATGACCAATGGCGTGCCGTTGAGATCACTGCGGACGGATGGAAAATCGTAACCAATCCGCCGGTTCGGTTCCGCCGCGTCAAGGGTATGTTGCCACTCCCGGAGCCCCAGAAGGGGGGATCGGTCGCTGAAATACGCAAGCTTCTGAACATTGAGCAGCGAGATGCGCTTCTGATCGAAGCGTGGCTGCTGGGCGTGCTGTCGCCCGGACCATATCCAGTATTGATCCTGGAAGGAGAGCAAGGATCGGCCAAAAGCAGTACGACCCGTCTGCTTCGGATGTTGCTCGACCCGTCGGTCGCTCCTAACCGTGCGGCTCCGCGTAATGAGCAGGATCTGGTTATCTCTGCGAACAACTCCTGGATTGTGACTCTTGATAACCTCTCTGGAGTGTCTACCTGGCTGTCCGATGCCCTGTGTCGTATGGCCACTGGTGGCAGTTTCTCAGCCCGGAAGCTGTTCACCAATGACGAAGAGGCGTTGTTCACGATCATGCGTCCTATCGTCCTCAACGGGATTGATCAGGTCGCAGACCGTCACGACTTGGCGGATCGGAGTCTCCGGGTCACGCTACCGGTGATTAAACCTGAAAGCAGGCTGACGGAATCGGAGTTGTCTCTGGCATTCGATGCAGCCGCTCCCAAAATATTGGGTGGCTTGTGCTATGGCGTAGCATGCGCCCTGAAGAACATGCAGAGCGTTCAGGTCGAAAATCCACCTAGGATGGCGGACTTCACGCACTGGTGCGTGGCAGCTGAAGAAGCCATGCCATGGGATGCCGGAGAATTCCTGGAATCCTATGGAAGTAATCAGGACGAGTCCATCGAACGCGCTTTGGAATCTGATTATGTCGCCAACGCGATCATTACGCTGATGTCCGGCGTTTTTGATTGGGAAGGAACGCCTTCCGAACTGCTTAAGGCGCTTGAAGGCGTTGTGGATGAGCGTGTCACCAGACTGAAGCTGTGGCCACAAGTACCAGCCGCATTAGGCAAGCGACTGACACGCTGTAAGGGCTTTCTCCGAAGCTCTGGAATTAAAGTCAATCAACAGAGAGGAGGAGGCCGTCTCATCACCATAACAAATGAAAAGGTCACTCCTGCTGTAAGCTCCAATGTGAGCATCAGCAATGGAGAGCTCTTCGGATAAATAAAACTCGGGCAGTCTGGGAGTATCCCAGGCTGCCCGTTTTTCGATGGCAGTTCGGGCGGCTGAGGCGGGAGATAACACGTATTAATTTTCATTATAATTGGTAGGATAGATTATGCATTTTTGTATTTTCTGAAAAAAATGAGCTTTACCAATTACGTTATTCCCGCCCCTACTGCCGTAACCGCCAAGTATTGAAGTCTGTTCAAATCAATTGAAATCTTTTATATCCTTTGGGCAAGGCAGGGGGCTTTTAGCGCTCCTGCATAAGGTCGTAGTGAACAAAGGTATGGTGCCAATGAAACAGGATAAGAATAAAGCACTCTTCATCGCCCAAAAGGTATTTGCCGAATTGGTATTCGATGTACAAAGCCTTGAGGGGATGCCATTCACAATGCCCGAGGTTCAGACCTATCTCCAGGGCGTCACGGTCGGTGGCCACAAGGTCTCGGACGTTGAGAAACTCAAGCAGCAAAAGCTCGGCTGGGAACTCCTCATTGAGATGGTTAAGGAGGACACATTCACCCTGACCAAGGAGACTGCCTGCGCAATCCAAAAGGTAATCGGCCATGGCGAGGCCCTGGACCCAGGCGCGTTCCGTACAGGCCAGGTTGGCATCGCTGGAACCGAGTATAAGCCGCCCCGAGCAGACGAATTAGATGATATTTTTGCTGCCACCATTGAGGACATCCTAGAGCTCGAAGATATCCGAGAACAGGCATACAGGCTGCACTTGGATTTTGCTCGCAACCAGTTCTTTTACGATGGGAACAAACTAACTGGCCTACTCATGCTCAACGGGCACTTGATGAGTAGTGGCTATCCGCCGCTGTCAGTCTCAGCCAAGAGGCTGACCGAGTACAACGCTGGAATGATCAAGTTCTACGAGAGCGGCGATCATTCTGGAATGATGACATTTCTGAAACAATGCCATGAAGATATGTACAAGCGATTTGAGTAGATATCCCGCAGACGACAAGACGAGGGGTGTTTTAACCCCTGCTATATTGTTTTGTATTCAAAATACTGAATTAGTCATCAAGTACGGCAACACCCTCTCGAAGAGTACACCACTAGTCAGGGAAAGACATGAATCAACAATCATCACCAACACAACGAGAGCACTATTTCTACGTAGCGATTGCCAAATTCTTATTCTACCACCCAGAACATGGTGTTATTTCGGTAGCCGACCCAATTAAATTAAAAGACGCTGAACAGTATGCACTAAGCCCTCTCATTCTCTATGGCCTGTCTGTAGCGGGGGTACCTATTCGTTGGATGACATATACTCCAGCCGATAAGCCAAGGGCATTTCGAGATGTTCTAACAGAGGCATGGCGTGATGCCAAAGGTCTACGAGGAAAACCAAACATTTTGTGGATAAACCGCCACCTAGCCAAGGCCAGCCCGGACTTGAAGCAAAAGTTGGGAAAAATGGATGTTGAACTAAAAATCGTTGACGCCAAAAACAAATCTCTTGCCGCCTCACTACGGTCAGCTCAAGATTCCAGCAAATGGTTACTCGCCACACACAGCAGCACGGACAAATCACCTAGCGAGTCTATCAAAGCACTTTGTATGGATGCTCAACGCGACCATGACTACTCTGTAATGGATGGTAATAGGGGCACAAGGAGCGGAAAGGAGAAAGAAATGGTCCAGCAATGGATGTCCCTTTCAGCACAAAAGCCGATCACCTCTGCACCATGTGAACTTGATTGGGAACTTGGCCCATGGCTATCGTCTTGGGAGTCCTCTGTCCCACCAAACCTACCCCGCTATATCTACCACGGTGGATTCAAACACGGTGGATTCAAACAAAGGCCTTGCCTTCTGATAGGGGAAAACGTGCTGGAGGATGTTGCTGAGGATATTTTTTTGGATGACCAATACTGCGACAACGTAGCAGAGATAGCCAAGAACCTCATAGCGTGTTGGCCCAACCCTCCGGTTCAGATCGCAAAGAGTATAGGAACCACTCTTAAAAGACTACAATGGTTCACATCAAAGGAAGCGGCCCTTGATCCTGCTGTTCGAGCAGCCTTAGAGGACCTACTCAGTATCACTTATGATGAACGCATCGGTAATTATTCTGAAGACGGACCATATGTTCTGATAGCTCAAAAGCCACTAGCTCTCAAAAATGCATACGAATCTATATCCGATGGTGGAGATGCATCTCCTTGTGAGATTGTTCCTCAAAATGGAGCCGCAGACCCAAGCTGGCGGTATATTTTACTCAACACATATGGAAAACCACCTAGCATTGTGATGTCCCCCCCGTGGTGCAACAATTACAGATCGACTTCCCGATCTGTTTGTGAATTATGAGGGTATCACTCAAGTTTCTCACGAGTTCTATAAAGATGTTGTTGTCACCTGTGCTCAAGCCTGTCGTAGCCCAGAGGCCAACGTCCGTGAGATGAGAGCCTTTGCAAAACGCTACGAGAAAAACTGGAATAATTGCTTTTGGCAACTCTAATAAAGAGATTCAAAACAACGCATAAAGACTGGATTAATAAGTATGACTGACACGACCTCAATAAAGACTCTTGGCCGATTCAAGCTCGGAGAAGATGTAATCGTGATCAAAGACGGGTCTGAAAATTATGGTAAATACGGAGTTGTTTGGAAGATCAGGAACTACAACGACAACCCCAAAATTTCTGTCTCGTTTGATGGCGAAATATTCAACTATCGGCCAGAAGACCTTGATCTAGCGTAAACGCAGTTAAGTAACAACTATGGGGCTTCGGCCCATTTCTCAACACGTTTTCAGTTTTTCCCCGACTTCATCTCTTCCCAAAAAACGCTACCCATTTTGTGTACAACCTGCTAGAGAACTTAACATCTCTGGCTGGGGGACAAATGCCAGAACTGGAATACTGCAACTTGGAGGAGGTATGGATCGAAAAAGAAAATCGATCTTGCTCATCGCTTTTGGAATCGTGATAGCATTCCCGATCTTTAGCATGACTTACTACACCATGGTGAGGACATCGACGCCTGAATTTTGTGGCTCATGTCATGAGATTCGTCCTGCCGTAATGGCATGGAAATCGTCAACGCATGTCAATAATGGTCAGGGTTTTGTGGCTGACTGTATGGACTGTCATTTACCTGCACCCCATGATACATTTGACTTTTTTTATGCCAAAGCGGCTCACGGGCTCAAGGATGTCGTTGCCCACTTTACCGGTGGAGCGGAGACCTATGACCGTCAAGTCATGAAAGAGCATGTCTGGTCAACCATGAAAAATGACCAGTGCATGAAATGCCATCGCAACCTGCTACATATGCCAGCGAAGCGGGGAGCAATGTTGGCGCATCGCAAAGTACTCTATGCCAACAATGGCGAGGAATACCGATGCACCGACTGTCACAGAGAATTGGTTCACAATGTCCGACAGTTCTACGACTACAAGCAGTTCAACGCTCCGTATCGAGCCAATGGCCTGCGAACTCTAGGGAAATAGGAGGGTTTGGAATGAGAAGAAGCGTGATTATAACACTGGCTATCGCGATGACCGCCCTTTTCGCGACAGCGGCGGCAGCACAAAACTTCCCGAAGGTTCGGGAATTGCGCATGGATAGGGCAACTCCACCTCAGGGTGTTGCCTGTATCGAATGTCATAAACAGGAAACTCCGGGCATCTTTGCCGATTGGGCTATGAGTCGACACGCCTCGGCAGGTATCACCTGCCTTGACTGCCACCAGGCACAGCCCGGCGATAAAGATATCGCAGTAGACCACGAAAAATATTACTCCAGAGGCGATATGCCCATGGGAGAGAAACAGTACTTTGTTCCCATCGCCTCTCCCGTCACCCCCAAAGACTGCTCTCGTTGTCACCCTGATGAGGCTAAGCAGTACTCCAAAAGCAAGCACGCCAACACCGTTGAAATCATGTGGAAGATTGATCCGTGGCTGAACGGAGGCATGAATTCAGACAATGAGCGCAAAACTGGTTGTTACTACTGCCACGGCACCGTTCTCAAGATGAAGGACGGCAAACTCGACCCAGACACTTGGCCCAACGTCGGTGTTGGTCGTGTAAACTTGGATGGTTCCCTCGGTAGCTGCACCAGTTGTCATACCCGCCACCGCTTCTCGGTGATGGAAGCGCGCAAGCCTGAGACTTGTGGGCAGTGCCATCTTGGCCCAGACCATCCGCAAATTGAAATCTATAATGAATCCAAGCATGGCGACATCTACCAGGCCTTCAAGCACGAGTATAACTTCGATTCCGCTCCCGGAGCATGGACTCCCGGTGTGGATTACCGCGCTCCGACCTGTGCCTCCTGTCACATGTCCGGTTCCGGTAAGCAGCCGACCACCCACGATGTGACCGAACGTCTCTCCTGGGAACTCCAGGCTCCGCTGACTGTGCGTCCGCAGGACTTCAAACCGTTCCCTTCCGGCACCGACTGGAAAGTTGAGCGCGATAAGATGAAGGATATCTGCAAGCAGTGCCACGGCACCGCCTGGGTCGAAGACCATTACACCCAGACCGACAAAGCAGTTGAAGAGTATAACGAAGTGTACTTCAAGCCTGCTAAGAAGATGCTTGATGACCTTTACGCCAAGGGGCTTCTCGACAAGACAAAGTTCTTCGATGAACACGTTGAAGTTGAGTACTATGAACTGTGGCACCACGAAGGTCGTCGCGCAAGAATGGGTTCTGCCATGATGGCCCCGGACTATGCATGGTGGCATGGGTTCTATGAGTGCAAGCACCGCTACAACAAGTTCATGGAAGAAGCGCGTCACCTCATTGAAACCAACACCAAGGCCTACAAGTACCCTGACTTCCCGAACACTGGTGGAGATACCACCAAGCCTGTGGAAGTTTTTGGCAAGCAGTAAGCCACCTAACCGTTACCAATATCAAGAGGGAGGGGCTTGAGCCCCTCCCTCTTTTTATATTCAGCACTTGAACCGATGATTGATTCCTTTAACGCCACTAACCGATTCCTATTGATGAGGTCATGTTTAGTAGATATGATGCGAGTGTTTTTGCTTGAGTTTAGAGACGCTACACTCTCACAGTTTCAAACAGCACGGAAACCTATGCTTACCTATACCTTGATTGGCCTGTTGGCCTTTATAGCGGGCCTTGTTTTTGGAAGATATATTTTGCCCTTTCCCCTATGGGATAGAGGGGGTTCCCTCACCCGCCGAAATCGTAGGCAACCAGCCAACTTGAATCGTTTCAATTTTGACAAACAAAAAAAATACGAAAAGGAAGGCCGAAAATTTCCATTTTCATATTAATGAACTGTCGTCTGCCAAAAGAGAAGCATTCGACAACCACTCAGCAACGATTGATTTTTTATAGAAGATTAGCTGGCAACGAGTGTTATTAATTGACCCAGGTCAAAGACAACTCCGACCAATGAAGCTAAACTATGCCCCAACAGACTTAATAACTCAGTGTGATGACGATTAGGATAGTATCGTATCTTTCCTACTCTATTGAGATTTTCAAGCGACAACCCTTAACGTGAGGAGACATGTATGTTCTGTTACCAATGTCAAGAAACGGCTAAAAACGCAGGTTGCACAATCAAAGGAATGTGCGGAAAGCCGGAGGAAACGGCCAATCTTCAAGATCTTCTGATTTTTGTCCTTAGAGGTATCGCGGTATATGGAGAAAAACTTAAGGAATTGGGACAGCCGGACCGGACAAATGATGATTTTGTACTCCAAGGATTATTTGCGACCATTACCAACGCCAATTGGGATGATGTCCGTTTCGAAGGCATGATTGAAGATGCCCTGAATCGCCGTGACGCGCTCAAAGCGAAATTCATGGATGGTTACAAGGCAAAAAATGGCAAAGAATATACAGACTCTCTGCCCGAGGCAGCGACGTGGAGTGGGCCGGTTTCTTCTTTTGCGGAGAAGGCCAAAACCGTCGGCATCCAGGCCACTGAAGATGAAGACGTACGCTCCCTGCGTGAATTTTTGATCATCGGTCTCAAAGGCGTCGCCGCATATGCTGAGCACGCTGCTGTCCTCGGCTACCGTAAGCCGGAAATCGATGACTTCATGCTTGAAGCACTGGCTTCTACAACCAAAGACCTGTCTGTGGATGAAATGGTCGGCCTGGTTATGAAGGCTGGAGAAATCGCAGTCACAACGATGGCTCTGCTGGATGAGGCCAACACCACCACATACGGAAATCCGGAAATCACCGAAGTCAACATCGGCGTGGGTAACAAACCCGGCATCCTTATCAGCGGCCATGACCTCAAGGACATGGAAGAGCTGCTCAAGCAGACTGAGGGAACGGGCATCGACGTCTATACGCATGGCGAGATGCTCCCTGCCAACTACTATCCGGCCTTCAAGAAGTATGACCACTTCGTAGGCAACTATGGTGGTTCATGGTGGCATCAGAACACGGAATTCGAGGACTTCAATGGCCCAATCCTTCTGACCACCAACTGTCTCGTGCCGCTTAAGAAAAGCAACACCTACCTCGACCGTCTCTATACAACGGGCGTCGTGGGGTACGAAGGAGCCACGCATATCGCCGAGCGTCCCGAAGGCGGAGCCAAGGACTTTTCGGGGATCATTGCCCAGGCAAAGCAGTGTTCGCCCCCTACGGAACTCGAAAAGGGCACCATCGTCGGCGGCTTCGCGCATCATCAGGTCACCGCATTGGCCGACAAAGTCGTGGATGCCGTCAAGTCGGGTGCGATCAAGCGGTTCGTGGTCATGGCAGGTTGTGATGGACGCCAGAAGTCTCGCGAGTACTACACGGAAGTCGCAGAAAACCTTCCCAAAGACACGGTTATCCTGACCGCCGGATGTGCCAAGTTCCGCTATAACAAGCTGGACCTCGGTGACATCGGCGGTATCCCGCGTGTGCTCGACGCAGGACAGTGCAATGACTCCTATTCCCTCGCTGTCATTGCACTCAAGCTCAAGGAGATATTTGAACTGGAAGACATCAATGATCTCCCGGTGTCCTACGACATCGCCTGGTACGAACAAAAGGCCGTTGCGGTACTTCTCGCTCTGCTCTTCCTGGGCGTCAAAGGCATCCGTCTTGGACCGACTCTGCCTGGATTTCTGTCTCCCAATGTCGCCAAGGTCGTCATAGAGAAATTTGACCTCAAGCCCATTGGAACCGTTCAGGAAGACATCGCTGCCATGATGGCTGGCAAATAACATCAATAGCCCAGTGCCCGCCGGATTGCAGTTCGGCGGGCACTGCTTTTTCCTGACTTTCAAGTTGGCATGCACGATTCACCAAAATCCGCATGCGTCGATAAAAGAGCGACAATGAAAAAACAGTGTGATCCTTTAATGCTGACAGATGAAGACATCCTCGATGCCATGCAAGCCATGCAGGGCTATGTGGACATTACACCGGGGACGTTCAAAGAAATTTATTCGATATCGTATGATTTGGCTTTGAAAAGAATCAGATCATTGGGAAAAGCGGAAGAGATCATGACCGCGCCCGTTCATTGCTTGAACAAAGAAATGAGCCTCACAGAGGCGGCTTCTTTCATGGCCGAACACGGCATCAGCGGCGCGCCGGTCATCGATCACAAAGGGATTGTCTGCGGGGTCATTTCTGAGAAGGATTTTCTCCGCAAAATGGGACTGCCAACAACCGCAGGCATCATGTCCGTCGTTGGAGAATGTCTGACAGTCAACAAGTGCTTGGTTTCCGGCCTGCGAGACCATTACGTCCATGAAATAATGAGCCAGCCTCCCGTATCCGCACGGGAGGAAACAACGCTGGCTGAAATCTCACAACTGTTCACGAACCATTCAATAAATCGAATCCCCATCTGCAATATGGATGGATACCCCCTCGGAATCATAACGAGAAGCGATCTCGTCAGCTCCATGTGTCAAACGGTGTAATAGATGAATATTTTTGGAAAAATGAAAGGAACCACACAGAGTCCTCCCAGAGTCGGAAGCTCAGAGGTAGTCTGGTCGTGGATAGGCGCCTTTCTCGGCATTGCGCTTGTGGGTTCATTTCAATCTTTGATTGTCGATAGCATTGACCGCAACCTTCTGATCGGTTCATTCGGAGCCACGGCAGTCCTCGTCTACGGAGCGATACGCAGCCCGTTGGCGCAGCCACGAAACGTCCTCGGCGGACATGTCCTCTCGGCGATAGTCGGTGTGCTGTCATTTCAGATAGCGGGGGACATCACCTGGCTGGCGGCGGCCCTGGCCGTATCTACCGCCATAGCGTTGATGCACGTAACCAAGACATTACACCCTCCGGGTGGTGCGACCGCGCTCATAGCCGTGATCGGCGGCGATTCGATCCACAACCTGGGATATTTTTATGCGCTGATTCCGGTTGGTCTCGGAGCGATTCTTCTCCTCGCAGTCGCATTAGTGGTCAACAATATGGCCGGTAAGCGGCGTTATCCCGAGTTCTGGCTTTAAATTGGCTAGCTTCAAAGCGAATACGCTTCAACCAATCACACCATAAAGGGGGATAAAATGAGTTTCAAACTGACAGAGAGCGTTACCTGGGTCGGTAAGATTGATTGGGAATTACAAAAATTCCATGGAGAGGAGTACTCAACTTTCAAAGGCTCTTCTTACAATTCATACCTCGTCCGAGATGAAAAAACAGTTCTGATCGACACGGTCTATGGCCCCTTTGGAAAGGACTTCGTCGCCAATCTGGAAAGAGAAATCGATTTGGACAAGATCGACTACATCGTCATGAACCACTGCGAGGTGGATCATAGCGGGGGGCTACCGGAACTCATGCGCCGCATACCGGACGTACCGATTTACTGTTCAGCCCAAGCGGTAAAAATACTGAAAGGCTACTACCACTCTGACTGGAATTTCCAGGTGGTCAAAACGGGAGATACTCTCTCCCTGGGAGAGAAAACCCTATCCTTCATTTCAGCCCCGATGCTCCATTGGCCGGACTCCATGTTCACCTATATGGACAAGGAGAACGTCTTATTCAGCAACGACGCCTTTGGTCACCATCTCGCATCCGACCTAATGTACAACGATTTGGTCGATCAGGAAGAACTCATGAACGAATGCATAAAATATTATGCAAACATCCTCACGCCGTTCAGCAAGTTAGTGACAAAAAAGATCAACGAAGTGGTTGGGCTGGGATTGCCCGTTGACTTCATCTTCCCCAGCCATGGCATCATGTGGCGCGACAATCCTCTTCAGATCGTCCAGAAATACCTGGAATGGGCCGACGACTACCAGGAAGATCAAGTGACCATCATTTATGACACAATGTGGAACAGCACGCGGGACATGGCCGAAGCTATAGCCTCAGGAATCCGCCAGGCAAACAAAGAGGTCGTCATCAAAATACTCCATGTCGGACAACGCGATAAGAATGACATTCTCACGGAGATCTTCCGCTCCAAAATGGTGGTGGCCGGTTGTTCGACCATCAACAAAGGCATTCTCTCCCATATGGCGGGCATGCTCGAAATGATCCACGGGCTCTCCTTCAAGAACAAAAAGGGTGCCGCCTTCGGCTCCTACGGCTGGTCGGGAGAGAGTGTCAAAATGATTTCTGACAGTCTTGAAAAAGCAGGAATAGAAGTGGTCGCGGAAGGTTTAAAGACACTGTGGAAACCCGACGATGCAGGTCGTCAGGAATGCGAAGCATACGGTCGGCAACTCGCTGAATATTTATAGCCTTAATAAGGAGATAACATGAGTAAGACCAAGAAAGTCGGCGTAGCTTTTGGAGTTGAGGGATCGATTCAATATGCCGATGACTCCGTCGTCAGCCAGACTCTGCTCAACAAAGATACCGGAACAATCACCCTCTTCGCCTTTGACGAAGGCCAGGGATTGAGCGAACACACAGCCCCGTTTGATGCAGTCGTCCACATTCTGGACGGACAAGCCCAGATCACCATTGGCGGAGAGTCTCATATTGCCGGTAAAGGCGAGATGATCATCATGCCTGCCAACATTCCTCATGCTCTTCATGCCGAGCAAAAGTTTAAGATGCTCCTGACCATGATTCGCGGGAGCTAACCCATAACATCCATAACCCCTAGTAGCACCTAAGGGTGCGCCAACGACTGGGTATAATTTGTATATTCTTTTGTATATTCCACGAAAAAAGGCTTAGAAGGAAAACCTTCTAAGCCTTTATAATCATTGGTGGAGCTGGACAGAATCGAACTGACGACCTCTTGAATGCCATTCAAGCGGACATACCTTTCGACTTTTTAGCAGCCTGCTATTCATTTAATTTCAGGCATATATTATTCACATAAGAACGAGTTCTTTTTAGCTTCCCAACACAATTCTTTGAGTCCCCGCTCCACATGACGTGGAGCGGGGCTTTTCATTTCCATAGGAGGAAAACCATGAATAGCGTTTTGAAAGAATTACAATCCCTCCAGCCCGCAGAACATGATGCCGGTGAGATTTTTAGCGGTAAAAAGTCCAATCGGAAAGTGCGCGGATTTATGGCCCCGTGCTCGTTTACCCCAGATCTCAACCCGGAATACCTGTTCCATGACTCCAGCCGCGATGCCGTGGTCTGGTTTATGGAATCGTCCGATCCGCTGTACGTGTTCGGACCTGCCGGTTCAGGCAAGACGAGCCTCATCAAGCAGCTTGCTGCCAAGCTCAATTACCCGGTGTTCGACATTACCGGCCATGGACGGTTGGAGTTCCCGGATATGGTCGGGCATCTTACCGTGGAAGATTCCAACATGACCTTCCAGTACGGGCCGCTTGCGCTGGCCATGAAGTTCGGCGGGCTCTTCCTCCTGAACGAAATCGACTTGCTTGATCCAGCGACTGCCGCTGGCCTGAACGGTATTTTGGACGGAGATCCACTGTGCATTCCCGAGAACGGAGGGGAGGTCATCAAGCCCCATCCACTGTTCCGGTTTGCGGCCACAGCCAACACCAATGGTGGGACCGATGAGACCGGACTCTACCAGGGAACACTTCGGCAGAACCTTGCCTTCATGGATCGGTTCTGGCTTTGCGAAATCGGTTACCCCAGTCCTAAAGCCGAGCAGGAACTATTGCATCGCAAGGCTCCGGGACTCCCCAAAGACGTGCGGACCAAGATGGTGGATTACGCCAATGAGGTCCGCAAACTGTTTATGGGTGAGGCTGACGGTAATTTCCGCGACACCATCGAAGTGACGTTCTCGACCCGTACTCTGATTCGCTGGGCAGATCTGACCGTCCGATTCCAACCGCTTGCCCGCCAAGGCATCCAACCCGTGACTTACGCATTAGACCGCGCCCTCGGCTATCGTGCCACACCGGAAACCCGGACCGTGCTGCACGAGCTGGCTCAGCGCATTTTTCCCCAGGAAACCAAGGAGTAAACTATGAATACGCATACTGACATTACCGTGCTCGACAACCTGATGGCCCTGAACCTGGATGTGAGCATCTGGACTGCCCGCAAGAAACTGACGCCTGCCGACTTCGGCGGAGCGGAATTGCCGCCCGGAGAACTCGCGTCGCTCGGCAGCAAGAAGGTCTGCGACCCGAGGGAACTGCGTGTCTTTGGCACCCTCAAGGCCCGTGCGGTAAACCTTCTTGATCGGACCGGCGTCCGTTTCCTCGGCGGCTGGGCTATCCCCGAAGACAAGGCTGATGAAATCGTGACCGAACTGACAACCATCCGGGATGATTTCCTGATGGCAAAAGAACAGTTCCTGAATCGGTATGACCAGGCTGTGCAAAACTGGATCGCTCAGCATCCCGGCTGGGAGCGGCTGATCGGCGCTTCGACGGTCAGTGCGGATTACGTCCGCAGCCGTATCGGCTTCAAGTGGCAGTTGTTCAAGCTGCTTCCGCCCACGGATGGTACTGTCCACCAGGGACTGCATGAGGAAGTGAGCGAACTCGGCGACACGCTCTTCGGCGAAGTCGCCAAGGCAGCAACCGATACCTGGCATCGCTGCTTCGAGGGCAAGGATAAAGTGACCCACAAGGCGCTGTCGCCCCTACGCTCCATCCACAGCAAACTGTCTGGTCTCAGCTTTGTTGAACCCCGCGTCATGCCTGTGATGGATCTCCTTGATACTGCCTTCAACCGCATGCCCAAACGAGGGCATATCCAGGGAAGTGCGTTGGTCATGCTTCAGGGGGTGGTGTCGCTGCTGCGAGATCCGGCTACACTCCTTGTACATGGGCAGAAGATCCTGGAAGGGCATGATGCGGCAGACATCCTGTCAGGTCTGGTTGCGGATACGATTCCGGCTGTGCGGGAGAAAGTACCTGCCGCAACGATCGGTTTTGTGCCTGAGTCGGTGCATCAGCACGCAATCGACAGCCATGGGCTTTGGTGATCGTCATGACGAACAACCTCATCATGAAGTCCCTGCCTATGGTCGCCTCCGTTCTTGGACGGAAATACGGTGTGAAAGTCGTCATCGGCGGCAAGGGCGCGTACACGGACGGCAATACTGTCCACCTGCCTGCACTCCCTCTGGAATGCAGTGAGACCCTCATCGGTCTGGCCCGTGGCTACATCGACCATGAGGCTGCACATATCCGGGAAACCCGGTTTGACTGGCTTCGTCTGGCGAACCTGACGCCGCTGGAGATGCACGTGTGGAACACTTTTGAGGACTGGCGCGTGGAACATCGGTTGGCCAAACTGTTTCCTGGTTGCAGGCAGAACTTCAACTGGCTCATTCTGCATCTGTTCGGCAATGACAACGAGCAGGCAACTGATCCGGCCATGGCTGTGCTCAACTGGCTGTTGCTGTCAGTCCGGGCGTGGGACGTTCCTTCGTTGATCGGCCAGCGTGATGGCGTGGGCAGCTTCATCGAAAGCCATTATCCGGGGTTGATCTCTCGACTGAACCACGTCCTGAAGAAGGTGCATGCGTACTGTGATTCGACCCAGGATTGCATCCTCTACGCACGGGAGGTCGTTTCGATCCTCAAGGACAAATTGGCCTCTGAACTCCAGGCAAACAGGGGCGATCAATCGGATAAGAAGGCTGTGATAGGCAGTTCTGATGGGCTACCCTTGGATACTGTCAGCATCGATTCGAGACGCCAGCTTGAGTGCCTGGTTCACGCTGATGAAAACGACTTGCCCACGGACCTTGGTGAGACTCTGGCCGCCAAACTGCGGGATGAGACGCCGGTAAACCTGGACGAGTCCCTTCGAGTGGCACAACTGGGAACCAAGAGCGTAAAGCCCATCGAGCCCGAGGGCATTGTTGCCACAAAGCGGGCGTCGATTGCCCTGTGGACCCAGCTCCAGGGACTGCTGCAATCCTCAGTGCTCACGCGAAGCAAGATCGGTCGTCATGGTCGATTGGATGCACGGCAACTACATAGAGTCTCGGTGGCTGATGCTCGTGTATTCAAGCGCAACGGGCGCAAGATCGGCATCGACACTGCTGTGCATATCCTACTGGACTGCTCAGGCTCCATGCGAAGGCGTATCATGCTGACGACCCAGATCTGTCATGCCGTGGCCACGGCCCTGGATTCCATCAACGGTATCAAAGTGGCTGTGACGGCATTCCCGGCAGGTTCTCCCACAGACGGTGGAAATGAGAATAGCTCTGACCCCACGGTCTGCCCGATACTGAGGCACGGAGAACGACTTCACGCCAACTTCGACATGACCGCTACCGGCTGTACGCCTCTCGGTGAAGCCTTGTGGTGGGTGCTTCAGCAAATGCAACCGCTTCTCGAATCGAGGAAGATAATCCTGATCCTGACGGACGGCGATCCGGATTCATTCCAACTTGCCCTTGATGCAGTTGAAGAGGGCAGAAGGTTCGGCGTCGAGATCTACGGCCTAGGCGTCCTGTCCGAGACCATCAATAAACTGCTTCCTGACCACAGTCGTACTGTCAATGACCTGTCCGAGTTGGCCCCAGCCATGTTCGGCATGTTGCGCAGTGCACTCGTCCGATAACCTCTCATCATCACGAGGAAAAAATGAGTGAAGAGACTCCCAAATGCCCGAGCTGCGGCAGTTCGGATCATGTCGTATTGGTAAATGCTTCCCAGAAGATCGGCACGGCGATCGGCGGTGCTGCTGGCGGAGCCGTCGGATACTACAGCACTTCCGCAGGAGCGACCGCAGGCGGAATCATCGGCTCCGTAATTCCTGTCGTCGGAACCGGCATCGGTGTCCTCACCGGTGGATTGGCTGGGGCGGTAGCTGGATTCTTTGCCGGGTCAGCCGTGGGCAACCAAATCGGCGAGCACATTGACCGGCACATTATCTGTGAATGGCGCTGCAACCTGTGCGGCACAGAATTCGATAAGTAAACCAAGGAGAAAATCATGCGAGACTTTTGGACATTTATTGGTGCAGTAGTTGTCGGCATTCTGGCCGTTACTGGTGTTTACGCGCTGGAAGAGGATGAAAAGCCTCGTTTCGTCGAACACGAGGAGGATGAGTTGGAGGATGAAATTGAAGAGGAAACGGCTGACGATGAAAGACTGATCGTCCGGGCTTCGTAAAGAAGAGAGCCACTGGCATTTGCTGGTGGTTCTTTTAATTTTTATAGACTATATCTATTGTTTGTATTAATTGTATAAATTTTTGAAAGTGAGTATCAATCAAAAAAGTTGTACAGGGGTTGTACAAAATGGCAAAAAACAAAAATCCTATCAGCTAACTTGCTGATAGGATTTTTGTTTTTTGGTGGAGACGAAGAGATTTGAACTCTCGACCCCTGCCTTGCGAAGGCAGTGCTCTCCCAGCTGAGCTACGTCCCCGTGTTGGTGGAGCGTTGTTACCGCTTTTCGTCGGGAAGCTCAAGCATTTTGACGGGGTCAAAGGCGCATTGTTTTCAGGATGGTCTCCGCGCGGTTGTCGTAGGTGTGGTCGCGGAGGATGCATTCGCGCCAGGCTCGTTGCAGATCGCGGCGGGTTCGGGTGTCCTCGCGGTGGCGGATGACCAGGTCGTGGATTTCCTCCGGGCGGGCGTAGGCTATGGGGTCGGTCAGCTCCGGCGGGAAGATGGACAGGCCGGGATGGGTGTCGGTGATCAGGTAACCGCCCGCGCACCACACGTCGAAGTTGCGCTGGTTCAGCCCGGCCGGGAGCTGGAGGCCGGTGACGTTCAGGGTCACGGCCGCCTCGCGGTACACGGCGGGCAAGTGGGCGTAGTAGTCCAGCGGCCCGCGCAGGTCCGCGTCCGGGTTGGCCAGCCCGCGCCAGCCGTCGTCGCCGAAGACCGTGATCCTGCCCGCCGCCTCCAGGCAGCGGAACTTCCAGGCGCGGGAGGCGAACTCCGCGCCCGCGCCCACGGCCCGGCCCGCGTTGCCCGGCCAGAGCGCGTCCACGCCCAGCCGGTCCCGCCACCAATGGTAGTCGTAGCGCCGAGTCCCGGTGTCGCCGAGCACCAGGGCGCGCGCCTCGTCCCCCACGGTCTCGCCCGCGAAGAATTTGTCCCTGTCCGGGAAGGCCGAGCGGCCCACGAACACGAGCTTGCCCGCAAGGTCGCGGGCGTGGTCCGGCAGGACGGTGCCGTCCAGGAGCGCGGGCGCGGCGGCCAGGGGCAGGTGCGTGACCTTGCGCGCCCCGGCCTTAATGAGCGGGCCGATGAAGCTGTGGTCCGTGACGAACAGCCGGACGTCGCGCCAGTAGCCCGAGCGCACCGAGGGCAGCACGTTGAACGGGTTGTCCACCAGCCACACGCCCACCTCGGTACCGGCCTCGCGGAGCAGGGCGCAGGCCAGGCCGTAGTGGTCCAGCCCCTTGAAGTTGATCGAGAAGAACAGGTCGGGTACGCCCTCGCGCAGCAGGTCGGGCAGCACACTCCCCGGATGCTTGCCCAAGGCTTCGTGATCGATGTGGCGCACCGAATACCCCTTGGCCGTGAACGCCGCGGTCAGTTCGGCAATGAGCAGGTCGGCGTCGCCGCAGGGCAGCCAGACCGTGCGCTCGAGCCGGGTGCGGGAGTGACCGCCCAGGGTCAGGCGGGCCGTGAGGGGCGCGAAAAAGGAGGGGAACGCCCGGTGCGCGGGCAGGTAGCGCGCCGCGCGCGCACGGTCGGCCAGGGGCGCGGTGAACTCGTCCGGGCTTATATGTATGAAATGGGCCGGAACCCTGGCCGCGTACCCGTCGATCTGGTCCATGAAGGCCTGGCTCTCCAGGTAGAGGACCGGCTTGTCCGGGGGAAGGTCGAACCATTCCGGCAGCTTGTCCGGCTCGGGACCGAGACCGAGGAAGACCGTGGGGGACTGGCCCGAACCGCGCCCCGGCCGCCATTCGAACTGGTCGGCGGACGCGGGCATGGACTTGGTCAAACCCAGTTCGTCCGCGATGGTGGCATATCGGGGTCTTTGCACGTCGTTCGCTTGGCTTTTTCGGCGGATTCGGCTACTAAGCGCTCCACGCCGCATTGACGGAGCGATACCATGAAACAATACCAGGACAAATACTTCAAACGGGCCAAAAAGGAAAACTACGCCGCGCGCTCGGTCTACAAGCTCAAGGAGATGGACAAGAAGTTCCAGATCTTCAAGAAGGGCCAGACCGTTCTCGACCTCGGCGCGGCTCCCGGCTCCTGGACCCAGTTCGCCGGAGAGCGCGTGGGACCGGAGGGGCGCGTGCTGGCCGTGGACATCCAGACCACCAAGCATTCCTTTGCGGACAACATCATCTTTCTCCAGGCGGACGTGTTCTCCGACGCGCCCGAGCTGCTGGAGGCGATGGAGCCGCTGACGCCCTTCGACGTCATTATCAGCGACATGGCCCCCAAGACAACCGGAATCAAGTTCGCGGACCAGGCCAATTCGCTCGAACTGTGCGAGCGCGCCTTCGAGGTGGCGCTCAAGCGCCTCAAGAAGGGCGGCCACTTCGCGGTCAAGATATTCGAGGGCGGCGAGATCAACGACTACCGGAACATGATCCGCCCGTATTTCGAGAAGATAAAGAATTTCAAGCCGTACAGTTCCCGGTCCGAGAGCAAGGAGATATTCATCGTTGCGCTTGGCTTTAAGGGCGTTGACGGGTAGAAGATTGGACCGACCACAAAAATAGACTGCATCGAGATATTCAGGAGGAAATATGGCCGGACATAGTAAATGGGCAAACATTCAGCACCGCAAGGGTCGCCAGGACGCCAAGAAGGCGAAATTTTTCACCAAGGCGGCCAAGGACATCATCCTGGCGGCCAAGGCGGGCGGCGGCAACCCGGATGACAACTCCACCCTGCGGCTGGCCATTCAGAAGGCCAAAGCGGTGAACCTGCCCAAGGACAGGATCGAGAACGCCATCAAGAAGGGCACCGGCGAACTGGCCGGCGGCGATCTGGCGGAGATCATGTACGAGGGATACGGGCCGGGCGGCGTCGCCATGCTCGTGGAAGTGGCCACCGACAACAAGAACCGCACCGTGGCCGAAATTCGCCACGCCTTTTCCAAGCACGGCGGCAACATGGCGGAGAACGGCGCGGTGTCGTACCTGTTCAACCGCAAGGGCGTCATCGTCTTCAACAAGGAAAAGTTCACCGAGGACCAGCTGATGGAAATCGGCCTGGAAGCCGGTGCCGAGGACATCATCGACGACGGCGATTCCTTCACCGTGCACACCGCCCCCGGCGATTTCATGGTCGTGCAGCAGGCGTTCGCCGACGCGGGCATGGAATACGAGTCCGCCGAGTTCAACATGGTCCCCGAGACCTACGTTCCGGTGGACGCCTCCGTGGGCAAGAAGGTCATGAACCTGTTCGACGCCCTGGACGACAACGACGACACCCAGAACGTCTACATGAACGCCGACCTGCCCGACGACCTGTTCGACGAGGAATAGGCGCATGGCGGAAGGGCTGGTCGTTCTGGGCCTGGACCCCGGTTCAAGGGTCACGGGCTACGGCTTCGTCCGGGAGCTCTCGGGCAGGGCCGAGCTGGTCGCCACCGGCACCATCCGCACCCCGGTAAAAAAAGACATGGCCACCCGCATGGGCGTGCTCTTCGACTCCCTCCAGGAGTTGATTCGCGAGCACTGTCCTGCGGAAGCGGCCATTGAAAACGTTTTCGTCGCAAAGAACCCCTCGTCCGCCCTCAAGCTGGGGCAGGCGAGGGGCGCCTGCATGGCGGCCTGCGCCACCAACAAGATCCCCATGGGCGAGTACGAGCCGTCCAAGATCAAGAAGAACCTGGTTGGCCTGGGCAACGCGCCCAAGTCCCAGGTGGCCTTCATGGTCGCCCACTGCCTGGGGATCAAGAAGCCCGACTGGCCCGAGGACGCCTCCGACGCCCTGGCCGTGGCCATCTGCCATCTCAACGAGCGGCGGATGCGCAGGCTGACGGGAGCGTAGCCGTTTCCAAGGCGCGAAAAAAGGCCCGTCCGGTCATGCCGGACGGGCCTTTTCGCGTCGTTTGCGCGGCTACTTCTTGGGCTTCTTGTTCCCCTTGTCCTTGCTCTTGTCCTTGCCCATGCCCTTGTCCTTGTTCTTGCCTTGGCCCTTGCCGTTGGCGGAGGGGTGCACGCCGCATTCCTTGGCGATGCGGCCCCAGCCCATGCCGGAGTTGCGCATGGCGCGGATCTCGTCGCTGGTCTTGCCGCACTCCAGCGCCAGGGCGTCCACCCGGGCGTTGTCCAGGTTGTTCGACGCCTTGTTGTAGCGGTCGCGGGCCTGCTGGTAATCCATCTCCGCCGCCGTCTGCTCCTGCTCGGTCGCGCCCTTGCGGTTGCGCACCGCGTCGAGGATGTCCTTGGCCTTCCGGAGCTCGTCCGAGGAGTTGGCGGCCTCTTCGACAACGGCTTCGCCCACCAGGGAGATCAGCTCATCCTGGGTCATGGGATCGGCCTCCTGGGCAAAGGCCGGGAGGGAGAAGGCCAGCACCAGGGCAAGGGTCATGAGTGCGTATGCGATTTTGGTCATGATGACTCCTGTTATTGAAGGTTTGTTCCACTATACCCCTTTCGGAAAAAGATGGAAGTCGTTTGTTGGCAATACGTTGAAACCGCACCTTTGGTCACGGCGGATATCCTTTGAATTGCATCCGATCTTCGGCTACTGTCCGGCGAGGAGGGAACGCATGATCGGGTATCTCAAGGGTGAACTGCTGTCCGCGGACGAGAGGGGGCTGCTCCTGCTCACTCCCGGCGGCGTGGGCTACGAGGTGGCCGCGCCCACTTCGGTGCTGGCCAAGCTGCCCGCCAAGGGCGGCGAGGTGCGGCTGTTCGTCCACACCCAGGTGGGGGAGAAGGCCATCGACCTGTTCGGCTTCCTGGACGCCGACGACCTGGACCTGTTCCGGACCCTCATCTCCATCGACAAGCTCGGGCCGAAGAAGGCCATGGCCATCCTGTCCATGTTCGACGCCGCCCACCTCCGCGAGATAGCCTATCGCGAGGACGTCACGACCTTGTCCACCGTGCCCGGCATCGGCCCCAAGTCCGCCAAGCAGATCCTCTGGAATCTCAAGGACAAGGTGGACAAGCTGACCCCGGTGACCACCCGCGCCGCCGCCGGTCCGCAGGGGCCGCAGGGCGAGTACCTGGACGCGCTTGCGGGCCTCAAGGGGTTGGGCTACTCTGAGGACGAGGCCCGGCCCCTGCTGCTGGACGTCTTAGACGAAGAACCCGATCTCGACGCCGCCGGGGCCATCCGCGCGGTGCTCAAGAAAATCAACGCGGCACGCTCATGAGCAAATGCACTCTTCCCGAGGAAAACGTCCGGCCCAGAAGCCTCTCCGACTTCATCGGACAGGTTGACCTGCGCACCAACCTCGACGTCTTCATCAGGGCGGCGCGGGAGCGCGAACGCTCGCTGGACCACACCCTGTTCTACGGCAACCCCGGCCTGGGCAAGACCACCCTGGCCCGGATCATGGCCTCCGAGCTGGGCGTGAACATGGTCTCCACCTCCGGTCCGGTCATGGAGCGATCCGGCGACCTGGCCGCCATCCTGACCAACCTGGAGCGCGGCGACATCCTGTTCATCGACGAGATCCACCGCATGCCGCCCACCGTCGAGGAAGTCCTGTATCCGGCCATGGAGGACTTCCAGATCGACCTGGTCATCGGCTCCGGCCCCGGGGCGCGCACGGTGAAGCTCGACCTGGAGCCGTTCACCCTGGTGGGGGCCACCACCAGGCTCGGACTGCTGACCTCGCCCCTGCGCGACCGGTTCGGCTGCATCTTCCGCATCGAATTCTATTCGCCCGAGGAGCTGGGCCTTATCGTCGAGCGCAGCGCCAAGATTCTCGGCGTGGAGGTGGAGCCCGAGGGCGCGCTGGTCATCGGCCGCCGTTCGCGCGGCACCCCGCGCATCGCCAACCGGCTGCTCCGGCGCGTGCGCGACTACGCCCTGGTGCACGGCGACGGCGTGGTCACCCGCGAGCTGGCCGAGTCCTCCCTGGAGCGCCTCGACGTGGACCAGTACGGGCTGGACAACATGGACCGCAAGATCCTCTCGCTCATGGTCGAGAACTTCAACGGCGGCCCGGTGGGGCTCAAGACCATCGCCGCGGCCTGCGCCGAAGAGGTCCGGACCATCGAGGACATCTACGAGCCGTACCTGATCCAGTGCGGCTTCCTCAAGCGCACCCCGCGCGGCCGCGTTGCCACGGCCAAGGCGTACCAACACCTCAAGCTGCGCATGGAAGACGACCAGCGGTCGCTGTTCTAGCCGGTAGTCATTCCCAAGAAAACAGTTGTTTCCCCACCCCGTTCTGGTATCGTTTGGACAAACGAGAAACCAATGGAGGTACCAGATATGGACAAATGGGAATGTCCCTGCGGTTACGTGTACGATCCCGCCGAGGGTGATCCGGACAACAATATCCCCATCGGGACCAAGTTCGAAGACCTGCCGGACGACTGGGTTTGCCCCAAGTGCGGCGCGGAAAAGGAATATTTCGAAAAACTGTAAAAAAGTCGTCTAAGCCCATTGCCATCATCCGCCGAAACGGCGTATGGTTGAGCCAAGTCAAAGGAAGCGTTTCAAGGCAACGCCCGACAAACCTCAAGATTCTGTTTTAGCGGCAGAGTTTCCGAGTTTCAAGGCAACCCCTAAAACCAATGATCCTTTGGTAGAGGCCCGGAGTACGGCAACCTCGCAAACAAACAGAAAAGGCCCCATGAATTGGGGCCTTTTCTGTTTGTTTGCGAGGTTGCCGGGCGGCGGCTTGCGGGCGCGGGGGAGAGCCGCTGTTTGGGGCTGACGCCCCAAAAGCGCTCCAAGGAAGAGGCGGTTGACAAAACATGGCCTTCGCTCCAGCAAGCGAAGGTCTTTCAGCGCGTCCAGCCCCGCGAAGCGGCGACAAAAAGTTTTGGAAGGAAGAGGGGATGGGGGTCCGGGGGAAGGGGAGAAGGAAACCTTTTCCAAAAGGTTTCCCTCTCCCCTTCCCCCGGCCGCCGGAGGCGTCCCTCCTCAATCCCGCCGGAGGCGGGGGAGGACGGCCATGGTGAGGGCGGCGAGGGCGAGCCAGGTGAGGACGCCGGTGAAGCCCATGGCGCCGCCGAGCAGGGGGTGGGCGTCGGGGAACATCCAGCCCCAGATGCCGTAGCCCTGGGCGTTGGCCGCGCCGTGCAGGAAGGCGGCGAGGAGCGCGGACCGGTAGTGCAGGGTCATCTCGTTGAGGAACAGGCCGAAGGCGAGGCAGACGAGGCACATCATGAGGACGCCCGCCACGGGATAGCCGGGGTAGTTGAGGCCCGCCAGGATGAGGGGCGCGTGCCAGACGCCCCAGACCATGCCGAGGACGACGTAGGCCCGGAGCTTGCCGAGCGGCATGAGCCGGGGCAGGAGATAGCCGCGCCAGCCCAGTTCCTCGCCCAGGCCGAAGACGAAATTGATGAGCGGCCCGACGACCACGGAGAGGGGCAGCATGAGCTTGAGGGCCGCGTCCATGCCGATGGGCTGGCCGCTGACGGCGGCCAGGCTGTTCAGGTCCGGGTCGATGGAGGACAGGCCCAGCGCCCAGGTGAGCAGGTACATGACGGCGTAGGCCAGCGGGATGAGCGGTACGGCCAGGAAGTAGGGGCCGACGGACCCCATGCGCAGGAGCAGTGCGGGGACCAGGCCGCGCAGGCCGGTCCGTTCGGTGACCAGGGTCACGGCCAGGGCGACCAGGCCGGGAATCCACATCACTCCCATGAGCCACAGCCCGGGCGCGGACTTGCCGACCAGGTCGTCGAAACGCAACCCTTCGCCGATGACCGCGTATTCGACGGTCCAGGTCAGGGCCAGGGTCAGGAGGACGTAGGCCAGGACCGGGCCGGGCCTGAACGGTGCGGTCCGCGGATCAGGCATATTCGGCGATCCTCTCGAAATACAGTTCGCGGCAGCGGTTCTCGATGTCGAGCAGCCGGGCGAAGGGTTCGTTGAAGTCGGCGGTCCCGGCGGTGAACAGGCCGTGGCCGTGGACGATGGCCGCCCCTTCGGAGGCCATGGCCGGGGGCAGGGTGTTGCACAGTCCGGTGGGGCCGGTGCCGACCTCGCCCGGCACGATGGGGACACCGTCCACGGTGCGGCATTCGGTGCAGCGGATGTGGCACTCGCCCCGGTTGGGGCAGTCGGCCTTGGCGCAGTCCATGGACATGATCACCGTGAACCGGGGATGGCCGTGCAGGATGCAGGTGGAGTCAGAGCGGCGGTACACGTCCTCGTGGGCGGTCAGTTCGCTGGACGCGGTCAGTCCGGTGGTGGCGCTGCCGTCCATGGGGCAGGGATCGACGCATCCCTCCAGTTCGTCCAGGGAGGAGCCGGTCTGGGAGATGAGGATGGTGTCACCCAACCGAAGGGAGATGTTCCCGAAAAAGGAGTCCACCAGCCCGTGGCCCACCACCTGGCGTCCCGCCTCGAAGATGGCCGTGAGCGCCTTTTCCTCGGTGTCCAGGGGGGCGGGAGCGAGGGCGGGCGGCGCGGTGCGCGGCGCGGGCAGCAGGGACACGGCGCGCTCGAAGGCGGCGCGGTAATCGTGGTCCAGGGTCCCTTGCCGGGCGCGGTTCAGATATTCGGAAAAGAAGAGCACGAAGCAGGAGAACAGGGCCGAGGAAAGGTAGACGAACCCCTGTTCCGGGCTGACCGAGCCGCAGGAGACCACGCCCAGGCCGGGCAGGACCACAACCTTGCGCTTCTCGAGCTGCGCGCCCATGGCGTCGGCGGTGAACTCGCGGCAGACCGGGATGTCGTGCAGGAAGGTGCGGGTCTCGGTGTCCTCGGGACGGATGGTCCCGGGCCAGCGTTCGGCCAGAAAGTCGAGGATGGTTTGGTACGGCTCGGCCGGGCGGGAAAAGACCAGGGAATTGATGGACAGCCGGTCGAACAGTCCGGCCAGGACCTCAGTGCGCGGGTCCTCGCGGTTCCAGACGAGTTCGGCGTCCAGGCCGCCGATGAGCGGCGCGTCCTCGGATGAGGCCAGCCCCTGGGCCAGGAGTTTGGCCGCGTATTTTTCGCACAGGTCTTTCATCGCGTCAGGCCCAGCCGTTCAAGGGTGCGGTCCGTGGGCTGGCCGGACGGGTCCAGGCCGCGCACCGCGTAGTAGTTGTTCAGGGCCCGCAGGAACTCGTCGCGGTCGATGGGCTTGATCTCCATGCCGGGGCCGGAGGTGCCGGGTTCGGTGAAGAATCGCTGCGGCAGGTCGTCGTCCGCCACGGTGAAGCCGTTGGCAACGTTCATGAGCCGCTCGTTGACCGTGATCCGTTCGCCGGTTTCCAGCAGGGACTGGGCCGAGAACTCGAGGCCGGTGACCGCTTCCAGAACCTTGGCGTATTCCTCCAGCCCGGCGGCCAGGAAGATGAGGCGGCAACCGTTCATGGAGTCGGCGGCGGCCAGGCCGTCCTCGGCCAGCTTGATGATCCGCGCCTTGCCGCTGAAGGAGAAGCGGTCCGTGGCCACGGGCTTGCGCAGGATCTCGTGGCTCAGGGAGAAGGCCCGCTGGTGGCACCCGCCGCGCGTGGACACCGCGTAGGACAGGGCCAGCCCCATGGCCCCGCGCGGGTCGTAGGCGGGCAGCTCCAGCCCCTTGACGGTCATGGCCGTGTCCGGGGTCCCCAGGGTCCGGGCGAGAAAGGCCGCGCCCCGGCCGAGGTCGCCGCCTTCGGCCATGTCGTGCAGGGCGGTGCGCAGGGATTTGGCGTTGAAGTCCTGGCCGGTGTGCTCCCGCAGGCAGGCGAGCGTCGCCGCCGTGGACACGGTCTCCAGGCCGAGGCGGGAGCAGATGTCCGCGCCGAGCAGGGCCAGGTCCGGGTCCGGGTTGCCGATGAGCGCGGTGAAGTGGGCCAGGGTCTCGTAGCCGGGCATGGCGTGGCCGGTCCCGGCGATGCGGCGGCAGCGGATATGGCAGCCGAGACAGCCGTGGGCGCGCGGGGAGTATCGCTTGGCGATGGCCGCCGCGCCCGTGTCGGCGGCGTGTTCGAACCGGGTGCGCCTGAAGTTGTCCGTGGGCATCATCCGGCGGGCGTCCATGAGGTCGTAGAGCGCACCGGTGCCCCACTCGGAGAAGCCGTAGCGGCCCATGAGCACGGGCGAGGCGGCGGTCAGGCGCAGGATGGCCCGGCGCGCCTCGGCCAGTCCGTCCGGGTCGCGGACCGGGACGTCCCCGGTGCCGCGCACGGTCAAATATTTGAGATTCTTGGCCGCGAAGACCAGCCCCAGACCGCCGCGCACGTTGCCGTGGCGATGGTCCACGGCCACGGTGGCCAGCGGCGAGCCGTTTTCGGCCGCCGGGCCGATGCAGGCCAGGGACGTGTCCTCGGGCAGCCGCTGCTCCAGGGTGTCCAGGACGGCGTCCGTGTCCCGTCCCCAGAGGTCGGTCTCCACCACGCGCACCCCGGCGTCGTCGATCTCGATGCCGCAGGGGACGTTGCCGCGCCCGGTTATCACCAGGCCGTCGAAGCCCGCCTTCTTGAGGCGCGTGGGCAGCCCGCCGCCGATGGACCCGTCGCAGATGGCTCCGGTCAGGGGCGAGCGGGTCATGATGGTTCCCCGGCCAGAGGTGGGGGAATCCGTGCCGGTCAGGGGACCCGTGAAGATGAGCAGGGGGAGGTCCGGGTCGGTGTGCTCGCGGGCGGCAAAGGGGCGCAGGTAATGACCGGCCAGGCCGCGCCCGCCGAGGAAGGCGCGGTACAGGTCGTCGTCCGGGTGATCAAGGGTGATCGCGCCCGACGTCAGGTCTATGCAAAGGACCGTGCCGGTCCAGCCGAATCGTCCGCTCATGGGAGGAATCTTTCACGAACCGCCTGAAAAGGCAACCGGTTGGCCGTCTTGACCCCGTCCGCGAAATGGGTATCCTGTGCGCCGGAGGAATGATGGCCGAAAAGAAGATCGACAAGTCCCGCCGCAACTTCCTGTTCGGGGCCGTGCGCCGCATAAAGAGGGAGGACGCCCAGCCCGTGGCGTCCACCGCCGGGTGCATCGACACCGTCAAGGCGGCCAACGCGTTGTACGTGGACGAGAAGTGGGAGGAGGCGCGCCTGAAATACAAGGAGTGCCTGGAGGGCGACAAGAACGACGCGGACGTGCGCTACCGGCTGGGGGTCTGCTCCTACAAGGTGGGCAAGTACCGGCAGGCCAAGCTGGAGTTCGAGCGCTGCCTGCGCATCGACCAGGGGTACTCCGACGCCTTCCTCTATCTGGGACTGACTCTGGTCCGCCTGGGCCGTTCGGACAAGGCTCCGGGCGTGTGGGGGCGGTACTTCAACCCGTCCTGCGTGAAGGTCATGCGCGAGCTGAACCTGCAGCTGGGGCTCATGGAGTCGGGCCAGCCCGACCCGGACGAGGAGATCGCCCTGGCCGTGGAAAAGGCCATAGCCGAATCCGGCGACCAGGTCGGCTAGCCGCAAACGCGCAAAAAGCCCCGCCACCGAAAACGGTGGCGGGGCTTTTTGCGGCATAACAATGTCATGAGATGGCGTAAGTCTCGAAGATTCGAGAACAATTCACTTAACGACGCAGATCGCCGCTTATCAACTGTCTGCTAGCAATGGCCCTTGGGCTCGTCGTCGTTGTTGGTCTGGCGGGCGATCTTGGCCATCTGGGCGCGGATGTAGTTGGCGGCCAGGTCGCCCAGCTCGTCGTTGTCCCCGCCGCGCATGCCGTGCTGGCGCAGGTCCTCGTCGATCTGTTTCTCCATGCGCGCGGACTCCAGGAACATGATGTAGGCCAGGACCAGGGCGCCGTTGTTGCCGTCGCACCCGTCGCACAACAGTTCGATGTTCTTGAGCGGGACGGTCTCCATGAGCCGGTCGATGAACATGGTGATCCACTTCTCGTAGAGATCGTGCATGATGGGCGGGATGAGGCTGGCCACCTGCTCGGAGGCGTTGCCCGCCGTGCCGGTGACGGCCATGAATTCGTTCAGGGCCTCCTGGCGCTTGGTCTCGTCCTGCTCTTCGACCTTGGCCATGATGGTGGAGAAGATATGGGTTCGGATCTGTTTTTTGTTCATGCTCATTGATGGTTGTCTCCGCTGGGTGATCAATCCTTCGACGCGACTTACTGTGTATCGCAATGTGACGGGGCGGGCAAGGGGCCGAGGGCGCTGATTGTTCTGTTTTTTGGCCCGTTGTGCGGTTTTTAGCGTTTCCTTTCAAGGGGAAAGAGGGTACTTTTCGGCTTGACGCCGTTATCCCGGACCGCACCGGAGCACACAAGGACACACCCCATGGAATCCCTCTTCACCACCCTGGCCCCGTTTCTCAAAGTCCTGTTCGCCTTTTTGATCATGCTCGCGGGCATGCGCTTCAAGATCGGCCTCGGCCTGTCCATCCTGGCGGGCGGCGCGATCATGGGGCTGCTCTTCGGCATGGGGCTGCTGCCCATAGCCCGGACCGGGGTGCTCGCCCTGACCCAGGAGAAGTTCCTCTTCCTCGCGGCCATCGTGGGCTTCATCCTGATCCTGAGCGACGCCATGGAGCGGTCCGGCCAGTCCAAGCGGCTCATGGAGGCGCTGTCCGGCTTCCTGACCAGCCCCCGGCTGCGGCTGGTCTTCTTCCCCGCGCTCATCGGCCTCCTGCCCATGCCGGGCGGGGCGGTCTTTTCCGCGCCCATGATCAAGACCGTGTCCGAGGACATGCGCATCTCCAACTCCGACCGGGCCGTGCTCAACTACTGGTTCCGCCACGTCTGGGAGCTGATCTGGCCCCTGTATCCGGGGATCATCCTGACCCTGGCCCTGGCGGACATCCAGATTATCGACCTCATCTCCTACACCTGGCCCGGCACCCCGATCATGCTCCTGGCCGGCTGGATATTCTTCCTGCGGCCCGGCGTGCTGGGGGCCAAGGATTTGGCCATCCCGATGCTGCCGGTCAAGCGCAGCAAGTCCGCCGCCCTGCGCGAAGGGCTGCCGCTGCTCATCGCCATCGTCGGGGCCATCGGGCTGGAGACGTCCATCGCGGCGTTCGCCCCGACCATCCCCTTCGAGCTCGGCGTGGTGGCCGCCCTGGCCGGTGCCGTGGTCTGCGTCATGGTCCAGAACACCCAGCTGGGGCTGAAGTTCCTGCGCGACGTGCTGACCAAGAAATCCCTGTGGTCCATGATCTTCGTCATCACCGCCATCTTCGTGTTCAAGGACATCCTCCAGGCCGCGGGCGTGGTCGAGGAGATGGCCCGGGTGGCGGGCGGCGAGGCGGCCCTGTTCGCCTCGGCGGCGTTCCTGCCGTTCCTGGTGGGGCTGGTGGCCGGCATCAACGTGGCCTTTGTCGGCGCGACCTTCCCGCTGCTGCTCGGCGTGCTGGCTTCGCTGGGCATGCAGGACCAGATGATCCCGTACATCGTCCTGGCCACCTTCTGCGGGTTCACCGGGGTCATGATCTCGCCCATCCACATCTGCTTCATCCTGACCTGCGAGTACTTCCAGTGCGATCTGGCCAGCACCTGGCGCAAGGTGGTGGGGCCGTGCCTGGTTTTCCTGGCGTCGGGCGTGGGGCTGTTCTTCCTCTATGTCTAAGGGGGTCGGAATTCCTTGCTCCTTGGTGGGTTTTTAGGTAGATGGCTAACTTTGCCGAGGGGACCATACCAACTTTGAGAGGGAGCCGTTCATGAGCCGATACGGGCACATTTTCACCGAGGACATCTTGCGCACCATCTTTCCGCAGGAGCGGACCGAAGCCTTTTTCGACGCCTTGTTCGGCGACGCCGAAGAAGGAAGCTACGACATCGCCCTGGCCTATGCGGGCGATTCGGGCGAGCAGCTCGATTTCGAGTTGCGGCTGACCCAGCGTCCCGGCAAGTGTCTGGCCTGCAACCTGACCTACGGGCTGCCCCAGGTCTTTTCCCGCCATCCGATCATCAATGTGGGCGGCATCGCCGAGGAAGTGGCCAAACACGCCGGGAGCGACGCAGCCGCCTGGCAGCTCGGCACGACCCGCGAGATTTCCCGCGAGCTGCACGTCATCCCGCTGACCATCACCTTGGGCTGACGCCCGAAGCGCGAGAAAAAAACGGCCCGGAGCAATCCGGGCCGTTTTTTTGCGTCCTGTGCCGGGTTGCCGGTCGGAGGCTAGTGCAGGGAGTCTATCTCCAGGGGCTCGCCCTTTTCCGGGGCCAGGCGCAGGGTCAGGGCGTCCTTGGCGCAGGACAGGGTGCACACCCCGCAGCCCATGCAGCGGTCCTCGCGGATGAACGCGCCGTTCTTGTCGAAGCCGATGGCCTTGAACTGGCACTTCTGGGCGCAGGTCCCGCAGCGGGTGCACTTGTCCTGGTCCACCACGGCCAGATAGCCCGACGAGCAGAGCATCTTGATGTCCATGGCGTGGGCCTTCATGGCCCCGCAGCAGCAGGAGCAGCAGTTGCAGATGGCGTAGAACCGGCCGAGCATGACGTCCTTGAAGAAGGCGTGGGACACGTGCCCGCGCGCCTGTTCGGCCCGGACGATCTCCACGGCCTCGTCCGCGGTGATGGCGCGGGTGCGGGAGGGGTGGTGCTCCAGCATGAAGGAGGCGAAGGGGTCGCCGATGAGCAGGCAGACGTCGATGGGCGTGCAGGGATTCTTCATCCCGGACCGGCAGGGGCAGTCCAGGAGGACGATCTTCTCCGGGTTTCCCAGGATGATCTCTCGGGCGCGGGTGTAGGGCAGGACGCTCTCCGGAATTTCCGTGTTCACCGGGCGGTCCAGCCGGATCAGCTTGGTGGCCTCGTTAAGGGGCAGGGGTTTGCCGTGGTAGGCATCGCCCCAGGTGGCCTTGTCCTGTCCCAGGTCCCCGGTTCGGCTCCGGGGGGAGTCCTTGAAGGGGTGCACCCGGTCGATGATGAAGATCAACGGCACCCAGAGCCAGCGCCACCAGGGGTCCTTGTCCCCGGCCAGGCCGATGTAGTGGTAGCACCAGCGGCCGTAGACGTAGCCGTGGATGAAGTCGAACAGGGACATGCCCTTGTCCCGGCAGGCGCGGTAGTAGTTCAGGGTCGATTGCTTGACGAAGGGAGGTCTCATGGCGGACTCTATTGTTGAAGGTGCAACGAGTATGGTGGGATTGTATCGTTTAAACCCGCGAAGTCAACATCTTGGCGGGCGACAATCCCGCTCCGTTCTGCTACACCGGTGGCGGAGGATGCGATGAGCGACGCGAGCGAAGACCTGAGAACGAGACTGGCCCGGGAACGGAACGACATGGCCAGGAACCGCACCCGGTTGGCCAACCGGCGGACCTTTCTGGCCTGGTGTCGGACCTCCCTGGCCTTCATGACCTTCGGCTTCCTGCTGGAGAAGGTGGACGCCTTCGTGGCCATGCAAAAGTTAACCGTGCCGCCCAAGGTCCTGACCGAGCTGGCGATGCTCGGCAAGTTCGCCTTCCTGGGCGGGCCGGTGCTCATGTTCTTCGCGGGCTGGCGCTACTACCGGCTGGAGAAGGAGCTCGGCTTCGATTCCGGCGATCTCTACGTGGTCCCGGAGATGCTCCTTTTCGGCGTCATCCTGGCCAGCGCGGTCATCTACCTGTTCATCTAGCCCGATCATGTTCCGAATCATCCTCCTCGGCGTCCTGGCCGCGCTCTTCTTTTCCTCGACCTTTGTCCTGAACCGGGCCATGAGCCTGGAAGGGGGCCACTGGGTGTGGTCCGCCTCTCTGCGCTATTTCTGGATGCTCGCCATGCTCCTCGGCTGGCTCGCGGCCACGGGTAAGGCCCGGCTGGCGCGGGAGTCCGTGGCCCTGTACCGGAGCCACTGGGTGTTCTGGACCGTGGCCGGGTCCATCGGTTTCGGGGTGTTCTACGCGCTGATTACCTTCAGTTCGGTGTTCGCGCCGGGCTGGGTGGTGGCCGCCACCTGGCAGACCACCATCCTGGCCACGCCGTTGGTGTTGCTCGGTTTCGGGCGCAGGGTGCCGCTCAAGGCCCTGGCCCTGACCGCGCTGATCTTCGCCGGGGTGGTCCTGGTCAACATCGAGCAGGCCACCCAGACCGGGCTGCGCGAGGTGCTCCTCGGCGCCCTGCCCGTGCTGGTGGCGGCCTTTGCCTATCCGCTCGGCAACCAGCTGGTCTGGGAGGCGCGGCGGGGCGAGAAAACGTACCTGCCCGCCATCGATCATCCGGCCATGGACGACCCGTTCTGCCGGGTGCTGCTCCTGACGCTCGGCTCCCTGCCCCTGTGGTTCGCGCTCATCCTCTTCACCGCGCCGCCGCTCCCGTCCATGGGCCAGCTGGCCCAGACCGCCGTTGTCGCCGCCTGTTCCGGGGTGATCGCCACCAGCCTGTTCCTGGTGGCCCGGCACACGGCCTCGTCCACGGCGGAACTGGCCGCCGCGGACTGCACGCAGTCCATGGAAGTGGTCTTTTCGCTGGTCGGGGAGGCGCTGCTCCTGGGCCACGTCATGCCCGGTCTGCTGGGTTGGCTCGGCATCGGCCTGACCATGGGCGGCCTGACCCTCTACATCACGGTGCAGAGCCGGAGTTAAAGAGTATAGTCACGAGAGATTCCGCTGCGTTTGCAGGGTGTTCCAACTGGCTGCGTTGTCGGGAAAAATGAATCTCGACGTAGCTCGACTACGCCTGCGATCCTTTTTTACCTTCCGCCTTGCCGCTTGAAATACAGTGCGAAACTCGCGTCGAAAATTTCGTCACGACACCCTCTAGCCCTCGGGCGGCATGTGGTGGAGGTGCTCCCCGGCAAAGCCGACGGTCACCTCGGCCCCGGCGTCCAGGCCCCGGCTGAGGACCATGTGCCGGTCCACCAGGGCTGTCAGCATCTGGTCGCCGCAGCGCACCGCCGCGGTCCAGGTGAATCCCTCGCGCTCCAGCCGCTCCACGGTTCCGTCCAACGTCTGCCATCCCTCGGGAAAATCGGTCTTGCAGCCCACGAAGGCGTCCTCGGGCCTGAGGGCCGCGAACCCGGCCTCACGGCGCGGGACTTCGGGCAGCCCGTCGAAGGTCCGCCCGGCAAAGGCGCACAGCCCGTTCGCATAGGTGGCCGGGAACACGTTGGTCATGCCCACGAAGGCGGCGGCGAACGGCGTGGCCGGACGGCGGAAGATGTTGGACACCGTGTCCTGCTGGTGCAGGACCCCGTCCTTGATGACCGCGCCGCGCTCGGCCAGGATCATGGCGTCCGTGAAGTCGTGGGTGACCATGAGGAAGGTGGTCCCGGTGGTTTGATGCACGGTCTGAAGGGTCCGGCGCAGCTCGCCCCGGAACTGCGGGTCCAGGGAGGAGAGCGGTTCGTCCAGCAGGACCACGTCCGGGCGGCAGGCCAGGGCGCGGGCCAGGGCCGTGCGCTGCTTCTCGCCGCCGGAAAGGTGTTCGGGCCGCCGGTTCTCCAGCCTCGACAGGCCCAGCTCGGCGAGCAGGGCGCGGGCCTCGCGCCGTCCCTCACGCCTGTCGATACCGTGATACCGCTGGCCGAACATGACGTTGTCCAGCACGGTCAGGTGCGGAAACAGGGCGTGGTCCTGGTAGACCAGGCTGACCCTGCGCTCCTCCGGGGCCAGCCGGGTGACGTCGCGTCCGTCGATCCGCACGGTCCCGCCGTCCGGGCGGAGCAGCCCGGCCACGGTCTCCAGGACCAGGGTCTTGCCCGACCCGGTGGAACCCATCAGGGCGAAGAATTCCCCCTTGCGCACGTGCAGGGAGACGCGGTCCAGGGTGAAGCCGGGCAGGTTGATGGTCAGGTCGGTGAGGCGGATCATGCGCGTTCCCCCTTGGGCAGGGACAGGGAGCGCAGGAGCAGGAAGAAGAGCATGCTGACCAGGATCAGGATGACGGCCACTGGCTGGGAGTACTTGAGGCCGTAGGCCGTGAACCGCTCGTACATGAGCACCGGCGCGATCATCGGGTGGTAGGCCACGATGATGATGGCCCCGAATTCCGACAGGGCGCGGGCCATGCACATGATCATGCCGACCAGCATGTAGCGCCAGCACAGGGGCAGGGTGACGCGGAAAAAGGTGGCCCCGGCCCCGGCCCCCAGGGAGCGCGAGACGTTCTCCAGCCGCCGGGGGATGGACTCCATGCCCGACTTGGCCGCGTTGACGTAGAAAGGCAGCCCCACGAACACGAGCACGGCCACGATGCCCGTGGTGGTGCCCATGATCTCCACGCCCATGGATTGCAGGAACGCGCCGAAGGCGGTGTTCGGGCTGGTCAGGCCGAGCAGGGCGATGCCCACCACCGGGTGGGGGATCATGATCGGCAGATCGACCAGGCTCTCGACCACCTTCTTGCCCGGAAATTCGTTGCGCGCCAGCAGATAGGCCAGCGGGGTGCCGAACACGAAGGCGATGGCCGCTGCCGCCGCCGAGGTGGACATGGACAGCCAGACCGAGCCGAGGACCTCGGCGTCGCCCAGGGTCTCGACGAACACCTCCCAGGTGGGGCCGGTCAGGGTGGTGGCCATGGGCACGCCGATGAACAGCAGCACCAGCGCGGCCGAGACGAGCATCCACCCCTGGAATATGCGGCCGGGGAGGGACCGCATGAAGCCGTTCCCTCCCCGTATTGTCGTTTCAGGCACCGGCTACTTGGCCACGGTGGCCAGGGGCTTCAGGGATTCGGGCAGCTTGTCCATGCCCGCCGCGCCAACGCGCACCGGAACGAACGGGGGCTGGCCCAGGTCCTTGAGGATCTTCAGTCCGCCCTCGGGCGAGAACAGGTAGGCCAGGAAGGCGTCGGCGGCCTCGGAGTTCGGGGCCTTGTCGAGCTTGGTGATGCCGTAGGTGATGGAGGAGCCCTTGCGCTCGATGAAGGTGCCGGGCTTGGAGCCGGTGACCTTGACCGTGGCCGAGGCGTAGAAGTCGTCCATGGTGTAGTCGCCGAGGTTCAGGTGGCTGTCCAGGGTGACGTACTTCAGGCCGTGCTGCACGGCCACGGAGAGGTATTCCCAGGCGTAGTCCATATGCCCGGACTGGAGCAGGGAGATCAGCTCCACGGACTTGGGCCGGACGTTCTTCTCGGGCCGGTTGGCCAGGAACTGGTCATAGAGGCCGGGCCGCTTGTAGAACTTCTCGGCCAGCTGCAGGACCATCAGGGAGCGGTAGCCGCAGGGATCGAGGTTGGGATCTGAGTGGCCCCAGACCACGCCGTCGCGGAGCAGGATGTCCGCCCAGTTGTCGGAAGTGATCTCATTGGCGAACTTGGACTGGTCCGTGTAGCACAGGACCATCTGGTTGGTGGCGAAGCGGATGTTCCAGGAGGCGAACTTGGGAATCAGGTTCTTGTCGATGACCACGTAGTCGGCCGAGGCCATGATGTCGGCGGGCTTGCCCACTTCCGAGATCATGCGGGCCATCTTGGTGGAGCCGCCGGACTCGCGCAGGACGTCCACCTTGGGGTACATGGCCTCGAAGTTCTTCTCGATGGCGTCGAAGGGAACGGACAGGGAACCGGCATGGAAGATGATCAGCTTGCCGGACGGCTCGGCCTGGACGTTCCCGGCCGCGACCAGCAGCCCCAGGGTCAGGGCCAGAGCCGCAAAAACTTTCGTGAAGCGAAAAGACATTTCATGTTCTCCTTGGCTTGTAAGGGTAGAAATATGTTTGGAACAACACAATACAGCCAAGAAGGATTTTGTGTCAATTGCCTAGTTAAATCATACTCTTAAAGTACGCAATTGGGTCACATTAGGCCCGTTGAGGAGGGGGTTGGGTCATTTCAGTCCCGGGTTTCGGCACAAAAAAAAGGCTGCGCCGAAACGCAGCCTTTTGATGGCGGTTCAAGGGATTCTAGTTCCCGTCCTTGGCCTTTTTCTTCTTTCCTTCCTCACGATGTCGCACCAGGGCGGAAAGCTCGGTTTTGCGCAGCCGGATGGACTTGGGGGTGACTTCGACCTCCTCGTCGTCCTTGATGAAGTTCAGGGCGTATTCCAGGGTCATGGGCTTGACCGGGGTCAGGACCACGGCCTCGTCCTTGCCCGAGGCGCGCATGTTGGTCAGCTTCTTTTCCTTGGCCGGGTTGACGTTGATGTCGTTCTCCCGGTTGTGCTCGCCGATGATCATGCCCTCGTAGCAGGGATCGCCGGGGACCACGAAGATGCGGCCGCGCGGCTCCAGGTTGAACAGGCCGTAGGCCACGGCCTTGCCGGAGCGGTCGGAGACCAGGGAGCCGGTGTACCGGGAGGTGAACTCGCCCCGGTATTCGCCGTACCCCTCAAGGTAGGAGTTCATGATGCCGGTGCCCTTGGTGTCGGTCAGGAATTCGTCGCGGTAGCCGATGAGGGCGCGGGCCGGGACCGAGAATTCGAGGCGCACGCGGCCGGTGCCGTGGTTGACCATGTTGGTCATGCGGCCCTTGCGGACCTGGATCTTCTCGGTGACGATGCCCATGAAGGCCTCGTCGCAGTCCACGTAGAGGTGCTCGATGGGCTCCAGGCGCTGGCCGTTCTCGTACTTGAAGATGACCTCGGGACGGCCCACGGAGAGCTCGAACCCCTCGCGGCGCATCTGCTCCACCAGGATGGCCATCTGGAACTCGCCGCGTCCCTTGACCAGGTAGGCGTCGCGGCCTTCGGTGTCCTCCACCTGGATGGCCACGTTGAGCAGGGTCTCCTTGTGGAGCCGCTCGCGGATCTTGTTGGTCTGGACCAGCTTGCCCTCCTGGCCCGCCAGGGGCGAGGTGTTGATGCCGAAGCGCATGGACACGGTGGGTTCGTCCACGGTGATGCGCGGCAACGCCTTGGGGGCTTCCTTGGTGCAGATGGTGTCGCCGATGTGCACGTCCTCGATGCCCGCGATGACGATGATGTCGCCGGGTTCGCAGGTCTCGGCGGGGACGACCTTGAGGCCGTCGTAGGTCTGGAGCTTGGTGACCTTCAGGGGCACGGTGCGGCCTCCGTCGGCGATGTTCAGCAGCTGGTCGTTGGACCGGGCCACGCCGTGGTGCACCTTGCCGATGGCCAGACGGCCCAGGTAGTCGGAGTACGAGAGGTCGGAGACGAGCATCTGGAACGGCTCCTCCGGGTCGTGGACCGGGCCGGGGACCTTGTCCACGATCATGTCGAGGAGGATGTGCAGGTTCTCGCCGCGCTCGTCCGGGGAGTCCATGGCGATGCCGTCGCGGCCGATGGCGTAGAGCAGGGGAAAGTCGAGTTGGTCTTCGCTGGCGTCCAGGTCGATGAACAGGTCGTAGATCTCGTTCAGCACCTCGTCCGGACGGGCGTCCTGGCGGTCGACCTTGTTGATGACGACCATCAGGGAGAGGCCCTGCTCCAGGGCCTTCTTGAGCACGAACCGGGTCTGGGGCAGCGGGCCCTCGGAGGCGTCCACCAGCAGGATGGCGCCGTCGGCCATGGACAGGGAACGCTCCACCTCGCCGCCGAAGTCGGCGTGGCCGGGGGTGTCGATGATGTTGATCTTGGTGTTCTTCCAGCTGATCGAACAGTTCTTGGCCGCGATGGTGATGCCGCGTTCGCGCTCCAGGTCCATGGAGTCCATGATGCGTTCGTCCACGTCCTGGCCGTCACGGAAGAGGCCGGACTGCTTGAACATGGCGTCCACCAGGGTGGTTTTGCCGTGGTCGACGTGGGCGATGATGGCGATATTGCGAAGCCGGTTGTTGTGTACCTTGTTGCTCATGAGTTCTCCGATAATAGGTAATAGGCGCACGCGCGCAGGGAAGCGGTTAACCGAAAGCGGCAGGGCTGGCAAGCGGAGATTTCGCGTCGGGTGCGTGAAGCGCATTGAATTTCTGGCCGGTTTGTATACAGTAAGCCGCAACCATCCTTAGTCTTACTCGAACGGAGAGCCCCATGGGTGACGCTTCCCCTTCCACCGGCAAGGTAATAACGACGGCGCTTATCGTCACCGGGAACATGGTTGGCGCGGGCATTCTGGCCCTGCCCATCAACCTGGGGCCTTCGGGGTTCCTGCCCGCCGTGCTCGGGGCCGTGGCCGTCTGGGCGATTATGACCTGCACCGGGATCATCATCGCGCGCCAGCCCTTTCTGGCCCAGAACAGCGACGCGGACCTGCCGACCTTTTTCGAGGAGGTCCTCGGTCCCGCCGGGAAATGGTTCTCGGTGGCCGCCAACCTGATCATCCTCTACGGGCTGCTCACCGCTTACCTCGCGGGCGTGGCCTCGGTGGCCGCCAGCTCGGTTCCGATCCATCTCCCGGATTGGGCGTGGCTGCTCCTCTATTTCTGCGCGGCGACCCTGCTCGCCTCCTTCGGCAGCGTGGTGATGCGCAAGGGCAACGCCGTGCTGATGACCGTCATGTGGCTGCTGTTCGGCGCGCTGCTGGTCCTGGTCGCCCCCCATTTCCGGGGCATGGACCTGCGGGCGGGCGATGTGCGTTTCTTCACCTCCGGGCTGCCCATCCTGGTCACGGCGTTCAATTTTCACAACGTGGTCCCGACCATCTGCCGGACCCTGAACAACGACCGCAGGGCCGTGACCAGGGCCATCTGGCTGGGGTCTGGCATCGGCGCGGCCATGACCCTGCTGTGGACCGTGGCGGTCATGTTCACGCTGCCCATGGAGGCCCCGGACGGCGTGTCCATCATCGCCGCCTTCAAGGCAGGCGTGCCCGCCACGGTGCCGCTCGTCCAGCTCATCCGGTCGCCGGTCTTCATCAAGGCGTCCATCGGGTTCGCCGTGGTGGCCATGACCACGTCCTACATGGCCACGGGCGTGGCCCTGGTCTCCTTTCTCAAGGACGTGGCCGGAAAGCGGGTCCGCTCCGGGGCGGTCATCTGGCTCATGGCCTTCATCCCGCCCATCGGCATCGGTCTTCTCTATCCGAACATCTTTCTGGAGGCCCTGAACATCGTGGGCGGCTTCGGCGTGGGCACCCTGTTCGGCATCCTGCCCGGCGTCCTGCTCATCCGGCAGGGCGAGGCCGGATCGCGGACCCGGCGCATGGGCTGGCTTCTGGTCAGCGCCTTCGCCTGCGTCCTGCTGGTGGAGCTGGCCCAGGAAACCGGCATGCTGGCCATCAACCCGGACGTGGAGTACTGGTCCGGCCATGTCTACCAATAAGGAATCAAGGCTATGAGCAAAGAACGAATCGAGCACGACAGCCTGGGCGAAGTGGCCGTTCCGGCGGACGCCTATTACGGGGTCCAGGCCCGGCGCGCCATGGACAACTTCCACATCTCCGGCATTCCCATGTCCCATTACCCCCGGCTCATCGACGCCCTGGCCTACGTCAAGATGGCCGCGGCCGAGGCCAACAGTTCATTGGGGATGCTGGACGAGGACAAGGCCAGGGCCATAGCCCGCGCCTGCGAGGAGATACTGTCCGGCAAGCTGCACGACCAGTTCGTGGTGGACGTCATGCAGGGCGGGGCCGGGACCTCGGCCAACATGAACGCCAACGAGGTCATCTGCAACCGCGCCCTGGAGCTCATGGGGTTCGCCAAGGGCGAATACGACAGGCTCCACCCGCTCAACGACGTGAACATGTCCCAGTCCACCAACGACGTGTACCCGTCCGCCCTGAACATCGCCCTGATCCTCGACATCCGCGAGCTGATCGACGCCATGGACGTGCTGCGCAAGGCGCTGAAGCGAAAGGGCGAGGAGTTTTCCGACGTGCTCAAGATGGGCCGCACCCAGCTCCAGGACGCCGTGCCCATGACCCTGGGGCAGGAGTTCTCGGCCTGGTCGGTGATGATCGGCGAGGACATGCAGCGCCTCGACGAGGCCCAACTCCTGGTCCACGAGATCAACATGGGGGCCACGGCCATCGGCACCGGCCTGAACTCCCACCCGGACTACGCCCGGACCGTGACCGAGAAGCTGGTCAAGTACACCACGCTCCAGCTCGTCTCCTCCCCGGACCTGGTGGAGGCCACCCAGGACACGGGCGTCTACGTGCAGCTCTCCGGCGTGCTCAAGCGCGCGGCCGTGAAGCTGTCCAAAATCTGCAACGACCTGCGGCTGCTCTCCAGCGGGCCGCGCTGCGGGCTGAACGAGATCAACCTGCCGCCCATGCAGCCCGGTTCGTCGATCATGCCGGGCAAGGTCAATCCGGTCATTCCGGAGGTGGTCAACCAGGTGGCCTTCATGGTCATCGGCCACGACGTCACCGTGACCATGGCCTCCGAGGCGGGCCAGCTGGAGCTGAACGTCATGGAGCCGGTCATCGGGTTCTCCCTGTTCCAGTCCATGAACATGCTGCGGCGGGCCTGCCTGACCCTGGCGGACAAGTGCGTTTCCGGGATCACGGCCAACCGGGAGCGGTGCCGCGAGCTGGTGGAGAACTCCATCGGCCTGGTCACGGCGCTCAACCCGTACATCGGCTACGAGAAGTCCGCCGAGATCGCCAAGGAGGCCATGCGCACCGGCGGGTCGGTCTACCAGATCGTGCTGGAGAAGGGCTATCTGAGCCGAGAGGAGCTGGACGACATCCTCCGCCCGGAGAACATGGTCAAGCCGAGGTACGTGCATCGCAGGTGAATCGCGAGCCCCGCTCCGTGGCCTCCTGCGGGCGAGGATTGCTTTTTATTCGAAGTTCCTCTAGGGTTTTCTAGACTAAATCGAGAAAATCTCCCGTTTTCCGTCGCCCCGACACGGGGCGGCCAGGAGGCTGCATGCGACAAGTCACAGCGTTGCTCGCGGGGCTGGCCCTGCTCACCCTGGCCGGTTGCGGGTCCATGAACCCGTATCCGCAGCACGTCTATTCCAAGCCCCCCTCCGAACGCGCCCAGAGCGGCACGCTCGACCCCAAGACTCGCCCCTACACGGTCCTCGGCAGGACCTACTATCCACTCCAGACGCCGCGCGGGTACGACGAGGTGGGCCTGGCCTCCTGGTACGGCCGCGATTTCCACGGCAAGAAGACGGCCAACGGCCAGATCTACAACATGTACGGGGTGTCCGCGGCCCACAAGACCCTGCCCTTGGGGTCCCGCGTGCGGGTTACCAACCTGGAGAACGAGCGCAGCGTGGTCCTGGTCATCAATGACCGGGGACCGTTCGTGAACCAGCGCATCCTCGACCTCTCCTACGGCGCGGCCAAAAAGCTCGGCACCGTGGACCGGGGCGTGGCCAAGGTCCGGGTCACGGCCCTGGACAGCTGGACCCGGGGCCCGCGCCCGAGCGGATTTCCGTGGCCGCAGTCAAACGGTACCAGGTGCGGGTCGGGGCCTTCGCCGTGCGCGACAACGCCGAGCGCGTACACCGGCGGCTGGTGGGCGCAGGCTACCCCGGCGCGAGCATCGCCATGGTCTCCCGCGACGGCCAGGTACTGCACATCGTGGTGGCCGGCAGCTTCGCCGACAGGGATCAGGCGGAGCGGGTCCTGGAGGCCCTGAAACGCGAATTTCCGACCAGCTACATTATCAGTTGAAATCGGTCCGAAGTACTGGCATAGCTTCCAGGTTTTGTATAAAACTTTTGATGGGCGGCGCTTTTAGGGCTTCCCATAACTTTGGCGAGAGTGTATGATACGGAGAACTGATCGCGTGTCACAAGTAAATAGCATCAAAAAACCACTATAGGAGTTTTTCTATGACCAAAGCTGAACTCGTAGCGAAGATCGCTGAAAAGAACGGCACTTCCAAAGCTCAGGCCGAAGCCGCCATGAACGCCATCCTGGACACCATTCAGGAAGAGCTGGCCGCCGGCAACAAACTGACCCTGACCGGCTTCGGCACCTTCAGCGTCAGCGAGCGCAAGGCCCGCACTGGCCGCAATCCTCGCACCGGCACCGCCCTGAACATCCCGGCCTGCAAGGTTGCCCAGTTCAAGCCCGGCAAGGTCCTGAAGGAAGCGGTACGATAATTTATTTGGTAAAGTCTTAGCACTTTATTCAGTGAATGCAAGGGGGTATGTCTTTACGGCATACCCCCTTTACTTGTGGCTGTTTTCTTTATAATGTTTATAAAAATAAAGGTAAATTTTATGGGTGAATCATACAAAGTGATCGATGTTCGATATGACACAGGAGAGCATATGCCTGTGTTGGTCGCTCCAGATGGAAGTGTGCCAGCATTACCTGCTTTTTATGTGACAAGCATCTGCCGTCCTAAAGACTCATCTTCTACAATGAAGATAAAATTGACCTCTATAAAACACTTTTATCAATGGGCGGATTTGTGTGGAATTGATCTTGATGAGCGTTTTAGTCGTCGAGAAGTCTTAACTCCAATTGAAATTGATAGCTTGATTTACGCTTGCAGTCTTCAATTCAAATGTATGCTTTCCAATTTCAATATTGCATCTGGGGCAAGCACTCGTCGCGGTGTTGTTAGCCTTAATCCTCAACAGGAAATGAAGAGTGTTAATGCCGCAACGCATTATTCAAGATTAAGGCAAATTCATGCCTACACAGATTGGTTCTTTTTAGAGAGCATAAAAAATATGGACCCTCGCAGCTCTGCATACAAAGAGGCATTGAGTAACAAACATAATATGCTCTCTTGGTTAAAAGAAAGAACTCCTAAAGCAACCGTAGTCGGTGGGAACAGTCTTGTTCCACCAAAGGGATTTGACTTGAGTGTTCAGCAACGGATTATGGAAGTTATAGAGTCTGATCACCCTGAGAATCCTTGGAAAAATGACTTCGTTAAAATTAGGAACCAACTATATATAACCATCTGTCTGGCCCTTGGAATAAGACTAGGTGAAACGTTAAAAATTAAAACAGAAGATGTTGTCCTGTCTGGAAAAACTCCTCATATCGCAATTCGTAGGCGTGTGGATGATCCCAAAGACAAGAGAAAGCGCGCCCCAAAAGTAAAAACTAAAGAACGCCCTTTAGCTATTGGTAGAGATTGGTATCCCTTGCTCCGTTTATACATAGATAAATACTGGCGCAGGATGAGAAACGCCAGAAAACATGGATATTTGTTTGTTTCTCGATATGGGAATGAATTTTCCTATGAAGCAGCAATGAAAATCTTCTATCAGTTAAGGCAAAAAGTTCCGGGAATGCCTGACAACCTAACCCAACATTTGATTCGACATGCCTGGAATGAGCGTTTTTCGGAAGCAGGAGAGGCTAAAGGAACTCCACATGATGTTATGATGGAATCTCGCCGCTTTCTCATGGGGTGGTCTGTAAATTCCCGAATGCCAGACCTTTATGATCGCAGATTTACTATACGAAAGGCTGATGAGATTTCATTAGAGATGCAGGATAATTTCTTTAAGAAGGATTCTAAGGAATGAGTGTCTCTTCTCTCGGTTACTATATTCAAAGCGGTTCTCGCTTCACTAGAGATGGTTATGAGTATGACCCCTCGGATGATCACTGGTATATTGTGGGTGCTGGTAGAGGACGTCACTTTCGCTTTGATGAAATGAGAAAGTGCTTGTCCTCAAAGTTGGTCGATGAAGTAAAGATAGGCTTAGTCGTCTCTTTAGACAAATTGGCAGTCGCTACAGCTCAACTTCATTATCGATACTTTTTGACTTTTTTGCGTGAAATGTATCAGCACGAAAGCGAAGTTGATAGCATCACAGGTTTGGATTTCGTGAATTTTACCCAAGTCTGTGAGCCTGCTTACAGCAAAACACTAAGGCGATTTTTGAGAATTCTGCATAATCTAGGCCTTGGGGGCTGACTTCCGATGACATTGAATTAATTAACCAAGTATACTTGCGTCCTCCCGAGCCATATCTGGCCCAAAAAACACTAGATCCAATTAGAGGTCCCTACACAGTTGAAGAGTTTGAAGGCCTGCGTTCTGCTATCCATAAAGCATACGAAAATTGCAAAATAGGAGATGAATATTACATTATATTGATTCTAGTAAACGTGTTTGGGTTGAGGCCAAAGCAAATAGCAGTACTAAAGATTTGTGATTTTCTTATAAGTGCGACTGAGGCAGGGGGAATAGAGTATTCTTTGAATGTCCCCCGTGTGAAGCAGAGAGACGTTGGAGAACGCACTGCTTTTACAAATAGAAAGCTAGGGTCCGAAATCGGGGAGTATCTCAATCTTTGGATTGATGAACTAAAAAACGAGATATCTTTCCGGGGCATTAAACTCAAATACGATGAAGGATTATTTCCTCTTTTCCCTCTTTGGAAACCAAGAAAGAAAGAGATAAACATAAAGAGCCAAGGAGATTATGAATATCACTCTGGCAACGATAGGATTGCCCAAATTGCATGTTCTCAGATTCGCAGAGCAATAAGCGAGAAATCCCATCGGACAGGTGAAAATCTGGCTGTGGGTTCACGTCGTGCTCGACATTACATTGGAACAACCATGGCAGTAAATGGTTGTGGACGACGAGTGATTGCCCATGCTTTAGATCATTCTCATCTGCATTCATGCAAAGCATATATTCAGTTTGGGCAAGAAGCTATTGATGAAATTGATAAGAAATTAGCTCCTCATCAGAAACCTCTGATCGACGCTTTTCGAGGGCGGCTCATCGAAAAGCCAAACCTCTTCGGTACTAGGCAAACATACAATCCTGTCCGGTCCTCCTTGAATACTGAAGAACTGGGGATGTGTGTGAACCCTTCAGGGTGTGCAATCTATTCGATTGATATAGGTGAACCAAGCTCCTTTCTCGCTAGAGTTCCTTTCTCTTGTTATCGTTGTTGGAATTTTAATGCTTTCAATAATCTAGAAGTTCACAAGGAGCATCTTGAAATTCTCAAACGAGAAAAGCAACTGTCTCTGAAGTCCTTTAATGAAGAAGGACTCAACACACAGCCGGGGCTTGCTGTGAGCTATGCCCCGATGATTCGAGCAGTAGAAGATGTTATCGCTAAAATCGAAGCAGGCGATATCTCTGAGTTCGACCTTGAAACCGATATGGTTGATTCCTTCTGAGGTCCAATATGCCCAAGAGTATTACTCCTGAAATTCTCTCTAAATTAGAGCCATACCTTGAACAGCTAGATCAATCCTGGGAGGCCCAACCCGAAGGCCTGCGCCAGCCCACTTTGCCTATCACACCTGATGGTAAGGTTAACGTGAGGGGCATTGCCAAGGCTATTGGCCTGCGACAATCTCAGGAACAACATTTCTTTCGCAAGCCAGAACTGGCCAGCCCTGTAAACGCGCTTGCTCAAGTTCAAGGGGTCAAGTCTATTGGCTCCAGGCTGCTCTCAGATCAGCACGACAAGGCTGCCGTAGATCGCCTTGCAAGGACCGCAACGGAAAGGAATGACCTTGCCCGCGCTTTAGCAGAGAAAGAAGCTGAAATCGAATCCTTACGCGAAGAGAATACCATGTTGTTATCGCGGTTGGCTCAGATCGAGTCCGTTGGTGCTGCAATCCGTACCGAGTCACCGGAGGATTAATGCAGATCCATGTGCAGCGCATAGTCAGTCAAAAGGCTTACGGGACCATCTTCGCGGGTGAAGTTCTCGATGGCGAGCAGACAGGTTGTTCCATCCAGGTAAAAGCATATGCTGCGCGTCTGGTTGGCATACCCTCTTTGGGTGAAACATGGGAAGTCTCAGGACCAATCAAGAGCACTAAATGGGGTGATCAGGTAGAGGCTGAATATGCCTATCGTCAAAGGCCTACAGGTAAACTCATAGTCTCTTTTTTGTCGAGTAACTGCCCCGGCATCGGCCTGACTCGCGCAAAGCGTTTATGGGACAAATGGGGCAACGATCTGGCTGATGTTCTCTCTAATGGCAACATCGCTGAGATCTCAGAGGTTCTCGCTCCAAGTCGCCCCCTGCTTTCTGTTCGGCTGGCCTCTCTTGTCTGCCGTGAGTGGAATAAGCAAGAAGCCGAATCTGACCTAGCTGCTTGGTTTCAAAAACATGGCATTGACTCTCCAAAGCTCTTGAGAATGTGCGCCAACACCTTCGGTAAACAAGCTGTGGATCGACTCCGCAGCAACCCGTGGTGTCTGGCCTCAATGATGAATTGGGAACAATGCGATGCCATTGGCCTCAAAGTGCTGGCTGAGATTGGATCGGCTGCACCGGAGCGGTCAAACAAACGACTCCTTGGGGCCGTTGATTCTGCTACCAGAGATATTCTGGCGTCCGGCTCAACCTCTGTTGGCCTCTTTGATCTTGAATCGTTTCTAGAAGACAAATTGGACGATTCCAAATCTATTCTCGATGCGGTGCAGCTCGGTCTTCATTACGGCGCTATCATTTCTCAAGATGGCAAGTGGATGCCGCCCGGATCAGCCTACATGGAAAGGGCTGTCGTTGGTGCTTTGCGACAACTTGATGACGATGGCCAGATCAACGTCGAAGAACGGAACGTCAGAGATATTTTAACAACGCTCAGTGCTGGCCATGTGAAACCCGACCAAGAACAGTTTCAGGCCATGATCCACATTCTCCGGTCTCCTTTATCCTGCCTCATTGGCGGGGCCGGAACAGGCAAAACTACGATCCTGCGCTACGTCGTGCGGCTCTGGCGCAGACTTGGCGGCAATGTCTTGATGGCAACTCTTTCCGGTAAGGCAGCTTTGAAACTGTCTCAATCAACTGGCCTGCTGGCAAAAACGTTGACTCGCACCTTGGTCGAACTCCAAGAGGATCACGACGAAGAAGGACACGACCTGGCTGAAATCAACGAAAGGACTCTGGTGGTCATAGATGAAGCCAGTATGGTTGATCTTGCTACATTCCACGCGCTGATGAAGCACATGAAGAAAGGTTCCCGGCTGCTTCTGGCCGGTGATCCGGCGCAGTTGCCCCCAATTGGCTTCGGCCTCGTCTTCCATGAGCTTGTGAAGGACGACTCTCTCACGGTTCGGCTCAACAAAATTTATCGTCAGACCGCAGACAGCGGTATTCCAAAGGTTGCAAAGGCTTTGCGCGAAAGGTGCATGCCAACCTTTTCTCAGTATCAAGGCCGAAGGGAAGGCGTGTCCTTAATCCCGGCCTCATTGGACTCTATTCCGGCAATTGTCGAACAGGTAGCAGAAGACCTTGGCGGTTTCGACGGGGAGCTGATGATTGTAACGGCAACCAACCGTGGTCCGGCTGGTGTAGGTCGTCTCAATCGTCTCTTTCACGACAAGTACAAGCAGCAGGCAAGGTTACCCGAACTCAAGGGCAGCTTGGGCCAATACTTCTGCCCAGGAGAGCCGGTGATCCATTTGAAGAACGACTACCAACGAACAGTCTTCAACGGCAGCTTGGGCAAGGTGCTGGACGTGGATCGTGACGAATACAACCTCACGGCAAACCTTGATGGTAAAGTTGTCAGCTTCGATGCGAGCCAGCTCATCGACCTTTCATTGGCCTATTCGATCACCTGTCACAAGTGCCAGGGCAGCCAAGTGAAGCGAGTCATTATCCCTGTCTACCAGACGAGATTACTTGACCCCTCATGGGTCTATACGGCGATAACGCGAGCAGAAATACAGGTCGTGCTCATAGGAGACAAAAAAGAAATAGAACGGGCCTTAGAACGGAAATTCGCGGCTGATTGTCGCAGTGTAGGATTTAGGTGGTAGAATGAGCAAAGCACAGATCATTCTTTTCAAGCCCAAACGTGAGGTAGACGCAATCGAGAATGTCAGTGCCTTCATTGAGATGGCCAAGAATGAGTTGACGGTGTTTGGTGCTGATCTTGATTGGGATGCAACCACCTGGGACATGAGTGACCATTATAAGAGCAGGGGGGGCGTTTACAGGAATCTCATTTGGGGCAATTGGGACACCAATCGCCACAGCACAGGAGAACCTTTACAGGCCCCTCTGGGTGATTTTGCCAAAGCATATATTAGGTATTCTCAGGGACTTAAAAAGAATAAATCTCCACACGCACCTCTCAATGCTTTTAGAGCGTTGGAACGTGTTTTGTTAGAAATGTCGTTGGCTCCATGCATTACTCAAGTCACTGTCGATGTGCTCAACAGGAGCCAGTCTCTTCTTTCCAAGCGATACAAAAATGGAGCGAGGGATGGACAAGCTCTTCAGAAACTATCAGCTTTTTTAAACGAAAATAGAATGTTGATTTATCCACCTTTTCAGTGGAAACACTCTATTAGAAGGGAAAAGACGGACAATGTTGATTTCAATGGTGACGGAACTGACAAACTTCCAACAGACACTTGCTTATATGCTATAGCAGACGTTTTTCATTCATCATCAGACCCAGTAAATAGGCTCGCTGCTGGTATCGCTATTATCTTACTCTCCAACCCATGCAGAGTTGGAGAGGTTTTAACTTTGGATAAAGATTGTTTGGTGCATGGTCATCAAGGAAAATCTGATGGGCTTGGACTTAGGATTTTCCCGGAAAAAGGTGGAGAGCCATTTGTTAAGCCCATTCAGGGTGTTTGGCGTGACATTCTTCAGGATGTTGTTGATGAGGTTCTAGAGCTGTCCACAGAAGGAAGGAAAATAGCTAAGTGGTATGAAGATAATCCAACCCAAATGTATCTTCCTCCCGAGTTTTCCCCCCTAAGAGGAGAGGAATATATCGACAGCACAACAGCGATGAAGTTGTTAAAAGTTTCTAGCACAACCCTCTCTAGTGGTATCGTTTCTAAACATGGGATCATGTTAGAATATGGTGGCTACATGAAGCCTAAACTGATGCGATTTTCTGATTTGGAGAAGTTTGTGCTAACTTTGCTGCCAAAAGACTTTCCTTTTCGCCACCAGTCCTCTGGCTTGAAATACTCAGACAGCCTTTTTGTCTTTCCTTATAATTTTTTCCGATCCTACGACACATACTCCAGTGTCATGGTCCAAAAACTGGTTTATAGCACTTTGTCTAATCTCTATGGGGCAGAAACCGGTCATGAGTCTGGGAAGTCGATTTTTGAGAAGTATGGTCTTTACGAGCCTGATGGATCAAAGATTCGCTTCCGACCCCACTCAGCTAGGCATTACCAAGACAGCCTTTTAGATCATAGTCATGTCTCCCAAACGTTCAGAGCTTTTTACGCTGGGCGCAAGGATGTTAGACAGAATGAAGCTTATTCCCATGCTTCACTTCTAGACAAAGCTGATAAGTCATTGGGTATCTATGATCAAAGCCAACTGTCGCCAGCAAACGTTGATAGCTCATTAGACGTTTTTAATCAGCCTGAAGCTTTAGCGGGATTACTCAGAACTCACTATGAGGACACTGTTCATGTGACTGATGTAGGGTACTGCGTTATGGGCAGCGAAAGAATATGTGACAAATTTAATGATCATCTCCTCTGTAGCGACCACGTTTACATTAAGGGCGATGTTCGCCTTTATGCGAATCTGCCTGAACGTGTACGCTTTTATGAAAACTTGGTTGAAAATCGGAAACTGACCATGTTGCCTACGGGAGTAGATGTTGCGCTTAAACACGACGAACAAACGCTTTATGTCCTAAAGTCAATCCTAGCTGTCTTGTCTGACAAAACGGTCCCAGACGGATCGTTTTTTAGACTGCTACCAGGTAGTGATTATTCTAGGATGCGCCTAGCTTACTACAAAAGAAATAATAAACTCTTAGGGCAAACTAACTCTGCCACTATTCCTCTTATAAAGGTTGGTGAATTATGCCTCCGCACTTAGATGAAAAGTTGGTTAACAAAATAGTCTATATCATAGATGAGTGGACAGGGAAGCTCACCTGGCCCCTTATTGTCGAAGCCGTAGAGCGTTCTCTTGGTTGGCGGTATTCAAGGCAAACCTTGTCAAAATATAGCGGTATTAAAGACGCTTACTATCGCAAAAAAGATCAGTTGAGCGGTGAAGAGTTTGAGCCTGTGTACTATACACCCCGGCAAATGAAGAAAGTTCTAGATAGGCTGGAGCGGTTAGAAAAGGAAAACTCGCGAATGAAAAAACAGATTGAAATCCTCACTGGACAACTAGCCCAATGGGCATACAACGCAAATGTTAGAGGGGTAACAAAAGCGGATTTGGATGTTCCCCTGCCACCAGTCAATAGATCATAGTGAGCGTTGATTTTTGAGACCCAGAGCTTTGACTCCTTCGTCGAAAGAATCTCCTTATTGGTTCTGATCTGTCACCCGTTTTGTCGGGGGGGGATTTGGAAATATATTGTCTTCTTTCAACTTGCATATATTCTTTCTGCTAAAGGTCCATAATCGGTTACTTTGCGAGTGGAAGCACTGTCAATCGACTCGTCATCGCAATTAGTCATGCGTTTCAACATAATCTTCTGAGCCTGAAGAACGCATCTCGTGTAAGCAAAGCATGCTCGCAATTGCTACTTATTCTAGTTGGCGCTTCGTATCGTTCTAACCAGTACGCAGTGGCTTAACACTATGTATATTTGACCACGATAGCTTCGTGCATTTCATGAGCTAGGGCAAAGGTGCTTTATGCATGTGTGTCCATTTTTTAAACACAATGGGTGTGGTGCGCCTAAAAAATGGACAAATATTGATGGAGTGTTCAAATATACGTCCCAACAAAAGACTAATTTTTAGAAAATAAAGTAATATATTTTAAGCTGTTATTTTTATCTGCGCTTCTTTGGCACACCGATTGCCTTATAGTTTTCAATTACACAATTTAACTATCGGAGGATTAACTCATGAAGAAGACTATTATGGTACTCGCACTGGTTATGACTGTTGCATTTATTTCAACTAACGCTATGGCGTGGGGAATGAACGGCTGGAATGGAAACGGCCACAACATGCATTACAATAATGGAGTCAACTCCCAAGTTAACTCTCAAGCCTATCAGGATTTCCTGAATGACACTGCTAAGCTCCGAGCTAGTATTGCGGCAGACCAAGTCGAATTGTCAGCTATCATGGCCAGTCCGTCCCCTGACGCAAAGAGGGCTCGAACCGTGACAGAGCAGATGAACGAGAAGATTGCCAAGCTGAATGAAAAGGCAGCTGCACAGAATCTTCCCCAGATGGGCAACGGCAGATACGGCATGATGGGTAACGGCATGATGGGCAACGGCATGATGGGCAACGGTATGATGGGCAACGGCATGATGGGCAACGGTATGATGGGTCCCGGCATGATGAACAATGGCTACCATGGTTGCTGGTAGATAACTTACTTGACGGGAGGGGCTTTCCCCTCTCGTCATAGTGTTGAGGAGAGCCCATAATGTGGTATTCAAATTGGGGACATCACGGGTCTGGTTGGAGCATGGGGGGCGGTTTGCTTGGCATGGTGCTAAACCTGTTGATAATCATTTCCTTGGTTTATCTCGCCACCCGACTATTTAAACACTTCAGAGCACGTCCAAACGTGAATGGATATTCCAGCGATCATTTACAGATTCTCAAACGCAGATTTGCAAACAGCGAAATTGATGAAGAAGAATTTGAGAAATTGCGCAAAAACTTAGAAGCGTAAAATCTATGTCTATCATCATGCGTCTACATAACAATGTCTTCTCTTTGTTAAGCGTATTTGGCTCGTAGTCTTTGAAGCACAGTTGACACTCGACAAACGAATGAATAGGTGTTCATATGGCCCGTGCCTGCTAGTTGGCTCTGCCATTTTGAAAAGGATAGAGGACACCATGACTACGAAAAAATTCGGATTGAAAAACTTGGACTGCGCTGCTTGTGCAGCAAAGCTTGAGAACGGCCTTAATGATATGGAAACCATAGATAAGGCTGTGGTTGATTTTGCAACAATGACGCTTTTTATTACAGCTGAGGATGTGGCTGATATTGAAGCTAAGGTGAAGGTAATTGAGCCAGAAGTAGGCATTATCGATTATTCCAACCTCCCTGCTTCCAGCGAAGCAGCACAAGAAGAGAGCGACAAGCCACGTGATTTAATTCTCCTGGCAGTCGCTGGGGCTATGTTTATTTTTACCCTTGTGTATGAGGATGTGTTCCACCAAACAAAGTGGAGTGGCTGGGAAGTCCCATTTGTCCTTGTCGCCTATTTTCTTGCGGGATGGAACGTTCTTTTGGGGGCACTCAAGACCATCAAGAAAGGCCTGTTTTTTGATGAAAACGTGCTGATGACCATCGCTACGATCGGGGCAATTGCGATCCATGCGTACCCGGAAGCTGTGGGCATCATGATTTTCTTCAAGGTCGGTGAATTGCTTCAAGGGTTTGCAGTCAATCGGTCTCGTCGCTCAATCAAGTCTTTGCTGGCCTCAAGGCCGGATAAAGCTTTTTTGTTGGAGCTTGATGGTCTGAAAGAAGTAAAGCCGGAAATGGTTCAGGTAGGACAATCCGTTGTGGTCAAGCCTGGAGACAAGATCCCTCTGGACGGTGAAGTGACCAGCGGCTCATCGCAGATTGACACTTCTGCTTTGACGGGAGAGTCCGTACCCATCGTAGTCGAAGAAGGCGATAGCGTCCTCGCGGGCCAAATCTGCAAGACAGGCGCACTGACAATCAAGGTAACCCGTCCCTTTGAGGAGTCTTCCATAGCTAAGGTTATGGATTTGGTGGAGAACGCCACGGCAAATAAGGCCAAGACCGAGAAATTTATCACTCGCTTTTCCCGATACTACACCCCATTTGTCGTCTTTTTGGCGGCAGGCATCGCACTTATTCCGCCTCTGTTCATGGGAGCGAGTTTTAGCGAATGGATATACAGGGCACTGGTTCTGCTTGTTATATCTTGCCCCTGTGCACTGGTTGTCAGTATCCCTCTTGGATATTTTGGAGGAATTGGCCGATCTTCAATGCAAGGCATTCTTGTCAAGGGCTCGAATTATCTTGATGTACTGGCATCTGTTACCACAGTCGCCTTTGACAAGACGGGCACACTGACGGAAGGCGTTTTCAAGGTAAATGATGTCGTCACAAACAATGGGTTCACTAAAGATTCACTGATCGAATTTGCCGCAGCAGCTGAATACCATTCAACTCATCCTATCGCTGTCTCTATTGTCGATATACAGAACGCCAAAGGAGAGCCAGTCCAGGAATCAAAGATATCCGAGCATACTGTTCGTTCTGGCATGGGGGTTGAAGCTGTTTACGAAGGACATAGAGTCCTTGTCGGCAACAACCGCCTTATGGAGAAAAACGGGGTAGAGTACCAGAATAAGAACTATGAAGGCACTATTGCCCATGTGTCCGTAGACGGTAAATACGCTGGGCACATAGCTATCGGAGACAATTTGCGCTCCGATGCACGCCAGGCCATTCGCTCTCTCAAGGATATGGGGGTGAAAGAAGTAGTCATGCTGACGGGCGATAATGAACAGACAGCTGCTGCTGTGGCCAAGACCCTAGGTCTGGACAGCTTTCATGCAAACCTGTTGCCGGAAGACAAGGTTGATTACTTTGAGAAGATCAATTCGAACAATCGAGATAGTGGAAAAATCGCGTTTGTAGGGGATGGGATTAACGATGCGCCTGTCATTGCTAGGGCGGATGTTGGCATCGCGATGGGAGCTATGGGAAGTGATGCAGCCGTGGAAACTGCTGATGTCGTTCTTATGGTGGATTCTCCCCTCAAGGTTGCTGAAGCTATTTCCATTGCCAAGCAGACTCGGCGAATCGTCTGGCAGAACATACTGCTGGCTTTCGTCGTCAAGGGGATCTTCATCTCGTTTGGTGCATTTGGTTTGGCCACGATGTGGGAAGCTGTTTTTGCGGATGTTGGAACGGCATTGTTGGCCTTGGCAAACTCCGCTAGAATTCTGAAGAGTTAAAATAATTTTACCTCAAGAAAAGCCCGCCTCACTGTTAAGTCACAGTGAGGCGGGCTTCATTATTTATCAACTGAGATCCAAAAATATTGCTACTACTTACATATTGCTTTTTTATCCAAAGCAGTTAGCCAGTGCTGCGGTCCATAGCCCATGACGATATTCTCACCAGCCAGGAGAACAGGTGTCCCTGGCAGTCCAGCGGCCTTTGCGAGAGAAGCTCCCTTGAGAACCCGTTCACGATGGGTTCGACCAAGTTTGACAAAAAGTTTGGGTAACGTGGTGTTGGCCAGCAAACTAGGAAATTCTTCTGTAAATTGCATCAACACGCCCATGCGCGCTTCATTCAGATCTTTCGTCTTGGGTTGCTTGAGATCCGAATAAGCGAAATCGACCATTGTCTCCAGCCTATCTGAACCGACAAAGTCCTCGAGAATCCAAGCTGCCATGTCCGAGCCAATGAAGCTTTGTCGAGGGTAAAATAATAATTTTAAACTACGATACTTTTCCGGGTATTCTTTCAACAACTTGTGTCCAAGTCTGCAATGCCCACAAAGAGGATCAGTGGCTACGACGATATCAAAGTCGCCTTTACCTTTCAGCTCAACACGAGCGCTCTCCGTGAGAGTCAGGAACTTTGGCGCACAGCCATCCTCATCTGCAGCATAAGATTGTGGGGGGAATAGCATGGTCAAAGACAAAAATGAGATAATCAAAAGTGCTCGCATTGATAGAACTACCTAGTCATTTGGGTTGAAAAGAATTTGGGCTTAGAGTTAGCGACCAATGCCGTATTCATATGCCAGGAATCAAAAAAGTATTTTAAAATGACCAACATAAATCAGATGCACTAAATGTTCCATCCAATTAATCCAATTATATTGAGTTCCAGCTCAACCCAAACAAACAACGGTTGTTGGTGATTAACGCATAATTGCACAAAACATAGTGAAAAGGGCCACATGGTGTGGCCCTTTTCGGTTTGGGGGGTGTTCAACAGTCAAGGAGGTATTGTGGTTAAACTGTTGCTGGTCCGGTATATGATCAAGTTCTACACTTATGAATTCTTCTGGGCGGGGGGAGAGAACCTCGCCTGAAGTGGAACAAAGGTAGAATCGTATTACCTAGTTCCCCCTATCCGTGCCGGATGCCACCATGGCTATCCGGCACGGAATCGGAGTTCTGCCACAACAACGTGGCAGCGAGGATGATGAGAGTGACTAAACATGCATCTGCTCTCCCCTTTAGCAACAGCCGTGCCATATTTTTTATATAATAAAATCATGATGTTACTCTTTATTGGTCTGATTTTTGCCATGCGGATTGGGTGATTGATTGCACACGATTCTTGCACTCATGTGCTACCTTTCGCATTCATCAGCAGGGTGAAACCCAACCAACTCCTCGCATCGGGCCTGCTTGATAAGGCGGGCGTACAGAAATGATGCACACCTGTGACACCCTTTGCACATCTTTCTTTCGCTCAACTTGCTGAAATCAAACATTTTTAGCAATTCCATACGGTTGCAGTATGGAATCTTAATTGCATAGCAATCTAATGTATGAAGTGAGTTCTGCTGAATTCACCGTAAGCACCTAGGGCGTGCATTTGAGCATCCAGACTTACACGAAAGAGTTTGTTGTTTTGGACTTGGTATTTATGTCAACTGTTTGGAGAAAACATGCATGTATTAATGGAAGTTGGTCTTATGGCCGCAATGCTCTTGTCGTTGATCGCTGCTGCCTGGGCCTGTCTGGATACGTATCAGGGGCAGTCTGGTACATTGAGATGGCTGGAGAGAGGGCAGTACTCAGTTGTTTCTCTCCTTGTTCTGGCAAGTGGGATACTCTGGACAGCGTTGATGTCGCGGGACTTTTCCTTCAAATATGTTTATCAATATACGAGTCTCAACCTCCCGGACTTTTATGCTGTAACAGCCTTTTGGGCAGGACGTTCCGGCTCTCTCCTCTTCTGGCTACTCATCATCGCAGTGAGCGGAACCGTTTTTCTTAGAACCAAAAAATACAGTGATCTGCCTGAGCAAACCAAAGTGGCCTTTTGGTTACTGTTTTTCACAGTCCAAGGTTTTTTCCTTTTCCTGCTCACAAGTTTAAGCCAGCCATACATTGCGCTGTCTCCCGTGCCAGCCGACGGTGAGGGCTTGAACCCGCTTCTGCAAAATCCAGGGATGGCGTTCCATCCACCTCTACTTTTTCTGGGATACGGATTTCTTACGATCCCTGCATGCCTGTCTCTGTCCATGGCTCTGACAAAGGGTCAGGATGCTTGGATGAAATTGACTCGTGGCTGGGTTCTCCCTGCCTGGGCCTTTTTGAGCGCGGGGATCATACTCGGCGGCTGGTGGGCCTACATGGAGTTGGGTTGGGGCGGCTATTGGGCCTGGGACCCGGTGGAAAACGCTTCAATTATCCCGTGGTTTGCAGCTACCGCATACCTTCACACGTCCATTCTTGGGCAACGGTATGGGCTCTTCAAACGAATCAATATTGTTCTCATCAACCTCGCTTTCCTATTGTGCATAGTCGGTACATATATTGTCCGTAGTGGAATTATTGAATCCGTGCACGCTTTCGGCGGCGGTGGCGTGGGAGGCCCTCTCCTCGTATTCATATTGGCATACCTCTTTCTTGTTCTTGTCGGGACAGCGCAGGCCCACACCGACAAACCGAAACATGAGATGATTGCACTGAGCCGGCAAGGGCTTCTGGTCTTTTCCGTGTGGATTTTCCTGGCTCTGGGAAGTGTCATATTGCTCGGGACCATGTGGCCGGTTATCAGCCTGGGGTGGGAATCAAATCCTGTAGGCGTGACAGCAGGATTCTACAATACCGTAACTATGCCACTGTTTATCTGCATAGGGTTGCTGCTTCTCGTATGCCCATGGCTCTCATGGAAAGAAGGAATACAGCATCGGGAGCGCTTTATCATATCAACTCTGTCAGCGGTATGTCTTGGGGGTGCTGCATACTTCAGCGGGATTCGAATGGTTCTGCCGCTTGTCGGGTTCAGCGCCGGAGCCGGGGTAATCGTTTCAACCATCATGCTGGCATTGCAGAAAAAGGCACTGACAAGCAGGAGATTTTGGATTGCTCATGGCACACACCTCGGCATAGCATTGATGATTGTGGGGGTAGCCATATCCGGCCCGTACCAAAGTAAAAAGGAGCTGGTCTTGGCAGAAGGGCAAAGTTTTGCGTTTTCTGGATACAATTTTGAATATAAAGAGATGGTCCATTCAGAGAGCAACGGTATCAAATCTCGTGTGGCGCGAATCATCGTAAGTCACAAAGGCAAAGAGATAGGTGTTCTTGAGCCATCTCAACTCATCTTTCCGAACAATGACCACCCACATACGGAAGTGTCGACCTTGTTCAGCTTTGGAAAGGAGCTTTACGCAACTATCCACGATGTGGAGGATGGTCGTCTGGAGCCGTTAATCGTCAGCGTGAATCCGCTGGTGAATTGGGTATGGTTAGGCGGAACTTTCGTTTGCCTGTTCCCATTTATTGTCTTGCTGCCCAAGAGAAATAGAGAATCGGCTACCGCCGCAGAGTAGATTGGAGAACAGGAATGCAAAATACAACATCACGCCGCGGAAAGAATATAGTTCTAATGACATTGGCCATAGGCTTGGCAGTCATGGCCATGTCATCTTTTTTTTATCGTCTGCAAGGACCAGTACAAGCAACATCAAAGCCTGCTTCTCAGTCTGCACCCGCTGCAATGAGTCAGGAGAAAGGTGCTGAAATTCAAAAGTACATGGCAATGCTACAAGGAAATTCAGAGAATACTGAGGCATTGGTCGGACTTGGCGAGCTCTTCATGCAAGCCGGTTCATGGGATAAGGCCTCATCATTCTGGCAACGATACTTGAAACTTGAATCGCAGGATGAAAAGGCTATCTACCATTATGCGATAGCTCTTTTGAACCTGGACAAGTTTCATGAATCCGTAGCCCAATTTGAACGACTAGTTGCAATTAATCCAAAGAATTATCACGGATATTACTATCTCGGAATGATTCATGTCTACTATTTGGATGATTCCAGCAAAGGCAAAGAATACCTGCAAAAGGTCATAGAACTCAATCCGGACGACAAGGAGATAGTAGGTGTGGTCCGTGAAGAGCTTGCTAAAATGTAATTATGTGGAGTCCGTGAGTGGATCTCATGATCACGGGCTCCATTTATCTATTAACTACAACAAAGACATTTTTGACATCAACCTACCGGCATTTCTCAATGCTCACATTCTTGCTTAATATGAAAATACATACCCCCTTGATTACCTTGTTTCTCATTGCGTCTTTAGTCGGATGCTATGACCAGTCGCCTCCGGTGTCGAGGCCGACACAACCTCAGAATGATTTAGTGGGGGTTAAAGAGGAATGTACATTTCCTCCAAAGCGTTTAGTCGGTGTGGCCATGCTGAATCAAGTCTCAACCATATACGAAAATCCAGGGACCATAGTTGAGGTCGCACAAAATGATACATTGACTGAGATCCTTTCCAGAAAATCAGTGATGCCCAATGAAAGGTATGAACTGAGCAAAGCTGTATCAGAGTTTCATGACTTGCGGCGATTACGACCAGGTAACAAGATGGAGATATGGCTGTCCGACGAAGTCAATGACAACGGTAGGCGATGCGTTGAAAGGTTTCGATTAATGACCGAGCGTGATTCGCTTATCGAGTTGACACATATCGATCATGATATGTTTCCGGGGCAAAGGTTGGAACTGCAGCATAAGACCGAGACCAAGATCAACTCAGGTGAAATAAATACTTCCTTCTTTCTGTCGGCCAGGAAAAGCGGTGTACCGCGAGAAGTTCTTACCGAATTTTACAACATGTTCAGCTCCAGAGTCGACTTTCAGCGAGATATCCGCAAGGGAGACAGATACAGCATCGTATACGAGGAGAATGACGATAGTCCACTGGGTGGTATCCATGCCGGACGACTGTTATACGCTTCTCTCACTCTGCCAGAGAAAACCATCGGGTATTATCGTTATACCACACTTGATGGATATTCTGGATTCTTCAACGAAAATGGAGAAAGTGTTGATACCCATCTCCTTAAGACCCCTCTAAGCAGTGGCCATCTTTCTTCTGTTTTCGGCGCCAGGACGCACCCTGTATTGGGGTATAAAAGGATGCACAGAGGGATAGATTTCTCTGCCGCAATCGGGACCCCAATCCTGGCAGCGGGAGATGGAGTAGTTGAAAGAGTCGGTAGATACGGCAGCTACGGAAAATACGTCAGGATACGGCATGGCTCAGAGTATACAACCGGGTATGCCCATTTGAGCGCCTATGCCAAAGGAGTGAAACCCGGCGTTAGAGTTACCCAAGGTACCGTCATCGGATATGTTGGAAAAACCGGGCTTACAACAGGGCCGAATCTGCACTACGAAGTTTCCAGAGAGGGAAGACGGATAAATCCAATGACCTTGGAGCTCCCGCCAGTAAAAACTCTTCAGGGGAAAGATTTACGTAGATTCAAGAATCTCCTGCGAGGATATGAATCTACCATGGCCCCCCTTTCGGTTTGATTGGCTATGAGCCAGAGGGTTAGCTGATTCCGCATATTGGGATCAAGCAGAATGGAGATGCCCTCAAATCACAATCAACCGAGGGCGACATCAAGAGTCATCATCACGACAAATCCGAAGATACACCCTATTGTCGCCTGATCCCCATAGCCTGAAGCCTGTGATTCCGGAATGACTTCCTTAGAGGAGGTCATTTATTAAGCAACTTCAACTAAGAGAATCCCAACCGACTGTTTTTGATGTATTTTACCATAGTCACTCGCCGTTGTGTATGAAAACTGAAAAAAAGCCGTGCCGTGAGTTCTCAATGGAAGAAGGCCGATGCAAGACAACGGCCTTCTTCGGGGGTGGAGGTTAAAGGGTTAATACGAGAGGTGTGTTTGAAATAATGGTTTTCAAATCGGTAAGCCTTTCGACTGGTGGCTCATGGGCTGGACGAAATCATACATATTGATCGGCCTTGGAATGACACATGCCTTGTTTTTGCAATGAACTGCCAGCTTGTCTTCCTTGGTCCCGGACACCGTTTCCGATGCCCGGGATTTGGGGGAGGCACCGCCACATGACTTTGGCGGGATCGCGATGAGAAAGTATCTGGGGGCAAAGAAGTGCTCACACATGCACTTCATACATTTCTCATCTAAATTCATACACTACTTATAAAATTTGCATTTTACTGTGCGGTATATAAATGGTTCTCAGTCTCGATTGCTCGCCACTTTGCCGACAAGTTGATCGGGAATTAGCCGACAAGAATATCCCGCATCCGTTGATATTCATCCTCAGAAATCTTTCCTTCGGCATATCTGGTCTTTAGTATCTCGAGTGACGCACTCTTGTCAGAGGCTGCAATTTGTGTCGGGACAAATGCCCTGATGAGTCTGTAGATGAGATAGATCACGGCTAAGATCATAAGGAAGCTCAGCAGGCCACCAAATAATCCGCCACCCATGAACATCATGTTCGAGCCGAAGGGGGTCATCCAATCACAGTTCCACATAAAAATTCTCCTTAGTGCTTGGGCGGAAAAAACGAGGGAGGAAAACCACCCTCGTTTTCCTATAACTTACCAGCAGTTACCGAATCCATGATTGTGGCTTACGATGCCGCAGTTCCAGCCATTGCCATATCCGTAGCTCATCATCGGCCCGAAAGAAAGGTTTTGAGAGCGGGCCATTTCAGCGAGTCGGCTTTCACCAAGGCTAATGCTTTCTGTCAGTTGGCGCACTCGCTGGCTATCGGGATTAGGGCTGGCCATAAGAGCGTTCAATTCACCGCGTTCAGTTGCAATACGAGTTCTGAGAGTTTGGGTTTCGGCCATGAACGCGTCATACTGCGGGTTATTGTATGCACGGCTTCCATTCATCATGTAGCCGTTGCCAGAACCGTATCCGTTGCCCCAACAATTCCAAGCGAAAGCGTTTACAGTGGACAGTCCAAGAACGAGAGCCAGGGCCAAAGTCAAAGTAATAGTTGCATTCCTCATTTAAAATCTCCTTAAGTTAGTTTTGTTCGATTATGCTTTCTTAAGGCAAGCAGCGTGCCAACAACTGATGAAAAGTTGTAATCTTTTGAAAATATACATTAAATACCCTTCAGTGCTTGAGAAAAAGCAATCCATGAGTCTTGCCCTGAGTTCAGGGGTGCTTAAAAAATAATCGAAATGTGAGGCGAGTGTATAAAAAATGACCACACCCGAAAGGATGTGGCCATTTATAACGACAAGATGAATGAGTTAGCTGGTTAGTCGAAGCTTGAAATCTCCTCGAACCGAAAGGAGAACCTGTGGTGACTCGTTTTGGGTTTGTTGGGTTTCAACCGTCAGTGTGACAACCTGCTATCGGGTGGTTCTTCCCCAAGGCTTCAATACCGAAACACAAACGATGATGAACACGACCAATATTTGGAACACATCCATTGATATACGCATAAGATACACTATTAACGTCTCAGCAATTCCTTTTGCAGAAACTGTTTCAGAGTACGACACCAAGTTTTCCAGCCAAGGCATATACCAAATGAAGCCAAACACGAGATAGCCAATGTTTACAATCCATTTGAAAAGAATCCATTTGAATTTGAAAAAGCCAAAGTTCGTGAGTGCTGCATAGGCAAATCCCGATAGCAAACAGCCAAATGCTGAGGGCACCACCAAATAAAGTTCGATATACATTGCCAACGCGCTGCTCGCATGGAGTTCAGCTGTGTTTTCCGGTTGGAAAAGACATTGAATAAGCGTCATACTTGCTGTCGCTCCACCCCACAGGCAGGCGCTGAACAAGTGTATTATCTTTATAATCCGCTGATGACGTGCTTTGACGTGATCTTTTCTCCACTTTTGAAACGTATACATTGTCAGCATGAGGTTTTGCATACGCCTTTTGATGAAGTATCCAGGAGACATTTTCAACAATGCGTTATTCATCATATTGAGTGCTTAACCCTATTTGTTTATCCAGTATACTTGAAAGCGAAAGTTGTTTGCTCTCTTCCAATAAGCATACTTATGAAGCCTATAGTCGCGGGGGCAGGACGTAATTGGTAGTAATAAGACGCCTCTACGCTACGTCTGCTGGCTGTCCGCCAACTCTTTTAGTTTATGGGCCATAGCTGCCAGATCTGCTGTCGCTTTTGCTGAGGTAGCCATCCCAAACGATATTTCAGTGGATACGGCATCGACCTCTTGGATATAGTTGTTCACTGTGTCATTTATTGAAATCAACTCTTCCACCGCATGGGCAATGAGGCTAATCTGTTCAGAAGAAGTCTCAACTATTGGAACTATGCCTTCAAGGGATTCTCCTGACTCAGTAGCCAGGCCTGCAGCATGTTGAATTGCACCATTGGCCTTTTCCATCCCTTCAATATTATTTCGTACTCCATCTTGAATCTGTTCCACTGCTTGACCAACTTCCTTTGTGGCAGACATTGTTTTTTCAGCCAATTTGCGAACCTCATCAGCAACGACAGCAAATCCTCTCCCGGCATCCCCGGCACGAGCGGCTTCTATGGCTGCATTTAAGGCCAATAAATTGGTTTGGTCTGCAATATCACTGATCACATTGATGACTCGTCCAATTGAATCAGCCTGTCCCCCAAGAGAGGAAACGTTTTTCCTCAATTCATCAGACAGGACCTTTACTACGGATATAGCCTCTACTGCATTGGAAACGACAGAGGCACCTTGTCGTGCTTGTTCCTGAGCCTTTGTCGCTTGCTGTGATGCCTGTGATGCGCTTTCTGCTATCTCGTCAATTCTGATTTTGACCTGTCCCATCGCCTCAACACTTTGGGAGACCTTGGAGGTCTGCGCAGCGGCACCAGAGGAGACTTGATCCATCTGGATGGCTATACCGTCAGTTGTTTCAGCGATGACCTGAGAAGCCTCGTCCACTTCAGCGTTTACTGTCTTAAGCTTTTCAAGGTGTTTGGCGACCTCCCTCTCGTTGGCGACCATTTGAGTCACATCCCTGGCCACTTCCAAGAACCCCATGTTCTCACCAGCCTCATCTGTCACCTCTACAGCTTTGGGCTGGTAATAAACTGCAATACCGGCAGAATTTTCGTATTCAATGATACCGAGGTCCATTCCAACTTGGGAATTGGGGTGAAAGGGGGTACCACAAGTGCCTGTTTTAAATGTATCCGTGCAGTCCTGCCCTATGACCTTTTCTTCGGGAATGCTTGCCATTTGAATTGCTGCTGTGTTGGCTAGCTTGATTTCACCAGTCGCAGACGTCATAAAAATGGGATCCGGGACAGCATTGAGGACAGCTTTATTGAGAGCCAATGATTTCCCAATCCTATCAAGGAGGAGGTCAATTGCTCGAGAAAGGTCTGCAATTTCATCGTGCCCTAAGATATTTATGCGTAAACTCGTTTCACCTTCCGCTATCCGGCCTGCCATAGCTGCAATAGACCGCAGTGGAGTGACTATACTCTGACGAACAAAGAGTATTACAAGTATGCAGGCAATCAGAACAATTGCTCCGCTTACAAAAATGACTATGCGCATGAGGTCGACAATCTCATCAGTCATATTTGCTGTATCGTGGGCCAAATCAATCTGGGTTGTGCGTAATTTTTCAATAAGCATTTCCAGCTTTTCAAAGACCTCACCAGTCTTTTCCTGGCCTGCATGCCCCATATTCATTCCCTGTTCCCGAAACATAGTCACAGTTTTTATGTTTTCCATTATTAGGAATTCAAAGGACTCTTGAATGTCGGTGATTAATTGAAGATTTGCTTCATCTCCTTCTGATTGAAAGTGGGAAGAAAATTCTGAGGCAACTTCGGTAAAGGCAACCGACAGGCGATCAATTTCAGCTTGAAGGTTCTGCGTTGACTCTTGTTGCATGGCGAGGGTCGCATAATTTTGTTGAATGCGGAGCAGACTGTCTCCTAACTTGTCTGCGCTCAAAGCTCGGGGAAAAGACTCGTCGATTACTTCCATAACGCTTTCATCAACCGAAGAAATGAGAATAAAGTTCAACGTGCTGTTAATCATGAATATGCATGCGATAATGGCGAAGCAGACTTTTAGCTTTGTTCCTATTGTGTACCTTGCAAGAAATGCCATTGTATTGTCCTCCCAGCTATAATTTGAATTTGAAGTGTTGATTAAGCGAGTTGTAGTTAGCAAGCCTTGCGCCAATCCGACCGAATGTTGATAGTGCCATGAAATATCATGTTTTTTTGTTGGTGAGCCCGTAAGGTAGGGAATAAAGGCTTGCAAAGTCTAGAGGGGTGTGTCTAAAAAATAACCAACAAGCGGGTGGTGCTGACTAACAATTAACCACCTCTCCCCTCTGACAAAAGAGAATTACTATGTTATCCACCAAAACTTTTAAGCTATCCCAAGGAGGTATTTCTCCTTGGATCATCATTGGTATGAGTCTGATCCTTTTTCTCGCAATCAGCATACAAGCCTTCATGAATTACAACCGAGAAAAGGAGGTGATGGGAGAGTTTCTAAGCGCAAAAGGTGCTGCTCTTATTAAATCCTTTGAAGCTGGAGCCCGAACAGGGATGATGGGGAATATGGGACGAGGGGCAGGCCTACAGGCACTCTTGGAAGAAACTTCAACCTTGCCGGATATTCTTTATATTGCCCTTGTTGATAACGCTGGAAAGGTGCTGGCCCATAATGAAAATAGTAAAATCGGGACGCAGTTCACTACGGCAGAAATGATGAGGTCAATTTCACCTACAGGGGATGCCCAATGGCGAGTTGTGGAGTCGGGAAAGAAGCCAACTGCGTTTGAGGTATATAGTAGATTTCTTCCGTTGCAAAATCCAGCAGGTCTGCATGGTTCGTCCTCTATGCAGAATCGAAACATGATGCACGGGGCGCAGTGGGGTCATAAGGATGATTCTGATTGGTGCGCTCCGGGGGGCTGCCTGACTACGACAGACAACAATGTTCTGGCTTTAGATTCAGCACCTACGATATTTATTGGTATGGATGTCGCTCCTGTTGAGGCAGCTATGACTGAAGACCTCAAAATCACCGGCCTCACTTCTGGCATAATCCTGCTTTTAGGGCTGGCTGGTGTCGCTTCTCTTTTCTGGGCACAACGATACGCTAAATCCAAAAAGCTCCTTCAAGACACTCGTGCATTTGCTTCTGAAATGGTGGCCAGTCTCCCTGAAGGAATTATCGCTACTCAGCCCGATGGTGTGGTAACATATATAAATAATATTGCTTCAAACATGCTTGGAATTAATAGGGATCGGGCAAAGGGAAAGACCATTGCGGACATTCTTCCCAGACAAGTGCAAACCATCTTGGTCTCTTTGCTAGAAGGAAGGAATGTTCAAGAGCGTGAGATTGAAATTGCTAGGTCCGACGGTGGGGTGTTGCCGCTTGCCATTATGGCGACGACAATCCTCACTGATGATAAACAGTCTGTTGGAGAAATGATAGTTCTGAGAGACCTGAGTCAAATCAAACAACTCCAAAGGGAAGTACAGCAACAGGAAAAGATGGCTGCAATAGGCAATCTTGCTGCTGGGGTTGCGCATGAAGTAAGAAATCCGCTTAGTTCGATAAAAGGCTATGCTACCTATTTTAGCGGGTTGTTTGAGGAGGAATCTTCTAACAAAAAAGCTGCAGATATTATCATATCTGAAGTTGAGCGGCTTAATCGTGTTATTTCGGAATTACTTGAAGTTGCAAGGCCTTCTGACATTCAACGCCGGGACACACAGCTTGACAGTTTGCTGGAGTCCACATTGGATTTGGTGAAACAGGAAGCTGAAAACTCAGGAGTTGTCATTTCGACTGTCATTAGCGATGGCCTCCCGCTCATGTCTCTCGATCCAGACCGTTTTTCCCAAGCCTTAATCAATCTATATCTCAATGCGATCCAGGCCATGAAGGATGATGGAGGAACTATGGAGATTCTTGTTGCAACTGAACATGGCCACGTTTCCCTGACTATCAGTGACACAGGATGTGGCATTCCACCCTCAGATGTGGGTAATATTTTCGACCCATATTACACATCGAAATCTACGGGTACTGGTTTGGGGCTTTCCATTGTGCACAAAATCATTGAAGCACATGGGGGAAAAATTGACGTAGACTCAACATTGGGAAGAGGCACTACTTTTAAAATTCAATTACCACACATCTCCAGATAGGTGCATAATCATGAGTGGATCAATACTGATTGTTGACGATGACAAGGCGCATCTTTCGATGCTTGAAACCATCTTTAGCGGTTGGGGGTATACAGCAACCGGAGCAGAGGATGGTGCTGATGCGATAGAAGAAGTCCGGGAGCGCTCTTTCGACTGTGTTCTTATGGATGTGCGTATGGCCAATATCGGCGGAATTGAGGCGCTACAACGTATTCATGAATACAACCCTTCCATTCCTGTAATCATAATGACGGCCTATTCCTCTGTTGATGTTGCAGTAGAAGCCATGAAGTTAGGGGCATATGACTATCTCACCAAGCCCTTAAATTTTGATGAGTTGAGGTTAGTCGTTGAACGCTCCTTGGAGCATATGTCTCTGGCCAAAGAGAATCGTTCCTTGAAGTTAAAGCTGTCTCAAGATTCACGTCTCGGCAATATAATTGGTTCGAGTGAAGTAATGTTAGAACTTACACAAATGGTCGAAACGGTAGCCCCGACAGAAGCCACTGTTCTCATCACGGGAGAGAGCGGAACAGGCAAGGAGTTGTTTGCAAGAGCTATCCATGATCTTAGTGATCGAAAAGACAATGAGTTAGTGACTGTGAATTGCGCTGCTTTGACTGATACCCTTCTTGAATCAGAGTTGTTCGGCCATGAGAAAGGAGCCTTTACCGGGGCCGACAAGCGACGTGAAGGGCGGTTCATGCAAGCCAACAAAGGGACCATCTTTTTGGACGAAGTCGGTGAAGTGCCGATGCCGATGCAAGCTAAGCTTCTGAGAGCTATTCAGGAACGAGAGATACAACGTGTTGGCAGTGACATTCCGATACATGTTGATGTCCGAATCATTGCAGCCACAAATCGAGACTTGCTTGATGAAGTGAAGGAAGGAAAATTTAGGGAAGATCTGTATTACAGGCTTAATGTTGTGAATCTTACTGTTCCTGCATTGGTAGATCGAGATGGGGATGTGGCATTGCTTGCTAAATTTTTCCTAGATAGATTTGCTGATAAAAACAGGAAAAAGATGAAAGGTTTTACTCCTGCGGCAATGAATCTGCTTGTGAAGTACCCTTGGCCAGGGAATGTGCGAGAACTTGAAAACTCAATCGAAAGAGCTGTGATTCTTTCAGTGGGTGACTACATAACCGAACGAGATTTTCCTGCTTCAATTAAAGACCATTTTGCTGATGTTACAGATAATCCCAGCATGGAAACCATGGCGGGGCTTTCTCTTGATGATATAGAAAAGATAGCAATCATTGAAACGCTCTCCACAACGAAAGGCAATAAAAGCGAGGCCGCCAAACTTCTTGGCATAACCCGCACGACGCTTAACAATAAGATAAAGAAATATGAAGTTGAAATCGAGAAATAGGATTGCAGTTAGAGTGCCGACTCGCATAAGCCCGGTGCATAAATTGAGGGCAGATCAATACGGAAAAAGAAGAAGACCGCCTTGTCTTGGGCGGCCTTCTTTCTGAGGGGAGGTATGTCTCTATGAGTTCTTCCAAGTTTCAAGGAATAATCTCATGGAGTATGGGTTATAAATCAGACTGGCGAGGAATCTCTATTGTGAATGAGGTTCCGCTTCCAATTACGCTCTTGACCCTGATATCGCCACCAATTTCACGCAGGGTCTTCTTGCATGCAGCCAAACTGATGCCGCTCCCGCCAGGCTTGGTACTAAAGAACGGGGTGAACAGCTTCTTCACATGCTCTTCAGCAATCCCGACACCTTGGTCTTCAACTTCCAGCGTACAGTGACTCCCATGACGACTCGTAGAAATGAAGACACTATTCCCTTTCTTTGAGACATCCATGGCGTTATCCAACAGCTTTGCCAGTACCCAAGAGATGGCAGAAGGGTCGACCTTTGTTGGGCAACCGCTGGCGTCATTGCTGACTTCTAGGTGGAGGCCTCGCTCCTTGAAGTGAGCATGGTATCGATCAACCATATCCTTAACGGCATCATTGAGATCCACCGTGGTGATATTGAGGCTTTCCTTGGCTACGTACTCTGTCATTGATTGGGCTAAAGCATCAACAGCGTCGAGCTCGTCCGTGAAATCCTTGTTCAGTTGTGACTCCGTAAGGCCATTGCCCCTCTCGAAGAGATTCTTGATGGCCCTCACGCTGTCCTTGATTTCCCAGCTGAGAACACCTGCGGTTTGCCCAAGAATGCTGAGCTTTTCTGCTTCGACAAGTTCTTCGTTCTTTCTGCGCTGGTGATCGGAAAGCCAGCCGAGCATACAGGCTACGAAGATGAAGATTGCAATTTGGGCAATCGTGAGTGCTGCAGGCATATGTGAACCATCCACATAGATCCCAGCAATGAATATTGCAGACACCACTATTGAAACTACTACCCCAGGCTTAAGTCCGAACCAGAATGAAGCAAGAAGGATCGGTATGAAGAAAAGCTCCCTGTGGATTCCATGCAATCCAATGCTTCCATGGAGGCCGCTGAAATGAAGGATTGAAATTGCGACAATGCTTAATAAAAGCACGTACTTTTTTAGGCCTTCTTTGCGGATATTACTCACGGCTTACTCCTTGCTTCAGTTTTCAGTGGGGACAATCAGTTTTTTTATTTTATCTGTAAATTGAACTAATATTGCCGCTTTTTTTGTCTACGATCATTTGATCTATTACAGCCCCGTCCTTGGTCAGGATATCAACGGTGAAGTCATTTTCACGTTCAATACTGCCCCTGTTTTTACATTGGGATTGCGTGCGATATTCTCACGGACCATTGTTTCGGCTTGCATCTGAGAAGAGACAACTTCGGGTTTATCTCCGTATTGATCATTATTTTGAGATCCTCGGTTGGAATTACCACCAAAGATATCTCCCATCATGTTCCCCATACTTCCCATCATTCCGCTAGAGGAATTTCCTCCTCCCATAGAACCACCGGAAGAACTGCCGCCACCGCCCATCATAGCCTGAGAAGGTGAGACTGCTATCAAGGATATCATCATAACGGCCATAATTGCGACAACTTTTGTTTTGCCTATCTGTTGCATAATTTCTCCATGGTTTGTCGATTGTTTCGACGTGTTTGTTTCCATGGTTTAGGCAAACGGCGTGCCAACAAAGATTATCAGGCTTGTATGTCCTTTTGTTCCAACTAGATATCAATATTTATTTGGAAAAAAGTTGTGATGTATCCCCTGAAGTTTACTCTGGTGTGATTAAAAATTATACAGGCAAAGAGCAGTGCCTGTATAATTTTAAGATGGCAAAATCGGTTATCTTTTTTGATTCATCATATCATGCGGTGGGAGTCTTTATGATCGCGATGGTAATGTCATCATCCTGCTCAGCTTCACCTTGGAATGTGTCTAGTTCTTTTATTAAGGTCTGAATGATCACATCTGAAGATTCGGCACGTGTTGCTCGTATTAAATTCTTAAGCCTATCTTTCCCAAACATTTCACCATTCTGCGAGTGCATCTCCCATATTCCATCCGTTCCAATGATAATAATGACGCTCGGCGGTAAATCATGGTGTTCGTTTAGTTCAAATCTTGCGTCTTTAGTAACACCGAGAGGTAGACCTTCACCAGCTAGTTCTGTGAAGCTATCTTTTGAGGGGTCGTATACCATAGCAGGATCATGACCAGCTCGAATCCAACGAATTGTATTGGTTTCGGTCAATTCCAGCAAAAAGAGAGTCATAAATCGTCCAGATTGATCAACATCATCACAAATGAGTTCATTCACATGTTCTGTGACTGCGTCTAAACGGCCACCTCCGCCGACATTGGAGCGAAGATAAGCTCTTGCTGACGCCATCATCAACGCGGCTGGTATGCCATGGCCGCTGACATCGCCTACGGCCACGACAAGGCTTTTTCCGTCAACTGTATCGCGGGGGATAAATCCGTAATAATCTCCACCGGTTTCATCGCAGTATTTACTCACTGCTGCTATATCTGCTCCCAAAAAAGTTGGTGCATCAATAGGGAGCAAACTTTGCTGGACTTCCTGCGCGACTTCTAAGGAATTCTTTATATTGACCCTCTCTTCGAGCTCAGGAATCATCTGATTGATAGCTTCGCCTAATTGGCCTATTTCATCTTTCCCATGAAGGACTGCCCGAGCAGAAAAATCTCCTTTGGCAACTTTTCGGACAGTAGTGGCCAGTTCTGAAATATTACGGGTAAATAATCTTGATAGGAAGAAAGCCAGTCCCAAAACGAAGATCGCAACAGCCAACACGATGAACCCCATTTTCGTGTTGTGGTTATCAACTTGATTAAGAATGAATTCCTTGGATGACTGAGCCTCCTTGACGATGTCGGTTTTCGGAATAATCAACAGCAAGAAGACTCCGGCTTGATCGACTGGCGCATATGCCCAAAGTGCATCCATGTTTCCATAGGGCATTCCAGTAACATTAAGGGATGATGCATCCATAGATTGCATCATGGCACTATACTGCTCCGCATCAGGAGATGTGATCCATGCATCTTTTTCTGGAGCCAGCCAATAATCGTGCATAGATTTCTGGGTGTTTTCTTGAGCAATAACCTTCAATCGACTTTCATTGGTTGTAGGGTCAACATCAGGACTTACGAGTATTGAAATCGCATTTTTTGAAAACATATCCACGTGTTTGCTTTTGTGGAGCAGGGAGCCGACTGGAATAATAATAGAAACGTCGCCCTGGAGCTTGCCTTTGACATCTCTTATTGGGGCAGTGACGCGGAATACAATCCGACCGGTTTGTTGGTCTGTTTCTGGCAAAGACCATGTAAGTTCATTTATTGGGGTTGAAGGCTTTTGGGCGCTTCTTGACATGTGCATACCCATTCGCATTGTGGCTTCGCGTCTTGGATATACAAGCTTTTCTCCGCCAGGGAGTCGAACTTCTATCCAGAGAGCCAGTTTGGGATATTCAAATTTGACCTGCCCCAGAAGTGGGAGAAGCATAGCGCTCGTTGAGGATGAGGGGAGTTCTGTAGGCCTCCCATCGGTTCCCAATGTTGTAACATTATTAAAATCAATTTTAAAATCCTGCCATCCCCCCATGCGTAAGGAAAAATAATCTTTCGTTGCTTCCGAAATTTGATCTGCTGGTGGGATGTATTTCATCCCGGGCATTGAGTGCGCGTGTCCGTAAAGCACTCCTTCAATTTTTGAAGCGAGAAAAAGTGTGTTTGATTCCAGAAGTTGCTTCTCACGACGAAGCACACGCGCATGGTCTACAACTATTCGTTTAAGCCCATTGCTCGCTTTGTGTATTAATGTGTTCGAGCTACGTAAGGCTAGTCCTTCACCCAAATGGGTTAAGTCTTTCTGTACTCCGGCACCAACAACAAATAGTGGCGCAAGAGATATAAGGAGTAAGAGAATTAGTAGTTTGTATCGAATACCCATGAAGCCTCCAAGCTCCGAGAATGTCTTATCGGATATAGTTGTTTACCACTAGTTGCTATGCGTGGCGATTTAGTTTTTTTCAATTTCATGAAGCTCTATGACAAATAATGGTTTTAATATCAAAATTTGTGCAACATTGGGTATTCATGTTATAACGGTAAGTGACCATTTTTTGTACATTTACGTTGTTTGTTGATGAAAATCTATACACTAATCCTGATCTAAATAGTCTGGATTTGTATTATAAATGAGCGTAACATCCAATGATAGACGATGAAAAAAGTTTTTGGCATGATGTTTGGAAATAACAGAGAAACCAAACGGGGACATGATGAAGGCGTTAGTAAAAATATTATATAGTTGTACGATGGCAACGTTATTAATGGTGGCTGCTCTGCCTGCAGCCGCAGCCGATGCCGTTGATGCCGAACAAGTGCCCGCTCCCGGTAGCTATCTGGGCGACAGGGCCGAGCTGAGCGACCTCAGGTCATTTCTGGTGCAGGCTGCGGAAAATAACAATGAACTTCGTGCCGCTTTCCAGAAGTGGCAGGCAGCTCTCAAGAACTCTGCGAGAGCGGATGTCCTTCCTGATCCGAAGTTCAACTTCGGCTATTACACTACACCGCTTGAAACTCGTGGTGGCCCAGCCCGCTACAAGTACGGTCTGTCCCAATCTCTGCCGTTCTTTGGCAAGCTTGGGTACAAGGAGCAAATGGCACTGCGTCAGGCAGATGGGGTCAAGGCTCAACTGGATAGCTTGAAATTGTCGACCTTCTATCAAGTGAAGAATGTCTATTATGAATATGCCTACCTTGCCCGTGCCATCGACATCACCAAGGAAAACATCGAACTGATGAAGTACTTGGAGAAGATCGCCACTGCCCGTTACACCACAGGCTCTGCAAAGCATGCCGATATCATCAGACCACAGGTTGAGCTTGGAAAGCTTGAAGATAAGCTCAATTCCCTGATCGACTTGAAGCACCCTTTGGCAGCAAAGCTTAACGCACTGCTTGATCGCCCTCGTGGGACAGGGATTGAATTCCCGGCATCTATCCCCATAATGTTCATGACGGACTCCGACGAAGCTCTTTTTGCTGAATTGCAGGAATACAACCCCAAGTTGGCCTACTGGGAAACTGTGGTGAAGAAGGAAGAGGCTGGGAAGGGTCTGGCTGAAAGAAATTACTACCCAGATTTCACTTTTGGCGTTGATGTAACCGAAGTTGACGATGCCAGGAATCCTGGCGTCATTGGTGATGGGCAGAACCCGGTCATGACGTCCATGTCTTTCAATATACCCATATGGCTCGAGTCTCGCGGGGCTGCCGTGGATGAGAGTCAGGCAAAAATAATAGCTGCCAAGCGAAGCCGTGTCGGTCTTGAGCAGCAACTGAGGGCTGATTTGGAATTGGCTCTCTACAAGTACCGGGACGCTGGCAGGAAGATCAATTTGTACCGCGACACCCTCGTCCCCAAGGCGGAACAGTCTCTTGGCGTGACCATGGAAGCCTTCATGACCGGCGCAGGTACATCGCTTGATTTGATCGACGCGGAGAAAACGTTGCTGGAACTCCAACTCGCTTACTACCGCGCCCTGACTGATCAGGCCCAAAAGCTCGCTGAGATTGAAACGCTGGTCGGTCGGGAATTGCCCTGTGAATTCCACGGCTCGCTCTTGAAGAAGGAACAGTAAGGGAATGGAAATAATGAACTCGCTTGGGACGGCAATCATACTCATGCTCATGACGATAGCTGTCGTTATTGGCAGCACAGATGCGCTTGCCGCCCGTGGAAATCAGGAGAAGTGTCCTGTCATGGGGTTTGAGATCGATCGTAAACTCTTCACGGACTACCAAAGCAAACGTATCTATTTTTGTTGTCCATCGTGCCCGTCAGATTTCAAGAAAACGCCGGACAATTTCATGGAACAAATGCGTGAAAATGGCGTCATCCTGGAAGACGCACCAGTATAAGATTTCTGAGTGATATTTAAGCCTATCAAAAAGCAGTAAGAGCAACGAACAGAGGGAGCCATGAGTATAATGAAGAACACCAAACTGGCAGCCATCATTGTCGTGATCAGCATCGTGGCATTCTCTGTTGGGTATATCGTCAAAGATTCCGGAGCACCGCCTGCCCAAACCGTTTTGGATGAGCACGCAGAACACGGCCTTGAAGCCACCACGACCAAAGCGGGCGAGATCATCTGGACGTGCTCGATGCACCCGCAGATCCAGCTTCCCGAGCCAGGCAATTGCCCAATCTGCTTCATGGAATTGATCCCCCTGGAGCGGAAGGATGATTCGGGAGCCACAAGCATGCGTGAAATTGAGCTCTCCGAAGACGCCCAACGGTTGGCTGGAATCATGACCGAGCCAGTTCAACGGCTTGACGTCAATGTCGAGACCCGCATGGTCGGCAAGGTGGATTACGACGAGACACGAGTGCGCAACATCACTGCCTGGGCAGGGGGGCGCGTTGACAAGATGTACATCGATTATACCGGGAGTGTGGTCAAGAGGGGCCAGGCCATGGTCTCGATCTACAGCCCGGAATTACTGACTGCCCAGGCCGAGTTGATCGAAGCCCACAAGGCGCTGCGCGATCTCAAGGACAGCAAGCTCGCCCTGGTCAGGAATACCGCATCCCGCATGGCCGATGCCGCTCAGGAAAAGCTGCGACTCCTCGGCCTGACCAAAAGCCAGATAGACAAGGTCATCCGCGAAGGCAAGGCGACGGAGCATATCACTCTGTACGCTCCCCAAGGTGGCGTTGTCCTGACCAAGGATGTCAACGAAGGGCAGTACGTCAAGACCGGCGCACCCATATATTCCATCGCTGATCTTTCGACCCTGTGGGTCATGCTTGAAGCGTATGAATCAGACCTCCCATGGATTGCTATCGGACAGATGGTCGAGTTCCAGACAGAGGCATACTCTGGAAAGAATTTCAAGGGCAAGGTAGTCTATATTGACCCCATCGTGACTGAGAAGACACGCACGGTTGGCGTGCGTCTTGAAGTCCCGAACAAGGATGGCAGTCTCAAGCCGGGAATGCTCGTCCGTGCCACCCAGCAAAAGGGGAGCAAGGGGGTGAAGGCTTCCGAGCCTCCTCTGGTCATCCCTGCGTCTGCTCCGCTTCTGACGGGCAAGCGTGCAATCGTATACGTGGCCGATCCTGACAACCCTGGAAAGTATGAAGGGCGTGAAATCCTGCTCGGTGCCAAGGCCAACAATTACTACATTGTCCGGCATGGCCTTGAAGAGGGCGAGATGGTCGTCACCAAGGGCAATTTCAAGATCGACAGTGCGGTGCAGATTATCGCCAAGCCCAGCATGATGAATCCTGCAAGCAGTACGGGTGCCGTAGACGAAGAACTGCCCATGCTTTTTGCCTCAAAGGCGCGATTGATAGACACCACGTTCAAGAGTCTGGCAGCCGCAGTGGAGGCGGCCGACCTCGCCAAGACACATCTGGCTTTTGGACAATTTAACAAGGAATTACGCCTTATCGACGGAGCTGCGCTTGCGGGCAAGTCTGCCCTCAAGTGGCGGGAGTACTCCATGCTTTTGGGCAATGATGCGATCATTGGCGCAGAAGTTCCAGACAAGAAGAGACTGGACGAGGTTTTTGCTGAAATGCGTGGGCATTACGCCGACTTCAGGACTGCATTCAAGTTGGATCAACCAGAGGCAGAAATAGTGGCACCGGATGCCTTCAAGCAACAACTGGGGCATGTATTTGCACGCTATGAACCGCTGGCTGAAGCCCTGGCTGCCGACGATATGCAGGCTGCGAAGTCTGCTGCTGACAAGGTCGCAGGAGCGTTGCAGCAAGTGAAGATGGATGGACTCAATGGTCCTGCTCATAATGTTTGGATGCCCGCTTTGAAGAAGATGAATGACGGCATTGCGGCAATTCGTGAAGCCGAGGATATCGTCGGTGTGCGCACAGGATTTGAGCCTGTCTCTGTCGGATTGGCCGAAGCCATACTCAAGCTTGGGGTTGATACAAATGGTCCTCTGTATGAAATATTCTGCCCCATGGCGTTTGATTACGAAGGAGCCACCTGGGTGCAGCGTGATGAGAACGTTCGCAATCCATACATGGGTGGCGCAATGCCCACCTGTGGCGAAACAAACCAACAGCTCAAGCAGTAGGCGGGGTATACGCACATGGATACCGAACACCATACCCCGATAGAACCGAAGTCGCCTACTGAGAAGCTCATCCTCTTTTGCTTGACGAATAAGCTGATCGTCTTCCTAATCATGGGTATGCTCATGGGGTGGGGATTGGTCGTCGCCCCGTTCGACTGGCAGGTGGGCCTTCCCCGCGATCCCGTTCCGGTGGACGCCATCCCTGACATCGGCGAAAATCAGCAGATTGTCTTTACCCAATGGATGGGCCGATCTCCCCAGGATATGGAAGATCAGGTTACCTATCCTCTCACGGTTGCTTTGCTTGGAATTCCCGGCGTTAAGACAGTCCGTAGTTATTCAATGTTCGGTTTCTCGACCATTTACGTGATTTTTAATGAAGATGTTGAATTCTACTGGTCCCGTTCACGCCTTCTGGAAAAGGTGAGCAGCCTACCTCCCGGCACACTGCCGCAAGGGATCAAGCCCACTTTGGGGCCTGATGCGACGGCTTTGGGCCAGGTCTTCTGGTATACCCTCGAAGGCCATGACGAGAACGGCAAGCCAGTTGGCGGCTGGGACCCCGACGAATTACGCAGTATACAGGACTGGTACGTCCGCTACGCGCTTCTTGCTGCGGACGGCGTCAGTGAAACGGCATCGGTCGGTGGATTTGTCAAGGAATATCAGATTGATGTTGATCCCGATGCGTTGAGAACAACAGGCGTCACGCTGGAAGATGTTTTCTCTGCCGTGCGCATGTCCAACCTTGATGTTGGCGCGCGCACCATTGAAATCAACAGCGTTGAATATCTCATTCGCGGCATCGGCTTTGTCAAGGAGCTGAGCGACATCGAGCTGTCGGTCATCAAGGTGGTCAACAACGTTCCCATCCGCGTTCAGGACGTTGCCAAGGTCACCCTCGGCCCCGCTTTACGCAGGGGCGTTCTTGATAAGGGCGGCAGTGAAGCCGTTGGCGGCGTGGTGGTTGCCCGCTATGGCGAAAACCCCTTGCAGGGCATCAAGAACGTCAAGGAAAAGATAAAGGAAATCTCGCCAGGATTGCCGAGCAAGGTGCTGCCTGACGGCACCGTGAGCAAGGTGACGATCGTTCCATTCTATGACCGTTCCGGTCTCATCAACGAGACTCTCGGCACCCTGAACACTGCGTTGACTGAGGAAATTCTGATCACCGTCATCGTGGTCCTCCTTGCCGTGATGCATCTGAAGAGTTCGCTGCTGATCTCTTCACTGCTGCCCATGGCCGTCATGATGTGCTTTATCGGCATGAAGGTGTTCCGTGTTGACGCAAACATTGTCGCCCTGTCCGGTATCGCCATTGCCATCGGTACCATGGTCGATATGGGCATCATTATCTGTGAAAACATCCTCCATAAGTTTGAACAGTCTGAAGCCTCTGAAAGTCGGTTGAAGTTGATTTTCGCAGGGGCCTCGGAAGTCGGCAGTGCCATCATGACTGCTGTGGCGACGACCATCGTCAGCTTCCTGCCCGTCTTTGCCATGGAAGGCCCGGAAGGCAAGCTCTTCAAGCCTTTGGCCTACACCAAGACATTTGCCCTTGTCGCCTCGATCATCGTGGCTTTGACGGTGCTCCCCGCCATTGCACACATCATCTACAAGCGTGAGGATCTGGATTGCCCCAATCGTCGGGCAAACCTGATTGTTGGCTGCTGCTATATCCTGGCAGGGCTTGGGATCGCGTTTTTCGTCAAGTGGTGGATTGGGGTTTTCATGTTGATACCCGGCATTCACCGCATGTTTACCGATGCTCTGCATCCGAGAATCAACGTGCTCTTTAGCAGAGCCGTGAACTTTGGTGTCGTTTCACTGGTGCTCATCGTCCTCGCAACGCACTGGCTCCCCCTGGGCCCAGAAAAGGGAGATTCCCTGAATGTCATTTTCGTTGCCAGCCTTATCGGCGGGTTGATGGCGTTTTTTCAACTGTTCCAACGGGGCTACCCGACCATGCTGCGATGGGTTCTTAACCACAAGGCCGCCTTTATGGGGATGCCTGTCACTCTGGTCCTTTTCGGGGGACTTATCTGGCTTGGTGGCAATACGATGACGGCATGGCTGCCAGATTCCATCCGTGGTGCTCCACCGGTTGCAGCCGTGATTCATGCGTTCCCCGGTCTTGGCAAGGAATTCATGCCACCGCTTGATGAAGGTTCATTCCTCTACATGCCGACAACAATGCCACATGCTTCCATCGGAGAAGTGCAGGACGTGTTGTCAAAGCAGGACATGTCCATTGTGGCCATTCCCGAAGTCGAGAGTGCTGTTGGCAAACTGGGCCGTGCAGAAACGCCACTCGATCCCGCTCCTGTTTCGATGATTGAAACCGTCATCAACTACAAGTCTGAATACCTTGTCGGAGAATCCGGCAACCGGTTGCGGTTCCGTTTTGATGAAAATCAGAAGGACTTTTTCCGTTCGGCTGAGGGAAGCCTTTTGCCCGCCAGAGATGGCCTCTCATATATCGTGCAGGGATACTATCCCCGCGACGATGAGGGGAAGCTCATTCCTGATGTGGAAGGCAAGCCATTCAGACAATGGAGAAGCCCACTTGATCCGGACCTGAACCCCGGAAGAGCTGCCTGGAAGGGTATCACCAGCCCCAATGACATATGGGATGACATTGCCAAGGCAGCCTCTCTGCCAGGTGTTACCTCCGCTCCCAAGTTGCAGCCTATCGCAGCCCGCATTGTTATGCTTCAATCTGGCATGCGGGCACCTATGGGCATCAAAGTGAAAGGACCTGACCTGCCAACCATCGAATCCTTTGGCATGAAGCTTGAAAAGTTGCTCAAGGAGGTTCCCTCCATTGAGCCTGCTGCCGTTGTCGCGGACCGTATTGTTGGCAAGCCATACCTTGAAATTGTCATCGATCGTGAAGCGATTGCCCAGCATGGCATCAGGCTTCAGAAGGTGCAGGACGTCATAGAAGTAGCCGTTGGCGGCAAGATGCTGTCCACCACGATTGAAGGACGTGAAAGATATCCCATGCGTGTCCGCTACATGCGCGAGCTTCGCGACAGTATCGAAGCATTGGACAACATCCTTGTTTCAGCACCCTCCGGCGAACAGATTCCGCTGCAGCAATTGACAGACATGCGATACATCCGGGGGCCGCAGGTCATCAAGAGCGAGGATACATTTCTCATCGGATATGTCCTTTTCGACAAGAAGCCTGGATTTGCAGAAGTCGATGTCGTTGAAAGCACCCGCCAGTACATAGAGAGCAGAGTCGCTGCCGGAGAGCTCGAAATTCCCAATGGAGTGACATACGAATTTGCAGGCAACTATGAGAACCAAGTGCGGGCACAGAAGAAGCTGGCAATCATTCTGCCCCTGGCACTGCTTGTCATTGTTCTCATCCTGTACCTGCAATTCAAGTCCGTCGCCACGACACTGATGGTCTTCTCAGGCATCCTTGTGGCCTGGTCTGGTGGCTTCCTGATGGTCTGGCTCTATGGGCAGGATTGGTTCCTGAACTTCAGCGTCCTCGGTACGCATATGCGCGACCTGTTCCAGGTCCACCCTATCAACCTGAGCGTTGCGATATGGGTCGGTTTCCTGGCTCTCTTCGGCATTGCGTCTGATGATGGCGTCATCATGGCTACCTACCTCGATGAAAGCCGGGACAACAGGGACATGAGCAGTGTGCCAGCGATCCGAGAGGCAATATTGGAAGGTGCAAAGCGGCGTATTCGCCCAGCACTGATGACCTCGGCCACGACAATCCTCGCGCTCATCCCAGTGTTGACCTCAACCGGACGTGGGGCTGATATCATGGTTCCCATGGCCATCCCTTCGTTCGGAGGAATGACCATTGCTATCCTGACAGTGTTTCTCGTTCCAACATTGTACTGCCTGGTTGAGGAGATGAAGTTTAACAAGGTAAGTCAGTGTCGACCACGCAGATATATTTTCCCATGGCGGAAGAACGAAACAACAACCTAATAACAGGAGACAGATTATGAAAAAATTCTCAACTATCGTAGTTGCTCTGGCTATGACACTGCTCATATCGGGCTTTGCTTTTGCAATGAAGGACATGCCCCATGGTGATAAGAAAGCGGATGACAAAGCTATGACCATGCACGACAGTATGCAAGTGATGGAAGACAATCTCGCCATGATGAAGAAAGATGTAGAGATGATGAAAGATGCCGGCATGCGTAAAAAGGCTATGGGCACCATGAACATGCACATGACCGACATGCATCACGGCATGGAAGCCGCTAAAGGCCACGCCAAGGAAAAGGGCGACAAGGGTATGCAGGGCTCCATGGAGCAGATGGACAAGGAAATGATGATGCTGATGAAGGGCATGGGCAAGACCAAAAAAGACCCCGATGCCGGAATTCCCATGATGGAAGACAGCATCATGAAGATGGAAAAGACCATGATGCAGATGAAGAGTATGATGTAATCTTATATGAGGTTCAATTAAAGGCCGAGATTCTAATTGGAACTCGGCCTTTATTGTTGCATTGTAGTAACTGCTGGGAGTTGTAATTGGTGAGCGTGTCTGATGAAGGCCTGAATGATTTTGCGTTTAGGGGAGGGGATGTTCGGCAGTATGGAGCCATAAATTTTGAGTAAGTAACCAGCGAATTCTGTTCCGCAACCAGTGTTTTCAATATGATCAAGCATTTCACAAAGGAAAAGAACACTTTCAGATGCACCGACATGTTCTCCAAGGCGAGAGTCTCGAAATCGTTTGGCTGCATTCAGGCTTCGTGGGACCCAACGGCAATTATCAGGTGAATATGAACCATTGTTGTTTATGCGGTCTAGGCTGAGTCCCTCTCGATAACCATTTCGTTCAGACCATGCTTTAAATGCTAAATAGTCGTGTCGCCATTCTTCGCAAACGTATATTCCCCTTCCTCCATATCGCTTATAAGATTTATTGGTTGGGCAATAACAGCGTTGCTTCATAGAGTGCCAAATAGAATAGTTTGGAGTTCTTTTGCTGCCCTTCGTTGCACCATGAGATTGACGCGGTCCTTTTCCGCACCCACAAGTCACTTGTTTTTTTCCATGTCCGATTCTTTTTTCAACAATTTCCTTGCAGGCCGGACATTCAAAAAGCGCATAACAGCGGTGGTAGCCTGGTAATCCCCCCATTTCTAGGGGGCCTGAAAAGTAGAGCCTATGCTGCCTCGCCCAGCCTTGCCCTTGGGGGTACCCCCCAAGGGCAGAGTGCGGCCGTTCGTTGTTGTAGGTCCAAAGCCACCTTGTGGCAAATTCCTGGACCTCATCTATGGTTTCAAACAGGTACTGGCTGAGCCAGTCATATCTCACGGTTCGGTTGTACCGTTCAACGTACGCATTCTGCTGCGGCTTCCCGGGCTGGATGTACTCAAGCCGGATTCCCTTTCGCTTGGCCCAGCCCTGGAGTCGGTGGCTGACGTATTCAGGGCCGTTGTCGCAACGAATCACTTCCGGGGTACCACGCCACTCCATTATCTGCTCCAACGAGCGGATAACCCGCTCCGAGGGCAACGAAAAATCGGCCTCAATGGTCAGCCCTTCACGGTTGAAATCGTCAATCACGTTGAACAGGCGATAATTGCGGCCATTTCGTAACTGGTGGTGCATGAAATCCATGGACCAGACCTGGTTGATAGCTTCCGGTTGCGCAAGCGGCTCCGGCTTTTCGCGCACGATACGTCGCTTGGGCTTGATCCGCATGTTAAGCTCCAGCTCGCAATAAATCCGGTAAACGCGTTTATGATTCCAGCCAAAGCCTTTGACATTGCGTAGGTATAAAAAGCACAGCCCGAAACCCCAGTTACGCTGATTATGCGTCAAACGCAGTAGCCAATCGGCAACACGTTCATTCTCAGCCGAAAGCTTCGGCTCGTAGCGATAGCACGTCTGACTGATGCTGAACGCCTCACACGCCTGACGGATGTTCAGAGCGCTGTGCTGCACGGCTTTCTTGGCCATCTCGCGGCGGCGAGACGGCCTTACCAGTTTTTTGCTAGCGCCTCGGCAACGACTTCGGCCTTCATCTTTTCCTCGGCATACATGCGCTTGAGAAGTTGATTCTCTTTCTCCAGCTCCTTCATGCGAGCCATGAGCGAGGCGTCCATGCCGCCGTACTTGGAGCGCCATTTGTAAAACGTGGCGCTGCTCATGCCGTGCTCGCGGCAAAGCTGAGCCACGGGAATGCCACTCTCGGCCTGCTTCAAAATGTTTAAAATCTGCGCGTCGCTGTAACGTGATTTCTTCATGTAGAATCTCCTTCGATCTGGTTAATGGAAAATTCTACTTTCCAGAACAACTAGTTTTCGGGGGATTACCGCCTTTTGAATCCTTTCTACGGTCTGATACCCTGATGAATTTCACGCCGCCGCTCCCAGTATTTCACATACAAACACCCAATTACGCAGATTATCCTTACTATGCTGGGAGAGGTGTTATTATTGACGTCTTAGGAGTAGGTAGAGATGGCCAGTTAGTGAGCCGTTATTGAGTGTAAAGTTTGGAGCAATTAAAGAGAATTAATTGGCATAAAACTTAACTTATTCGTAATATAAGCTTTGACGTCAAGGTGAATATATGAGTCATATTTTGTATTTACATACATACTTGACGGTTTTTTGGTACATATAACTGAAGGACGCCGTGAAGTAGCTGCGAGCTGCATATGAAAGGAAAAGCCCCCCTGGTTCGCCAGGGGGGCTTTTCCTTGTCGGGCGCAGGCCTGGGGCTAGTGCATGGCGTCCATGGTCTCGGCGAGGCTCGCCGCGAGGCTCTCCACGCGGGCGATGGCCCTGGCGGCGTCTTCCATGAGGGACTCGGTCTCTTCGCACAGGCGGGTCACGTCGGCGGTGGCGGCATTGATCTGCTCGCTGGCGGCGGACTGCTCTTCGGCGGCGGTGGCTATGGACCGGACCTGTTCCGCCGTATCCCGCGTGATGGACAGGATGTTGCCCAGCGCCTCCCCTGAGTGGCCCGCCAATTCGGTGCTCCGGTTCACGGAGCCAACGGCGGTCTGGGTGGCCAGCACGTTCTGCCGGGCCACTTCCTGGATGCCCCGGACCACGGAATGGACTTCGCTGGTGGCGTGCATGGTCTTCTCGGCCAGCTTGCGGACCTCGTCGGCGACCACGGCGAATCCGCGTCCAGCCTCTCCCGCCCGGGCCGCCTCGATGGCCGCGTTCAGGGCCAGCAGGTTGGTCTGATCCGCGATATCCTCGATGACGCCGAGGACCACTCCGACCTGTTCCGCCCGCTCGTCCAACTGCTCCATGGACAACTTCAGGCCCGCGGCATGGCCGGAGACCTCTTCGATGGCGGTGATGACCTGGCGGACCACGGTCTCGCCCGTGATGGCCCTTTCGCTGGCGTCCTCAGCGTCGCGGGCGGCTTCCACGGCATACCGGGCGACCTCGGACACGGTGGCGTTCATCTGGGCCATGGCGGTGGCGGTTTCGGCTGTCCGGCCGCTCTGCACCTCCGATCCCAGCCGGGCCTTGGCCACGACGTCCTTCAGAATGGCTGCCGCCTGGGCCAGTTCGTCAGAGATGGCGGTTGCCTGCTCGGCCGCGGTGGAGATGCGCCGGTTCTGGTCGACGATTTCCCGCTCGTGCCGCTTGAGCTGGGTGGTGTTCATGTACAGGCAGCAGCCGCCGATGATCCGTCCCTCCACGTCGTGCAGGGGGAAGAGGCTGATGAGCACGTCGATGTCGCTGCCGTCGGCGTGCTTGAAGACCGCCTCCACGTTCATGGCCCTGGTGTCGTGCTCCATGCAGTCGGCGATCTTGGAGCGCCGGTCGTCCTTGTAGAAGATCTGCGATATCATCCGGCCGTGATAGGTCTCGGGGGATTCTTTCGAGCCGAGCATGTCCAGACATTCGCGGTTCAGAAAGGTGATGTGCTGGTCCCGGTCCACGATGCAGCAGGGGATGGGCAGGCCGGACAGGATCGATCGGCTGAAACCGAGGCGTTCCTTGTACTGCGCGGCCAGCTCGGCCACCTGATCACCCAGGCCGGGCGCGGCGTCGACCAGGGCGCGGCCGTCGGCCTGTCCGTACTCCTCGGCCAGCATGTGGGCGGTGAACCCGGAGAGCGCCGCCTGAGAGCGCTCGGCGGCCCGGCCCAGGGCCAGGAGGAGCCCGCCGCCCAGCAGGGCGAAAGCCAGGAGCACGCTGCCCAGGACGGTCGCCCCGGCTGCGGAATCGTCGAGGAAGAACAGGCAGACGATGGCCGCCAGCGCGCAGAGGGCGAGGGTTGCGGCGAAAAATATGAAGATGGTCCGAAAACGGAACCGGAATGATTGGAACATGGCGTTGACTCTATGGTGCTGAATGAAGGGAGGCTCCCCACCCGTGGGATGGGCGGGGAGCCTTGTTTTTTGAGGCCGGTTCGTTCAGGAGGAAGCAGGGTGTGGGTGCTTCTGTGGATTGCGGTCCTTACCTTCTGAGAGCCTCAAATATAACGGCGTGTGCCGCTTATTTCCTGTTGGAGGCCATGGCTTCGGCGATGTGCTTCACCTTGACCTTGGAGCCCCTGTTCTTGAGCCCGCCGCGCAGCTGCATGATGCAGCCGGGGCAGTCCGTCAGCAGGACGCCCGCTCCGGTGGACTCCACGTTGTCGAGCTTCTTCTTGAGCAGCTCGGCGGAGAGTTCCGGGAACTTCATGGAGAAGGTGCCGCCGAAACCGCAGCAGACCTCTTCCTCGGCGCACTCGACGTATTCCATGCCGCTCTTTTCGATGAGCTCACGCGGGGCCTCGTGCACGTCCAGCCCCCTGCACAGGTGGCAGGGTGCGTGATAGGTAGCCTTTTCCCCGCTCTTCGTAAAGCCCTCGGCCTTCACTTTCAGCACGTCGTTGACGAAGCTGGAGTAGTCGATGACCTTGGCCGCGAAGGCGTCGGCCCTCAGCTTCAGGGACGGCTTGTCCATGACCAGCTTCGGGTAGTTGTGCTTGAGGTGCGCGGCGCAGGAGGCGCACAGGGTGATGATGTAGTCGTAGGCTTCCGGCTCGAAGGCGCGCAGGTTCTGCGCGGCCACGTCGCGGGACGCCTTGGTCTCGCCCATCATCTGCACGGGCAGGCCGCAGCAGGACTGCTGCTCCGGGAACTCCATGGCCACGTCGTTGGCCGCGAACACGTCCACGGCGGCCTTCATCTGCTCGGGGTAGACGAAGTCCTGCACGCAGCCGGAGAACAGGGCCACGCGGTATTTCGGGTTCTCGACCACGGGGCGGTTCTTCTGCCACCAGTCGCGGAACGGGGTCTCGGCGATGGTCGGCAGGGCGCGGAAGCTGTGCTCCTTGGAGAAGATCATGGGCAGGTGGCGGATGAATCCGTCCTTCTCGGCCACGGGCTTCTGGCCCCACTTGGCGGTGCGCAGCAGGGTGTGGAACAGCTTGCGGTTCTTGAGGACCTTGCCGAGCAGCATGGAGGGCAGCGGATGGCCGTCCTCGTCCTGGATGCGCGCGTGGATCTCCTTGATCAGGCGCGGCAGGTCGATGCCGCCCGCGCAGACGTCCTTGCACGCCTCGCAGTTGATGCAGTTCTGAACCAGGTTTTTGGCCTTGTCCTTGCCGTGGAAGAAGTAGGTCAGGATCAGGCCGATGGCGCCGATGTAGATGTGGCCCATCTTGTGGCCGCCCACCAGCCGGTAGACCGGGCAGACGTTGGCGCAGGCGCCGCAGCGCACGCACCGGTTGACCTGGGAGAAGAGCGGGTCCTTGATCAGCTCGGACCGGCCGTTGTCCAGGACCACGTAGTGGATCTCCTTCTTGCCGTCCTCGGCCGCCAGGCACTCGTTCGCGCCGGTGATCCAGGTCACGTAGGAGGTGATCTGCTGGCCGGTGGCGTTGCGCGGCAGGACCTTGATGATGCGCAGGGCGTCGTGCAGGGTCGGCAGCAGCTTGTCGATGCCCATCAGGGCGACGTGGACGCGGGGCAGGGTGGACACCAGGCGGGCGTTGCCCTCGTTGGTGACCAGGCCGATGCCGCCGGTCTCGGCCACGGCGAAGTTGGCGCCGGTGATGCCCATGTCGGCCTCGACGTACTTCTGGCGCAGCTCGCGGCGGGCGACCTTGACCAGCTTGTCGATGTCGGTGTCCTGCTTGGTGCCGGTGACTTCGGAGAACAGGTCGCCGACCTGGTAGCGCGACAGGTGGATGGCGGGCATGACCATGTGGGACGGGCCCTCATGGCGCATCTGGATAATCCATTCGCCCAGGTCGGTCTCGGTCACTTCGAGGCCCGCGTCCTCCAGGTCGTGGTTGAGCAGGGTCTCTTCGGCGGTCATGGACTTGGACTTGACGATCTTCTTGCAGTCCGCATCCTTGGCGATCTTGGTGATGATCCGGTTGGCCTCGTCCCCGTCCTTGGCGAAGTGGACGTGGATGCCCGCCGCCTCGGCGTTCTTCTTGAACTCCTGGTACAGGGCTTCGGCGTCCTGGGCCGCGGCGTCCTTGGAGTCGGCGATTTCCTTGATCAGGCCGCGGACGTCCATGTCCTTGAAGGCATTGGCGCGTCCGGCGCGGTAGGCGATGGCGAAGTTGTCGAGCGTGGTCCGCAGGAAGTCGTTGTCCAGCGTCTCGCGCAGCTCCTCGCGGTATTCTTTGAGGTTGTGAGCTTTCTGCATGGCTAGTCCTCCAGGATCAGGATGTGGAGTTCAAGGGGGCCGTGGACGCCGAGCGCGAGGACGCGTTCGATGTCGGCGGTCCGGCTCGCGCCGGTGATGAAGGCCAGGTAGTCCGGGGTCTTCTTCATGCGGGTGAGCATCATCTTCTCGACGGCGTAGGAGTTCGCCTTGATCTTGGATTTGGGCAGGACGCAGACGTGGAACTCGCTGACCATGGTGGCCAAACGCAGCTCCTCGCCGGGACAGTCGAGCATCAGGGTGCCGGTGTCGGCGATGCCGTACTCGGCGAAGGTGAACCCGATGTCGATGCCCGCCAGGTGGTCGCGCATGCCGCTTTCAATGCAGTCGAAACCGGCCTTCTTGGCCTGGGCCGACAGCTTCTTGTACAGGTCGGCCTTGAGCCCGGGGGCGGCGATGACCTTTTTCTGCTTGGCGTCGCACAGGGCCTCGGCCTTGTCCGAGAGGTCGGCCTCGCAGCCGCTGGCGAGCAGCTGGCACGCCTCCTTCTCACCGCACAGGTTGATGACGTATTCCAGGGCATCGTCCTCGTTGGCGATGCTGCTTACCTTTGCGGAGACGAGCTGCGCCTTCTCCACGAATTGTTGGTACAGGTCTTCCTTGGAAGCCATGTTACCTCCTCCAGGTATGTTTGACCCAAGGCCTGGCGGCCTCCGCAACGGGTCGGGTTAGCTGACGAGCGCCTTTGCCTCACGAGCGATGGCGAGTTCCTCGTTGGTCGGGATGACCCAGATGTCGACGGTGCTGTCGGCGGCGCTTATCTTGCGGGCCTGCTTGGAGCGGACCGCGTTGATCTCGGGGTCGATCTTCATGCCGAAGGGTTCGAGACCCTCCAGCGACTTCAGACGGACGATGTCGTCGTTTTCGCCGATGCCGGCGGTGAAGACGATGGCGTCCACCCGGCCCAGTACGGCCATGTAGGAGCCGATGTACTTGCGGGTACGGTAGGTCTGGACCTCGAGCGCCAGGCGGGCGCGCTCGTTGCCCTCTTCAATGGCCGCATGGATGTCGCGCATGTCGTTCATGCCGCACAAGCCCTTGAGGCCGGATTCCTTGTTCAGAACATTGTCGATGGCGGCGATGTCCATGCCCCGGTTCACGGCCAGGTAGTTGTGGATGGCCGGATCGATGTCGCCGGAGCGGGTACCCATGACCAGCCCCTCGAGCGGGGTCAGACCCATGGAGGTATCCACGCACAGGCCGTTCTTGACGGCCGACATGGAGGCGCCGTTGCCCATGTGGATGGTGATGAGGTTCATCTCCTCCGCGGGCTTGCCGGTGAGGCGGGCGCATTCCTTGGCCACATATTTGTGGGAGGTGCCGTGCGCGCCGTAACGGCGGACGTGATCCTGCTCGTAATATTCGTAGGGCAGGGCGTACATGTAGGCGTGGGGCGGCATGGTCTGGTGGAAGGCCGTGTCGAAGACCAGGACCTGGGGCACGCCGGGGAACAGCTTGGTGGCGTCCCGGGCTCCGCCGAGGTTGGCGGGGTTGTGCAGGGGGGCCAGCCGTTCGGTCTCGGTCAGGTCGGGCCACATGTCTTCGGTGATGACCACCGGGACGTTGAACTTCTCCCCGCCGGCCACCACGCGGTGGCCGACCACGTCGATCTCGTTCATGGTGCAGACGGCGTTGTCGCCCTTGCAGATGAGATCGATGGACATTTCGAGGCCCACGCCGTGGGTGGGGATGGGCTGCTCCAGGACGGTCTTGACCTCCTTGTCCGTGCCGGGGAAGGTCTTGCTGGTCAGGCTGCCCATTTCTTCGCCGATGCGCTCCACCAGGCCGGAGACCATGACGGACTCGTCGGCCATGTCGATGAGCTGATACTTGATGGAGGAGCTGCCGGAGTTGATAACGAGAACTTTCATCTACTTACCTTTTTCCGCCTGGGCCTGGATGGCCGTTATGGCGACAGTGTTGACAATATCGGGGACAAGGCAGCCGCGGGACAGGTCGTTGACCGGCTTGTTGAGTCCCTGGAGAACCGGGCCGATGGCCACGGCGTTGGCGGCGCGCTGCACGGCCTTGTAGGTGTTGTTGCCGGTGTTCAGGTCCGGGAAGATGAACACGGTGGCCTTTCCGGCGACCTTGGAGTCCGGCATCTTGACCTGGGCCACTTCCGGGTCCACGGCCGCGTCGTACTGGATCGGTCCCTCGATGGGGATGTCCAGGCCGCGCTCCTCGGCCAGCCTGCGGGCGATGGCGGTGGCCTCGATGACCTTCTCCACGTCCTCGCCCTTGCCGGAAGCGCCGGTGGAGTAGCTGAGCATGGCCACGCGGGGTTCGATGCCGAAGATCTTGGCGGTCTCGGCGGAACCCAGGGCGATTTCGGCCAGTTGCTGGGAATTCGGGTTGGGGTTCACGGCGCAGTCGCCGTAAACCAGCACGCGGTCCTTGAGGCACATGAGGAACACGCTGGACACGATGGAGCTGCCCGGCTTGGTCTTCACGAACTCGAAGGCGGGGCGGATGGTGTGGGCCGTGGTGTTGATGGAGCCGGAGACCATGCCGTCCGCGAACCCCTTGTGGACCATCATGGTCCCGAAGTAGGTGGGGTCGGCCATGCGGTCCCAGGCCATCTCGGCGATCACGCCCTTGTGCTTGCGCAGTTCCAGGTAGTCCTCGGCGAACGGGTCGAGCAGGTCGGAGTTGACCGGGTCGATGATCTCCGCGCCGGAGATGTCCACGCCGTAGGTGGAGGCGTTGGTACGGATGGTCTGCTCGTTGCCCAGCAGGATGACGTCCGCCGCGCCGCGCCGCAGGATGATGTCGGCCGCGCGCAGGATGCGCTCCTCGGTGCCTTCGGGCAGGACGATGCGCTGGCGGTCGCGGGACGCCTTGTCGAGCAGTGCGTACTCGAACATCTTGGGCGTGACCTTGGTGGACCGCTGCTCGACCACCCGGTCGCGCAGTTCGTTGGTGTTCACGTGCTGCGCGAAACCGCCGAGGGCGGTGGCGATGCGCTGGTAGTCGTCGGCCTGGATGCGCCCGTACAGCGAGTTGAGCTGCTGCACGGTCTGGTAGGTGTGGCCCTTGCAGGCCAGCACCGGGACGGGCACGCCGGTCCAGCCCTCGATGAGCCGGTGCACGTTGGTGGACACGTCCAGACCGCCGGTCAGGACGATGCCCGCGATGTCCGGGTAGGAGCTGGACAGCCGGGAGGCGAGGCTCGACAGGATGATGTCGGACCGGTCGCCGGGGGTGATGATCAGGCTGCCCTTCTCGATGTAGCTCAGGAAGTTGCCGATCTGCATGGCCGCCACCAGGTAGTTGTCCACCAGGGACTGCAGGCCGGAGTGGCCGTAGAGGACGTCGGCGCCGAGCCAGCGGCGGACGTCGTTGATGGACGGTTTGCCCAGGGTGTCGTCCTCGGGGATGACGTAAACGGGCATGGGCTCCCGGCTGCCCTTGCGCTCGATGTGGCCGACCATCTCTTCGGTCATGCCCTCGGGCGCGCGGTTGACCACGCAGGCCAGGGAGTCCACGCCCTTTTCAGCCAAAGTGTCCAAGGTGGTCTGGGTGATGTTGACCACTTCCTCCGGAGCCTTGTCGCGGCCGGACGTCACCACCAGCATGGGGGCGCCGATGTTGGCGGCGATGTCCGCGTTGAGGTCGAATTCAAAGGCCGGGTCCTTGCCCTTGAAGTCGGTGCCCTCGCAGAGCACGAAGTCGTACTCTTCCTCCAGCATCTTGTACTTCTTGAGAATGTTCTCGAGTACAAGGGCGTGCTGGCCGGAGTTGATCAGCTCGCGGGTCTGCTTGAGGGTGTAGGCGTAGGTGTCGCGGTAGGGAATGGACAGCTTGAAGTGATCGATCATCAACGCGATGTCGTGGTCCTTGTTCCCCTCGCCCGGATCGTTGATGATGGGGCGGAAGATGGCGACGTTGTGGAGTTCCCTCGTGAGCATCTGCATGACGCCGAGGACCACGGCGGACTTGCCGCTGCGCTCTTCGGTGGCGCTCACATACAGGTTCTTGGACATTGTTCTTTCCTTGTTGTTTGCCGTTGTTATCCGTTTAGGGAGTCGGCATAGAGCTCGATGACGTGCTTGACGTTCATGTCGGCTCCCTTCTGTGAGAGCATGTCCGTGATCTGGAGCATGCAGGCCGGGCAGCTGGTGGCAGCCACCTTGGCCTTGGAAGCGATGATGTTGTCCGCCTTGCGGCTGCCGATCTTCTTCGACAGTTCGTAGTGGGCGATGTTGAAGCTGCCGCCGCAGCCGCAGCAGGTACCCGCGTCAACCATTTCCTTGAGGTCGCAACCGGCGGCCTTGACCAGGGTCCTGGGTTGGGCGGTGATTCCCAGGGAATTCTTCAGGTGGCAGGGATCGTGATAGGTCACGCCCCGGCCTCCCGCGATCTCGCGCGGTTGTACCTTGAGAATATCCACAAGGAACTGACTGATGTCCATTGTTTTCCGTTGCAGCACGCCGATGTCGTAGGTCCGCGACGTGTTGCCCTTGTACATGTGCGGCCACAGCTCCTTGATGGTCGAGGTGCAGGTGGCGCAACCGGTGACCAGGTAGTCGAACTCGCCGTCCTTGAAGATGTCGACGTTCATGCCCACCAGGGTGTCGAAGGTGTCGGTGTCGCCGCTGGACAGGGCGGGGATGCCGCAGCAGGCCTGGCCCTTGGGCATGTAGACGCCGACGCCGTGGTGCTTGAGGACCTTGAGGATCGCCTCACCCACCTGGGGGTAGATCTTGTCGATCACGCAGCCCACGTAGAGGGCCACGCGCAGGCCGGACTTGCCCGCCGGGGTGTCCAGCTCGGGCACGCGCTTGTGCAGCGGCTTGGAGGCCAGGGAGCTGAAGTGGCGGTCGCCGATGACCGGCGCGTTGAAGCGGGCGCAGCTGGAGCCCAGCATGTCGTCCACCTTCTTGGTGAAGATCCCCTGGAACTTGGCGCCCATGTCGGTCAGGGCGTTGAACAGCTTGGGGTTCTTCAGCAGGCCGCGGAAGATGGCCTTCTTGGCCGGAGACAGGCCGAAGTAGCCGGTCATGATCGCGCGGGCCTTGAGGAAGATGTCCATGACGGACACGCCGGACGGACAGTTGGTCTGACAGGTGCCGCAGAGCAGGCAGCGGTTGAGCTTCTCGTTGACGCCCTCCGGATCGGTGAGCATCTCGGAGGCCAGGCCGTCCAGCAGAGCGAGTTTGCCGCGGGTTACGTCCGCCTCTCGGCCGGACTGCTTGAATACCGGACAGACCGCCTGGCACATGCCGCAGCGCATGCACCCGACCAGCAGGTCGTCCAGTTCCTTGAACATTGTCGCGAGCTGATGAATATCTGCCATGACTTCACCTACTCGGCGCCGATGATCTTATCGGGATTGAGGATGCCCTTGGGGTCGAGGACGGACTTCATGCGGCGGGCGTAGGCAATGGTCGCCTTGGAGGTCTCCTGTGCCAGGTACTTGGACTTGGCCATGCCGATGCCGTGCTCGCCGGACAGGGTGCCGCCCAGTGCCAGGGCGCGGTCGAAGATCATGTCGATGCCCTTTTCCACGCGTTCCCACTCGGCCTTGTCGCGCTTGTCGGTCAGGATGGTGGGGTGCAGGTTGCCGTCGCCGGCGTGACCGAAGGTGCCGATGGTCAGGTTCAGTTCCTTGGCGATCTCGTCCAGGGCCTGAATCATGGCCGGAATCTTGGAGCGCGGCACGGTGGCGTCTTCCAGCACGCAGGTGGGCTTCAGCTTGGCCAGCGCGGGCAGGGCGTCGCGGCGGGCCTGCCAGACGGCGTCGCGCTCGGCGGCGTCCTTGGCGACCTTCAGCTCGGTGGCCCCGTTCTCCTTGCAGATGCGCTCGACCACGGCGGCCTCGTCGGCCACCTGGGCCGGATGGCCGTCGACCTCGATGAGCAGCAGGGCGGCGGCATCGACCGGCAGCCCGGCGCCGCGGAAGTTCTCGACGGTGCGGATGGTGAAGTTGTCCATCATCTCCAGGGTGGCCGGGACGATCTTGTTGGCGATGATCGCGGCAACGGTCTCGGAGGCGGCCTTCATGGACGGGAAGATGGCCATCATGGACTTGGCGGCGGCAACGGGCGGGATGAGCTTCAGGGTGATCTTGTCGAACACGCCCAGGGTGCCCTCGGAGGCGATCATCAGGCCGGTCAGGTTGTAGCCGGTGACGCACTTGACGGTGCGGGAGCCGGATTTGATCAGCTCGCCGTTGACGTCCCAGAAGTCCACGCCCATGACGTAGTCCTTGGTCACGCCGTACTTCAGGCCGCGCAGGCCGCCCGCGTTCTCGGCCACGTTTCCGCCCAGGGTGGAGACGGCCTGGGAGCCCGGATCCGGCGGATAGAACAGGCCGCGCTTGGCGACTTCGGCGGCGAACTGGGCGGTGACAACGCCCGGTTCGACGATGGCGTACATGTCTTCCTCGTTGATTTCGAGGATGCGGTTCAAGCCGTTGGTCAGGACCACCACACCGCCGGGATGGGGGATGGTGCCGCCGGACAGGTTGGTGCCGGCGCCGCGAACGGTCAGGGGCATGCCGTTGTCGTTGCACAGCTTGGTGACGGCGCCCAGGGCCTCGCTGGTTTCCGGGCGGACAACCAGGGCAGGCAGGACGGAATCGAGAACAGCCGCGTCGTAGGAATAGGAGTGGCGGTCGGTCTCGCTGGTCATAACGTTTTCCGCGCCAGCTGCGCGCTCGAATTCTTTGATGATGGATTCTTTGGTCATGTTCGACTCCTGAAAATATCAGATGCCCCGACTTCCGTCCGGGCTTGTGGGTTGTTTCTGGCTAGTTGGAACAGCCTTCTTCGATTCCTTTTGCAAAGGGAGGCGGGCCGCGGGGCCCGCCTCCACGTTGTAATCCCTATTGCTTAGAACAGGCCGGGCAGGAACACGAAGCTCATCAGGGTGGCCACGATGCCGACGACGGTGCCGTACAGCAGGAAGGGCCAGACGGTCCGCTTCAGGATCGCGCCTTCCATGCCGGACAGGCCGACAACGGCGCAGGCAGCCACGATGTTGTGGATGCAGATCATGTTGCCCATGCCGCCGCCGACGGCCTGAGCGGCCACGATGATCTGGCGGGGCAGCTCGAGCTGCGAGGCGACGCCCCACTGGAACTCGGCGAAGAGCAGGTCGGACACGGTGTTGGAACCGGTGATGAACGCGCCCAGACCGCCCACGAAGGAGGCGAACATGGGCCAGGCGTTGCCGGTGACGGCAGCGACGGCCTTGGCCATGGCCAGCGGCATGGACGGGTAGGAGTTCGGGTTCAGCGCGACGTCGGCGATGCCGGAACCGCGGAAGATGGACACCAGGGCCACCGCCGCGAACAGGGCGATGGTGGGGTTCTTCATGGTCTTGAAGGCCTGGGTCCAGGCGAGCTTGACCTTGTCGCCGGGCATGCCGTGGATGAACACGGTCAGGATGGCGACCAGGGTGAACGGAATGGTGCCGGGGAGGTACAAGTAGGCGATGGAAGCGCCGACGGACTCGTAGCCGAGGATGTTGGAGAACTTGATGGCCTGGGCGGCGAGGATGCCCTTCAGACCCAGCTCGGGGATACGGGTGATGACCAGGATGGCGCCGATCAGGATGTACGGCAGCCAGGCCTTGAACTGGCTCATGTGAGCCTTGAACTCGGAGGAATCGGCGGAAACGGTGCCGGTCCACTCGGGGTCCCACTTGGCGGGATCACCGAAGGTCCAGGTGGTCTTGGGCATGCAGAAGCCCTTCTTGGCGCCGATGATGATGATGCCCAGGCCGAGCAGACCACCGATCAGGGACGGGAACTCGGGACCGACGTTCCAGGCGAAGATCAGGTAGGGCACGGAGAAGGCCACGGCGGCGAACAGGCAGAACTTCCAGGCGGCGAAGCCGGGCTTCCAGCTGCGCTCGGGACCGAAGTAGCGGGTGATGAAGCCGAGCATGAAGATGGGCAGGATGAAGATCATGCCCAGGTGCATGATGGTGGCCCACTGGCCGACGACCATGTTGAAGTCGCCCATGTTGGCGAAGTTCAGGCCGGGAATGCCGGCCTTGACCGCGGCGTCGACACCGGGGGCCAGGAACTTGAGGCCCAGGACGACCGGGGTGCCGACCGCGCCGAAGGTGACCGGGAAAGAGTTGAAGACCAGACAGATGATGGCTGCGGCCAGGGGCGGGAAGCCCAGGGAGAGCAGCAGCGGGGCGGCCAGCGCGGCGGGGGTGCCGAAACCGGCGGCGCCTTCGATGAAGGCGGCGAACATGTAGCCGATGATGATCGCCTGGATGCGGCGGTCGGGCGTGATGTTCTGCATGCCGTGCTGGATGGTCTCCATGCCGCCGGAATGCTGCAGGGTGCGCAGGATGAGGATTGCGCCGAAAACGATGATCAGGATGCCGATGGCGGTGACGAAGCCCTGCAGGGTGAGGGCCGCGACGTAGGTCACGGGCAGGGACCAGACCAGGACGGCCCCGGCCGCGGCGGTGAGCCAGGCCAGGGGCATGGCTTTGGTGGCGGGCCAACGCAGGCCGACCATGAGCACCAGAGCCACCAGGATCGGCAGCAGTGCGACTAAGGCGAGCACTTCAATAGACATGTAACATACCTCCATGGGTGTGAGGACGATCCTCACGCAGTTGAACTTTATGCGCGGGGCGGGTCAGGCAGAAGCCTCCGCAACAACCCCGCCCCGCGCGTTACCTCTAACGATTATCTGCCGTCGTCGCAGGGTTCGCCGGAACCCGGTGCTTCGGCCGACACGCCGGTTTCGCACGCCTGGGGCGCACCCGCTTCAGCCTTGGAATAATCGGCTTCGGCGAGGTGGGTGTAGATGGCGTAACGATCGGCGTAGTCCTTTTCGATCTTGGCGCGGAACGCCTTGGAGAGTTCCGGATGGAAGCGCTCCAGCATGGCGTAGCGGTTTTCGCCGGACAGGAACTCCTGCAGGGAGCCGTCGGGGGCCTTGGACTCCAGGGTGAACGGGTTCTTGCCCTCGTCGGCGAGCTCGGGGTTGTAGCGGTACAGCGGCCAGTAGCCGGAGTCCACGGCGAGCTTCTGTTCGAGCTGGGTCTTGCCCATGCCCTTCTTGATGCCCTGGTTGATGCACGGGGCGTAGCAGATGATCAGGGACGGGCCGTTGTAGGCCTCGGCCTCCTTGAAGGCCTTGATCATCTGCTGCTTGTCCGCACCCATGGCCACGGAGGCCACGTAGACGTAGCCGTAGGTCATGGCGATGCGGCCCAGGTCCTTCTTGCCGGTGCCCTTGCCCGCGGCGGCGAACTTGGCGATGGAGCCGAGCGGGGTGGCCTTGGAGGACTGACCGCCGGTGTTGGAGTACACCTCGGTGTCCATGACCAGGATGTTCACGTCCTTGCCGGAGGCGATGACGTGGTCCAGGCCGCCGAAGCCGATGTCGTAGGCCCAGCCGTCACCGCCGAAGATCCAGACGGACTTCTTGGTGAACAGGTCGGAACCGGCGGCGATCTCCTGGAGCAGGGGATCGGAAGCGCCTTCCAGGGCGGACTTCAGGGTCGCGCCCGCAACGGCGGAACCTTCGGCCTCGTCCTTGGCGGCGAGCCAGCCCTCGAGGGCGGCCTTGACGTCGCCGGTGGCGGAGGACAGGGCCTCTTCACACTTGGCGACCAGGGTCTTGCGGCGGTTGTTGACGCCCATCTCGATGCCGAAGCCGAACTCGGCCGCGTCCTCGAACAGGGAGTTGCCCCAGGCAGGACCGAAGCCCTCGGCGTTGGTGCAGTACGGGGTGGACGGTGCGGAAGCGCCCCAGATGGAGGAGCAGCCCGTGGCGTTGGCGATGATCATGCGCTCGCCGAACAGCTGGGTCAGCACCTTGACGTAGGGGGTCTCGCCGCAGCCGGAGCAGGCGCCGGAGAATTCCATGAGCGACTGCTTGAACTGGGAGCCCTTGACGGATTCGCGCTTGAAGGCGTCCTTGTAGGAGACCGTCTCGGAGAAGTCGAAGTTGGGGACCTGCTCGGAGGTCTGGGTGGCGATGGGCTTCATGACCAGCGCCTTTTCCTTGGCCGGGCAGATGTCGGCGCAGTTGCCGCAGCCCAGGCAGTCCAGGGTGTTGACCTGGAGGCGGTACTTCAGCCCCTTGACGTCCTTGCCCTTGGCTTCCTGGGTGGCGAAGGCGGCCGGGGCGTTCTGCATCTCGGCGTCGTCGGCCAGCACCGGGCGCAGGGCGGAGTGGGGGCAGACGAAGGCGCACTGGTTGCACTGGATGCAGTTGTCCACGATCCACTCGGGGACGTTGATGGCCACGCCGCGCTTCTCGAACCTGGAGGTGGAAAGCGGCATGGTGCCGTCCACGGAGAAGGCGGAGACGGGCAGGGAGTCGCCCTTCTGGGCCAGGACCGGACGCATGACGTTCTTGACGTAATCCGGCTCGTCGGCATTGACGGCACCGTCGTCGGCCAGCTCGGCCCAGGAGGCCGGAACCTCGACCTTGACCAGGGCGGCGGGAGCCTTGTCCACGGCGGCGCAGTTCATCTCGACGATCTTCGGTCCCTTCTTGCCGTAGGCCTTGTCGATGCCTTCCTTGAGCAGGGCCACGGCCTGCTCGAACGGGATGACGTCGGCCAGCTTGAAGAAGGCGGTCTGCATGACCATGTTGATGCGGCCGCCGAGGCCGACTTCGCCGGCGATCTTGACCGCGTCAATGGTGTAGAAGTTCAGTTTTTTCCTGGCGATGGTGCGGCGCATGGAAGCGGGCAGCTCCTGCTCCATCTGCTCGGCGGTCCAGGCGCAGTTCAGCACGAAGGAGCCGCCGTCCTTGATCCCCTCCAGCACGTCGTACAGGTGCACGTAGCTGGGGTTGTGGCAGGCCACGTAATCGGCGGCCGCCACCAGGTAGGTGGACTGGATCGGGGAATGGCCGAAGCGCAGGTGGGAGATGGTGATGCCGCCGGACTTCTTGGAGTCGTAAGCGAAGTAGCCCTGCGCATACATGTCGGTGTTGTCGCCGATGATCTTGATGGCCTGCTTGTTGGCGCCGACCGTCCCGTCCGAACCGAGACCCCAGAACTTGCACTGGACGGTGCCTTCAGGGGTGGTGTCCAGGGTCTCGGCCGTGACAAGGGAGGCTTGGGTGACGTCGTCCTCGATACCCACGGTGAAGCGGGTCTTGGGGGCGGACGCAGCCAGGTTGTCGTACACGGCCTTGGCCATGGCCGGAGTGAACTCCTTGGAGCCCAGGCCGTAGCGGCCGGCGGTGACGACGGGGCCGTTGCCCTTTTCCAGGAAGACGGTGCAGACATCCTGGAACAGGGGGTCGCCAAGCGCGCCGGGCTCTTTGGTGCGGTCGAGCACGGACACGGCCTTGGCGGTTTCGGGCAGCACGGCCAGGAAATGCTTGGCCGAGAACGGGCGGTACAGGCGGACCTTGATCAGGCCGACCTTCTCGCCTTCGGCGACCAGGTGGTTGACCACTTCCTCCAGGGTCTCGCAGGCGGAGCCCATGGCGATGACCACGCGCTCGGCGTCGGCGGCGCCGACGTAGTCGAACGGCTTGTAGGAGCGGCCGGTCAGGGCGGACACTTTGTCCATGTACTCCTCGACGATGGCCGGGATGGCATCATAGTAGGAGTTGGAAGCCTCGCGGCCCTGGAAGTAGATGTCCGGGTTCTGGGCGGTGCCGCGAACGTCCGGGTGTTCCGGGTTCATGGCGCGCTTGCGGAAGGCGGCGACCTTCTCGGTGTTCAGCAGCGGCTTCATGTCCTCGTAGTCGATGACCTCGATCTTCTGGATCTCGTGGGAGGTGCGGAAGCCGTCGAAGAAGGAGACGAAGGGCACGGAGGCCTCGACGGTGGCCAGGTGGGAGACCAGGGCGAGGTCCATGACTTCCTGGACCGACGCGGAGGCCAGCATGGCGAAGCCGGTCTGGCGGCAGGCCATGACGTCCTGGTGGTCGCCGAAAATGGACAGGGCGTGGGCCGCGATGGCCCGCGCCGAGACGTGGAAGACGCAGGGCAGCAGTTCGCCCGCGATCTTGTACATGTTCGGGATCATCAGCAGCAACCCCTGGGAGGCGGTGAAGGTGGTGGTCAGCGCGCCGCCGGCGAGGCCGCCGTGCACAGCGCCGGCCGCTCCGGCCTCGGACTGCAGCTGGCGGACCTCGAGGGTCTGCCCGAAAATATTCTTGCGGCCCTGAGCGGCCCATTCGTCGGCGATCTCACCCATGGTGGAAGAGGGGGTGATGGGGTAGATGGCGGCGGTCTCACTCATGGCATAGGCCACCCAGGCGGCGGCGGTGTTGCCATCCATCGTTTTCATCTTGGACATTCGGTAATTCTCCTATTGTGGTGTCGTCTGTTCACTTGGCGTCCGCCAGGCGGACCGGTCAATTGAGGACATAATCCTTACTCAACAACCGTGCCAACTTGGCGAATATTGAAATATCCTTGTTTTACGACTTGTTACGTTTCAGCGGTATTTTCGCGCACCGGTCCGGCCGGTGGCGCAAGTCTGAAAAACAGGACGGCCGATCGCGACCATGAGGGAAAAACTCCCGAATCATGGGCGTTGAGGAGGAAAGTGGAGGATCAGGGTGAAAAACGGACCAGTCCTAAAAATCGGACAGGTGCGCAACGGGTGATCCGTGGGGAGGCGGAGGGGGGTGCCTTATTCTTTCGCGGCCCAGGCGGGGCCCGCCAGGAGGACCTTGGCGTGGACCGGGCAGGACTCCACATGGGCCCCACGCAGGTAGCCGGAACTCATGAGAAATTCGTTCACGATTTCACCTCCCACGAACTTGAAGTGTTTTTTGAACAGCTTGACCCAGTCCTCCTTTTTCAGGGGATGGTGGGCGTCGAGCCAGTTCTTGAAGGAGCCGTGCGATGCCTGGATGGCCAGGATCGCATTGGCGTTGTGGATGGCGGCGTTGACCTTGAGCCTGTTGCGGATGATGCCCGCATCGGCCAGGAGCCGGGCCCTGTCCGATTCGCCGTACCGGGCCACGGCCTCGATCCGGAAGCCGGAGTACGCCTTGCGGAAGTTCTTCTCTTTATTGAGGATCGTCCGCCAGCTCAGGCCCGCCTGGTTGATCTCGAGGACCAGCAGGGCGAACAGCTCGTCGTCGTCCGTGACCGGGAACCCGTACCGGGTGTCGTGGTACAGGCGATCCACGTCGTCTTCGGGCCGGGCGGCGCAGAAGGCGCAGTAAGAATCGAATTCGGCCATGGTCGCTCCTAGAGGGTCAGGCCGTACTTCTTGAGCAGGCTGTAGAAGTGTGAGCGGGAGAGCTTGGAAACCTCCAGGATACGGGGCAGATCCCCGTCGCACTGGCGGATCAGCTCGCCCAGGTAGACCTTTTCCGCAGTGGACTTGAAGTCCCGCAGGGTGGGCAGCTCCTGCTCGAAGATGTCTTCGAAGATGTCCTGTCCGATTTTTCGGACAGGCTCGGGGATGGGGGCCGCTTCCGGCTCGGGCTGGCGCGCGCCGCCGGTCATGCGCTCGATCTGCGCCTTGGCCACCTGGACCCGCAGCTCGCGCGGCAGGTGCATGGCGTAGAGGGTCTTCTCGTTGCCCGCCGTGACCACGGCGCGTTCAAGGATGTTGAACAATTCACGGACGTTGCCGGGCCAGTCGTAGTTCTCCAGTGCCGGGTGGAAGTCCGAGCCGAAGGACTTGGGCGGCATGCCGTATTGGCGGCAGAGCTGGTGCACCCGGTAGATGCACAGGGGGCGGATGTCCTCGGGCCGGTCCTTGAGGGGCGGCAGGTGGATGTGCATTGTCTTGAGTCGATACAGCAGGTCCGAGCGGAATGTCCCCTTTTCGACCATTTCCTCCAGGTCGCGGTTGGTGGCGGCCACCAGGCGGAAGTTGCTGGTCTGCTCGCGGGTGTCGCCCACGGGCCGGAAGGTCCGCTCCTGGAGGACGCGCAGGAAGGCCTTCTGCATGGAGAGCGGCATCTCGCCCACCTCGTCGAGGAACAGGGTCCCGCCGTCGGCCAGTTTGACCAGGCCGATGCGGTCCGCCTGCGCCCCGGTGAACGCGCCCTTGCGGTGGCCGTACAGGGTGGACTCCAGCAGGGATTCGGTCAGCCCGGCGCAGTCCACGACCACGAACTTGGCTTCCTTGCGCTTGGAGTTGGCGTGGATGGTGGAGGCGAACAGCTCCTTGCCGGTGCCGGTCTCGCCGGTGATGAGCACGTTGGAGTCCGAGCGCGCGGCCTGGGAAAGCAGGTTGAAGCTGACCTTGATGATCGGGCTCTCGCCGACCACGCCGTTGAGGTCCAGGTTGCGGTCCGCGTCGCGGCCCCGTTTCTCCTCGTGGTACTTGAGCGCGCGCCCCAGGGTCAGGGATATCTCGCGGATGGAGGACGGCTTGAGCAGGTAGTCCCAGACCCCGCCCCGGATGGCCAGCTCCGCGCCGTCGGGGTCGCCCTTGCCGGTCAGGATGATGACCTCGGGCGGGTCGGGCAGGGCCATGATGTCGGGCAGTATGTCCAGCCCGTTGCCGTCGGGCAGGCGCACATCCAGGAAGATGACGTCGTAGTTCCCCTCCCGGATCATGCGGTGCCCCGCGTCCAGGGTATGGGCCGAGGCGCAGCTGTGGGTCAGCCTGGTGATCAGGCTTTCCATGGTCTCGCAGACCTCGAGGTCGTCGTCTATGATCAGAATGTCCGCCACGTTACTCCCCTTGTCGTTCTCCGGTCAGCGCCGCGTTGATGGCCCTGGACAGGTCCTGTTTGTCATAGGGCTTGATAACCACCATGCGGATGTTCGGCAAGTCCGCCGCCGCATGAACGGCGTCTTCGCGTCCGGAAACGAGGATTATGGGCAGGTTCGGCGCCACGGCCGCGAGGTCCTTGGCCATCTGGGTCCCGCTCATGCCCGGCATGTCGTAGTCGGTGATCACCAGGTCGAACCGGTTTTCGTCGTCCCCGACCATGCGCAGGGCCGCCGCCGGGCTTTCCAGGGCGGTCATCTCGAAGCCCATGGTTTCGAGCAGCCGGGGAGTGGTGGCCAACTGGTCGCGGTCGTCCTCGACGAAGAGGATGCGCGCTCCGGCGGCCACGGTCTCGGAGCCGTCCGCCTCGCAGCCCGCGCCGCTGCCGTCGCCCTTGGGCAGGTAGATGGTGAAGACCGTGCCGCCGCCCTCGCGGGCGGTCACCTGGAGGCCGCCCCGGTGGCTGTGCACGATGCCGTGGACAACGGCCAGGCCCAGGCCGGTGCCCTCGGTCTTGTCCTTGGTGGTGAAGAAGGGGTCGAATATCTTGTCCACAATTTCGGACGGGATGCCGGGACCGTTGTCCTCGACGGTCAGGCGGACGTATTCTCCGGCGGTCAGGCCGAGCAGGTCGGCATCCTCCGGCCCGACCTCGGCGCCGTCAAGGCCGACCTTGATGAGGCCGCCCCTGCCGCGCAGGGCGTGGAAGGCGTTGGTGCAGAGGTTCATGACCACCTGATGGATCTGGGTCGGGTCCGCATGCACGCAGGACAGGGCGGGCGCAATACCGGCCCTGACCTCGATGTTTCGGGGCATGGAGGACTCCAGCAAGCCCACCGCCTCGGTGATCACCGCGCCCAGGTCCGTGGGCCGGAATCCTTCGGTGGAGGGGCGGCTGAAGGCCAGGATCTGCTTGACCACGCGGCCGCCGCGCCGGGCCGCCTTGAGCACCCGTTCCAAATCCCGGGTGGTCACGGAGTCGGGGTCCAGGTCGCCGACCGCCAACTCGGTGGAGTTGATGATGCTGGTCAGGATGTTGTTGAAATCATGGGCGATGCCGCCAGCAAGGGTGCCGATGGCCTCCATCTTCTGGGATTGCAGCAGCTGCTTCTCCAGGTTCAGTTCCGTGGTGATGTTGTCGGCCATGGAGAGCACGCCGACCACCTGACCGGCCCGGTCGTGGATGGGGACCTTGTTGACCTCGATCCAGGCCGGATCTCCCTGGGCGTCCATGAGCTTCCGGCGCACCTTGCGGAACGCCTCGTGCTTGTTGATGACCGCCTTGTCCGCGGCGGCCGCCCAGCTGGAATATTCCGGGTCGCGGATGATGTCGTGGGTGGTCTTGTTGGCCACTCCCGCGCTGTGGTCCATGCCGAAGAACTCCGAGAACGCCCGGTTGATGCCGAGATACCGTCCGTCGGCGTCCTTCCACGAGACCAGCTGCGGGATGGTGTCCATCAGGGTCTCCTGAAAGGCCAGCTGATCCTTGATCTTGCGCTCCACCCTGCGCCGCTCCAGCATGGCCAGCAGCAGGAAGACGAGGACCAGGACGAGCAGGACGAAGCTGACCATGATGGTCCAGAACAGCTCCTTGGACAGCTCGTAAAACGCCTTGGGCGCGTTCAGGATGGTGCTGCCCTCCGGGAGCAGGTCCATGGGCAGGTGGAGCCGCTGCATGACCTTGTAATCGAAGATGTATTCGCCGGTGGTCTCGCGGTAGACCGGGATCTCGTCCGCGCTCCTCCCGTCCAGTATCTCCAGGGCCACCTGGGCCGCGCGCTGGCCGTGCAGGTAGCCGGAGAGCATGTTGCCTCCCACCGCGCCGTTGCCCGCCAGGAATTCCCAGGCGGTGTAGATGGGCACGCTGGACCGGTCGGAGATGGCCTGCATGACCTCCTCGGCGGTCAGGAAACGGCCGTCGATGACCTGGTAGTAGGGAATGAAGAAGAGAAAGGAATCGTCGTCCAGGCGCTCGACGCGCTCCAGGACGTTGCGCAGGGACATGTCGGTCCAGTATTCGGCGGCGAGCGGCACGCCGTAGCGGGCCAGCTGGTTCTGCACCTGGCGCTTTATGGCCGCCCCGGCCGTGGAGGAGTCGCCGACCACGTAGATGCGCCGCTTGTTCGGGTGCAGGCGCAGGGCGACGTCCAGGGTCTTGGAGAGGTCGAAGGACTCGATCACGCCCGTGGCGTTGTCCGAGTCGGTGTCGTCCGTGTTGAGGAAGTTGACCCCGCAATAGACCAGGGGGACGCCGGGAAAGAGGATGTCGCGGTACTGGGTGGCGAAGGAATAGGCGTCGTTGTCCGAGGTGATGAGCAGGTCGAACTTCTCGTTCTTGAATTTTTCATTGTACAGCCGCAGGAGCATGCGGGTGACGTCCTCGTAGTGGTACCGCTTGGCGTCCATGTATTCGATCTGGAGGTCGATCTTGTAGGGGCTGTTGTCCAAAGTTGCGCGGATGCCCCGCATGATGCCGTCCGACCACTGGTATCCGTCGTGGTAGGAGTTCAGACAAAGGACCGTCTTTTTTGGTTTTTCGTCGGCCGCAGCCACGGATTCCGGCGACGGCAGAAGCCAGAGGCAGGAGAGTAGGAGTATGAAAATAAAAGATCTACGCATGGTGATTGATTTTGGCATTCCTCGTGCATATATGGTTTCGATGCTCCGGCGCATGCAAAGGATGGGCCTTTGCGAACCAAAGTCAAGGATCCATTCGGCGCAGTCTATCATGGTCCTGCTTCCGGTACGAGGGAATGATATATTTCCGTAACCGGGGTGACAAAATGGTCATTTGTGATTATTGTTACTTGTGTAGACATGTGCCTACTACGCGCCGTTATGTCTATCGATTTGAAATGATTACCAGTTAGGAGAGATCTCGTGGTCAGACACATCGTCATGTGGACACTGAAAGAGGAAGCCGAAGGCAATACGGCAGCCGTGAACGGCGCGAAGATGAAAGAGATTCTGGAGGCCCTTGCCGGCCGGATCGAGGGACTGCGGCACATCGAGGTCAGCGTCGACATCGTGGCCGCCGATCCCGAATGCCATGTGGTTTTGTGCTCCGAGCACGACGACGTGGCCGCTCTGGATCATTATCAGGGCCACCCGGAACACCAGGCTTGCGTGGCTTTCGTGAAGAAGGTCGCCGCCAGCCGCAAGGCCTTGGATTACATCATCTAGCAATGTATTTGCGAGATGGATTTCGGAACGGAGATGCACAAGGAGTGAATCCGAACCAACGCGGCGAACGGGAAGGACGCCGCGCCCAGGAGGATGCCATGTCCATGCGTTTTGACCAGGAACGAAAACGGATCATCTGCCGTTGGGAAGAACCTACCAAGGTGGTCATGAACAAGAAGGAGGGGTTGATCAACCGCTCCCGAATGATCACGGTCAAAGTCAATGACAACGGCAAGTTGAACAGCAAGGACAAGCGGCGGCATGCGGACCATCCCATGTTCCCCATCATTCGCCGTTTCAACCAGATGCTCAATTCCATCGAGTGCTACCCGAAGTGCGAGAACGAGCACATGTGCGCAATTTGCGGCACCGTGCACGGGGTCAGCCCCCACTTCGACACCAAGCGGCAGTCCATCGTGTGGCTGTGCCGCGAGCATCTCGACAATTCGCCCAAGCTGGCCGACTAGCATTCCGCGCCCCGTGACGGCCCGGTATGGGCCCAGGGGTTCTCTTGTCCGAAAAACAGGACTGTCCGGCGCACCCGCCTTGAGCGGGTGCGCCTTTTTTGTCCGCTTTCCCGGATTGGGGATTGTCCTTCGTATGGGGAGCGGCTGTCGATGCAGCGCCTCCGAGTCGCCCCGGGGGGAGAGAAAGAGCTCTTGCCTATCCTGCAAGCCGCAGCCCGCGAAGCTGCGCCAAAAAGTTTCGGAAGGGAGAGGCGATGGCGGCAAAAAAAGAGGCCCGCGCACTGCGCGGGCCTCTTGTATTCGTCGTTCAGCCGTGGCTACCAGGAGAAGAAGTAGGTAGCGGCCAGGCCGGTGATGGACATGGTGATGGTGTAGGGCAGGGCCAGGACGACCATGCGGCCGTAGGACAGCCGGATGACCGGGGCCAGGGCCGAGGTCAGCAGGAACAGGAAGGCGGCCTGTCCGTTGGGGGTGGCCACGGACGGGATGTTGGTGCCGGTGTTGATGGCCACGGCCAGGTGGTCGAAGTGGGTCATCAGCTTGGAGACCTGGTCCTGCATGGCGGCGGGCAGGGAGGCGATGACGTCGGCCCGTTCCACGAGCGGGTCGGTCAGCCTGTCCATGAGCGCCGGGGCGTCGGTCACGCCGGGCACGGAGGCGAGCAGGTTCACGAAGTGGATCTTGGTCTCGGAGATGTACACGGTGGCCACGAAGACGTTGTCCGAGATCATGGACAGCAACCCGTTGGCCACATAGTAGGCCGCGAGCTGGACCTGGCCTTCGAGGCTGAGGACCAGGTGCATGACCGGGGCGAACAGGTGCTGCTCGTGGATCACGCCGACGATGGCGAAGAAGACCACCAGCAGTGCGGTGAAGGGCAGGGCCTCTTCGAACGCGGGGCCGAGCTGGTGCTCGTCGGTGAAGCCGTTGAGGGCGGTCAGCAGGACGATGACCGACAGGCCGATGATGCCGACTTCGGCCAGGTGGAAGGCCAGGGCGAGGATCAGCCAGACGCCGATCAGGGCCTGGACCACGAGCTGCGCCTTGCCCTGGAGGCCGCGCTTGGACTCCATTTCGATGGCGGTTTCGAGCAGGTGGGAGCGGATGTTGCCCGGCATCTGCGCGCCGTAGCCGAAGATGTGGAACTTCTCGACCAGGACGCAGGTCAGCAGGCCGACGGCCAGGACGGGCATGGAGACGTGGGCCACGTTCAGAAAGAAGGGCACGAAGTGCCAGCCCATGACCTCGCCGATGAGCAGGTTCTGGGGCTCGCCCACCAGGGTGCAGACGCCGCCCAGCGCGGTGCCGACCGCGCCGTGCATCATCAGGTTGCGCAGGAAGGCGCGGAATTGGCGCAGGTCGTTGCGCTCATGCTCCTTGACGGCCAGGTCGGAACACAGGTCGTGGGAGCAGTTCATGGTCTTGCCGGAGGCATAGCGGTGGTACACGTTGTAGAACCCGTAGGCCACGGCGATGATGACCGCGGTGACGGTCAGGGCGTCCAGAAAAGCGGACAGGAACGCCCCCGCGAAACAGAAGAGCAGCGAGATGGCGATCTTGGACTGCACTCGGGTGAGGATACGGGTGAAGGTGTACTGAAGGAAGTCCTTCATGAAGTAGATGCCCGCAACCATGAAGATCAGGAGCAGGATGACCGGGAAGTTGATCAGGGCTTCATCGTAGACGGTTCGGGGCGAGGTCATGCCCAGGATGACCGCCTCGATGGCGAGCAGGCCGCCCGCGGGCAGCGGGTAGCATTTGAGCGCCATGGCCAGGGTGAAGATGAACTCGGCGATCAGGATCCAGCCGGCAATGAATTTGCCGACGGTGACCACGAGGATGGGGTTGATGATCAAGAAGGCGATGATCGCCAGCTTGTACCAGTTTGGGGCCTTGCCCAGGAAGTTTCTGCTAAAGGCCTGTGTCATAGTCTGAGGCATTTTCGGGTACTCCTAATCAGTGGATTGCCGGGTTCTGTCTCGATGCAAGATCTAGTCCCCGATGGTCATGGACGGATACATGCCCGCATCCGGCCCCGACTGGAAGGGCTGGAGGATGTTGAAGGCGGCATCCCGGGTTTTCTGGGCGTGCCCACGGGTCTTTTCGGACCCGTCGAAATACGCGCCGTTCTCTTCTCTGATGTGATCGATGCGGTGTCTGAACGCATCGACGAAAGCTTTTCCGTCCCCCTTGAAGGTCATGTTGCCGAGGGTTACGTCCGTGGCCTTGGACAACTCGTCCAGGCTGATGCACTGGGTCTCCAGGTCGGACTTCTTGGTGATGTATCCCCATACCGCCGAATTCTCCGGGATGTCGATGCACTCTGTCGTGTCGATGATGGTGTGCGGCATGACGATGGAGTCGCGACCGATGGTGATGGGGCACTCCTTGGTCCCGTGGAGAAAGGAGTTGAAGCCCACGAAGACGTTTTTGCCGTTCTTGGTCCAGATGACCTTGCCCCCGTGGGCGGTGACGTTGTTGCCTTCGTAGACGGAATTCTTGATGTAGCAGTTTTCCTGGGCGTTGGACCCCTTGCCGATGAACGAGTCCTCGATGTGGGCGCGCTGCACGATGAGGGCGTTCTCGCCGATCTCGCATTTGCCCTTGATGACGGCGTAGGGGGAGACGTAGGCGGAATCGGGCACCGGGATATCCGATTCGGGCCGGGCCGTGGAGTAGATGGGTACGAAGTCTTCCTTGAACTCGTCCACGTATTCCACGAGCTTTCCGGTGAGCTGGCCGTTCTCGTCGAGCTTGACGTATTTCTCGATCACGCCTTCGGGATAGATGTAATTGAACTCGAACAGATCGCCCGCCTTGATCCAGACGTGGCCCGGCTGAACGATCTTGCGCGAGAGGTCGCCCGCCTGGACGTAGGCGAAATCGCCGATGACGCAGTTGTGCATCACCGACAGGTCGGCGGTGGAGAAGGCCCCGAGGTACACGCCTTCCGTGGTGGTCCCGTGGATGTTCGAGTAGTGCATGGCCACGGTGTTCAGGATGCGGAAGACTTCGGGGGTCTCGGGGTTCTTGGAGTGGTTGTGGACCAGGGTCTTGACCAGGTACGAGTTGATGATCCGGATGACCTCGTCGTAGAAGAGCTTGGTCTTGACCCCGTTGAACTCGACCACGTCGCCCTTGCGCTTGAGCTCGTCGCCGCGCACGTTGGACTTGTAGAGCACCGAGCGGTCGACCTGGGTCTTGCCCAGGAAGTAGGTCCCTGAAAGATTGGAGTTCTTGAATTTGAAGCTGATGGGATGGTCTTCGGTCAGGGCGTAGAACGCGTAATAGAGGATATGGCGTTCGCGCGGGATGGAGTTCTGGAGAATGGAGCGGACGTCGATCCCCATGGGCTTGAGGTTGACGTTCACTCTGGATGTTATGTGGTCGAAGAGGGCTTCGAGTTTTTCCATGGATCTCCCCTGATTCGTTGTGGTTGGGACCTGAAACGGCTGCCGTGCGGGAACACGGCAGCCGTTTTAGTGTATACGCAACAATGGTTCGATAGTCTAGCCGCCTACCGGAATGGTGATGGTCATGCCCATGATCGGCCAGATGACCAGGACCGCCAGGGCGACCACGATCATGAGCAGGATCGACGCCGGAACGCCCCAGCCGAAGAATTCACCGGTGGTGAACTGGCCGGAATCGTAGGCGATGGCGTTGGGAGCCGCGCCCACCAGGAGCAGGAACGGCATGCCCGCCATGACCAGCGAGGCGTACAGGATGACTTCGGGGGCAACGCCCAGGTAGGGGGCGATGACCAGGGCCACGGGGAGCGATATGGCGATGGCCGCCACGTTCATGATGAAGTTGGTCATGATCATCACGAAGAAGGCGATGGACATGACGAAGACGAACCAGTGGGCCTCGCGGAACATGACCAGCCAGTTGACGGCCATCCACTTGGCCGCGCCGGTCTGCCACAGACAGAAGCCGATGGACATGGCGCCCGCGAAGAGCAGGATGATGTTCCAGGGGATGTCCTCCAGGTCCTTGAGGTCCAGAATCTTGAAGATGAAGAAGAGGACCGAGGAGCAGAGGATGATGGCGGTCTTGTCCACGGCCTTCAGCGCCGGGACGAAGGCGCGCAGGGACATGATCACGATGACCGAGGCGACGATGATGGCCGCCAGGATTTCATCGCGGGTCAGGCCGCCCATCTTGGCGTTGAGCTCGCGGGCCTTTTCGCGCAGGCCGGGGATGCGGTCCTTCTCGGGCTTGCAGACGATCATGAAGAAGCCCCAGAGCAGGAAGGTCATGGCCCAGCCGATGGGGGCCATGTAGTAGGACAGCTCGAAGAAGCCGACGTCCACGTTGACGATTTCCTTGTAGAAACCAAGGGCCACCGCGCCGCGCGCGCCGCGCCGAGCAGGGTGACGATGGAGCCGGCGCCGGCCACGTAGGCCATGCCGATGAACAACCCCTTGCCGAACTTGGTGGGCCGGTCGCCCTCGCCGTAGAGGGCGTAGATGGCGAGCAGCAGGGGGTAGATGGTGGCGGCCACCGCGGTGTGGGCCATGATGTGGGTCAGGGCCGCGGTGACGACGAAGACGCCGAGGTAGATCATCGAGGTGCGCTCACCCACGATGTCGAGCATCTTGTAGGCCAGCCGCTTGGTCAGGCCGGTCTTGGTGAAGACCAGGCCGATCATGATGGAGGCGAAGATGAACAGGACCGACGGGTCCATGAAGTCCTTGAAGGCCTCCTGCGGGCCGCGAATGAGGAACATGACCTGCAGGATGCCGATCATGAGCGAGGTGATGCCGATGGGCACGACCTCGAAGACCCACCAGGTGCCTGCCAGCAGGAAGACGGCGATGGCGCCCTTGGCCTGCTGGCTCAGGGGGAAGTGTTCCCCGAGGGGGTCGATGGCGTCCGGCCAGGCCGGGGCGAAATAGACGATGGCAAAGAGGGCGACGCCGGTGAGCATGAACACCAGGCGTTTCCAGTCGAATGCGGGTTTGACGGTGCGTGCGGTCTCCATGTTGATCTCCCGGATGGCCTATTCGCTCATGGCGCAGGTATGCATGCGCCCGATGAGCTCGTTGAAGACGTCCGACATTCTGAGCAAGCCGGAAACCTTGCCGTTGCTGCGCACGATCAGCGGTTGGGGGGTGCCCACCATGAACATGTGCAGTCCGGTTTCTATGGAGTCGTCTTCATTTATGTAATGGTTGTCCGCGGGGACGTGCATGGCGTCCTTGACGCTTATTCCCACACCCCTGGCGCAGATGTTGGTCAGGGTGTCCGACCAGAGGTTGAATTCCTTGAACTGCTCGGCGACGTAGCGGTTGGAGAGGATGTCGCTATCGAGGTCTTTTTTGAAGAGTTTCTTGTAGTTGGGCTCCAGGGCGGTGATGATGTCCATCATGGTCAGGACACCTGCGAAAGCGCCGTTCCCGTCAACGACGAGGATGTCCCGATGGCCTCCCTTGCGAAGCGTTTCGGCGGCGTCGCCGAGGGTCGCTTCGATGCCCAGGGTCAGGTAGTCGTCCACCGGGATCATCAGATCTTTGATTTTCATGTAATACCTTCCTCCCGAGAAGTACTGTTTGCACAATCGGGCCGCGCCGGTCCTTGCCGGAGCACTGCGCGGCTCGTGGACACGAACCTTCCGCTTCCCGCCGAATTCCGTCCCGACCCCCATCGGGACGGCCCCGAACAACGTTCGCGGCCCGGAAAGAGCAGACGGTTCGCGTTTCTATAGATAGCAATTGTTTCTTTGCGTCAAGAGTATTATGTGAAATAAGGTGCAAGGACGAAATGAAACAAAATGAGACTAAATTGAAACGCGTTTATGTTCTAAAATGAAACAAAAAGAGACAAAGTGGGCGGTCAGAAGTAGTTTTGACCGGGGGAGAGCTTGCCGATGAGGTAGGCTTCCAGGACGGGATCTGCCGGGCCGCAGACGTTGTCTATGACCTTGATCCCCTTGCGCTTGAGGAATTCGAAGACCTCTTTCTCGATGCCCGCGCAGATGATCGTCTGGATGTTCTCGGCCATGACCAATCGGTACATGGCCTCGGCGGACGGGGCTTCGAAGGTGATGACCTTTTCGCTGATCCGGCCCATGGCGCTGGTCTCGCGGGTTACGGAGAGAATAAGCACCTCCGGGGCCAGGTCGAACCTCGGGGCCAGTTCGTTGTCCATGATCGGGATGAGGATGTTTTCCATGGGATCGCCCTATTCGATGCCGAAGTATTTCATCTTGCGCCACAGGGTGGAGCGGCCCCAGCCGAGCAGCTCGGCCGCCTGGGATTTGCGTCCGCCGGTCTTGACCAGGGCCTCCAGGATCATCTTGCGCTGCACGTCCTCCCAGCGCTCAGGAGGGGCCGCGCGGACCGCGCCCTGGGGTTGCTGGGCCGGGGCCGGGACCGAGGCCAGATTGTCCGGCAGGTTCGGGCCGTGCAGCATGTACCCCGGCAGGTGGCGCATGCGGATGACGTTGGTGTCGCAGAAGTTGACCGCGTATTCGATGAGGTTGCGCAGCTCCCGGATGTTGCCGGGAAATTCGTAGGACCGCAGCAGGGTCTCCACGTTTTTGGAAAACCGGTCCACCTTCTTGCCGTAGCGCGCCTGGAACATCTTCAGGAAGTGATCCTGGAGCAACAGCAAATCCTCGCCGCGCTCGCGCAGGGGCGGCAGGTGCAGCCGGATGACGTTCAGCCGGTAGAGCAGGTCGCGGCGGAACCGCTTGTGCCGGACCATGTCTTCCAGATCGTAGTGGCTGGCGGCCATGATCCGGACGTCCGTGTGGACCACCTTGGTGGACCCCACGGGCCGCACCGCGTGGTCGTCCATGTAGGCCAGGAGCTTGGCCTGGAGCGGCATGGGCAGGTCGCCGATCTCGGTGATGAACAGGGTGCCGCCGTGGGCCATGCGCAACCGGCCGGGCTTGGCGTGGTCCGCGCCGGGCAGGGCGTTCTTGGCATGCCCGAACAGCTCGGACTCCAGCAACGGCACGGGCAGGGAGCCGCAGTTGACCTTCACGAACGGACCGTCGCGGTCCGATTCCTTGTGGATCTCCTCGGCCAGCATGTCCTTGCCGGTGCCGGTCTCGCCGGTGATCAGCACGGGCGAGTCCGTCTGGGCGATGGACGGGGTCATGGAAAATATCTTGCGCACCTGCGGGCTGCGGCCCACCAGCTCGCCCAGACCGGCCACCCCGCTGCCGATCTCGTCCAGGATGTGCGTGGACGCGGGCATGATCGTCTCGATCACGCCCCGGATCACCCCGTTGTCGCCCACCAGCGGCGCGATGTTCAGGTGGATGTTGACCTTCTCCCGATCGCGGTCGACGATGTTCGCCTCCACGGTCTTGGGGCGCTTGTCCGTCCAGCCGGTCAGCACCGGACAGCTGCGCATGCAGTAGTCGCACCGCAGGGCGTGCAGGCAACGGATGCCGAGCACCTGCTTCCCGTCCACGCCCGTCAGGGACTCGTATCCCTTGTTCACGGCCAGCACTTTCCCCTGGCGGTCCAGGATCGCCACGCCCAGGGGCAACAGGTCCAGCAGGGCCTCCAGCCCCTCCCTGTTGGTCAGGCTCCGTATCAATGCGGCCGGATCGGCAATGGGCATGCGCTCTCCTTGTCTGCAGGCTACAATCCACCCAGCAGTGAACCATAATGAAACAATCCGCCGAATACAAGGAAATGCGCCCCCGGCCCCCCATCCCCTCATCCCCCAAAACTCTTTGTGTCGCTGCGCGAGGTTTGGGGGACGAGAGAGGATGTGCTGTTTAACAACGCTTCTTCCCCAACAAAAAAGGCCGCTTGGCGGCCCTTTATGTTGGTTTGTCGAGAGAGGCTAGTTGGAGTTCATTTCTTCGATGAGCTGGCGCAGCTCGTTGGAGAGGCGGGCCAGCTCGTTGATGGCTTCGGCGGACTGGTTCATGCCCTCGGCGGTTTCGCTGGCGATGAGGTTGATGTCTTCCACGGCCCGGTTGATCTCTTCGGACGCGGCGGACTGCTCCTCGGCGGCGGTGGCGATGGATTGCACCTGGCCGGAGGTCTCGTCGGCGTAGTGGACGATGGACTCTAAGGATTCGCCGGACCGGTTGGCCAGGTCGGTGGCCTGTTCCACGGCCTCGGCGGCGTGGTCCACGCTGCGGATGTTGGCGGACGCCGCGTCCTGGATGACCTGGATGGCGTCGCCGACCTCCTTGGTGGCGGCCATGGTCTTTTCGGCCAGCTTGCGGACCTCGTCCGCGACAACCGCGAAGCCGCGTCCCGCCTCGCCCGCGCGGGCGGCCTCGATGGCCGCGTTCAGGGCCAGCAGGTTGGTCTGGTCCGCGATGTCCTCGATGACGTTCATGATCTGGCCGATGTCGGTGGTCTGGTTGCCCAGCTGGTTCATGGACTTCTTGAGGGTGGCGGTCAGGTCGTGGACCTCCCGGATGGCGGCGATGGCCTCGCGGACCACCTTGGCGCCTTCCTGGGCCTGCTCGCGGGCATTGGCGGCGGAGGACGCGGAGGAAGCCGAATTGCGGGCGACTTCGAGGACCGTGGCGTTCATTTCTTCCATGGCCGTGGCGGTCTGGGTGGTGCGGTCGCGCTGGACGTCCGCGCCCCGGCTGACCTGTTCGGCCTGGGACGACAGCTGGTCGGCCGCGGAGGTCACCTGCTCGGCGATGAGCGAGGCCTCTCCGGCGATGCGCTGCATGGTGGTGAGCAGCTCGACGGACCGGGCCTCCTGGGCCTTGGCCTGTTCCATGGCGTCTTCGGCCACGCCCTTGGCCTGCTCGGCCTCTTGCTTCTTCTGGTCGGCCTCGAACATCTTGGCCTTGAGGTTGCCGACCATGGTCTGGATGGCGTTCTTGACCACGCCCAGCTCGGCGGCGAAATGGCCTTCCGGCTCGGCGTTCAGGTCGCCTTCGGCCACGGACTCCGCGTAGGTGCGGATGCGCAGCAGGGGCCGGACGATGATCAGCTTGACCAGGATCCAGGCCAGGATGCCCACGGCCAGGAGAACGGCCAGGGTCTCGACGGCGGCGTAGATTTCGGCGCGCAGGATATTCGCCTTGGCGGTTTCGAGCGAGGTGATGATTTCAAAGGCGCCGTGGATCTCGCCTTCCTTCCAGCCTTCCTTGATGCCGCCGGTGGGATCGCGGTCACCCTTGTTGTCGCCGTGGCAAAAGAGGCAATCCTTGGTCAGCCGGATGGCGCGGAAATAGCGGATCTGATGGTCCTCGATGAGCACTTTCTCGTTGAGGTCCTTGGCCTTCAGCTCGGCCAGGACGTCGTTTTCGAGGGGAGTGGGCTTGTTGGCGGGGTTGCGGGGGGCCACCTTGGGCACCCGGAACTTGTATTGCAGCTCCTCGGCCTTGCGCTGGGCCATGTTGATGGCGGTGATGACCGGGATGGCCTCCACCAGCTTTTCCCTGGAATCGATCTGGTTGAAGGGAATCATCAACCCCAGGTTCAGCTTCTTGGCCATCTCCTCGCGGGCCGCCTCGGCCATGAGGATCAGGGCGCGGCTCTGCTCGACGATGCCCTCCTCCGCGTCGATGCGGATCTGCACGACCTGGTGGACGGACAGGACGAAGGCGACGATAAGCGGCCCGAGCAGGGCCAGGGCCAGAACCTTCACTTTCAAGCTGAGATCGGCGAACATGGTATCCTCATGGCTGGTTGTGGTCTGGGTGTTTCTATCGACACAATCCGTACGGCACTATACCGTAATTTAAAAATATAATCTGCGGGCAACGTTTTATTATTTTCAGGCGGGCGGAGAGGGCCGGGGTGCCTGCGCTCGCCGTCATGGGAAGCACGGCGCGGCGGGGCAGGGCGCTGCCTTGGCTGCGATCCTCTGGTCCGTGACGAAGAATCTACCGAGATTCCGGCGGACTGTCCACGCTCCCTTGCCAGGAATCCCGGAACGGAGTAGGTGTGCAAAACCGAGAACAATGGCGGTTAAGGCGGGCTACGGCACCGGGTTCGGCCCGGTCCGAACCCGGCGCGAGGCGATCATGTGCGGAATCGGCGGCATACTGAATCCCGGCGGCATCCCCCTCGAGGCTCGTCACCAGGCGATCCTCGACGGCTTCGTGGGGCCATGCAGCCGCGCGGTCCGGACGGGAATGGGGTGTTCGTGGACCGGGAGGCCGGGCTGGCCCACACCAGGCTGGCGATCATCGACCCGGATCCCCGCTCCGGTCAGCCCATGGCGTCCGGCGACTGGGTCCTCTCCTTCGACGGCCGAATCCTCAACCACCGGGACATCCGGGCCGAGCTGGGGGACCGCTGCGTCTTCCGCACCGAGTCCGACGCCGAGGCGCTGCTCATGGCCATCGGGGAGTGGGGGCTGGACCGGGCGCTCAACCGCTGTGCCGGGATGTTCGCCTTCCTGGCCTGGAACAGGCGGGAGCGGGCGCTCTACGCGGTCCGGGACCGCATGGGCATCAAGCCGCTGGTCATGGCCCGGCTGGACGACGGTTCCCTGTGCTTCGCCTCCTCGGCCGGGGCCATGGTCCGGGCCACGCCCGGGGTGTCCTGGCCGATCCACGAGCCCGCCCTGGCCTCCTTCTTCGTCCTGGGCGCGCCCTTCACCCGGTCCACGGTCTTCGCAGGCATGGAGCGGGTGCCTACGGCCAGCTATCTGCGCTGCGCACCGGACGGGAAGGTGACCACGGTCCGCTATTGGAGGCCGACTCCCAATCCGGCCTTCACCGTGGAGGACCTCGTCGGAGTGGTCCGCGAGCACGGAGCGGCGGATGTTCCTTCGGCCCTGTTCCTGAGCGGCGGGGTGAATGCCTCGTTTCTGGCCTCGGTCATGGATCTCGACTGTATTCACCTGCGCTCGCCCGAGACCCGGTATGCCGAGACCGTTGCCGGGGCGTTCGGGCGCGGGTTGGTCTGCGTGGAGCCGGACCTGGCCGGGCACCGCGAGGACGTGTCGCGGGTCGTGGCCCAGCACGGCGAACCGTTGATGAGTTGCGGCATTCCCCACGCCGCGGCCCGCGCCGCCGGCCGGGCGGGGTACAAGATGGCGGTCAGCGCCTACGGCGCGGACGAGCTGTTCCACGGCTATCCGCGCACGCCCATGCCCGGATACGCGCCGTCCTTCCTGCCGCTTCACGAGCGCGCATCCTGTACCTTTCTGAACGGACAGCTGGCGCATATTTTCCGCGACGCGCGCCACTTCCGCATGGAGGGGGCCAACCTGCGTCCGCCCTCCCTGCGCGACATAGGCCGGCGCATCCTGGCCGAGTATTCTTTGCCCGACTTTTCCCCCTCGGCCAACCACCGCTGGCTGGAGCTGATGACCTATGTGCTCTTCGACCTGAACCCGACCCTGGACGCGGCGTCCATGGCCGCCGGGCTGGAGGTCCGGCTGCCGTTCCTGGACCACCGCATCGTGGAGGGCGTCCTGTCCTGGCCCCCTGAGCGGCTGGTCACGGCCAGGTTCGGCCGCAAGTCGCCCCTGCGCGAGCACCTGGCCGGGCTGCTGCCCGAAGCGCTCTTCAACCGTCCCAAGGTCGGGTTCAGCCTCTACAGCCCGCTGCACGAGGATATCGCTTCCCTGGGACCGGCGGCCCTGGCTCGCGCCGAAGCGTCGGGACGCCTGGCCCTGGGCAAGGAGGACCACCCGCAGGCCGGGAGGGACCGCATCTGCCTGGGGTCCTGTTGCTTCGCCTTCGAACAGTGGCAGCGGGCCTTCGGGCCGGAGGAGACGTGATGAGCGATTTCTCGCCGCTCCTCTTGTTGTTCAGGGGGTGCGCCAAGTTCCTGGAGCGAATCCTCCCGTATCGTGTCTACCGGCCGCTCTACGTCCGGGTGCGCACCGTCTATGACCGGATGGCGGGCAACGACCCGCTGCCGGGGCTGTTCGCAGCGCCCCCGCCGCCGAAGGCTCAGCCCGCCTCGGGGCCCGGCCCAAAAGAAAGTCCGGAGCCGGATCTGGAAACCTTGGCGGTGATCGAGCCGTTGGAACCGGAGGCCGCATCCGAGCCGTCGCACGGGCCGGTTGGCGGGCACGACCTGGCCGAACCCGAAGGCCCCGTCATCCTCTGCACGGGCGGGACCGTCGGTATCGGGGACCTGGAGACCGTGCGCGTCCGCTGTCCGGTGGTCGTGTGCTGCGCCTTCCACGGCAGGCACGAGGTCCTGGAGCTGGTGGTGCGCGAGTCCCTGCACGCCGACGTGGCGGTCCACTGGATGCTGGCCGGAAGCTCGGACGAGGACCGGGGGTTCATGGAGCGTCTGGCCGGGGAGACCGGGCGGGTGTCCGGGTTGGTCTGCGACAACGCGCCCCTGGGCCGTAAGTGGCAGACCTGCGTTCGCGCCGCCCATCGGCTGTACGACGCCGACCTTTACGCCATCACCGGCAGCGACGATATTCTGTCTCACAGGCTCATAGAGCACGTGGTCCGGTCCCGCGAAGCGGACCTGGCCAAGCCCGCCGGGGTGGGCCCGGATTTCTATTGCGTCACCGGCTGGCTGGTGCACGGCGAAGCGCCGGGATTCGACCCCATGCTCCTCAAGTGCTCCTACCGCTGGGAAAAGGCGTTCCAGCCGCTGGGCGCGGGCCGGTTCTACTCCCGGAAATTCCTGGACCGCGTGTCCGGGCTGGTCTTCGACAGCGGGCGCGCCAGGGGCTGGACGGTCGCGGCTACGGGCTGGTCCGCGAGCTGGGCGGGCTGGTGGCCTACTGCACCGTGGAGGACGGGCCGGTGGTCAGCATCAAGGGCGAATGGGAGCAGCTCAACCGGCTGGAAACGTTCTTCCGCGTGGACACCCTGCTGATCGAGGAATGTTCCTTCGAGGGATACCGGTTGCTCAAAGCGTCCCTGCACCCGGAGACCTTTGCCCGGTTGTTCGCCACGGACGCGACCGGGCTGTTTTGTTGAGGAAAGCGGGGAGAGGGGGTATCGGTTTTCCATGCTGCGACTGACCAGGACCTTGACCGGCCACCGCGACGCGTTGGCCGCCCTGTGCGGGGTGGGACTGAAGACCACCGTGGCCACCACCCGGCTGGGCTGGCTGTGGTGGATCTGCGACCCGCTGTTCATGATGGGCGTGTACTATTTCATGGTCCGGCTGGTCTTCGGCCGGGGCGGCCCGGACTACCACCTCTTCGCCCTGACCGGCATCGTCTGCTGGCAGTTCTTCGCCCGCACCGTGCTGCTGACCGCCGGTTCCCTTCGGCGCAACGGGCAGCTCCTCTCGCACAGCACGGTCCCGCCGGAGACCTTCACCGTGGTCCCGGTCCTGATCCAATTGTTCTTCGCCCTGATCGGCTGCGCCATCATCGTGGCCTGGCACTGGACGGGCATCGGCCCGGCAACCCTCTGGCTCTTCCCGGTGCTGGGGGTCATGGGCCTCTACGCCCTGGCCCTGGGCGCGCTGCTCTCCGTGTTCGTGGTCTTCATGCCCGACGTGTCCAAGTTCGCGGACTACGGGCTGCGCGCCGGATTTTTCCTCTCTCCGGTCCTCTATCCGGCGGCGGCTGTCTCCGGCAGCGACCGGGTGCCGGAGCTGGTCAAGGCCGTCTACGGGCTCAACCCCATGGCCTGGGGCATCACCGCCATGCGCGGGGCCATCCTGGACGGGACATCCCCCGATACGGCCCCGTTCCTGGCGGCCCTGGCGGGCGGCCTGGTCCTGCTCCAGTTGGCCCTCGCGGTCCTGCGCGCCAACCGTCAAAACGTGATGAAGCATCTGTGAGGCCCGGATGAACGGAAACGACCGACTGCTGCGCCTGGAAAACGTGGGGCTGTACTACCGCCGCCCCGCGCGTTCCATCCTGGGCAGGAATCCACAGCTCCGGCGCTCCCGCCGGTTCTGGGCCCTGCGCGGCGTGGACCTGACGCTCTCTCGCGGCGAATCCCTCGGCCTGGTGGGCCGCAACGGGTCTGGCAAATCGACGCTCTCCAAGGTCTGCGCCGGGGTGCTGGCCCCGGACGGCGGCACCGTGGCGATCAACGGCAGCGTGCATCTCCTGGCGCTCGGCGTGGGGTTCCGCCAGGAGCTGACCGGGCGGGAGAACGTCCTGGTGAGCGGGGTGCTGTTGGGCATGTCCCGGCGCGAGGTCCTGGCCCGCATGGAGGAGATCGAGACCTTCGCCCAGCTGGGCGACTTCATGGACGAGCCGCTGTCCACCTATTCCACGGGCATGAAGAGCCGGTTGGGGTTCGCGGTCTCCACCGCCGTGCGCCCGGACGTCCTGATTCTCGACGAGGTTTTGTCCACGGGCGACGAATCCTTCCGGCTGCGGGCCGAGGAGCGCATGGACACCCTGCGCGGGGAGGCGGGCGCGGTGGTCGTGGTCTCGCACAACGCGGGCCAGGTCCGGCGGCTGTGCGAACGGGTGGTCTGGCTGGAACGGGGCAGGGTGCTCATGGACGGTCCCGTGGGCGAGGTCCTGGATCGCTACGCCGAATTCTGCAAGGGGTCGGAGTCGTGGCTGGCCGCCAACCCCGGCCTGTCCGCCCCGGACGATTATCCCGACAACTCTCCGAGCGGGGAGTGAGGTCGGGAACCGCCGTGCCTCGCCCGAAGCCCGTTGTCACCGCCGTCGTCCTCGGCGTTCATTCCTTCGACGCCCCGCACCGCAGGACGGGCATTCAGTACATCGCCGAGGGGCTGGCACGCTCGGGCGTGTCCGTGGACTACCTCTCCGTGCCGTCCTCGCCCCTGGACGTCCTGGGGCGCGAACGGCTGGCGCGGTTGGCGCGGGTCTGGCCCCGGCTGGGCCGCGCCCCCGTTACCGAGCCGGTCCCCGGGCTGCGCGAATTCGCCTTTCTCTCTCCGGTGCCGGTCCACCGGTTCTTCGTTCCGGGCCGGGTCGCCCTTCGCGCCGTGCGGCTGCCAGCGGCAGGTTTCTTCCAATCCCGGGCCTACGACCTGTGCGTCCACGACGTGGGGCCGACCATGGCCTACCTCCCCTTGGTCCGGGCGCGCCGCTTAATCCTCCGCCTGAACGACGCGCCGGACGGGTTGTCCGGCCTGCCGCCGGTCCTGGGGAGCGCGCTCGAAGACCGCCTTGCAAGGGGGCTGTACGAGCGGGTCTGGGCCGTGTCCCGGCCGCTGGCGGAGTGGGCGGCGGCAACCGCGCCGTCCACCCCGGCGGACCTCGTTCCCAACGGGGTGGACGCCGAACTGTTTGCGGGGACGTCTCCCGTGCCGGGGGCGGAAAAGCGGGCCGTCTGCCTGGGCAACCGGTCGCCCTGGCTTGACCTCGACCTGCTGCGCAGGGTCGCCGGATTGTTGCCGGACTGGGAGATCCATTGCGTGGGCGGAGGGTTCGGACGCGGCCGGTCCAACCTGTGGTTCCTGCCGCCGGTGGCGCACGACGCCGTGCCGTCCCTGCTGTCCGGGTATGGCGTGGGGCTGCTGCCCTTCCGGGAGAGTCCGCGCATGGCCGCTGTGGAGCGCCCCCTGCGGTTCTATGAATATGTGGCCGCCGGTCTGGGCGTGGCATCCACGCCGGTGGGCGGTCTGCGCGCGGGGCTGGCGGGCTGGGCCGAGTTCGGGGACGGGCCCGGGCGGTTCGCCGAGGCCGTCCGGATGGCCGCCGACCGCCGCCCGAATCGTGCGCGGCGCGAGACGTTTCTGCGGGAAAACGGCTGGCAGGCCCGGCTGGCCGAGATGTTCCGCACCGTGGGCCTCAGCAACGGCTGACGACTTCTCCGTACAATTCCTCCAGCTCGCGGGCCGCGAACCGGATGGCGAACCGTTCGTCGAACCGGCGGCGCGAGGCAATGCCCATGGCGGCCAGCGCTTCGGGGGAGCCGAGCATCTCCCGCATGATTTCGGCCAGCGCTTCGGGGGCGGCGGGGGGCGCGGTCCTGCCGGTGACCCCGTCCAGGTTCACCCAGTCCGTGCCGGAGCCGGGGATGGAGGTGGTCAGCAGGGGCAGTCCGTAGCGCATGCCTTCGAGCAGGACCATGCCGAAGGCCTCGGCCCGGTTCGTGGAGGGCAGGCAGAGCAGGGAGGCGTGCCGGAGCAGCCGGTGCAGCTCGTGATCCGGGACCTCGCCGGGCAGTAGCACCCGGTCCTCCAGGCCGAGCCGGTCCCGCTCACGCAGGGCCGCCGCGTACTTGGGCCCATCGCCCGCGATCACGAAGTCTGCCGCCGAAACCAGCTTCGCGGCATGAACAAGCAGCTCGAATCCTTTGTAAAAAGTGAAACGTCCCACGCCGACCACCAGCGGACGGCGCGGCTTTTCGATCTCCGCCGGTTCGGGATACCGGGCCGGGTCTATGCCCAGCGGGATCACCGCGCATTTGGGGCGGAACCCGGCCAGCGCCGGGCTGGAATCGAGGTACGGGGGGAGGTCGCCACGATGCGGTCCGCCCGCACCAGGCAGTCCCGTTCGAAGCGGCTGTAAGCCGGGTAGAGGATGCGCGGCGCCAGGCCGGGCGCGGTGTCCGCGTCGGCGTGCCAGTGGACCACCAGGGGGAGGGCTCGGGGTACGAGCCGGTGGAAGAGGACCGCCGGGTTGGGCAGGTGCAGGTGGACCACGTCGAACCCGCCCTGACGGACGAGGCTGTGCAGCAGGCGGGGGAAGGACGGGGAGAGCGGGGCGAAGCCCACGGTCGCCACGGTCCGGGCCAGGACGGTCCTGACCCCGTCGCGGACCTCGCCGCCGCTACGCCCGCCCTGGGCTGAGCCGTGGCAGAGGACCGTCACCTCGTGGCCGGACCGGACCTGTTCCACTGCCAAGTCGCGGACAAAGGTCTCGATGCCGCCCCGGTGCGGAAAGGCGTATTTGCCGACGTGCAGGATGCGCATGATGGTTCCGTGGTACGACGGATTGCGATACCGGGCAAGGGGTTGTCCCCATTGCGTTCATGTCCCGAGTCGTGAAATAAGGGGGCATGAAGGAAGTCATCGTCAACGCGCTGCCCATGACCGTTGTCGGCACCGGCATAGGGCGGTTTCAGCGCGGCCTGGCCGGTGCGCTGGCCGGTGGGCTGGGCGAGGACGCGTGCGGGGTGCGGCCGGTCTGGTTCACCGGGAACGCGGTGTCCCCGATACCCCCGGAGCCGGGACCGCCCGGCTGGCTCGAGCGGGTCGGGCGGCTGCTCTGGCGCATGCCCTGGCCCGTGGCCTATGGCGCGCGGTTGGCCCGCCACGTTGTTACCGAGCGCCGGTTCGCCGGGGCGAGTCGCGGTTTCGACGTCTATCACGAGGCCGGGTATTTCCCCTTCGTCAACGGCGCTGCCCGCACCGTACTCACGGTGCACGACCTCTCCCTGCTGCTCCATCCGGAGTTTCACCCCAGGGAGCGGGTTCGCTACTTCAATCGTTATTTCAAGGACCGGCTGGCGCTGGCGCACGCCTTCTGCGCGGTCTCGGAGTTCACCCGGCGCCAGATGGTCGAGCATCTCAAGCTGGACCCCGCGCGCATCCGGGTCACGGCGCCTGGAGTGGACCCGGTCCTGTTCAACGAGGGCGACGATCCGCAGGCCCGCTCGCTCCTGGACCGCGCCGGAACGCCGGAGCGCTACGTCCTGTTCGTGGGTACCGGTGACCCGCGCAAGAACGCGGACCTGGCCGTGGCCGCCCTCGCCGGGACGCGGTCGCGCCTCCCGCTGGTCACCGTGGGCTGGGCCGGTTGGGCCGCTCCCCCTGTCGGGAGTCGGGGCAGGGTGGACCTTGGCTACGTCTCGGACCGGCTGCTTGCCCAACTCTACCGAAGCGCTGCACTGCTCGTCGTGCCGAGTGATTACGAAGGGTTCGGGCTGCCCGTGATCGAGGCCATGGCGTGCGGCTGCCCGGTGGTGGTGGCCGACGCCGGGGCGTTGCCGGAGACGGGCGGCGAGGCGGCTCTGGTGGTGCCGGACGTGCGTGACGCGGCCGGGTTCGCGGCCTGCATGGACCGGATTATCGAATGTCCGGAGGAAGGGGAGCGGCTGCGCGCGCTGGGATTTGAGCGTGCCGAGCGGTTCACCTGGACGCGCACGGCCAGGGAGACGACTGCCGCCTGGCTCGACTGACCCGGCCCTTGCGCCACGTTGACAAATTTCCCCATTCCGGAATATGTAATAATGGATTTTTGAAGTGGTAGAATCCACCCGTTGGTGTTGCGATCTTCGGCAGGAGGCTTTCCCTGTGAAATGGACGCTGTGCGCATGTCTGGTTCTGGTCCTGATGCTCTTCGGGACCGTCGCCTTTGCGGAGACCAACGGGCAGGAGCAAGCCAACGAGGACATCGTCCGCGCCAGCAGCCAGGCGTTGACCAACATCGTCCAGACCCGCATTGCGACCATCGCCGCACCCCGGCCCGCCGGGCTGGACCAAATCTCCCGGAATTCCATCGACAAGAACGGCAACTTCGCCTTTTCCCTGACCGGCGAGGACCTGGGCCTGTCCGCAGGTGACGATGAGGGCTACACGTTCGGCATCTGGGGCATGGGTTCCCTGATGCACTTCAAGAGCACGGCGGACGGCGGCAAATACGACGCCAACGCCTACAACGCCATGCTCGGCTACGACTACCGCGCCACGTCGGACCTGCTCCTCGGCCTGGCCGTGGGCTACGGCTACCTCGACCTGGACAAGAAAGGCTGGAGCGGCGGCACGGACGACGGCAGCCTGACCACGGACTACGAATGGACGCTCATGCCGTATCTTGCCTACAATATTACGGATTATACCATCCTCGACGCGGCCTTCGCCTATACCGACTCGCGCTACAAGGACGACGACGGGACCAACTCGGGGCACTACGACTCCAGCCGCTACCTGTCCAACATAGGCTTGTCCCAGTATTATCTCCTGGACGAATGGATGTTCAGCGGGCGGGTCGGCTATATGTACGTCCACGGCGACCTGTCCACCTATTCCAGGGGCGGCGTGACCATCGCCAACCCGGACAGCTACCTGGGGCAGCTGAACGGCGAGGCCAAGGCGTCCTACTTCTTCCTGAACGGGCTTGAGCCCTACGGTTCCCTGCGCTACTTCTACGACGCCAGCGTCTCGTCCACCCCGGTGGACTCCGACTATGACGAGTTCGAGGGCGTGCTCGGCGCCAACTGGTACGCCACGGACCAGTTCATCCTGAACCTGGAGACCGGCATGGGCATGGGCCGCCAGAAGTTCGAGTCCTATCGGGGACAGCTGAACCTCCGGTACGAATTCTAGCCCGCGCCCGGCGCGGACTTTTCAGGGGGCGCGCTTTGGCCGCCCCTTTTTTTGCGTCCGGCCCAGGCCGGGTTGTCAGCGGACAGTCTTTCGGAGTAGTTGATGGTCATGCATGGAAAAGTGAAACCCGCCGTGATCATTCCCGTCCTCGACGAGGTCTCGACCGTCCGAGAGGTGGTGCGCGGCGTCCTGGGCCACGGCTGCGACGCGATCGTGGTGGACGACTCCAGCTCGGACGGGTCGGGGCGGGCGGCCCGCGAGGCCGGGGCCGAGGTCCTGACCATGCCGTTCGGCTGCGGGGCGTGGAACGCGACCCTGGCCGGGCTGCTGCACGCCGTGAAGCGCGGCGGGTATCCCGGATTCCTGACCATGGACGGCGACGGCCAGCACGATCCGGACTGCATTCCGGCCCTTCTGGCCCACGGGGCCTCGACCGGCGCGGACGTGGTGGTCGGCAGCTGCCCGCAGCGCGGCGGACCGGCCCGGCAATGGGCCTGGAACCTCTTTTCCTCCATGACGCGCCTTCCGGTGCGCGACTTCACTTCCGGGTTGCGGCTCTATTCCCCGCGCGCGGTCCGCTGCGTGCTCACCCCGGAGGCGGCCCTGTACGATTACCAGGACCTCGGCGTCCTGCTCCTGTTGCACCGCCGGGGCTTGTCCCTGGCCGAGCTGCCCGTGGACATGCGCCCTCGGCAAAGCGGCCGCTCCAGGGTCTTCTCCAACCGCAGGGACGTGGCCGCCTACCTGGTCAAGACCGGCCTGGGCGTCCTCTCGCACTGGTTGGCCGCGCCCGCGCCTGTCGCGGACTGGAGGGATTATGACGCAGGCTAATCTCGCGGCGGCGGTCATCGCCCTGTCTTTCGCCGTGGTCATCCTCCTGCTCGTGCGGCGGCAGCGGCTCGGGAGCTGGCAAATTCTCTGGTGGCTGGCGGCGGCGTGCGGCATGGCCGTCCTGGGGCTGTTTCCGTCCGTGGCCGACTGGGCCGGGGAGCGGCTCGGCATCCACTATCCGCCGGTTCTGCCCATCGTGGTGGCCCTGTGCCTGCTCTTCGTCAAGGTCTTGACCATGGACCTGGAGCGCACCCGGCAGGAGCGCAGGCTGCGCATCCTGGCCCAGAAGCTGGCCGGGGTCGAAGCCAGGCTCCATGACCTCGAACACCCGTCTCCCGGCGATTCGGACCGGGACGACCTGACCTGACCGCCATGTCCCGGAGTTTTCTCAGGCCCCTTTCCCTTCTGCTGCTCCTCGGCTTGTTCCTGGGCGGGTGCGGCGGTCCGTATCCCATAGACGCCCTGGCGCCGGAACAGGGCTTCAGCGCCCACGTGCTGGCAGGCGAGACCTTCGACCTGCGCTGGTTCGGGCGCGGGTGCGGCGCGACCCTGCGCGTCTACATTGAGGGCGACGGCCGGGCGTGGCTGACCCGGACCCGCCCGTCGAGCGACCCCACGCCGAGGCGCGCCGAGGGGTTCGAGCTGGCGGCGGCGGACCCGTCTTCGGCCGTGGCCTACCTGGCCCGGCCCTGCCAATATGCGGAGGAGGGCGGGCGGCGTAACTGCGTCATCCGGTTCTGGACCTCGGCGCGGTACGCCGAGCCGGTGGTCCGCGACCTCTCCTTGGCCGTGGACGCGGCCAAGGGGCAGGCCGGGGCCGAACGCGTGGAGCTGGTGGGCTATTCCGGCGGCGGGGCCCTGGTTGTGCTGCTCGCCGCCAGGCGCGACGACGTGACCGGGATCGTCACCGTGGCCGGGAATCTCGACCACGCCTGGTGGACCGACCAGCATCGGGTTTCGCCCCTTGCCGACTCCCTGAACCCCATGGATTTCGTCCGTCGGGTGCAGTCCATCCCCCAGGTTCACGTTGCGGGTGCGGATGACGAGATCATTCCGCCCGCCATGGCCCTGCGGTTCGTCGCCGGTATGAGCGACGCGAGCCGGGCGCGAGTGATGGTGGTCCCCGGCATGGGTCACGACGGCGACTGGCGGGAACCCGTGGCCGAGGCCCTGGCCGAGTTGGAGGCGCTGCGATGAAGGGCGAAGTCCGCCCACCGTCCCCGGCCCCGGCGGTCCTGGCGGCGATGGCGTTGGGCGTAGCCGCGATCCTGGCCGTGGCCTGGTTCCACTGGGGATGGCTGACCGACAACGCCATGGTCCTGGACGGGGTCCCGGCCGTGGGGAACAACGACGGCTATTTCCATCTGGACCGGGCAACGGCGCTGGCGGAGCAGGGGGCCTGGTTGACCGACGCCCTGACCGACCCGCGCCCGTCCATGCTCCTGCCGCACCTCCTGGCCCTGTTCGCCGGGACCGACCGCGCTCTGCTGCATCTCCTGGCGGCCTGCGCCGGGCCGCTGTCCGGGCTGGCCATGTTCCTGGCGGTTTTGCCGTGGGCGGCGGACACCCGGTCGCGGTTCACGATCCTGGCCGCGCCGCTCCTGGCGGTCCTGGCCCCGTACTGGGTGGTTCGCACCCATGTGGGGTTCCTGGACACGGACGGGGTGGCCGTGGGGTTGTCCTTCCTCGCGCTATATTGCGTCCGCCGGTTCTCGGCCGGTCCGGCCCCAGCCTGGGTGGCTGCCTACATTTTGGCCACGGCTGTGACCTGGCTCTGGTGGCGGCCCGGCGCGTACCTTTGCCTCGGTTTTCTGCTGCTCTACGCGGTATATCCTCCCCGAAACCGGCGCGACGGGGCGTTCAAGGTCGCCATCATCGGCGGAGTCCTGCTCGCGGCGGGGCTGGCCGCGGCCGGGGTGAAGCCGTTTTCCGGGGTGGGGGCCTATGTGGCGGCCCACGCGGACCTGGCCTTCGGCGGGGGAGACCGCGGGTTGCTCGGCAGCGCCGTGCGCGAGCTGGCCGGGGTGAGCGTGGCCGAATTGGGGCATCGGGCGCTCGGCGCGTCCTGGCTGCTGGTCCCGGCCCTGCTCGGCACCGTGGTGCATGTCCTCCGCTGCCGGGCGCGGGCGTTGTTTCTGGCTTCGGGCTGGCTTTTCGGGGCGGCTTCCCTGTATTCCCAGCGGTTCATCCCGCTGTTCGTGCCGGTGGCCGCCGTATACGCCGCCTACGGCACGGCGTTCTGCCTCGACCAGATTGATTCCTACGTCGGCCGGGTCGGGCGCGGGCAGTTGCGAGCGGCCTGCGCCTTTGCGGCCCTGGCGGTCCTGTTGGCCGGAAGCGCGGCGAACCTGAGCCGCTACCGGCCCGAACCCTATTTCCAGCGTGCGGATTTCGAACTGGCCGAGGTTGTGAAGCGGTCCTTTTCAGCGGACACGGTCATCTGGACGTGGTGGGACTACGGTTATTTCTTTCAGTATCTTACGGGGATGAAGACGTTCTTTGACGGCGGCTCCCAGACCGGGACCACCTGCTTCGCGGCGGCCTATCCGCTCATGCTGTCCGAACCTGCCCGGGGTGCGGCCTGGATGCGCCATTTCGCCGCGACCTTCCCCCGGTTCGACGAGTCCCGGCGGGGTGCGGGCTGGCAGCGGTACGCGGCGGAGCTGGCCGAATCCCTGGTCCGCGAGGATGACCGGGGCGGCCCTCCGGTTGCCCTGGTCCTGCCTGCGCGGGTCTACGGCGCGACGGGCTATCTCTACGCCTTCGCCCATGTCTACGACGAGCAGGTCCCGCCCGTGCGAAACCGGTTGGACCTCTTTGCGGCCCGAGGGTTCGCCTATGACGAGGGGGCGGGAGCCGTGACCGTTCCCGAGGCCATGATCGCCAAGGGGTATGAAGCGGTGGGGAGCGTCCTGGACGGTACGGACAGGGACCCGGCGGAGTTCGATTTCGCGTCTCTGGCCGACCCCTATCTTGTCTTTTCACGCCATGCGGATTTCGTGGCCGTCACCGATCGCGAGATGGTCTCTTCGGTGTTCTTCCGGCTGCTCGGGCTGTTTTCGCCCGCGCCGGACTTGTTCCGTCCCGTGACCTTCGGCTACCGGACGGGCGGCGCGTGGCGCGTGGCGGCGGGTTCCTGATTCACCCTATTGCCTGATGCGCGGCCTGACCGTGGGCTTGGGCTCCACCACCGGCGTCTTTACCGTGGGTACGGTCGGCGTGATGACCGGCTGCACCACCGGGGTCTTGAGCGTCGGTGTGGTGGTCACGGGCGTCTTCACCGTGGGGGTAGTGGTCACGGGCGTCCTCACAGTCGGCGCGGTCGTGGTCGCCGGGGTCTTGAGCGTCGGAGCCACCGTCGCGGTGCCGGTGGGGGCGGTCTTCAGCATCGGGACGGGCGCCGTGGGCGCGGCGTCGACCGGGGCCGCGAACGTGGTCGGGGCCTGGGGGTCGGAGGACGATCGCGTCGGTGCCGGAGCCGGAGCCTCGGATGAGGACCTGGACTGCGCCGGGGCCGTGTTCCCGGCCGGGGCCGGGGCGCTCGGGGCCGACGCGCCCAGGCGCAGGATGGCGTTGAACATGCTCGGCGGGATGGTAGTGGGCATGGAGATGACGCCCGTGGGCAGGATCCGCGTGCGCATGCCGCTTTTGGTGATGCGCATGGTCTGTTTCGAGGTCTTGATCTCCAGGGCGTGGCCCTCGCCCAGCTCAAGCGCGCCCGCCTCCTCTTCGTCCGGCTTGACGATGGAGTAGATATCGGAGCCCCGGATGCCCAGTGTGGCCAGGGGAGTCTCCATGTTGAACCCCTCCGGATTGGCCTTGACGATCTCGCCCGTCACGGCCCGGAAGGTGCCCTTGGTGAACTTGAACAACACTTCCGCGTTGGAGTCGTTGAAGACGTAGGTGTCGATGGCCGCGTGGCTGGATTCGTCCAGGGTCAGCCGGGACTGGTCCGAAAACAGGATGCTCAGTTCAGCGCCCTTGTCGGTATCCACCTCGTCCTTGAGCATGACCGGCTGGTTCACCGCCGCGTCCAGGCTTTGCCCCCCACGGAGGATCACGCAGCGCCCGTTGGCCACGGTGACGGTCCCGACCGGTTCGGAAGCCCGGGCCGGGGAGACCCCGGCGAGGAGCAGGAAGAGAAGAAACAGAGCCAGGACAACAAATCGTTTGTCGGACATGGTGCGTTCTCCGGTTCGGTCGCGTCGGGCGGCGGTTACGGCCTATTGAGGTTTCTTGATTCTTCTATGATTCTTCGTCGGACCAATATAGTCAAGAGAAGATGTGCGCCGGGCGGGTGTACATTTCCCCGTTCAGGATAATTTATCATGGGGTGCCAGCTTGGAATCGTGCATGGTCGAGGCCGATGACCGCCGGAAATGCGGCGTGAACGCTGGTTGCAAGAACTTTTGGAGTCCGGATACATGAATTGGCGCATCGTTTTCTTCCTGATGTTGGCGTGCCTTGTGGGGTTCGGACGGGCCGGTGCGGCCGCGGACACCCTGCGGCTCGCGACCGTGGACAACCTCCCTCCGTATGCGTTCCTGGAGAACGGGAAACTGACAGGCATTTCCATCGACGTGATCAACGAGCTGGCCAAGCGGGGCGGATTCGAGGTTCGGATCAGTACGCTCCCCTGGGCACGGGTCATACTGGGGCTGGAGGAGGGCTCCCTGGACGGCGCGTTCGCGGCCTATGAGACCGAGGCGCGGAAGCGCTTCTGCCTGTACACCGGCAGGGTCCATTTCGACGAGCTCGGCGTTGCGGTCAGGGCGGACCGGCAGTTTGCCTATACGGGCCTGGAGTCTCTCTACGGGAAGACGGTAGGCAAGGGGCGCAGCGTCTGGGTGAGCGAGCCGTTCCAGGAAGCCGCGGTAACGGGAAGGATTCGTCTCGTGGAGACGGACGACATGCGCATGACCAATATCAAGATGCTCGACGCGGGCAGGCTCGACGCCGTGATCGGCAGCCCCGAGGCGATGCTCCACTATGCCAGGCGGCTGAACATCGCGGAACGGATCGTGGTGCTGCCGCAACGGATGAGAGAGGGAATTCCGGCCTACCTTGTCCTGTCCAGGACGTCCACCCTGGTGGGCAAGGAGGAGTGGCAAGACAGACTGACCCGGCTTCTGGACCAGATGAACGGCGACGGGACCATCCAGGCCATCAACCGCCGTTACGGGGTATTCGGACCCTAGCCGGTCTCCCCAGCAACGGAAAAAGGGCTGCGACCTTACGGTTGCAGCCCTTGTTCTTTCATGGTGCCGAAGAGAAGACTCGAACTTCCACGGGAATACTCCCACTAGACCCTGAACCTAGCGTGTCTACCAATTCCACCACTTCGGCACGTTCAGGAAGAGTCTGTCTATAAAAGAACCGGCCTGTTGGCAAGCACTATTTTCATTTATGTCGGGTAAAAGGGGGAGGAGCTTGATGCCGGGGAGCCGAGTGTCACGCGTTTGGGTGTTCGCGTGACCGGCTTGAGGGAAACGGGCCGGCGTCAGTAAGAAGACGGTACGGTGAAAGCCGTATCCCGACCGAAAACAATCTGCAATTTCAGGAGTTGTCATGAAAAGGATCGTTTCGCTGGTTTTAGCAATCTGCCTGCTCATCCCCAACGCGGCCTTGGCCGCGGACCTGTTCCTGGCCCAGGCCGCCAACTTCACCCCGGTCCTCAAGGAGATCATCCCCCTGTTCGAGAAGGCCACCGGGTTCCAGGTGGACGCCACCTACGCCTCCACCGGCAAGCTGTACGGCCAGATCGTCAACAACGCGCCTTACGACATACTGCTGGCCGCCGACGAGAAGCGCCCCGACAAGCTTTACGCCGACGGGCTGGCCGAGAAGCCGTTCGTCTACGCCAAGGGCCAGGTGGTCCTGTGGTCCGCCAACAAGGATTTCTGCGGTGACGACTGGAAGGCGACCGTGCAGAACGCCGCCGTCAAGCGCGTGTCCATCGCCAACACCGAGACCGCGCCCTACGGCACTTCTTCCATGAAGGCCATGCAGGCCGTGGGCGTATGGGACACGGTCCAGCCCAAGCTGGTCTTCGGCCAGTCCATCTCCCAGGCGTTCCAGTTCGCCTCCACCGGCGCCGCCGACGCGGGTTTCTGCGCCTACTCCTCCGTCTTCACCGAAGAGGGCAAGAAGGGCTGCTTCACTGTGGTCGACGAGGCCCCGCCGGTCGTCCAGGCCGCCTGCATTCTGAAGTCCGCCCCCCATCCCGAGGCGGCCAAGAAGTTCGTGGAATTCCTGAACACCCCCGAGGTTCAGGCCCTGAAGCTCAAGTACGGATACAAGTAACCCCATGGATTGGACGCCACTGATCCTCTCGGCCAAGCTGGCCTTCTGGACCATGTTGCTGATTCCTGTCCTGGCCTCCCCGATGGCCAGCCTGCTGGCCTTCGGGAGGTTCAGGGGAAAAAGCGTCCTGGACGCGATCATCACCCTGCCCATGGTCATGCCGCCCACGGTGCTCGGTTTCGCTCTGCTGGTGGTCATGGGACCCCGGGGCGTGATCGGCGCGACGTGGGAGGACGTCACCGGGGACCGTCTGGTCTTCAGCTTCTCGGCCATCCTGATAGCCTCCCTGGTCTTCAACCTGCCGTTCGCGGTCCAGCCCCTGCGGGCCTCCCTGGAGAAGCTCGATCCCCGGCTGCTGGAGAGCGCGGCGGTGCTCGGCCTGTCGCCCCTGGCCGCCTTCTTCCGGATCGTCCTGCCCAACTGCCTCGGCGGCCTGGCGGCGGCGTCCATCCTGGTCTTCGCCCACAGCCTGGGCGAGTTCGGGGTGATCCTGATGGTCGGCGGATCCATCCCGGGCCAGACCCAGGTCGCCTCGGTGGCCATCTTCGAGGCCGTGGAAGCGCTGCGTTTCAACGACGCCTTTCTCATGTCCGCCGCCCTGGTCCCGGTCTGTTTCGCGGTGCTCATGATAATCAACAAGATCAATGCGAGGCGCACATGATGCTCCGTGCCGAAATGAAAAAGCGGCTCAAGCACTTCGACCTGGACCTCGACTTCACCTGCAAGCCGGGCGAGATCACGGCGGTGATCGGTCCGTCCGGCGCGGGCAAGACCACCCTGATCCGGCTGCTGGCCGGGCTGGAGAAGCCCGACGGGGGGAGAATCTCTTTCGGGGACATGGTCTGGGCCGATCCCGCCAAGCGGGTCTTCGTGCCCGCACGCAAGCGGGGACTGAGCCTGGTCTTCCAGGACTACACCCTGTTCCCCCACCTGAACATCCGCAAGAACGTGGCCTTTGCCGCGCCGGACGACAGTCGGGTGGACGAACTGATGTCCATGTTCGGCATCCGCCATCTGGCCGCGAGCAAACCCACGGCCATCTCCGGGGGCGAGCGCCAGCGCGCCGCCTTCTGTCAGGCCCTGGCCCGCGAGCCGGTGCTGCTCCTCCTGGACGAGCCGTTCTCGGCCCTGGACGTGGCCAACCGGCGCAACCTGCGCGCCTGCCTCAAGGAGTTGAAGGGCGATCTGAGCATCCCCATCCTGCACGTCACCCACGACCTGGACGAGGCCCTGTTCCTGGGCGATTCGATCATGGCAGTGGAGCAGGGCAAGATCTCGCCGGACTGGCTGCGGGAGCAGCGGGTCATCCAGCGGCGCATGACCGAATCCGGCCTTTCGCGGGACGGTTCGGAGCGCGAGCTGCGCGAACCGGAGGAACCGCATACCCTCCGGCGGGCCATGCTCGGCTGCGGATGAGCGAGCGACGGCAACGGACGCGCCCGGTCGGAAGGCCGGGCGCGTTTTTACTTGGATCGGAGCGTTATCTTGAGGATTTCACCGGGGCTCCAGAGGCGCATGCGCGGCCCCCAAAGCCCGGTGCCGCGGCAGACGATGGCCGTCATGGGACCGAATTTTTCTTCCCCCTCGATGAGCGGGTAGCGCAGCCGGAGCAGGAGCCCGAAGGGCCAGACCTGGCCGCCGTGGGTATGGCCGCTGAGCATCAGTCCGACCCCGTAGGACGCGGCTTCCGGAAGCCGCAGGGGGGTGTGGGACAGGAGGATGGTCGCGCCGTCCGGGCGGTGCGCCAGGGCCTCGGCCAGCGGATTGTTGGCCTTCCCGCGCCGCGCGTGGGTGGTCAGGTCCTCGATTCCGGCCACCACCAGCCCCGGCGTCGGGGACTCCGCGCGATTGATCAGGACCGTGCAGCCGCCCCGGACCAGAAGCTCTTGGTTGGCCTCGGTCCGGCCGTGGTTGTCGTGGTTGCCGAGCACGGCATAGGTGCCGAGCGGGGCGCGCAGCTTTCGCATGGCGGGCAGGAATTGGTCCAGGCCGTCGGAGCGTCCTTCGAGGATGTCGCCCAGGAGCACGATCATGTCCGGTTCGAGGGCCGCGACCTGGGCCACGCGGGCCTCAAGCCAGTCCGGGTCGAGCTGCCTGCCCAGGTGGAGGTCGGACATCCCGGCCACCACCGTGCCGTCGAGTTCCGGCGGCAGCCCTTCCATGACGACTTCGTATCCGGTGACCACCGGGGCGCGGAGGCCCTGGACCAGCGCCAGGCCGGACAGGAGCAGGGCCGTTGTCAGGGCCAGGCCGCGCAGCAGCGGGGCGATGTTGGGCAGCAGCCACCCCCAGGCCGTGATCAGGTCCACGGCAAGGAGCAGGAGGAAGGACAGGAACAGAATCACCAGAAGGGCCATGCCCGCCGTTTCCAGCCCGAAGGCCCAGAAACCGGCGTTGCTCCGGCCCAGGGTCCGGCCGCCGGCCACGACCAGCCAGGCGAAGAGCCCCAGCCCGGTGCGGGCGGACCAGTGCAGGGACCCCAGCCACGGAACGGAGCCCATGCGCCAGAACACGTAGGCGGCCATCAGGGCGGTCACGGAAAGGAGTATGGTCCCGAACATCGATGATGCGTAGCAGCAATGCAGCCGAAACGCCAGGCCGCGCCAGCGGCCGTCGGCTTCGGATAGGATCGGAAGAACCTCAACCGACAAGGAGCGAACACATGAAATTGAGCGCCAGAAACCTGATTCCCGGCAAGGTCAAGGACGTGACCGTCGGGTTGGTCAACGCGGAAGTGGTCATCGAGGTGGCCCCCGGCGTGGAGATCGTCTCGGTGATCACCAAGAACTCGGTGGATCGCATGGAGATCAAGCCCGGCGACGAAGTCCGGGCCATGGTCAAGGCGACCAGCGTCATGGTGGTCAAGGACTAGTCCCGACCCCGCCGAACCATTGAAAAAGGGCTGCGACCATCCGGTTGCAGCCCTCGTCGTTTTATCGGTGCGCGGTCACAGCATCCAGAAGAGCAGGGGCAGGGTCAGGAAGGACAGGACCATCCCCAGGCTCACCGCGGCGGCGGCCAGCTCGGGCACCATCCCGGCGGCCATGGCCAGGGCGCCCGCAGTGACCATCGGGGGCATCCCCGCCTCGAAGATCGACACGTCGGCGGCCAGGCCGTGCAACCCCAGCATCCTGCAGAACGCCAGGGCCGCGAGGGGAGCCACGGCCAGCTTGACGGCCAGCCCGAAGCCAAGGGGCTGCAATATGGCCGGGCTCAGGCGGATTTTCAGCTGGAACCCGATGGCGGTCATGACCAGGGGGGTGAGCATGCCGGAAAGCACGGTCAAACTTTCCCGCACTGGCTCGGGATAGGGCCAGGAGCGCAGGGCCAACCCCAGGAACAGGGCCAGGGTGGGCGGGAAGAGCAGTGCCCTCCCGGCAATCCGCAGGAACCTGACCTTGGCGTCGCTGCCGTAAAGGGCAAGGATCATGGCCCCGTAAAAGACGAACACGGACATTGTTCCCACCTGGTCGTAGACGATCAGGGGCGGTATCCCCTGTTCCCCGAAGAACGCCGTGACCATGGGCACGCCCATGAAGGAGGTGTTGCCGATGGGCACGACCAGGAGCAGCACGCCGACGGTCTCCCTGGACCACCCCAACAGTCTGGCTCCCGCGAGGATCAGCGCCGCGGACAGCAGGAGCATGCCCCACGGGAGCAGCGCCGGGAGCAGCATCCCGGAGGAAAATTGGATCTGGGGGACCTTGAGCAGGATGACGGCCGGGAGCGCCACATACAGGGCGAACATGTTGAGGACATGCGCCGTATCCTTGGGAAAGACCGGGAGCCGTTTGAATATCGCGCCGATGGCGACGAAGATGCTGATGAAGAGGAATTTTTCCATGTCGGCCCCCGCCGAAGGGCTTTGTTCCGGGAGGGGGCGGTCGGAACACCGCTCCCTCCGCAGGCTTCGGGAAACGTGTCCGGGACCCGGATCGCCCCGAGGGAACGGGGGGAGGAGGGAGCCCGGACGGGAAAAGAGAAAAAGGGTTGCGACTGTCTGGTCGCAACCCTTGTTTCATTCTGGTGCCGAAGAGAAGACTCGAACTTCCACGGGAATACTCCCACTAGACCCTGAACCTAGCGTGTCTACCAATTCCACCACTTCGGCACGTTCAGGCGAAGAGGCTTATATATGCCCCGAACCCGGTTTGCAAGCACTTTTTTCGCCTAAGGGGCCGGGGAGCTAAGATTGTTTTCGGGATTCGGGGAACACGTTGAATTGACCGTAGAATTCCCGTATCCTTCCGGGAGGAATTGGAGCGTCGAATGGAGAATTTTCTGTTGCTGGGAGTCTGTTTCCTGCTCGGCCTGGGGTTGCGCCTGGCGGGGGTGGTGGACAACAAGGGACCGGCCGCCCTGAACGCGGTCATCATCCACATGTCGCTGCCCGCCCTGGCCCTGCTCTACGCCCACGGCCTACCCGTCGGCCCGGAGCTGATCCTGCCCGCGTCCATGGCCTGGATCGTGTTCGGGGCGGGGGCGGCGCTGTTCGCGCTCCCTGGGCGCAGGCTGGGGTTCGACCGGGCGACCGTGGTCTGCCTGGCCCTGACCGGCGGGCTGGGGAACACCTCCTTCGTGGGGCTGCCCATGATCGAGGCGTTTTACGGCCCGGAGTACCTGGGCGTGGGCATGCTCTGCGACACGGCGGGTACGTTCATGGTCCTGGCCGTGCCCGGGATCATCCTGGCCGCGTCCGTTTCCGGGCAGTCCGTGGGCTGGCGAGTGCTGGCCCGCAAGGTCCTGCTTTTTCCGCCCTTTGCAGCCATAGTCCTCGGCTTCGCCCTCCAGCCGGTCCCCTATCCCGACTGGCTGGCCGCGCTCCTGGCCCGGCTGGGGGATACACTCAGCCCCCTGGCGCTGCTTTCCGTGGGCATGACCCTGCGCTTCGGGGCCATCCGGGGCAACGGTCGCGCCCTGGCCCTGGGGCTGGGCTACAAGCTGCTCCTGGCTCCGGCGCTGATTTTCGCCCTGTATGTCTGGGGACTGGGCAACACGGACATGGTCACGCGGGTCACGGTCTTCGAGGCGGCCATGGGGCCGATGATCACCGGCGGCATCATCGCCATGGGCTACGGGATCAACCCCTCCCTGGCCGCGGCCATGCTCGGGGTGGGCATACCGGTCTCCTTCCTGACCATTCCCCTCTGGCACCTGCTGCTTTCCCTGGTCTGACGCCGGAAAGCGAAAGGGCCGGGAGCGCAGTGTCCTTGCGCCCCCGGCCCTTTGTCGTTTGTTGGCGAATCTAGAACCGTTCGAAATCGGTCTCGTCGGCCTCGCTCATGTCGAGGGCTACGCCGGAGACCGGTTTGGCCGTGATCTTGCCGGACGGCAGTTGGGCCGGAGCCCGGCGCGTGACGCTGGTCTTCGTCCGGATCGGCGCGTGTCCGCCGCCGATGTTGAAGTACTGCATCCCCTGCTGGAGCTGCGCCGCCTGGGAGGTGAACTGCCGGGCCGTGGCCGCCAGCTCTTCCGAAGCGCCCGCGTTCTGCTGGATGACGCTGTCCAGTTCCTGGATCGCCTTGTTGATTTCCTGCGCGCCCTGGTTCTGCTCGGCGCTGGCCGCGGAAATCTCCTGGACCAGGTCGGCGGTCTTGCGGATGTCCGGGACCATCTTGGTCAGCATGGCTCCGGCCTCGTCCGCCTTGGCCAGGGTGGTGGAGGACAGCTCGCCGATCTCGGCGGCGGCGGTGCCGCTTCGTTCGGCCAGCTTGCGCACCTCGGCCGCGACCACGGCGAATCCCTTGCCCGCCTCGCCCGCGCGGGCGGCCTCGATGGCCGCGTTCAGGGCGAGCAGGTTGGTCTGCCGGGCGATTTCCTCGATGATCGAGATCTTCTCTGCGATGTTCTTGATGGAGTGCACCGCCTCCATGACCGTGTCGCCGCCCTTCTGGGCGTCCTGGGCGGTCTTCTTGGCCATGTGCTCGGTCTGGGTGGCGTTCTCGGTGTTGCGTCCGATCTGGCCGATCATCTCTTCCATGGCCGAAGAGACCTCCTCCACCGAGGCGGCCTGGCGGTTGGCGCCGTCGGCCAGGGCGGTGGCGGAGCTGGTCACCTCGGAGCTGCCCGTGGCCACCTGGTCCGCGCCTTCCTTGGCCTGGCCCACGATCTCGCGCAGCTTGCGAACCATCTTGCCCAGGGACGCGGTCAGCTTGCCGGGCTCGTCGTTGTACTGAGAGGTGATGTCTCGGGTCAGGTCGCCCTCGGCCACTTCGTCGGCCAGCACCAGGGCCTCGTTGAGCGGCTGGACGATGGACCGGACGATGAACAGGCAGACGGGCAGGATGACCAGCAGGAACACGGCCAGGATGATGCTGCCGATGACCAGGACGTGAGTGGAGACGATGTCATCGATGTCGCTCATGATAGCCTGCTTCTTGTCCTCAACGTTGTCGAGGTACACGCCGGTGCCGATCCACATGTCCGTGCCGGGGATCAGGGTGGCGTAGGAGAGCTTGGGCTGGTCGCCCTTGTCGGGCTTGGGCCAGATGTAGGTCAGGAATCCTCCGCCGTTGTGGGCCAGCTTGTTCAGCTCGACCACCAACTGGAGACCGTTGGGGTCCTTGAGGTGGCCGAGGTCCTTGCCCTGCAGCGAGTGGTTCGGGGGCAGGGCCACGTTGACGGTCTTGTCGTAGACGAAGAAGTAGCCGGATTTGTCGTCTTCAAAACGGAATTTGTCCAGCATCTTGCGGATGAGTTCGGTCTTGGCAGCCGGATCGGGTACGTCGGCGATGGCCTGGCTCAGCGCTTCGGCCATGGCCAGCGTGGCGACTCGGATCTTGTCGTTTTCGCCGTCGAGCATGGCCTTGGTCGAATGCTCCACGCCCACGTCCTTTATCGTGTTCACCCCGTTCAGGAATGCCAGGGTAAAACCGATCGTGAAAAGGACGATGCAGGCGATGAGCAAAAGGATGCGTGTTTTGATGGTCATTTTTCTCAGCATATTTCCTCTCTCAAAAATAGTTCTTAAGCACCCTCTATCACAGCTCTAGTCTGCAACGCCACGATCTATTGAAAATTATAAAAGGGGCAAGCCCCGCCCTTGTCCTGGTTCCGGGGCGCGCGCTGGGGTGTTCCATCCAGGGGCGAATCCTGATAGGAAGTCGGGTGTGACGCACTTTAGCAATTATACCCAGTTGTCGGAATACATGGACAGGCTCGGCCTGTTCCACATGGACCTGAGCCTCGGCCGGATGGAAGCGTTCTGGGAGGCGGCGGGCATGCCCGACGTCCCCGTGGTCCACGTGGTCGGCACCAACGGCAAGGGGTCCACCACGGCCTTCTTCGCCTCCCTGGCCCGCGCCCACGGGCAAAAGGTCGGGACCTTCACCTCCCCCCATTTCCTGACGCCCAGGGAGCGCGTCCAGGTCAACCGGACCATGCTCTCCGAGGAGGCGTGGGTGGAGCTGGGCAATGAGATTTTGTCCGCGCCCGGCGGCGACGCCCTGACCTATTTCGAGTTCCAGACTTGCCTGGCCATGCTCGCCTTCAGGGAGCGCAGGGTGGACGTGGCGATCATGGAGGCGGGGCTGGGCGGCCGTTTCGACGCCACCAACGTGTTCCGGCCCGGGCTGACCCTGTTCACGCCCATCGGCATGGACCACGAGGCGATCCTCGGCCCGACGCTGGCCGATATCGCCCGCGACAAGGCCGGGGCCATCCACGAAAACGGCCTGGCCATCACCGGCCATCAGGAACCGGCGGCCATGATCGAGCTGCAGAGCCGGGCCGAAGCGGTCCGGGCCCGGCTGCTCTACGCCGTGGACCTGGCCGGGCCGGTGCCTGCGGACAGGCTCGGGCTGAAGGGCATCTACCAGCAGGCCAACGCGCACCTCGCCCTGGCCGGTTGGCACTGGTTCGCCGCCGGGCGGGGAATCCGCAGCGGCCATGCGGCCGAGATTTTCGGCCTGGAGTCCGCCTTCCTGCCGGGGCGGTTCCAGCGCGTAGCCCTGAACGGGCGCGAGGTCATCCTGGACGGCGCGCACAACGCCCACGCCCTGGTCGCGCTCAAGGCCGCCCTGGACGCCGAGGGAATACGCCCGGGCAAGGTCGTGTTCGCCTGCCTCAAGGACAAGAACCTCGCGGACATGCTGCCGCTCATCCGGTCCCTGACCGACGGGCCGATCCTGGTCCCGGCCATGGAAGGGGAGCGGGCCGCGGACAACCGCGCCATCGCCGCCGCCATCGGAGGGAACGCCGTGGCGTCGGATTCCATGGAAGCGGCACTGTGCACGGAGCCTCTGGTGCCAGAACCGACACTAGTCTGCGGGTCCTTGTATTTGCTTGCCGAGTTTTATACCCTGTATCCTCATTTTCTGACTGCCTAACAATGGGATACATATGAGCAAACTTTTCAGGCATTTGCCTTCCGTGGACGAAGTGCTTTCCGCCCTGGCCAAGGGCGGCGGTTTCGGGGAGCTGCCCCGGCCGCTGGTCAAGAATCTGGTCAACGATTTTCTGGACATATGCCGTGAGGAAATCCGCGCGGGCGCGTTCTCCGAGCCGGAGCAGCTGGCCGTCAAGGCGCTGATGCCCAGACTGACGGCCTATGTGCGCGCCAAGTCCCGGCCCCATTTCCGCCGGGTGCTGAACGCCACCGGCGTGGTCATTCACACCAACCTGGGCCGCTCCCTGCTGGCCAAGCCGGCCATCGACGCGGTGGCCGAGGCGTGCGGCCACTATTCCAACTGCGAGTTCGACCTGAGCACGGGCAAGCGCGGCAGCCGCTACTCCCACGTGGAGAAGATTCTTTGCGACATCACCGGGGCCGAGGCCGCCCTGGTGGTCAACAACAACGCCGCCGCGGTGTTCATCATGCTGGAGACCTTGGCCAAGGGACGCGAGGTCATCGTCTCGCGCGGCCAGCTGGTCGAGATCGGCGGTTCCTTCCGCATCCCGGACGTCATGGCCAAGTCCGGGGCCACCCTGCGCGAGGTCGGGGCCACCAACCGGACCCACCTGCACGACTACGAGAACGCCGTGGGCGACCAGACCGGCGCGCTGATGCGCGTGCACACCTCCAATTTCCGCGTGGTCGGGTTCACCAAGGAGGTCCCCCTGGCCGAGCTGCGCAAGCTCGGCGACCGTTACAACCTGCCGGTCCTGGAGGACCTCGGTTCCGGCACCCTGTACGCCCTGGAAGGGGAGGGGCTGCTCGGCGAACCCACGGTGCAGCAGGTGGTGGCCCAGGGGGCGGACGTGGTCTCTTTCTCCGGCGACAAGGTCCTGGGCGGCCCGCAGGCGGGCGTCATCGTCGGGCGCAAGGAGTACATCGACCGCATCAAGAAGAACCCGATCAACCGGGCCATGCGTATCGACAAGATGACCCTGGCCGCCCTGGAGGCGACCCTGCGGCTTTACCTGGACATGGACGAGGCGCGGCGCAAGATTCCCACCCTGAACATGATCACCGCCTCGCCCGAGGCGCTCAAGTCCAAGGCCAGACGGCTGGCGGACGCGGTCCGCGACGCCCTGGGCAAGCGGGCCGAGGTGGGCATGAAGAAGGGCGTCTCCCGCGTCGGCGGCGGGGCGTTCCCGGAGTACGACCTGCCCGGCACCATGGTCACCGTGGCGGTCAAGGGCGTGGCCGTGAAGGCGTTGCGGGACGCGTTGCTGGACACCGATCCGCCGCTCATCGCCCGCATCGAGGACGATGAATTTCTCCTGGACCCGCGCACGCTGGCGTCCACCGAACTCAAGCTGGCTGCCCACGCCCTGAAGCAGGGTGTGGCCGCCCTCACCAAATAGCGAGGAAAAGCAAATGAGCAAGCAATTGGAATACGAGCCGAAATCCGCCTGGGAGGTGTATTCCTCCAAAAAGGATCGGAAGGCCATGGATTCCCTGGCCGCCGAGTACGTGCGGTTCCTGAGCGAATGCAAGACCGAGCGGCTGGTCATGGACTACGTTCGCGCCCGCGTGGAGAAGGCGGGCTTCGTGGACGATCTCAAGGCCCCGCTGGCCTACCGCTTCAACCGCAACAAGACCTGCTTCCTGGCCCGGAAGGGCAGGCGGCCCCTGTCCGAGGGGTACCGGCTGGTGGGCGCGCACGGCGACTGCCCCCGGCTCGACCTCAAGCAGCGGCCGCTCTACGAGGATACGGACATCTGCCTGGCCAAGACCCACTATTACGGCGGCATCCGCAAGTACCAGTGGCTGACCATTCCCCTGGCCCTGCACGGCACCGTGGTCAAGAAGTCCGGCGAGACCGTCACCGTGTGCATCGGCGAGGACCCCGGCGATCCGGTCTTCACCATCACCGATTTGTTGCCGCACCTGGCGTACAAGGAAGTGGTCAAAAAGGTGGAGGACGCCTTCGAGGCCGAGAAGCTGAACATCATCCTGGGCCAGTCCCCGTCCCTGCCCGGCAAGAAGGACGAGGAAAAGGCCAAGGAGCCGGTCAAGCGCATGGTGCTGGAGCTGCTGAACAAGCGGTACGGCATTGACGAGGCCGACTTCTTCAGCGCCGAGATGCAGGCCGTGCCCGCAGGTCCGGCCCGGTTCGTGGGGCTGGACGAGTCGCTCATCGGCGGCTACGGCCAGGACGACCGGTCCTCCGTGTTCTGCGCCCTTGAGGCGCTCCTGGCCGAGCCGGAGCCGGAATACTGCCAGATCGTGCTCTTCTGGGACAAGGAGGAGATCGGTTCCGAGGGCGCCACCGGGGCCAAGTCCTATTTCTTCGAATACTGCATGGAGGAGCTGGTGGAGGCCTGGGAGCCGGGCGCCCGCCTGTCCTCGGTGCTGATGAACGGCTCGGCCCTGTCTGCAGACGTGTCCGCGGCCATGGACCCTGACCACAAGGACGTGTACGAGCCGCTGAACGCCGCCCGGCTGGGGTATGGCCCGTGCTTCAACAAGTTCACCGGTCACCGGGGCAAGGTGGGGGCCAACGACGCCCATCCGGACTTCATCGGCTGGCTGCGCTCCATCCTCGACGATGCGGGCGTGCCCTGGCACATGTCCGAGCTGGGCAAGGTGGATATCGGGGGCGGCGGCACCGTGGCCAAGTTCCTGGCCGTGTACGGCATGGACGTCATCGACGTGGGCGTGCCCGTGCTCTCCATGCATTCCCCCTTCGAGCTGGCCTCCAAGGCGGATATCTACGCCTGCGTCCTGGCGTTCAGGGAATTCCTGAAGCGGTAGGGCGGACGGCGACGCAAAAACAGGGCGGCGGGATCATTCCCGCCGCCCTTTTCATTGGATGATGTTGCCGCGCCGGGGGAGGTTAACCACCGGGCGTGTATTCGCCGCCTGGAGACTCTTCACCTCCGGGCGAGTCGTTGCCGCCGGGCGAATCGTTGCCGCCTTCGGAGAATTCGCCGTGCTCGGCTTCCGGGCTGGGGGCGGTGTCGCTGCCGAGCCCGGAGCTGCTGCCGCGTCCGGCGTTGTCGCCGTGGGCCTGGTTAAGGCCCCTGTCCTGCAGGGACATGCGGTGCAGGGTTCCGTAATCCGGCCTGTCGCCGAGGTTCTCCTTGGTCCGGTCGATGCCCTCCTCGAACGCCTTGATCCGGTTGGCAATCTCGGACGGGGTGACCGAGGCTGCGCCAGGGCGTTCGCCCTGGGTGGTCTGGGGGGCTTCGCGGATGACCCGTTCGCGGACCTCGGGCGCCGTGGGAGCCGGGGGCGAAACCTCGCCGTCGCGGCTGACCTCCACCGACATGCCGGGGCCGGATATGGACCGCGACTGGCGCGGACTGGCCACCGAAACGGTGTGGCCCGGGGTCATGGAAAGCACGCCCGCCCGCACGGACTGGGGCGCCACCTCGGCGTAGACCTCGGTGCCCCGGATGCCGATGGTCGCCAGCGGGGTCTCCAGGGCGAACCCGTCGGGGTTGCTCTTGACGATCTCGCCGGTGACGTAGCGCACCGTGCCGAGGCCCACCTTGAGGAGCATCTTCGCGCCGGACGGTTCGCCGGAGTAGGCGTAGTCGTCAAGGGTGGTGCGGCCGTCCGGGCCCTGGGAGAAGACCGACCGATCGTTGAAGACGATCTCGACGCGGCTGCGGCTGCCGGTGACGATCACGTCCCCGGTCAGGACCGGCTGGCTTATGGCCAGGCTGCGCAGCGAGCCGTCGGCCCGTTCCGCGATGACCGATCCGGCGAGGTACGCGACCTCGCCGATGGCGTCCTGGGAAACCTCGGCCGCAAGGGCCGGGCGTTGCAGGGACAACAGGGTGAAAAGCAGAAGCAGCGGCAGAAAGAGGGACAGAAGGTAGCCTGGGCGGTGCATGGCGCATGTCTCCGAAAGGTGTGTAGAGCGGGTGAATGATGATCGTTTGTTTCAATCGGGTGTTTGAATTCTAACGCCCAGGACCCTGTTCACCTTGGTGCGCCAGGGCGTTGGGCACAATAAAGGGGCTGCGGAAATTGTCGCCGCAGCCCCTGTTGGGAATTAGCTGTCGAGAGCGGCCAGGCCTTCCTTGGTGAGCAGTTCCTCCTGGACCGGGAATCCGGCCCTCTGGGCATCCTGCATCCAGCTGAGCGCCTGGTCGAGATCCTTGGGCATGCCGAGGCCGAGGGCGTACAGCCTGCCAAGGTAGTACATGGCGGTGTCGTTGCGGTTCTCGGCGGCGGCCTTGATCAGGGCCGCGCCCTTGGCCGGATCCTGGGGAACGCCGTCGCCGTAGATGTAGAACATGCCGAGCATCAGCTGGGCGTCGTCCTGATCCAAGGTGGCCGCCTGCTGGAGCAGTTGCGCGGCCTTGGCGTAATCCTGTTTCACGCCCTGGCCCTCGGCGTACATCACGCCGAGATGGTACATGGCGTCGGCGTTGCCGTCCGCGGCGGCCTCCTCGTACTTGGTCTTGGCTTCGGCGTAGTCCTTGTCCAGGTACGCCTTGGTCCCTTGGCGTTCGGTCATGGTGCTCATGACGCAGCCCGCAAGCAGCAGGGCCAGTGCGGGGACCAGCGTGTATTGAAGAATTCGTCTTTTCATTTCGTATCGTCCTCTGAAATTATTCTAGTGGTAAAAAGCCAAAACAGGTGCCGAATGCCTAGTACCCGCCGCCTCCGCCGTCGCCGCCGTCGCTGCCGAGTCCGGACGAGCCGCTGTTGTCGCGGTCGTTTTCGGCGGTGCTTTCGGCTGTGGTCTGGAGGGACAGGTTGTGCAGGGTCTGGTAGTCGGGCTTGTCCATGCCCGCCAGATCGGACTTGGTCCGGTCGATGGTACCGGCAAAGGCCTCAACACGCCGGTCGAGGTCCGTCGCGTTGGTGGGCCTGCTGCCCAGCTCGCCCTGGGTGGTTTGCGGCGCGGCCTTGATCACCCGGGTGCGGGTGGCCGGGTCGGTCGGGCTGGGATCGGAGAGCCGTCCGGCCTTGTCGGCCTTGACCGAGTAACCGGCCGAGGTGATGGTCTTGCGGTCCGAGGCCGTGGAGACGTCCACCTGGTGGCCGGGGGTCATGGAGAGGACGCCGATTTCCTCGCCCTCGGGGGTCGCCTCGGCAAAGACCTCGGTGCCCCGTATGCCTATGGTGGTGGAGGGCGTCTGGAGCGCGAACCCGGCCGGGTTCTGCTTGACGATCTGGCCGGTCACGTAGCGGAACGTCCCGGTGCCCATCTTGAGGAGCATCTTCGAGGCCGAGGATGAATACACGAATTCGTCCAGCACGGTGCTGGATTCAGGTCCCTGGGAGAAGACCGAGTCGTCGATGAATACGATCTCGACGTGGCTTCTGGAGCCTGTGATGATGGTGTCCTTGGCCAGTACCTTGTGCGTCAGCTCCAGCTTGCGGGTTATCCCGTCCGTCTGCTGGACCTCGACCGTTCCGGCCAGGGATACGACTTCGCCGATGGCGGCCGCCATCGCCCCGTCGCCCGCAGCCTGCGCCGCAAGGGGGGCAAGCAGTATGATTGCCGTTGCAAGTATGAATGCGGCTGTCTTCCTGTACTCTTTCATCTGGTTTCCTCCCTCCTTTTGCGCGAACCAATATAGATGTTGTGCATCATTACCATAAGTTCGACACAGGTCAACAGGATAAAGCCTATCGGAACACAATTGCCGTTTGTCCGGCCAGTGTTTCCGGTCCCGGCACGGGAGGCGCGTCCGTGCCGAATCAGCCCCAAGATTTGAATCCTTGTGAGACCGCCGGTTTTTTCCTACCATGGCACCGCGTTAGACCGGAACATCAACCAGCCAACATCGGGGAAGCTCACTATGCCCGTCATCATGGGAACCGCCGGCCACATCGACCACGGCAAAACCACGCTCATCAAGGCCCTCACCGGCATCGACTGCGACAGGCTCTCCGAGGAGAAGAAGCGCGGCATCACCATCGAGCTGGGGTTCGCCTTCCTCGACCTGGGCGAGGAGAACCGTCTGGGCATCGTGGACGTCCCCGGCCACGAGAAATTCGTCAAGAACATGGTGGCGGGCGCCGCGGGCGTGGACTTCGTCACCCTGGTCATCGCGGCGGACGAGGGGATAATGCCGCAGACCCGCGAGCACCTGGAGATCTGCCAGCTCCTCGGCGTGAAGGACGGGCTGGTGGCCCTGACCAAGACCGACATGGTGGATGAGGAGTGGCTGGAGATGGTCAAGGAGGAGGTGGCCGCCTACCTGGAGCCCACCTTCCTGGGCGGCGCGCCCATCCTGGCCGTGTCCGCCCACACCGGCGCGGGCCTGGTGGAGCTCAAGGGCGAGCTGCGCAAGCTGGTGGCCGAGTTCAAGCCCCGGCGGCGCTCGGACCTCTTCCGGCTGCCCGTGGACCGCGTGTTCACCATGAAGGGCCACGGCACCGTGGTCACCGGGACCATGATCTCGGGCTCCATCTCCGTGGGCGAGGACATTCTGCTCTATCCCGGCGGGACCGGGACCAAGGTGCGCGGCCTGCAATCCCACGGCGAGACCGTGGAGACCGCCCAGGCCGGGCGGCGCACCGCCGTGAACCTGGCGGGGCTGGAGGTGGACGACGTCAACCGGGGCGACGTCCTGGCCCGGCCCGGAACCCTGTTCCCGGACACGGTCTGGGACATCGAGCTGACCGTGCTCGAATCATCGCGGCTGCCGCTCAAGCACCGCAAGGAAGTCCATTTTCACCACGGGGCGCGGGAAGTCCTGGCGCGCATCTACCTCCTGGACCGTGACGAACTGGCGCCCGGCGAGACCGCGGTCTGCCAGGTGCGCTTCACCGAGCCCCTGGCCGGGGTGTACGGAGACCGTATCGTCCTGCGCTCCTTCTCGCCCCTGCGCGCCTTTGCGGGCGGGCGGGTCATCGGCCCGGAGGGCCATGCGGTGAAACGGTTCTCGGACCGAGTGGAACTGCTTCGTCAACTGGCGGGCGACAAGCCCGAGGACGTGGCCGCCGCACAGCTGGAGCTGGCCGGGCCGCAGGGCGTGAGCTTCGCCGAGCTGCTGATCATGACCAACCTGGAGACCAAGGGACTGGAAAAGACCCTGGCCCTGCTCGGCGGCCAGCAGCGGGCCGTGCTCTTCGACAAGGAGACCCGGCGGTTCGCGGGGGGCGAACTGGCCGAACGGCTGGGCAATGAGCTCGTCGCCTTCCTGGCGGATTTCCACCGCAAGGCCTCCATGAAGCCCGGCGTGCAGCGGGGCGAGCTGGCCTCTTCCTGGGGCCGGGACGTGCCGCCCAAGCTGCTCCATTTCCTGATCGAGAGATTGCTCAAGAAGGGCGAGATCGAGGCCGAGCAAGAGATCATCCGGCTCAAGGGCCACAAAGCCTCCCTGGCCTCGGACCAGGAAAAGGTCCGCGAGACCATCCTCAAGGCGTACGTGGACGGCGGGGTCACGCCGCCGAACCTCAAGGACGTGCTCGAACCGCTCGGCATGGACGCCAAGCAGGCCTCGGCCGTGCTCCGGCTGCTCCAGGACCAGAACGAGCTGGTGCGCATCAAGGACGACATGTACTACCACGTCCCCGCGCTGGCCTCCATCCGCGACGCCATCGTCTCCTTCTTCGAAGACCATCAGGAGATGTCCGCTCCGGATTTCAAGGACCTGACCGGATTGTCGCGCAAATACCTCATCCCGGTGCTGGAATACTTCGACAAGGAAAAACTGACCGTGCGCGTGGGCGACGTCAGGCACTTCAGGAAACGCTCTTGACAGGGCAGGACGCACCCTTTAGGCCAAGGATATGCCGAACCGTATGAGACATTTCACGCTGGCTCTGGCCTTGGTCGCGCTCCTTTCGCTCGCCGCCGGTTGCGGCGTCAAGTCGCCCGGAAGCGGCTCGGACCGCGGCACGGCCCAGGCCCTGGTGGACGAGTCCACCAGGCTGCTCCAGGAATCCCTGGACAAGGACGAGGAGGGCCGTCTGCGCAGCCTCATCGCCCGCGCCAAGGGAATCCTGCTCATCCCGGCCGTGGGCGACGTCAGCTTCTTTTTTTCCCTGGGCAGCGGCAACGCGTTGGTCACGGCCCGCACCGACGAGGGCTGGACCGGCCCCGTGTTCATGTCCAAGACCACAGTGGGGTGGGGTCTCCAGGCGGGCGTGTCCAAACAGTCCGGCCTGCTTCTCGTCATGGACGAGGAGGACCTGCGCTACATCCTCAAGAAGGGGGGCGTGCTGCGCGGCCAGGCCCGGGTGGTGGCGCTGAGCGTGGACCAGGAGTACAACGAGACTCCGGAATTTCAGGAATCCGGCGACGTCTATTTCGTGGGGGCGCGGACCGGCCTGTACGCGGGCGTGGCCCTGAGCGGCGGCGGATTCTCCAACCGGCTCGGGCTGAACGAGGCCTTCACCGGGGTCGAGGGCGGCTCGCCCGAGACCATTCTCTTCGACAGGAAACTGAAGCCCCACGGCGCGGAACGGCTGCTCGACATACTGGCCGAGGCCGAGGCTTCCGGGGCGGCCCAAAACAAAAAGGACGGAACCGAAGTTCCGTCCAATTGATGTCGTCTGGGGTGAGTGATGGGACTTGAACCCACGGCCACCTGGGCCACAACCAGGTGCTCTACCAACTGAGCTACACCCACCGTGTGAGGGGCAGTTTTTAACCGAGCTTTACCCCCCGGTCAAGCAAAAGAATCAAAAAAGGATACACATGGATAAACTGATCATCGAGGGCGGCGTCCCCCTGCAGGGAAGCATTCAGGTCAGCGGCGCGAAAAACGCGGCCCTGCCCATTCTCATGGCCTGCCTGCTGGCGGAGGGCGAAGTCCGCCTGAGCAACGTCCCCCGCCTGGCCGACATCCGGACCTCCCTCAAGCTGCTGAACATCCTCGGCTGCGAGACCACCTTCGAGGGGAACGACGCCACCAGCCTGTGCACCGGCCTCAAGTCCGAGGCCCCCTACGACCTGGTCAAGACCATGCGCGCCTCGGTGCTCTGCCTCGGCCCGCTCCTGGCCCGGCTGGGCGAGGCCAAGGTCGCGCTGCCCGGCGGCTGCGCCATCGGCGCGCGGCCCGTGGACCTGCACCTGCGCGGCTTCGAGTGCATGGGCGCGGAGTTCGAGATCACCGAAGGGTACATCAAGGGCGTCTGCAAGTCCGGCCTCAAGGGGGCCAAGATGACCCTCGACTTTCCCACCGTGGGCGGCACCGAAAACATCCTCATGGCCGCCTGCCTGGCCGAGGGCGAGACCGTCATCGAGAACGCCGCCCGCGAGCCCGAGGTGGTGGACCTGGCCAACTTCCTCAACGCCTGCGGCGCGAAGATCACCGGCCAGGGCACCAGCGTGCTCCGGGTTGAGGGCGTCTCCTCCCTGTCCGGCTGCGACTACCGCGTCATGCCCGACCGCATCGAGGCAGGGACCTACATGGTCGCCGCGGCCATCACCGGCGGCGAGCTGGAAATTCTCGACTGCCCGTTCCAGGACCTGGACGCGGTCAGCTACAAGCTGCGCGAGATGGGCGTCTGGCTCCAGGAGGAGGACGGCTACGTCCTGGTCCGCCGGGCCAACGGCCTGCTCGAAAACGTGGACGTGACCACGCTGCCCCATCCCGGCTATCCCACCGACATGCAGGCCCAGCTCATGGCCCTCATGTGCCTGGGCAAGGGGACCGGCACCATCGAGGAGAAAATCTTCGAGAACCGGTTCATGCACGTCCTCGAACTCGTGCGCCTGGGCGCGGACATCCGCCTCAAGGGCCGCACCGCCATGGTCCACGGCGTGGGCAAGCTGCGGGGCGCGCCCGTCATGGCCTCCGACCTCCGCGCCAGCGCCTCCCTGGTCCTCGCCGGGCTCGCGGCAGAGGGGACGACCACCATCGAGCGCATCTACCACCTCGACCGTGGCTACGAGAACATAGAAGCCAAGCTCTCCGGCGTGGGGGCGCGCATCCGCCGCGTCAACGGCTGACCCGGCACCGCATCCGAATGACCGGACCGGCCTTCCCGCAACGGGGGGGCCGGTCCTTTTATTTATGCTGCCGGGTTCTCTTCGCGCCCGGACATCCTGGAAACACATCTTTCGTCGTTATAAATTTGTCCGGCATGCCGGGGAATTGCGATGTGTTTTGAAACAGCGGCGACGTTCGCTCCGGGCAATCGCGCAAGGTCGCGCAATCCGGCGCAGGGCCGCAGTTGCGGGGCGTTGACGCGATCCGGCGTGATTCGCAGACACCCCGGAGCCGGAGTCGCCATGTCCTCCTCATCCTTTTGCCAGAAGATGGCGAAATCAAGGGTTGCGAGTTTATTTCCAATCTTTTCAATTTGCTATGCACGGCATCTCGCGGCCGACCCGCTGGTATGCCGGTTGCTAAAAGGTGAGCCCGGGCTCGACTGACGCTGACCCTGTCGGGGATGCGGATTTCATTGTGACCATCGGGCGGCCATGGGGCCTTTGAATCGGGAGAAGGAGCAACTGGGAGGATATGGATGCTCAACGATATCAGGATACGAACCAAATTGTACCTGGCCATGGGGTTGCTGACGGGCCTGGTGATCGTCCTGGGGGCGGCCTGCACGTACACGATGATCCAGGTGGTCGGGTGTGTGGACCATACGCAGACCGCGAACCGGATGACCAAGCTGATGCTGGAGAGCCGCAGGCAGGAGAAAAACTTCATCCTGCGCGGCGAAGACTTGTACGTGAAGCGGGTCGACGACGCCGTGGCCGAGATAGCCCGGCTGTCCGACGGAGTGAGGGCCGATTTCAGCGATGCGGCCACCTTGACCCTGTTGGATGATTTCAAGCGGTCAGTCCTGTCCTACGGGACCTCCTTTACGAATATGGTCGGCCTCATCCGCCGGGCAAAGGTCCTGGAAAGCGGGGAGGGCAACGGCGCGGAATCCGCCGCCGCCCTCGAGCGGGCGACCCTGGACGTCAACGCCAAGGACGAAGCGCTCGTGGCTTCGGCGCGCGATGCCATCGCCCTGTGCGACGAATTCGCGGCCAGCCAGCGGAGCGCCATGGATGCGGCGTTGCATCGCGGGTATTGGAGTGTTGGCGTCGCGATCTGCCTGGCGACGTTGTTCGGGCTGCTCGTGGCGTGCACGTTGCCGGGGGCCATCAGCCGGGCCATGTGCGCGGGCGTGAATTTTGCCGAGGGCATGGCCGATGGGGATTTTTCCCGCGAGATGTCGATTCGGGGCCGGGACGAGATCGGCCTGCTGGGCGCGGCCCTCAACCAGATGGTCTTCCGGCTGCGCGATATCGTCCAGGGCGTGAAGCAGGCTTCGCAATCCGTGGCCTCGGGCAGCGGAGAGCTTTCCTCGACCGCCGATGCGTTGGCCCAGGGCGCCACCGAGCAGGCGGCGGGCGTGGAGGAGGTCGCGGCGAGCGTGGGCCAGATGTCGTCGAGCATCGACAGCAACTCCGTCAACGCCCAGGAGACGGAGCGGATCGCCCACGAGGCGGCGGACAACGCCCGCAGGGGCGGCGAGGCCGTCCGGCAGACCGTGTCGGCCATGCGCGGCATAGCGGACAAGACCGGCGTCATCGAGGAGATTGCCCGTCAGACCAACCTGCTGGCCCTGAACGCGGCCATCGAGGCGGCGCGGGCCGGGGAGCACGGCAAGGGATTCGCCGTGGTGGCCGCGGAGGTCAGGAAGCTCGCGGAGCACAGCCGGATGGCGGCGGGCGAGATCAGCGGCCTTTCGGCCCGGAGCGTGGAGATCGCCGACGAGGCCGGGATTCTGCTGGAGCGCATCGTCCCGGACATAGAGCGCACGGCCCGTCACGTTAAGGAGATAGCCGCCGCCTGCAAGGAGCAGAGCTGCGGGGCCGAGCAGATCGGCACGGCCCTGCGGCAGCTGGATCAAGTGGTGCAACGGAACACGGCGGCTTCGGAGGAGATGGCGTCCACTTCTGAGGAGCTGGCCGCCCAGGCCGGATTGCTCCAGTCCGCCATGGCCTTTTTCAGGATGGACGGGGCCGACGCCGTTTCCGTGGGGCGAACTGTCGCTCACGGCGCGGCGTCGATCGGGCGGCGTCCCGTACGTTCCCTGTCCCTGGCGGTGCAGGGCCAATCCGACGAATACGAGCGCTGGTAGAACCGGAAAAACCCAGTTGCAGGGGGCGGCCTGGCCGCCCCCTTTTTCGTCGCCTGCGCTCTCTTGACGGTCGCCGCCGGACGGCTTGAAGATGCGGGCCAATCCGTACCCGCGCCTTGGTCCGGCTGACTTTGGGCCGGGTTGCTGCTAAGGGGATGGCGTGAGGAACGCTTGTTGGACATATGCGCCCGCCATGCCGGGGTTGCTGCCCTGGCAGACCTATGTTCTGGCCTTCGGGGCCGGGGTGTACGGGGTGCGTTATCCCGCTGGGGCGGCTGGCGCGCTTGCCGTGCTCTGCGTTGCGGACTTCGTCCTGCGCGGCCGGGATTGCCGGGTGCCGCTGCTGGCCGTGGTCCTGTGCGCCGTCTTCGGGTTCGCCTACGGCACGCAGCGCACGCCCGACGGCGTGGCGGAAGTTCCCGGCTGGATGGAGGCACGACAGCCCGTGCTGCTTTCGGGGGTGGTGGTCTCCGCCGAACCGCGCCCGGATCATCGGCTGCGGGTCATCCTGGAGCAGGTGCGGTGCGAGGCGGACGGCGCGGTCACGGAACTGCCGGGCCGGTTGACCTGGAGCGAGCGCGACACGGACTACCGCCCCTTGCCGGGGCAGACCCTGCGGGCGCTGGCAAGGGTGCAACCGGTGCGGAATTTCGGCGACCCCGGCACCTGGGACTATGAATGGTACTGGCGGCGACAGGGGGTACTCTGGCGCGCCTGGCCGACGGGCAGGGCCGGGCCGGAGTGGGGCGCCCGGCCCGAGGGCGCGCTGGCCGGGCTCAAGGCGGCGTTGCGCGGGCAGGTGGCGGGCCTACTGCCGGACACCAGAGGCGGGGCCATGGTCCTGGCACTGACCGCAGGGGACCGGTCGGAGCTGGACCAGGCGACCTTGGACGCCACGCGCAGCGCCGGGCTGGCGCATACCCTGGCCCTGTCCGGGCTGCACGTGGGATTCGTGGCGGCCATGGGATATTTCCTCGCGCTGCTGGCGGGCTGGTGTTGGCCGCCGCTGTTGCTCAAGGTGCCGCGCCCCCGGCTGGCCGTCCTGTTCGGCGCACCGCTGGTGCTGATCTATGCCTGGCTCGGCCAGCCCTCGGCCTCGCTGGTCCGCGCCTCGGTCATGTTCGGGTTCTGGGGGCTGCTCCTGCTCCAGGGGCGGGGCAGGGTGCTGCTGGACGGGCTGTTCTTCGCCCTGGCCGCCATCCTCTTCATCTCGCCCCTGTCCGTGTTCGACCTCTCCTTGCAGATGTCCCTGGCCGCTGTTGCCGGAATCGCGCTGCTGTACCCGTTGTTCCGGTCCCTGTTCGCCGGGGGCGGGCCGCTGGTCCTGCGGGTGGGCCGCTGGGCATTGGGCGTGCTGGCGGTGAGCGTCAGCGCGACTCTGGGCATCCTGCCCCTCTCCGTCTGGTATTTCGGGGCCTTCGCCCCCAACCTGCTGCTCAACCTCGTCTGGCTGCCGGCGCTGGGGTTCGCGGTCATGCCGCTGGGGTTCCTCGGCATGGCGCTCGCGCCGGTATCCGGGAGCGCGGCCGGGCTGTTGCTTTCGACGTCGGCGGCCGTGGCCGACAAACTGCTGTGGGCGCTGGACGCGGTGCGCGGAACCGGACTGACGCCGGTCTGGGCCACGCTCCGCCCCCTGTGGCCGGAATCCCTCGGTTTCGCGCTGCTGCTGGTCCTTGCGGTCTTGAGTCTGCGCGGGCGAAGGGTGTCCGCCGGACTCGCCGGGCTGGGGCTTGCGCTGCTGGTCCTGCCCCAGGCATGGGTCATGGGGCTGGACAGCCGTGACCAGGTGTCGCTTACCATGCTCGACGTGGGGCTGGGCCAGTCTCTGGTGGTCTCCCTGCCGGGCGGCCGCCGCTGGCTGGTGGACGCGGGCGGCGGCTCGCGGACCTTCGACCTGGGCGAGGCCGTGGTCGGGCCGAGCCTGACCCTGGGCCGCCCGCCGAGGTTGGACGGGATATTCCTCTCCCACCCGGACGTGGACCACAGCCACGGGGTGCCGTTCCTGATTGAGCGGTTCTCGGTGGGCGCGCTGTACACCAACGGCATGCTCCCGTCCGGGCTGACGGGCGAACGGCTGCGCCCGGCGCTGGCCGCGCGGGGACTGGTGCCGATCCGTCTTTCGGCGGGCGACGCGGTGGAGCTGGGCAGCGGGACGCGGGTTGCGGTGCTGCATCCCGGCGAGGGGTTTTCGGCCAGGCGGGCCAACGAGCGGTCCCTGGTGCTGCGGCCGGAGCGGGCCGGACGCCATCTGGCCCTGCTGCCGGGCGACGTGGAGCGGTCCGGGGTGCGGGCGCTGCTGGACAGCGGGGCCGATCTCTCGGCCGAGGTCCTGGTCCTGCCGCACCACGGCAGCCGGGTGAGCTTCGATCCCGATTTCTATGCGGCGGTCTCACCAAGGGTGGTGCTCGTCTCCAACGGCTATCTCAACCGTTACGGGTTCCCGGACCCCGGCGTGGCGGCGGCGGCGCGGGCGGCGGGCGGCGCGGTCTACACCACGGCCCGGAACGGGCGGGTGGTCTGCACCTGGACGGGCCCGGAGGGGGAATCAATAGTGGATATGCTGTATTGACTTTCTCTTGCCACACTTTACCGCCTGGGATAATAACCGCCGATAGGGCGGACTGCGAACGCCATGGGGAATGGCTAACCAAGGGCGGATCGATTCAAGGTGGGTATGCGCATATTCGATGATTCCATGAGCGACGTCAGGGACAGGCTGCTTGAGGCGGTGGAGCGGATGCCCGCCTTCCCCGAGAGCGTCCACCAGGTCCTGACGCTTTCCCAGGACATCAATTGCTCGCAAAAGGAGCTGGTCGAGGTCATCAAGAAGGACCCGGTCTTCACGCTCAAGATATTGCGGCTGGTCAACTCCCCCTATTTCGGGCTCTCCCGCGAGATCACCTCCATCAACCACGCCAGCGTCTACCTCGGCCTGAACACGCTCAAGAACGTGGCCCTGGGCCTGGCGGCCGTGGGGGCCATCCCGAGGTCCGCCTCCACCCGGATGGACATGGGCGCGTTCTGGCTTCACTCCCTGGCCGTGGCCACCTGCGCCTCCATGCTGGGCCGCAAGCTGGGCGTCTCCCGCGACGACACCGCCAATTATTTCGCCTCCGGGCTGCTCCACGACATCGGCAAGGTGGTCTTCGCCCTGTACCTGCCCGAGGAGTTCGAAAAGGTCGTGGTCAAGGCGTCGGCACAGGGCGAACCCATGCATCAATGCGAGCTGGAGATCATCGGGGCCACCCACGCCGACCTCGGCGGGATGCTGGCCGACAAGTGGAACCTGCCCTCGGAGCTGCGCGACGCCATCGCCCTGCACCATTCCTCGGGCGGGATCGGCTCGCAGCTCAACGACTGCCTGTTCATCGCCAACCAGATCACCAAGAAACTCTCCTTCGGCTCGGCCGGGAATTTCGTGGTGGAGCCGCTGGCCGAGTCCATGGTCAACCGGTTCTCCATGGACATGGACGCGCTCATCGCCGACCTGCCTTCCCTGGCCGAGGAAGTGGAGAGCGCGCGCATCTTCATCAAGCTGGGAGAATCGCGGTGATGCGGGTCCGGCTGCGCGGCACGAGGGGTGCCATCGCGGTGCCGGGCGAGCAGACCGTGGTCTACGGCGGAAACACCACCTGCATCGAGGTCCGCTGCGGCGACGAGGGGCTGATCGTGCTGGACGCCGGGACCGGCATCCGGTCGCTGGGTCAGGAACTGGCCGCCTCCATGCCCGTGACCTGCCACGTCTTCATCACCCACACCCACTGGGACCACATCTCCGGTCTGCCGTTCTTCCTCCCGCTGTATTCAGCGGGTAATTCGGTGGCCATCTACGGTCCGCCAGACCCCCTCGCCCTGACCGGCATCGAGGCCGTCCTGTCCCGGCAGTTGGAGTATCCGCACTTCCCGGTGCGCGTGGCCGAACTCAAGGCGGATATCGAGTACCACACCCTGTTCGACCGCCAGACCGTGGACCTCGGCTTCGCCACGGTCTCGACCCTGCTCATGAACCATCCGGCCCCGGATTTCGGCTACCGGGTGGACTACGGCGGAAAATCCCTGTTTTTTACCGGTGACCATGAGCCGGTTTTCAACGTCTATCATCTAGGCGAGTCCGAATTTGAAGACTACGGCCGGATCGTGGCCGAACGCGATCGTGACCTGGTCAAGTTCATCGGCGGCGTGGATCTGCTCATCGCGGATGCCCAGTACACCGCCGAGGAATACGAACAAAAAAAAGGTTGGGGCCATTCTTCCGCCGAATGGGTCCTGGACCTGGCTCGCCGAACGGGTGCAAAACACACTCTGCTGACCCACCATGACGCCGTCCGGACGGACGCCGATCTTGACGCCATCCTCGCCCGATTGCAGGAGGAGTGGAAGGGTGCGGGTCTGCGTTTCGACCTGGCGCGCGAAGGTCGGGTCATCGAATTGTGACCGGGCGGGGCGTCCCTCCGGCTCATGTAACAGTTGCGGTTTTTAGGATTAAATGACATTAATGCATATCTTCAACCAAGGCGGGCGAGATTCCGAGGAGGGCGAGAAATGAAAGCGCTGATCGTGGACGACGACTTTTACAGCAGAAACATGATTCACGAGATATTGCGTCAGGTGGCCAAGTGCGACATTGCCGTGAACGGCGAAGAAGCCATCGAGGCGTTCCGCCGCGGCCTGCTCGACAAGGACCCCTACGACCTGGTCTGTCTCGATCTGCTGATGCCCGAACTGGACGGCCAGCAGGCGTTGCGGGAGATCCGCATCCTGGAGCAGGAGAGCGGCATCGGCCCCCAGAACGAGGCCAAGGTCATCGTCACCACCATGCTCGCCGACGAGAAGGAAACCCACGACGCCTTCTTCCTGGGCGGCGCCACTTCCTATCTGGTCAAGCCCATCGACGAGGACAAGCTTATGGGCGAGATCAAGAGTCTGGGCCTCGTGTAGCTTTTTTACCGAACGTTTTCGCGAGATTGCAACCGGATGTCGAGCTTTTGTCCCGGCGTCCGGTTTTCTGTTACTGTTCGGATTTGAAGTCGGAGCCGTTTTCTAATATGTTATTGCTCTTTGTTCGAAAATTACTCCCCCGCCCGGAGCGGGGTCGCCTATGCGGGATATAATTACATGAGCCAAATACTTGGTGTTAAATTCAATGATTACGGACAGGTCTACTATTTCGGTTCCGGCCCGTTCGTAGTCCGCGAAGGTCAGCACGTCATCGTCAAGACCGACCAGGGCATGGGATTGGGCAAGGTCATCCTGATTCGCCAGGCCCCCCAGGAGAACGAGGACGCGGACGGCGAGGGGTACAAGCCCATCTACCGCCTGGCCAACGACAAGGACATGGAGTCCGTGGCCGAGAACGACGAGCTCTCCCGAGAAGCGTTCAAGTTCTGCCGCGCCTGCATCAACAGCCACAAGCTCGGCATGAAGCTCGTCGACGTCGAGGTCTTCTTCGACCGCTCCAAGATGGTCTTCTACTTCACCGCGCCGGGCCGGATCGACTTCCGCGAGCTGATCAAGGACCTGGTCAAGGAATACCGCACCCGCATCGAACTGAGGCAGATCGGCGTTCGCCACGAGACGCAGATGCTCGGGGCCATCGGCAACTGTGGCCAGATCTGCTGCTGCCGCAGGTTCATGCGCAAGTTCGTGCCGGTGACCATCAAGATGGCCAAGGAGCAGAACCTGTTCCTCAATCCGACCAAGATTTCGGGTATTTGCGGCAGGCTGCTCTGCTGCCTGAGCTTCGAGCAGAAGGGCTATGAGGAGTTCCACCGCATGTGTCCGAGGGTGGGCAAGAAGTACCAGACCTCGCTCGGCAACGTGAAGGTCCTCCGGTCCAACTTCTTCAAGAAATCCCTCTCCTTGCTTGATGAGAACTTCGACGAGCAGGAAGTTTCCATTGACGAATGGAATGAAATAGTTAACAAGCCGCCCAGCGAAGAGGCCAAGGCCGAGGCCAAGTCTCGCACCGCCGGTCCCAAGGGACGGCGCGGCGGACGCAGGCCCGCCCGGGGCGACGACTCCCGGTCCGACTACGGTCGGGACAGGGACGAGAGCGGCCAGGATGTGGACCTCTCCAGCCTGGAGGACTCTCCCCAGGACAACAGTTTCGACGAACCCGTCCAAGAGGAACGGAAACGCCGCCCCCGGCGGGACAACGGGCCCAAGCCCGATGACTCCGCCCCCAAGTCCGCCGGTTCCGCCCCCAAGGCGGACGAGACCGGTTCCGGCGACAGCGATTCCGGCGCCGCCAACAAGCGCGGGCGCAGGCCCAGAAGGCGCAGGCGCAGGCCCCCCAGGAAATAACCTTCCCCCGGGGTGTTTTGTCACGACAAGGAGAATTCGATTTGCAACGTTTTTACATCACCACGCCCATCTACTACGTGAACGCCAAACCCCACCTGGGACACGCGTACACCACCACCGTGGCCGACAGCCTGAATCGCTTCCACCGGCTGATGGGTGAGGAGACCTACTTTCTGACCGGCACGGACGAACACGGAGACAAGATCGTCCAGGCGGCGGAGAGCAACGGCCAGACCCCGCAGGAGTATGTTGACGTCATCAGCAAGCTCTTCAAGGACCTTTGGCCGGGAATGAACATTTCCAACAACGACTTCATCCGCACCACCGAGCCGCGGCACAAGGAAGTGGTCCAGCAGATTCTGCAGAAGGTCTACGATTCAGGAGACATTTACTTCGGCGAATACGGCGGACACTACTGCTTCGGCTGCGAACGGTTCTACACCGAGAAGGAACTGGTCAACGGCATGTGCCCGGATCACCAGACCAAGCCGGAATACATCGCCGAGAAGAACTACTTCTTCAAGATGTCCAAGTACCGCGACTGGCTGCTGGAACACATCCGCAAGAACCCCGATTTCATCCGCCCCGAGCGGTACAGGAACGAGGTCGTCTCCCTGCTGGAGTCCGGCGAACTCGAAGACCTCTGCATCTCCCGGCCCAAGACCCGGCTGACCTGGGGCATCGAGCTGCCGTTCGACGCCGACTACGTGACCTACGTCTGGTTCGACGCGCTCATCAACTATGTGGCCGCCCTGGGCTACCCCGAAGGCGACAAGTTCAAGAAATTCTGGCCCGTGGCCAACCACCTGGTGGCCAAGGACATTCTCAAGCCCCACGCCATCTTCTGGCCGACCATGCTCAAGGCGGCCGGCATCGAGCCGTACCAGCACCTCAACGTGCACGGCTACTGGCTGGTGGAGGACACCAAGATGTCCAAGTCCCTGGGCAACGTCATCGAGCCGCTGGCCATGAAGGACGCCTACGGGCTGGACGCCTTCCGCTATTTCCTGCTGCGCGAGATGTCCTTCGGCCAGGATTCCAGCTTCTCCGAAAAGGCGCTGGTCGGCCGCCTCAACGCGGACCTCGCCAATGACCTCGGCAACCTGTTCAACCGCACTCTGTCCATGACCCACAAGTACTTCGGGGGGGCCATCCCCCGGCCCGAAGTGGAGGACGTGGTGGACGCCGAGATCAAGAAGCTGGGGCAGGCCGCCATGCAGTCCTTCCAGGACTTCTTCTCCGACCTCAAGTTCTCCCGCGCCCTCGAAGGACTGTGGGAGCTGGTCCGGGGCCTGAACAAATACATCGACGAGACCGCGCCGTGGGCCCTGTTCAAGGAAAAGAACACCGGCCGGTTGTCCACGGTCATCTACGTGCTCCTCGAAAACATGCGCAAGATCGCCGTCCATCTGTGGCCGGTCATGCCCGAGGCGTCCGAAAAAATGCTCGAACAGCTCGGCATCACCTTCGCCCCGGAAAAGATCAACCTGCCCAAGGAAATGGACGTCTGGGGACTGCTGGAGTCCGACACCGTCGTGGCCGAGACCTCCAACCTCTTCCCGCGCGTGGACCTGCCCGCCGAGGCCGAGCCGGAAAAGCCCGCCAAGGCCAAGAAGGCCAAAAAGGAAGCCAAGGCCGAAGCCGTCGAGGAAATCCCCGAGATCGACTTCGACGATTTCCAGAAACTCGACCTGCGCGTGGGCACCGTCCAGTCCGTGGAAAAACACCCGGACGCCGACCGGCTGCTGCTCGTCCAGGTGGATACCGGCGAAAAGGACCTGCGCCAGGTGGTGGCGGGCCTCGCCGACTACTTCCAGCCCGACGACCTCGTCGGCAGACAGGTGGTCGTGGTCGCCAACCTCAAGCCGCGCAAACTCCGCAAACAACTCTCCCGAGGCATGATCCTCGCCGTCAAAACCGAAAACGGCATGGAACTCCTGACCCCGTCCGGCCAAGTCGCCCCCGGCAGCAAAGTCAGCTAGCCTGAGAGTGTCGCATATCCCAAACGAAAGGGCCCCGAACGGGGCCCTTTCGTTTGGGATGCCTCCGGCGGCCAGAGGGGGGAAACTTTTGAAAAAGTTTCCCCCCTCTGGACTCCCCCCTTCCAAACTTTTTGTGTGCCTGCGGCAAGTCCGTGCGGGCGCGGGTTGGCGTGCGGGGCTGGTTTTTGAAAAGCGGCGTGAAACGGTACGCCCTTTCTTGACCCTCAAACCTCGCGAAGCGACCCAAAGAGTTTGGGAGGGGAGATGGGGATGGGGGTCCGGGGGAAGGGGAAGAGGGGAACCCTTTGCAAAGGGTTCCCCTCTTCCCCTTCCCCCGGCCGCCGGAGGCGCCTCCCGCCACATTGGCAAAGCCTTTGCAATATCGGGTTTGGGTACGTCCTAAGCGTCAAAAAATGGGCGGCCCGGGGTGGAACATGTATATTGAGAAGAGATTTGCCTCGCCCGGAGGGAACGGGCGGGACAGTGCATTCGCTTACGGTTCGGTCCGCTTCGACGGAGACTGGGACCTGGAGCCGGTGGAACGCGCGGTTCGCGACCGGGGCTTGCGGGTCCTGGCTTTCGAGGACCCGGCCATGTTCGCCGACCATGAGCGGGTGGTGGAAATGTGCACGGACATGCGCGTGCGCGACCTGAACGTGTTGTGGAGCGCGCGTCTGGACACCGTACCCACGGACGGGCTGCTCAAGGCCATGCGTCTGGCGGGTTGTCGCCGCGTGGCCATGACCCTCGGCCCGGACGAGGCGGTGGAAGGGCTGTTCTGGGCCAGGCGGTACGGGTACGACATCCGCATTCGCAACGTGGACGGCACGCCGTATACTGCGGAGCGGGTCACCTATTCCGTGTCCGAGCGCGAGGCCGTGGCCCTGCGGCTGCCGGGATTGCACGCGGCCCAGTTCGACCTGGCCGTGGCGTATTACAGGGCGGGCCGATACGCGGACGTGATGCTGCCGCTTGGCAAGGCCATGACGCTCCGTTTCCCGCTGAATGAATTGTGCCTCAACCTGCTGGCCTGTCTGTCCGCGGCCAAGCACTATCCCGACCAGGCGGCGGGTCTGCTCGACCAGGCAGGCTACGGCTGCCCGCACCCGGTGGTCTTCCGCAACCGGGAGCTGCTTCGGGCGTGGCTGGCCAGCGGCGGCGACCTCAAGGGCGTGCGGCTGCGGCTGGAGCCCGAGGAGTCGGCCTTCGTCGAATAGGCTGATTTTATGGATAAAGCCCCCTGTCGCGGTTGCGGCAGGGGGCTTTTTTCAGGCGTGGTTGCGCAGCTTCAGGTCCAGGGGGTGCGGGTTCAGGTAGTACTGGCCGCGCAGGTAGGCGTCGTCGTATTTGCGCACGTAGTGGTTGAGCAGGGTGACCGGGACGATGAGCGGAACCAGCTCGTTGCGGTAGTTGTCGATGATCTCCAGGCATTCCTGTTTTTCATCCGGGGAGAGCTGTTTCTTGAAGTAGCCCATGGCGTGCATGAGCACGTCCACGTTCTTGCGCACGGTGGGCTTCAGCGCCAGGGCCTTGGCCAGCCGTTCGTGGTATTGCCTGGCCAGGGCGTCCAGGCCGAGGTGTTTGCCGTCGGCCACCAGCTTGCCCAGTTCGCGGTAGCCTGCCACGTCGTGAGCGCGGACGAGCATCTTGTGCCGGGTGTGAAAATCGATGAGCGCCTTCATGGTCAGCCCCTGGTCCGCGAGCTGGTGCCAGCGGTGCTCCACAAAGATGCGTTCGATGAAATTGGCCCGGAGTCCCACGTCGTGGAGCCTCCCGTCGTCCTCCACCGGCAGGAGCGGGAACCGTTCCGTGACCAGGCTGGCGAACAGGCCGACGCCCGCATAGCTGACCGGCTGGCCCCCGTCCTCCGCATAGACCTTGACCCGGGACAGTCCGCTGGACGGCGACTTGGCCTTGAAGATGAAGCCGCACAGCCGTTGTTTCTCCAATTCATCGAGGGCGGGCCCGGCCCAGTCCCGCATGGTTGCGGTCCAGTCGCGGCCGGTCCGGTTGCCCACCAGGCGCGGGTTTTCCGGGGTGCCGACCAGCCGGACCGCTTCCCGCGGGACGCCCATGCCGCACCCGACCTCGGGGCAGACTGGGTGGAAATCGAGATACTTGGCCAGGGTGCCGGTGAGGTGTTCCGCCTTGGCGGCGGAGCCGTCGTAGCGGACGGGCTGTCCTGCCAGGCAGGCGCTGATGCCGATGCGAATGCGGTCGTCCATGGTCCCCCTAGGCGTGGTAGAGCAGCTTCAGCTCCGCCGGTTCCGGGTTCAGGTAGTACTGCTGGGCCAGGTACGGCTTGTGGTACTTGCGCGCGTAGTGGTTGAGCAGGGTGACCGGCATGAGCAGCGGAAGCTTACCGTTGGCGTAGTTGGTGATCATGGCCAGCAGCTCGCGCTTGTCCCCGTCGTCCAGGTCCTTCTTGAAGAAGCCCATGGCGTGCTGGAGCACGTCGCTATTCTTCCTGGCCGTGGTCTTAAGGGCCAGGGACTTGAAGAGCAGGCTGGCGTATGTCGCGAAGACCTCGTCCACGTTCTGCATGGTGCTTTCGCCCAGCAACCGCCCAAGCTCGCGGTAGCCGCGCAGGTCGTGGGCGCGGATGAGCATCTTGTGCCGGGTATGGAAGTCCACCAGCTGGCCGATGCGCTTGCCTTTTCCCAGGAGGGTCCGCCAGCGGTTGAGGACGAAGACCCTGCGGATGAAGTTGTCGCGCAGGAGGGGATTCTGCAATTCCTCGGAGGTGACCATGGGCAGCAGGGGGGCGTGCTCGGTGAGCTTGCGGGTAAAGAAACCGGGGCCGTGCTTGTGCGGCTTGCCGGTGGTGGAATATATCTTGGACTTGTTCTTGGCGCAGGACGGGGAACGCTGCCGGAGCACGAAGCCGCAGATCTCTTCCTCGTCCAGGCCGGGCAGGACGCGGTCCGCCCACTCGGACATCTTTTCGGTGAAGTCCTCGCCCGAATCATAGCCGATGAGCCGGATATCGCCCGCGCAGTCCGCCTGTCGGAGCTGCTCGCGGGGGATGCCCATGCCGCAGGCTATCTCCGGGCAGATGGGGACGAGTTCCACGTATTTGCTCAGGGTCTCGGCGAGATAGGCGCTGCGCCGGTGGCTTCGGTCCCAGCGGACCCTCTCTCCGGCCACGCAGGCGCTGACCCCGATCTTGATGGTCTCGGACATGCCTTGCCTCCCAATCGTTTGCGGGAAAGGGTAGCACCGGACGAAAACCGGAAACAAGTATAATTCACCGGGCGGGGGAAAGAATCGGGGAGGCGCCCCGGACGGAAGGCGGGTGAGGTTCGGTTCAGATCGCCCTGGCGCGCGGGCCGGGGCAGCAGTTGCAGCGCGGCCCTTCGTCGGAGTCGTCGGCCACGGCCATGATCTTGCCGGCCAGGCCGCAGCAGAGAACCACCTCGGAGCCGCGTACGCGGACCCGGCAGCCGGTGGGGCCGCCCGCAAGGACGGTGACCGGGCAGCCCGGCGTCATGCCCATGGCGAGCATGCGCGACCGCGCCTGGCGGCCGCCGTCGATACCTGCAATACGGACTACTGATCCCGTGGGAAAATCGGTCAAAGGCTTTTGCATCGCTGAACAATCCCTCAAAGTTTGCGTTGAGGTTGAGAGTAAGTATCAACCTCGATCGTGTCAACGGGAATCTGAGGAAGGATTTCAAGTCGCATCCGGGCGTGCCGTAAGCGGAGAAATGTGGCAGACTCCGGAGGGAGGAGAGCGGGGCCCCCCGGTATATAAGCATTGCGTTTCGGGGGATAACCTTATAATAAAGATTGCTTGTCCGGCAGGCGGCGAGGATGTCAGGCCGGGCAAGGGGGGAGGCCCTCGGCCGTACCCTCAAATATCGCCGTAACTTCAACTACTTCGAGCAGAATGCCTAAACGCACAGATATCAAGAAGATCATGTTGATCGGGTCCGGCCCCATTGTCATCGGCCAGGCCTGCGAGTTCGACTACTCCGGTACCCAGGCCCTCAAGGCTCTCAAGGAGGAGGGGTACGAGGTGGTCCTGGTCAACTCCAATCCGGCCTCCATCATGACGGACCCGGAGTTGGCCGATGCGACCTACATCGAACCCATCGAGCCGGAAACCGTTGCCCGAATCATCGAAAAAGAGCGTCCCGACGCTCTTTTGCCGACTTTGGGGGGACAAACCGGCCTGAACACGGCCCTGGCCGTGGCCGACATGGGCGTCCTGGACAAATTCAACGTCGAGCTGATCGGCGCGAATATCGACGTCATCAACAAGGCGGAATCCCGAGAGGAATTTCGCGAGGCCATGAGGAACATCGGGTTGGGCATGCCGGAGTCCGGCATCTGCCACAACATGGACGACGTGCGCGAGTGGGGCGAGAAGATCCCCTTCCCGATCATCGTCCGTCCCGCCTACACCCTGGGCGGTTCCGGCGGCGGCGTGGCCTACAACATGGAGGAACTGGAACAGATCTGCGCCAACGGTCTGGCCCTGTCCATGAAGCACGAGATCATGCTGGAACGCTCCATCCTCGGCTGGAAGGAGTACGAGCTTGAGGTCATGCGGGACAAGAAGGACAATTGCGTGATCATCTGCTCCATCGAGAACCTGGACCCCATGGGCGTGCACACCGGCGACTCGGTGACCGTGGCCCCGGCCCAGACCCTGACGGACGACGAGTACCAACGGCTGCGCGACGCCTCCCTGGCGGTCATGCGCGAGATCGGCGTGGAGACCGGCGGGTCCAACGTCCAGTTCGCCATCAACCCCGAGGACGGCGAGCTGATCATCATCGAGATGAACCCGCGCGTGTCCCGGTCCTCGGCCCTGGCCTCCAAGGCCACCGGCTTCCCCATCGCCAAGATAGCGGCCAAGCTGGCCGTGGGCTATACCCTCGACGAGATTCCCAACGACATCACCCGTGAGACCATGGCCTCCTTCGAACCGGCCATCGACTACTGCGTGATCAAGATACCCAGGTTCACCTTCGAGAAGTTCCCCGGCACCGAGGACTACCTGACCACGGCCATGAAGTCCGTGGGCGAGACCATGGCCATCGGCCGGACCTTCAAGGAAGCGCTCCAGAAGGGGCTTCGGTCCCTGGAGACCGGGCACCCCGGCCTGGGCAAGCGGTTCGACACCTGCGATTTCGACAAGAACGAGATCCTGAAACTCCTGCGGCGGCCCAACTCCGAGCGTATCTACGCCCTGCGCAACGCGCTGCTCTGCGGCATGACCGAGGAGGAGGTCTTCGAGGCCACCAAGATCGACCCGTGGTTCCTGCGCCAGTTCCAGGACATCATCGACCTGGAGCGCGAGCTGATCGAGTTCGGCAAGCGCGAGGGCGTGTCCAAGGACGCCGACGGCATGCCCGAGATGCTGCGCAAGGCCAAGGAGTACGGCTACTCCGACCCGCAGCTGGCGGCCATGTGGCGGACCAGCGAGGACGCCGTCCGCGCCCTGCGCAAGGAGCTCGCCGTCGAGCCGACCTACTACCTGGTCGATACCTGCGCCGCCGAGTTCGAGGCGTACACCCCATACTATTATTCCACCTACGAGACCGGCCAGGAGAACGTCCGCGACGAACGCAAGAAGATCGTCATCCTGGGCGGCGGCCCCAACCGCATCGGCCAGGGAATCGAGTTCGACTACTGCTGCTGCCACTCCTCCTTCACCCTGAAGGAGATGGGCGTGCAGTCCATCATGGTCAACTCCAACCCGGAGACGGTCTCCACCGACTACGACACCTCGGACAAGCTCTACTTCGAGCCGCTGACCTTCGAGGACGTCATGAACATCATCGAGTTCGAGAAGCCGGACGGCGTCATCGTCCAGTTCGGCGGCCAGACCCCGCTGAACCTCGCGCTGCGGCTGATGAAGGCGGGCGTGCCGCTGATCGGCACCAGCCCGGACGCCATCGACCGCGCCGAGGACCGCGAGCGGTTCAAGCAGTTCCTGAACAAGCTGAACCTCAAGCAGCCGCCCAACGGCACGGCCATGTCCATGGTCGAGGCGCGCGAGATCGCCGAGAAGCTGACCTTCCCGCTGGTCCTGCGCCCGTCCTACGTGTTGGGCGGCCGGGGCATGGACATCGTCTACTCCATGGACGAGTTCGACCATTACTTCCGGCACTCGGCCCTGGTCTCCCCGGAGCACCCGACCCTCATCGACAAGTTCCTCGAATACGCCATCGAGGTGGACGTGGACGCCCTGGCCGACGGCGAGGACGTGTACATCGGCGGGGTCATGGAGCACATCGAGGAGGCGGGCATCCACTCCGGCGACTCCGCCTCGGTCCTGCCCCCGTATTCCCTGTCGGCGGACCTCATCCGCGAGATCGAGCGCCAGACCATCGCCATGGCCAAGGAGCTGGGCGTGGTCGGACTGATGAACGTCCAGTTCGCCATCAAGGATCACGAGGTCTACATCATCGAGGTCAACCCGCGCGCCTCGCGCACGGTTCCCTTCGTGTCCAAGGCCACGGGCGTGCCCCTGGCCAAGCTCGCCACCCGCGTCATGCTCGGCGAGAAGCTCAAGGACCTGAAGCCCTGGGAGATGCGCAAGAAGGGCCACGTCTCGGTCAAGGAGTCCGTGTTCCCGTTCACCCGCTTCCCCAACGTGGACGTGCTGCTCGGACCCGAAATGCGCTCCACCGGCGAGGTCATGGGCATCGACCCGAGCTTCGGCCTGGCCTACATGAAGTCCCAGCTGGCCGCGGGCCAGAAGCTGCCCACCAAGGGCACGGTCTTCATGTCCGTCAACGACTGGGACAAGTCCAAGATCGTGCTGGTGGCCAAGGACTTCGAGGCCATGGGCTTCAAGGTCGCGGCCACGGGCGGCACCGCCGATTTCCTGGCCGAGAAGGGAATCCATGTGGAAAAGGTCCACAAGGTCCACGAGGGGCAGCGCCCCCACGTGGTCGACCACATCAAGAACGGCGCGTTCGACCTGGTCATCAACACCCCTTCGGGCAAGAAGACCGTGGGCGACGCCAAGATGATCCGCCAGAACGCACTGCTCTACGACATCCCCTACACCACCACGGTGTCCGGGGCGCGGGCGGTGGTCCAGGCCATATGTGAATTGCGTCAAACCGGGCTCCAGGTGAAGAGCCTTCAGGAATACTACGGCTAGCCAGGCCGCAGAGGACGAGAGAGTCTACATGAAAAAAGAGTATTGCGGTCTTTTCGGCATCTACGGAAACAAGGAAGCCGCGCGCATGACCTATTTCGGTCTGTACGCGCTCCAGCATCGCGGGCAGGAGTCCGCGGGCATCGTGACCTGGGACGGCGAGAAGATCCGCGAGCAGAAGGGCATGGGGCTGGTGGCGGACGTCTTCAACGAGCGTCATCTGAGCAAGGAGCTCAAGGGCGAGATCGCCATGGGCCACATCCGTTACTCCACCACCGGCGCGTCGCTGATCCGCAACGCCCAGCCGTTCCTGGTCCGCCACGGCGACCTGCGGCTGGCCGTGGCCCACAACGGCAACCTGGTGAACACCTACGAGCTGCGCTCCGAGCTTGAGGCCCACGGCTCCATCTTCCAGACCACCATGGACACCGAGGTCTTCGCCCACCTGATCATCAAGTATCTGCATGAGTCCGAGTCCATCGAGGAGGCCGTGGGCAAGGCCTGCCTCCAGGTGCGCGGGGCCTATTCCATGCTCATCCTGGCCAACGACAAGATGATCGCGGTCAAGGACCCCAACGGGTTCCGGCCGCTGGTCCTGGGCCGGGTGGGCGGCAACTACGTGTTCGCTTCCGAGACCTGCGCCTTCGACCTCATCGAGGCCGACTATCTCCGGCCGCTGGAAGCGGGCGAGATGATCGTGGTCCACAAGGGCAAGATGACCTCCCACCGGTTCGCCGAGCCGCGCCGGTGCTCCAAGTGCATCTTCGAGCTGATCTACTTCGCCCGGCCCGATTCCCACATCTTCGGCGACGTGGTCTACGAGCGCCGCAAGGCCATGGGCGCCATGCTGGCCAAGGAGGCCCCGGTGGACGCCGACATGGTCATGCCGTTCCCGGACTCCGGCAACTACGCGGCCGTTGGCTATTCCCAGGCCTCCGGGCTGCCCCTGGAGCTGGCCATGATCCGCAACCACTACGTGGGCCGGACTTTCATCCAGCCCTCCCAGGACATGCGCGACTTCTCGGTGCGGGTGAAGCTCAATCCGGTCAAGTCCATGATCCAGGGCAAGCGGATCATCATCATCGAGGACTCCATCGTGCGCGGGACCACCATCCGCGCCAGGGTCAAGAAGCTCCGCGAGCTGGGCGCGCGGGAGATTCACCTGCGGGTGAGCTGCCCGCCCATCAAGTTCCCCTGCTTCTACGGCATCGACTTCTCCTCCAAGGGCGAGCTCATCGCGGCCAATCATTCGGTGGACGACATCGCCCGGTTCATGGAGATCGATTCCCTCCACTATCTGTCCATCCCCGGCCTGCTCGACTCCGTGACCCAGGACGAATGGTGCCTGGCCTGTTTCGACGGGAACTACCCGATCCCCCTGGCCGATCGGATGGGCAAGGACTGCCTGGAGGCGTCTCCTGGCATTATCAAGGAATTCTGTTAGGCTGCATACGGAAACGCCGACCGCCCCGTGAAGGGCGGGCAGGAGCGGCGCCGGGTCCCGTCCGCGAGGGTGGGGCCCGTCGGTCGTTTTCCCCCGGCGAACCTGGAGAATCAATATATGGCTTGCATATCCGAGAACAAGGACTGGCCCGCGCAGGCGCGCGAGGTCCTGGACATCGAGATCCAGGGGCTTGCGGCCGTGCGCGACCAGCTGGACGGGGCCTTTGAGGCGGCGCTGACCGCCATGGCGCGGTGCACCGGCCGGGTGGTCATCACCGGGATCGGCAAATCCGGGCTGGTGGGCCGCAAGATCGCGGCCACCCTGTCCTCCACAGGCACCCCGTCCTTCTTTCTGCATCCGGTCGAGGGCGCCCACGGCGACATGGGCATGATCCGCAGCGAGGACGTGATCCTGGCGCTGTCCAATTCCGGCGGCACCGACGAGGTCAACGCCATCCTGCCGACCCTCAAGTCCCTGGGCGCGACGGTCATCGCCATGACCTCGAACCCGGCCTCGGCCATGGCCGGGCTGGCGGACATCCACATCACCGTGCGCGTGCCGCGCGAGGCGTGCCCCATGGGGCTGGCCCCGACCTCCTCGACCACCGCGCAGCTGGCCGTGGGCGATGCCCTGGCCGTCTGCCTCATGGAGTGGAAGTCCTTCGGCAAGGACGATTTCAAGCGGTTTCACCCCGGCGGCTCCCTGGGCCAGCGGCTGGCCACCTGCGTGGACCAGCTCATGCACACCGACGACCTGCCCCTGGTGAGCGACGGCGCGACCTTGAAGGAAGCGCTCGACGTCCTCAACACGGGCGGCCTCGGCCTGGTGGCCGTGGTGGACGATGACCGGATGCTCAAGGGCGTGCTCACCGACGGCGACGTGCGGCGCATGGTCTGCATCGGGACGCTGTCCGTGGACGGCCCGGTGAGCGCGGTCATGACCACCTCGCCCCGGCGCGCCAGGGCGGGCGAATCCTCGGCCCTGGTGCTCGACGTCATGGAGCGCAATCAGATCACCGTGCTGCCCGTGGTCCGAGAGGACGGCAGGCTGGCCGGGATGGTGCATCTGCACGACCTGCTCGGCAAGGGCGAACTGCGCTTCTCCGGCGGCAACGGCGGGGGAGCCGGTTGATCCGGCGGGAGCGCGTGGTGACCCGGACCCAGACAGGCGACTCGGACGTTTGCCGTCGGTGCTCCTTCCAGGGGCCGACCTGCTGCCGCATCACCCACGGCCAGGAGGAGTTCTGCTTCCCGCTCTCCCAGATCGAGAAGGAGCGCATCCAGGAGCACGTGCCCTACACCGGGGGATTCGTGCTCTCGCCCAACTCCAAGGCGTTCATCGACTACGCGTGCCGGTTGTTCCCGGGCGAGGAGCACCTGGTCCGCGAGATATTTCCCGAGGGCAAGGACCACTTCCGGCTGGCCGTCGATTCCATGGGCGCGTGCCGCTTCCTGGGACCGCTCGGCTGCGAGATTCCGGCCGAGGCCCGGCCCTATTACTGCCGCCTGTTCCCGTTCTGGATGGCCGGGCGGACGGTCACGCATTTCGACACCCCCACCTGCCTCGCGCGGCGGGAGGGCGGCACACTGACCCGAATCCTCGACATCCTTGACACGAGCAGGGCGACCGTGAAGGATTTGTACGGCCGGTTGCGCCTGGTCTGGGGATTGCCCCCGACCAAGGGCGGCAGCCCGGTCAAGAAAAGCTTTTGACGGATACTACATGAAAAAATTTCTCAAGATATTCGGCATCGTGGTCCTGGTCTGTTTCCTCCTCGGCATCGGCGGCGCCATCGCCGTCTACCAGTGGGCCGCCAAGGACCTTCCCGGCTTCAAGAACATCACCGATTACAATCCGCCCCTGGTGACCACGGTTTACGCCAAGGACAACCAGGTGCTCGGCTACTTCTACAAGGAGAAGCGGTTCCTGGTCACCCTGGACCAGATGAGCGAGTGGGTCCCCAAGGCGTTCCTGGCCGCCGAGGACGCCAGCTTCTACCAGCACGACGGGGTGGACATGACCGCCATCGTCCGCGCCTTCAAGGCCAACCTCATGGCCGGGCGCACCAAGCAGGGAGGCTCGACCATCACCCAGCAGGTGATCAAGCGGCTGCTCCTGACCTCCGAGCGCAGCTACGAGCGCAAGCTCAAGGAGGCCATCCTCGCCTTCCGTCTGGAGAACTACCTGACCAAGGAAGAGATCCTGACCATCTACCTGAACCACATCTTCCTCGGGGCGCACTCCTACGGCGTGGAGGCCGCCTCCCGCACCTATTTCGCCAAGCACGCCAAGGACCTGACCATAGCCCAGGCGGCCATGATCGCCGGGCTGCCCCAGGCTCCCACGCGCTACAATCCGTACCAGAATTTTGATCTCGCCCGGCAGCGCCAGGAATACGTCCTCGGCCAGATGCGCCGGCTCGGATGGATCACCGACGCCCAGTACGAGGAGGCCATGGCCGAGCCCATCGAGCTCAAGTCCATGGACGACCCGTCCTGGCAGACCGGCGCCTACTACCTTGAGGAGGTCCGCCGCTGGCTCATCGACCAGTACGGCGAGGACGCGGTCTACAACGGCGGCCTGACCGTCACCACCCCGTGCGACCTGAAGCATCAGGCCGCCGCGGAAAAGGCGCTGCGGCGCGGGCTGATCGATTCGGCCAAGCGGCGCGGCTGGCTCGGCCCCGAAGGCCATTTCACTCCGGCGGACGAACCCGCCGTCCTGGCCGAAGGTCCCCAGTCCACCGAGGGGATAACGGACAAGGACCGGCTGATGAAGGCGTTCGTCACCTCCGTCTCCCAGGACAAGGCCACGGTCAAATTCGGCCGGTTCAGGGGCGAGATTCCGGTCAAGGCCATGTGGTGGGTGCGCGAACCCGATCCCAAGAAGAGCCATGAGGACGCCCCCGACCCGACCGACGCCCGCAAGGTGCTCAAGAAGGGCGACGTGGTCTGGGTCACGGTGGCCGAAGCTCCCAAGAAGGAGGACGGCGTCTGGATGCTCGACCTGGAGCGCGAGCCCAAGGTGGAGGGCGGCTTGGTCTCCATGAAGCCCGATACCGGCGAGGTCCTGGCCCTGGTGGGCGGCTATTCCTTCGGCAAGAGCCAGTTCAACCGGGCCACCCAGGCCAAGCGCCAGCCCGGCTCCGCGTTCAAGCCCATCGTCTATTCCGCGGCCATCGACAACGGCTTCACCGCCGCCTCCATCGTGCTCGACGCGCCCATCGTCTACGCCAATGACGCCGAGGGCAAGCTGTGGCGGCCCGAGAACTACGAGGGGTCCTTCGAGGGCCCGACCCTGCTGCGCACCGCCCTGGTCAAGTCCAAGAACCTGTGCACCATCCGCGTGGCCCAGAGGATCGGCATCCGGACCATCATCGACCGCGCCAGGGCCATGGGCCTGGAGTCCGATTTTCCGCCGGACCTCTCCGTGTCCCTGGGCTCGTCCGTGGTCACGCTCATGAATCTGTGCGAGGCGTACACCACCTTCCCGCGCGGCGGCTCCTACATCAAGCCGCGCACGGTCCTGTCCGTGAAATCCGCCTGGGGAGAGGAACTTTTCTCCTCCAAACCGGAGACTGTGGACGCCATCAGCCCCCAGACCGCGTACATCATGGCCACCCTGATGAAGCAGGTGGTCCAGTACGGCACCGGCTGGCGGGCGCGGGTGCTGGGCAGGCCCCTGGCGGGCAAGACCGGCACCTCCAACATGGAGCAGGACGCCTGGTACATGGGCTACGCCCCGTACCTCCTGACCGGCGTGTACGTCGGCTTCGACGAGCTGACTCCCATGGGCAAGTGGGAGACCGGTTCGCGCGCGGCCAGCCCCATCTGGGTGGACTACCGCAAGCAGGTCGAGGATGATTATCCCTACGAGGACTTCACCCAGCCGCCGGGAATTGTTATGGTCCGCGTGGACGGCAAGACCGGAAAGCTGGCCACCCCGTCCTCGTCGGAGGAATACTTCCTGCCGTTCAAGGTGGGTTCCGAGCCCACGGAGACGGCACCGTCCTCCGGCGCCAACGGGGAGGGACCGGCCTCCGACGACGACCTGTTCAAGCAAACCTTCTAGGCATTCGGGAGGCGTCATGGAATTGGAACTGTACCAGGTAGATGCATTCGCAGAGGGCGTGTTCAGCGGCAATCCCGCCGCGGTCATGCCGCTTTACGAGTGGCTCTCCGATGAGTTGATGCAGCGCATCGCCATGGAGAACAACCTTTCCGAGACCGCCTTCTTCGTGCGCAAGGGCGAATACTTCGAGCTGCGCTGGTTCACCCCGGAGCTGGAGATCGACCTCTGCGGCCATGCCACCCTGGCCAGCGCCCACGTGCTCTACGAGTACCTCGACTACACCGATCCGGTGGTGGTCTTCGAGACCCGGAGCGGAAGGCTCTTCGTGGACCGCGAGGGCGACCTCTATTCCATGGATTTCCCGGCCTGGCCCTGTTCCGGCATCCAGGTCACCGAGCGGGTGGCCAAGGCCCTGGGCGCGCGCCCGGCCGAGCTGTACATGGGCAGCCGGGACATGATGGCCGTGTTCGAGTCCGAGGATCAGATCCGGGCTCTCGCCCCGGACTTCCGGCTGGTGGCCCAGCTCGACGGCATGTGCCTCATCTGCACCGCTCCCGGCCTGGACCACGACTTCGTGTCCCGGGTGTTCGTGCCCGAGGTGAACATCCCCGAAGATCCGGTCACCGGCTCGGCCCACTGCACCCTGGTGCCGTACTGGGCCAAGCGGCTCGGCAAGTCGAAGCTCCTTTCCTACCAGGCCTCGGCGCGCGGCGGTTTGCTGCAATGCGAAGACCTCGGCGACCGCGTGAAGATCGCGGGCAAGGCCGTGACCTACATGAAGGGAACCGTCATCCTGTAACCGGCTGTTGAAACACGGCGATCTGCTTCGTTAAGTGAATCGCCGGCGATTCCTGGAGCCGTGCAAGATCATATGACTTCGTTATGCTGCAAAGAGTTCAAATCCACGCGTACGGGGAGTGCGCTTCGGCCTTGAACGGTTTTTGCGCCTCGCATCTCACCATTTTTGAACAGCCGCAAGATTGGTTTGTTAACGAATTTCAACGGAGGATTTCATGCCGTTCATCAAGGTCGAAACCAATGTCCGGGTCGAAGACCGGACCGCCTGCTTGAAGAAGATTTCCGCCCTGGCCGCCGACATCCTCGGCAAGCCGGAGTCCTACGTCATGGCCGTGCTGGAGCCGGAGAAACCGCTCCTGTACGGTGGTACGGACGACCCCGCGGCCTACGTCAGCCTGGGCTCCATCGGCCTGCCGGAAAGCCGCACCCCGGAACTCTCCGCCGCCATCTGCGGTTTCCTGAACGCGGAACTGGCCGTCCCGGAGAACCGCATCTACATCGCGTTCAGCGACATCGAACGCCACCTCTTCGGCTGGGACGGACGGACCTTTTAGCGGGTTTCCTCCCGCCCTTTCCTTTAGTCCGATCCCCTCGGGTACGCTGCCGAGGACGAAAAACCGGTTTTCGAACCGGTTTTTTTCGTTCGCGGCGTTGCCCGACCAAAGGGGGAACCTGTTTGCGATGCATGACCCTCTGTGCGGGGCCGGAAAACCCCCGCCGGGCGCGGGTTGGCGGTCGGGCAAACGCGCCAGCCTGATTTTGCCCGATTTTGCGTAATTAATACATTGAAATATTTGAATAAAAATCTGCACGCAATTTGCACATGGCAGCACCATTCTGTTCATCATTTGGGAGTAGTCATGAGCATTAAAAGCAAATTGGTTCTGGTATTCGTGTCCGTGCTGACCGGGTTGGTCGGCATCTTTGCGGTCAACTACGTGGGCGGGCTGTATGTGGTGAAGACCAGGGAGCTGACCGCGCTGGCCAACGACGGCGCGGCCCTGTTTCTTCAGGCCAGGCGGCATGAGAAGAACTTCCTGCTGCGCAAGGAAGAGCAATATACGGCCAGGGCGCTCGAAAACGCCGAGGAATCGGCCCGCATCCTGGAGGAAATCGGAAGGAGAAAGCCCGGTCTGGCGGAATCCTGCCGGAGCGCCCTGGAGTTGCTGAAGCGGTATGAGGACGCGCTTTCCAGGGTGAACCGGCTTTCCGTGGAGATGGGGCTGACCATGAAGGACGGGCTGCGCTGGGCGTTCATCCAGGCCGCCCGCAACATGGAGGCCGAGTTCTCGCGGGCCGAAATGAGCACGGATTTCGTCATCAAGCTGCTCCAGATGCGCCGACACGAGAAGAACTACATCATTCGCGGCGACGAGCAGTACGTGGGGCGCGTGGACAAGGGTGTGGAGGAGCTGCGCGGTCTGCTCGCCTCGGGCTATTCACCGGAGGAGAGCCGCGGAGCCCTGAACGGCCTGAAGGGATACCAGGACGCCTTCCACACCTACGTGGGCAAGGAGAAGGAGATCGCCGGGCTGACCGCCGGGCTGGTGGAGGCCGCGCGCTCGCTCGAGCCGGTCTGGGCCAGGATCGCGGACAGCAGCGCGGCCCAGTCGCGCAGCGACGAGCAGCTCATCGACTACATCGTCGTGGGCGTGGAGCTGACCGTGGGCGTGACCATTCTGCTCCTGCTCCTGTGGGTGCTCCGGTCCATCAACGACCCGCTGGTGCGGCTCAACGCCTATGCCCGGACCGTGGCCGAAGGGCGGCTCGACGTGGAGCCGCAGGGACGGTTCGTGGCCGAGCTGGACGAGCTGAAGGGCGTGCTGGTGAACATGGTCGCGAACCTCCGCGCCGTGATCGGCGAGGCCCGCGCCATGGAGGAGGACGCCCGCAACCAGGCCGAGGCCGCAGGCCTTGCGCGCGACGAGGCCCTGGCCCAGCAGGAGCGGGTTCAGGCGCTGATGGAGCGGATGGGCGAGGCGGCGCGCGGTGCGGACGTGGTGTCCAAGCGACTGACCTCGGTGTCCCACGACCTCAAGGGCCGAACCGAGGAGATCGCCGGGAGTTCGTTCACCCAGCAGGAGCGCATGGCCGAGTCGGCGGCCGCCATGGAGGAGATGAACGCCACGGTCGGCGAGGTGGCCATGAACGTGGACGACGCCTCGGCCATGGCCAGCGAGGCGAGCGCCGAGGCCAGCCAGGGCATCCTGGTGGTGCAGCGGGCCGAGGAGTCCATGTCCGAGGTGGCCGGGACCGTGTCGGTGCTGGAGGCGGGCATGGCCCGGCTCGGTTCGGACACCGAATCCATCGGCCAGGTCATCAGCGTCATCAACGAGATCGCGGACCAGACCAACCTGTTGGCCCTGAACGCGGCCATCGAGGCCGCCCGGGCGGGCGACGCGGGCAGGGGGTTTGCCGTGGTCGCGGACGAGGTGCGCAAGCTGGCCGAGAAGACCATGGTCGCCACCAAGGAGGTGGAGGAGCGGATCACCGCCATCCAGGAGGCCACCGGGCGCAACATTCGCGACGTGAAGGAGACCTTGTCCCATGTGGCAGCGGCCAACGGCGAGGTCGGGAATTCGGTCACCGCCTTCAGGAACATCCAGAAGTTTTCGGCGGACGTGGCCTCGCGGATAGAGGGCATCGCCATCGCCGCCCGCCAGCAGTCCGCCGCCTCGGAGCAGATCAGCGGCGCGGTGCTGGAGGTCAGCCGACTGGCCTCGGACACGGCCGAAGCCGTTCAGGAGTCGGCGACCGCCATCTCCGGCCTGACCGCCATGGCCGAGAGCCTGCAGGCGATCATCGGCGACTTGAACAGCGGGGAACCGATGGCGGAGCAGCCGCAGCCCGCGTGACCGGGCCGTTCTAGAGCAGCTTCAGCCGCCAGTTGAACTCGCTGGTGCGGTTGGGCCGGGGGACGTTCCGGGGCCAGGGTTCGAGCATGGTCACGAAGGTCTTGAAGCCCATCCGCTCCAGGGTCCGGGTCTCCTTGGTCAGGTCGATCTCCCAGCCCGGGTAGATCCAGTTGTTCTGGCCGTACTTGCGCACAAAGGCGACCTCGTTCATGGGCGATTTGATGGACTCGTCAAAGGGCACCGAGTCGGCCAGGAACCGGGAGATGCCGAAGGGCCACATGCCCTTGATGACGAAGCCGAGCTGGAGCGGCGGGTTCTGGCTGACGGCCTGGAGGTCTTCCAGCGGCAGCTCGGGATTGAGGATGGCCGAGGAGCAGCCCAGGGAGCGCATGACGTCCAGGGCGAGCCGGTTGGAGAGGTTGCAGAACGGTCCGGCGACCAGGGTCACGCCCTTGCGGTCCTCGAAGAACGCGGCCTGCCACGGGGCGTTGAGCACGAACTCGCGCGCGCCCTTGCGGGTGGCCTCGCGCAGCAGCGAGCGGTACTTCTTGTCCTCGTCGGGCCAGATGACCGGCGGCAGCCACCATTGGGCCTGGGAGACGGTCTTGGCGGGCGTCTTGCCGAGCACGGACTTCTCCAGCCAGAAGGCGGGCCGGTCCCAGAAACGGCCCTTGGGCGGCTGGCGGAACAGGCTGATGGATTCGGGCCGGGTCTTTTTTCGCGGGGCGGCCTTGGGCCAGGTGGGGGTGAAGGTCGATTCCTTCGTCTCCGGGGCCGGGAAAAGGGCCAGCTCGCCGTCCAGTTCGCGGAGGCGCTTGACCAGCTCGGGTTCGCGCCGGTCCACGAGAAAGACCTTGGTCCCGGTGGGCAGGGGCGGGCCGACGTGCTTCTTGGAAAAGGGGATGTCCATGCGCCCGCGCTTGGGCACGCGGCGGCGGATGGGGATGGTCCGGTGGCCGGGCTGGTCCTCATACCCCACCCGGATCAGGTCGCCGGTCTCCAACTGTTCTCGCGGCTCGAAATAGAGTTTTTTCTGGTCCCGCTTGATCTCTCCCACGAGCCTGCCGGAGCTGGTTTCCTCCTTGGGCTGGATGGGCTGGAACGGGCGCTGGGGCAGGAACAGGGAATGGCTGGTGGGGCGGCCCAGGGCCTGGTCCAGCAGGTCCACGGCGGTCTTCTTGGCCTGGGCGTCCTGCGGGTTGTCGCGCAGCATGCGGTAGGCCATGACCGTATAGTAGACGTAATGGGGACCCTTCTTGCGGCCTTCGATCTTCCAGGCGGTGACGCGCTCCATGGAAAGCAGGGGCTTGGTCAGCACGTCCAGGGAGAGGTCCGAGCAGGAGAAGAGGCGCTCCGCCTGCTCCTTGCCTCGGGTGTAGAGGCGGCGGCAGGGCTGGACGCAGCGGCCGCGCAGACCGGACTTGCCGCCCAGGTAGCTGGACCAGTAGCAGCGCCCGGAGACGCAGTGGCAGAGCGCGCCGTGGACGAAGATTTCCAGGTCCAGGTCCTTGGGGCAGGCGTCGGCCATGAGCTTGACCTCGTCCAGGTTCAGCTCGCGGGGCACGACCACGCGGCTGGCGCCGAGCTTCTTGGCCACGGCCAGGCCGGCGGGGTGCGACAGGTTGGCCAGGGTGGAGAGGTGCAGCTCGCCCGTGAAGCCCGCCTGCTTGGCCAGGGTCAGCATGGCCAGGTCCTGGACGATCAGGGCGTAGGGCTTGACGTTGCGTTGCAGCCGGTCGATGAGCCTGCCCGCGGCTTCGGCGTCATTGGGCTTGACCAGGGTGTTCATGGCGACGTAGGTCTTGGTGCCCCGGTCGCGGCCCAGGCTTGCCAGCTGCGTCAGCTCGCTGATAGAGAAGTTCTGGGCCTGCATGCGGGCCGAAAAGTGTTTCAGTCCCACGTAGACCGCGTCCGCCCCGGCCGCGACGGCGGCCAGGTAGGCGTTCTTGTCCCCGGCGGGGGCCATAATCTCCGGTATATGCTTTTTGCTCATAAGGTATCTGTATGTCGTTGAGGAATTGCCGCAATGTGAAGGTATTGGAAGTCTCCCCGGTAGGTCAATCAAAAACGGCCGGGGGCTTCTTCGAGCTGAGGCTCGAAAATCCGGACTGGGACGGGTGGAAGCCCGGCCAGTTCGTCATGATCCGGCCCGCATCCTGGGAGCTCGACATGCTCTGGGCCAGGCCTTTCTCCATCAGTTCCGGGGACAAGGCGTCCGTGAGCCTGCTCATCCAGGCCGTGGGGCGCGGGACCCGGCGCATTGCCGAGCTCAGGCCCGGCGACACGGTGGCCATGTGGGGGCCGCTCGGCAACTCCTTTGCCGTGGAACCGGACACCCCGACCCTGCTCCTTGCGGGGGGAATCGGCATCGCACCTTTTCGCGGATATGTCGAGCAACATCCGCACCCCGAAAACCTGGCCCTGTTCCTGGCCCATCGGCTGCCGCTCGATTGCTACCCCTATGAACTGCTCTCCAAGACCGTGTCCAGCCGGTGCATGCTGGAGGCAAAACCATCCGATCTTAACTGCATCATCGACACCATGCGCGAGCTGATCCGCGAATACGCGGACAAGGGCGGGCTGGTCCTGTCCTGCGGCCCCACGCCGTTCATGCGCACGGTGCAGCGGTTCGCGGCGGAGTTCGGGGCCAGGGCGCAGGTCTCGCTGGAGAACCGCATGGCCTGCGGCGTGGGCGCGTGCCTGGGGTGCGTGACCAAGGACGGGGAAGGGCATCATGTCCAGGTATGCACGCGCGGCCCGGTGTTCTGGGCCGACAAGGTCGAGCTGTAGGAGGCCGTCATGGATATGCAGGTGAATTTCGGCGGTCTTTTTCTCAAGAACCCGGTCATGACCGCGTCCGGGACCTTCGGCTTCGGCCTGGAGTTCGCGCCCTACGGCGACCTGAAGCGGCTCGGCGGTATCGTGGCCAAGGGGCTTTCGCTCAAGCCGCGCGAAGGCAACCCCATGCCGCGCATCGCCGAAACCCCGTGCGGCATGCTCAACGCAATCGGCATCCAGAACCCGGGCGTGGAGCACTTCGTGACCAAGGCGCTGCCCGCACTGCCGTGGAAGGACGTGGCCGTGGTCGCCAACCTCTACGCCTGCGACGCCGAGGAGTTCGGCGAGCTGGCCGGGGTGCTGGCGGGCGAGGAGGGGGTGGCCGCGCTGGAGGTCAACGTGTCCTGCCCCAACGTCAAGGAGGGCGGTATCGCCTTCGGCCAGGACCCGGCCCAGATCGGCCGCGTCACCGAGGCGGTCAAGAAGCGGGCCGGGAACAAACACGTCATGGTCAAGCTCTCGCCCAACGTGACCGACATCGCGGTCTGCGCCCGCGCCGCGGCGGAGGGCGGGGCGGACTCCCTGTCGCTGATCAACACCCTGTCCGGCATGGCCGTGGACATCCGGAACCGCAAGCCGCGCATCGCCAACGTCATAGCCGGACTGTCCGGCCCGGCCATCAAGCCGGTGGCCCTGCGCTGCGTGCACCAGGCGGTCCGGGCCGTGGACATCCCGGTGGTCGGCATCGGCGGCATCGCCTCGGCCGAGGACGCCCTGGAGTTCCTCCTGGTGGGCGCCCAGGCCGTGCAGGTGGGTACCGCCAACTTCCTGCGGCCGGACTTCGCCTTCGGCCTGGCGGACGAGATGGCGGCCCTGCTCGAAACCATCGGCGCGGCCTCCCTGGACGAGTTTCGCGGCAGCCTGCAACTGCCGCTCTAAAAAGGGAAAAATTTTTCCTTGCCAAGCCAGGGCATATTGGTTAGTTACTGCCTCTCTGACGCGGAGAGGTGTCCGAGTACGGCTTAAGGAGCACGCCTGGAAAGCGTGTATCGGGGGAACTCGATCGGAGGTTCAAATCCTCTCCTCTCCGCCACCAAGGTTATAAACCCCTGGAATCACGTAAGTGTCCAGGGGTTTTTCCTTTTCTGCTTCCCAACTGCTACACCAAGGTGCTACACCGGGAGGCATGAAAGACGTGTCCAGACCCACCCGTTTACATCGTCGAAAAGGGAGTCGTAACTACTATTTTCGGGCCAAGGTGCCGGTCGATCTCCAGGACATCTACGGCAAGCGAGAGGTGTTCTTCAGCCTCAAGACCAGCGACCGCCAGGAGGCCCTCCAGCGCGTTCACATGGAGTCGGTAAGGCTCGACCAGGAGTTTGCCGAGAAACGCCGTCAGAGGGACGCAGAGGCTGCCGAGAAGCTCTCTGAGATCGAGGTGGAACGCATCACTGCCATATGGCGACACGGTGCCCTTCGTGCTGATGAGGAAGCACGTATCAGCGGCCTTTCCCCCATTGAATTTGAATCGTGGGATGAAGCAATCACCTTTGCCTATGCCGAGGCCAGGGAAAGTCTCGCAACAGGGAAAATCCATTCTATCAGCAGGGAGCTAGACGAACTCCTGGATGAGATCGGCATGAAGGTGGCGCAGAGGAGCGAAGCCTACCGACAGCTTGCCTATGCCCTCCTGAAGGCCAAGGTGGAGACCCTGGAGGCCCTCAAAGCTCGACATGATGGAAGGGTGGTGAAGACCCCGCCCAAGCCCGCGCTACCCCTACATGCTACACCCGCCATAAGCGACAAGGACGCCCTGACCCTATCGCAGACGCACGAAAGGTGGGCCAGTGAGCATCTAGCCGGGGGCGGTTCTCCCAAGTCTGTCAGGGACTTCGGCATATACGTCAGGCGGTTCATTGAACTTCATGGTGACATGCCAATAGCCCAGATCACCAAGGCGCACGTCAGAGAGTACAAGGACGCAATGCTCCAGCTTCCCGTCAGGGCATCCGGTCCTCTGCGGAAAATGACTGTCCCGCAACAGCTTGAGTACATGCGAGAGAATCCTGGCATCAAGACCCTGACCCCCAGGACCGTGAACGATAGGGCGTTAGGGGCAATCAGTGCCGTCTTGGGATGGGCAGAGACAAACGATCTCATAGAGCAGAACCCTGCCGCCAAGGTGAAGGTCAAGGCCGTGAAGGTGAAGAAGACCGTCCGTCTCCCCTACACCGTGGACGACCTCAACGCCATCTGCCGGTTCCCCGTCTACACCGAAGGCGAAAGGCCACAGGCTGGAGGAGGGGAGGCGGCTAAGTGGCTTCCTCTGATGGGAATTTTTACTGGCGCACGACTGGAGGAACTTGGGCAACTCACCGTGGACGACATCCGGGAGGAGCAGGGTATAGCCTACTTCGACATGACGGCGACCGGCAGAGGGAAGCGCAGGAAGACCGAGAGTTCCAAGAGGCGCGTTCCCATCCATTCCAAGCTCATCGAAATGGGCTTCCTCGGCTACGTTGAGCAGATGCGGAAGCAGGGCCATTCAAGGCTGTTCCCCGCCCTGGTCTCCCAGGATGAGAAGGTCACTGCCGCATGGTCCAAGTGGTGGGGAAGGTACGCCAGGAAGCATGGTGGCTTCGACAAGCTCAAGGTGTTCCATAGCTTCCGTCATGCCTTCAAGGATGCGCTCCGGGAAGGTGGGGTACAGGAGGAAGTCAGTGATGCTCTGACGGGCCATGCTCCGACCACCGAGGGCCGCAAGTATGGCGGCAATGGATACCCCCTCAAGCGGCTGAAGGAAGGCATTGAGAAGCTCTGCTATCCGGGCCTGGAGATTGGACACCTGAAGTCGTGATAAGCCCATATTTCGATTTTAAGGCGTTTTTACCACTGTCGCGCACGTCTAGCGGCTGGAGATAGAAAATGTCTTAGAATCGAAATGAGAGCGAAATACAGGCGAACGTGTCCCGGTTGGCTGTTCACGATCAAGAAGGTGCGCTCTGTGCCCCAGGTCAAGTGTCACTTGGCAAGATTGCATACGATACTGGAACTATTGACTTTATCTTTTCAATCCAGCATATGCTGTCTCCAGTTCTCTTTACCCAACCTCAACCAACTGGAGGCAACCCATGCTGATTCAAGTACGCCGCTTCATCTTCGAGATCACCCATAATTCCGTATTCATCCAGGTGCCCTACATCGGGGCTTTATTCGTCGGAGCAGGGCTTCCCACGGTGTTCGACAGGTGGTCAGAGGTGAGGCGGTTTGACTGTGAAAAATCATTAAAAATTTCAGTCTGATATTATTAGGACGCACTACGTAAGGAAGAAAGGAAGGAAGCCCCCCCGGTTAAACACATAGATATACTATAGATACCTATAGTGGTCTGTGGGTTTACCCTGTCTTACCTCTTCCCTATCCTCTGCTTAGAACCCTGTAGAAACCCTGTGGAGGCCACTGGTAGCCCTTCAGCTAGCTTCAGTGACTCCAGTGGAAGACCACAGGTCAGCCTGTCATGATGGGGATGGGTGGGACGAGGAACGAAAGAACCTCTCCTACCTACTCCCTCTCCCCATATCCCTCTCCTCCTCCTTTGGGTATCCGATGTACCTCCTTTGGCGGTCGGTCTCAGCCCTGGTATGACCCTGGCTGGACTCAGGCCCTGCTATCTGCCTTCCCAGGTAGGTGGCGGGGCCTTCACTTTTCTATGTCCTCCCTCCTGTGGCTCGTTCGAGCTACACCCTTCGCCCCTACGTCTCCTCCCCTCGTGGGGCATCAGGCGGGGCAGTCTAAGAACACGGGCTGTCCTGCCTGATTTTTATCGAATGTTCACCTTTTCACCATAACTCACAGGAGTCTCACGATGACTATGACCAGCAATTTGTTGAAGATCGAAAACCATAAGCAACCCCAGGTCCGCTTGAAGGGGTCGGGCAGAAACAGGAAATATGCCGTCTGTACCACCCCGGAGCTTGAAGCGGACATGAACTTCATCCGCAACTGGTACGGTGACAAACTCGGCGGTCGTTCCGTGTCGCCCTCCGTGGTCGTCCGTCGCTCTCTGCTCCTCCTCGCCAAGCACCTTAAAGACCTCAAGCCCGGCGAAGATTCCGACAGGGAACTCATCAAGTTTCTCATGCTGGCCGGGTCCAGGGGCAAAAGCTCCATCGTCTAGCCTGGAGGTGCGAAATGCCGAAAGCAGATCAAGACCAACTCCAGGCCCTGTGGTTCGCTCTCAGGGACACCATGCTGGACCAACTGAAAGCCCAGGAGGATACCCCGAAGGCATCCCTCCTCAACGTGGTCCGTCAGTTTCTTCGAGACAACGGAGTCACCCTGGATTCCATCAGTGACCCTCTCGCCATGAAAGCGGCCCTGGAGAGGATGACGGAAGACCTCCCCACCTACGAAGACGACGACTGGAACCAATAGGTAGACAGACATACCCGTTTCTCGTCGTCAATGCCCTGTAGGACTGTCCAGAAATGCGCGAAAGGGCCTTTCCCTTGCATTGGTCATCCGAAGTACCTTCGATCAAAACCGCACAGAAAATCAGTAGAGAAATGAAAATGCCGAACACCTCCCCCGACACCATCACCTCCCCCATCAAGGCGATCAGGGCCAAGTGCCTTGATTGCTCTGGCGACAGTGCCAAGGAAGTCAAGTTATGCACCGTTGAGACCTGTGCCCTCCATCCGTTCCGCTTCGGGAAAAACCCCTTCCACAAAGGCCGGAAGCTGACTGAGCAGGAAAAGCGTGAACGCGCTGAACGACTGGCGAAGTGGAGGGAAGAACAGAAGCAGGAGGCATAGACATGAACGACAAGGATCGGAAACGCCTTGCACGTCTCAAGACCAATCCTCAACACTGCTCTATCCCTGGATGCTTCCAGTACCGCAAAAACTTCTCGCAGTATTGCCGTTACCACGACGACAGGAACCGAGACACCGGACACCCTCTTGGCAAGACAGTGACCAAGGGAGAACTCAGGCCCTACCTGGAGAAGGCCCAGGCGTTCACTGAGGCCAACAAAAACCATGCTGCCCTTACGTCTGCCAGGGTCATGCTTGGCGACCTCATGACAAAAGCCCAATGGCACGAGGTCAACCACAAGTCACAAGCCGTATGGCCTCGCGTCAGTAACTGGCTGGTCAAGCTCCGTAGCGCAGGAGTGACCCCTTCCGAAATCCTGACGGTCATCATTGCCATGTTCATCATGCAGGAGGATGACCCCAGGCGGTTCAAGAGCGACCGGGAGTTCCGTCATTCCCTCGTTACCCGCATCCTTCGTCTCCCCTCCTCCCGCAAGGAATGGGAAGGCAAGACCATCTACCGCAAGGACCGAATCACCGTAGGCGTGAAGGACTTCCTCTCAGACAAGCTCTGCACCTCTGGCATTGGAGTCCTGGCCCTCCGTGTCTCCCGGTCCATCCTCAAGCGGGAACGAGAGGAGCGGGAGGTGATGCAAGGCGAAGTGAAGGGGATGGACGAGCCGTTCACGGACCAGACCTAACAACCACAACCCCCACGATAACCGGAGAAATATCATGACCGACTACAACACCTACGACGAAGGCATGGCCCAGCTTTACGCCCCCAAGGAAGCCGCCATGCCCAGGACCGGCGACATCAGCACCAACGGCGCAGGGATGACGTGTGACGAGTCTGGCCGTGTCGTCATCCATCATGACCCCACGACCTACGATGTATGGGATGAACAGCAGAGGGCCAGGAGCAACGGGGCGCACTACCTGGACACTGCCCGTACCGCTTCCGGCACCCCTCTCATGGGCCGAGACGGTCTGACGGATGAATCCATCGTTACTCTCCGTGATGGGACCGAAGCCAGGGTCAAGGACCTCGTTACCGCTGGCATCCTGACGAAGAACCCTGACGGCACGTTCTCCGAGGCACCTTCCCCCAAGACCGCCCAGGATAAGCCGAGACAGGCCCAGGAAGCCCGAGAGGAGCTTCTGGACGAAGGAAACGAGAAGACCCTTCACGCACTGGGGCACATGGTCGATCAGTCCACCATCTACGGCGCGTTGAATCGTCTCGCCGCAGGGGATGACATCGACAGCTACATCGGTCGTGCCGCTTCCCAGGTGGGCAAAGAGCCGGGGGAGATGGCCGAGATCGTGGGCAGTCTCCGCTCCCATTTTGAAGCACAGGCTCATAGGGCCGTAGCTTCGATGGGCCTGGACCCTGACCAGTGCTTCGATTGGGTACGCGAGAACAGGCCGAGGGAGCTTCACAAGGCCATCATGGACCATGCCACCCGCAGGACCACCGCCGGATACAAGGCCCTCGCCGGGGAGTTCATGGCAGACCTCGACAAGGTGAACCCTGACGCGATCCTCAACGCCGACCTTGGGGAAGGCATCCTGGAGGCTCGACAGGTGGGCAATGAGATTGTCCTCAAGACGGCCTCTCAGGGTGAGATCACCTGGAAGACGGCGGTCAAGATGGGGCTTGTCAAGGTTGGCCGGAAGTAGGCTGAAAGTGTACTGGAGGGGCGGCATGGTCTGCCCCTCCTCTTCAACCCCGGCACAGTTCACACATGAACTCTTCGGCACCGTCCGTGTCCTCAAGACCGACGACGGTGAAATCTGGTTCATTGCCAAGGACGTATGTGACGCACTGACTATTGATACCAGCAACCTCTCGAAGCTGCTGGATGATGATGAGCGTTCGACCTGCCCCGTACAGTATACGGATCAGGTTCGTGCGGTTTCCATCATCAACGAGTCCGGTCTGTACTCCCTGATCCTCCGCTCCCGAAGGACTCCCGGATCGTTCAGCGTCTGCTCCATCTTGTTGAAGGCTTCGATGTACTTGAGCTTCCAGTCCAGAGCCTTGTCTCCGGTGAAGCCCATGACGAGCAGGGAGAAGCCGTCACGGTCCATGAGGAACATGGGCTGTTCTTTATTCTGTGAGTTGATGTAAGAGGACTGTCCAAAATTGGACACTCCTTTTTCGACCAGTTTTCGGATGTCGCGCATGACATGCTGGTGGTTCTTCCCGAACACCTCGGCCACCTTGAGGCTGGTGGTCGTGGCCTTGCCGTAAACCGAATACCATAACGAATCGTTCTGGTAATCGTGTCCGACCATTGCAAGCGCGGGAGGGGTCGGCGAAATGAAGACCCCTTGGAATGTTTTGACTGAAAAATTTGAAACGCTTTACGATATACCAGAAACGCCGCTTCCCCCCTATGGGGTCGGTCGCTGGACTACAGGGAGCCAGGAGCCGACGACAGGTGAACGATGGGCAGGGAGGGTCTTACCAATGGGGAGGGATGGGTAGGTACGTCCCTGCGCTCAATGCCATGTCTCATTAGAGTGTACCCTACTGAAACACTCAACGCGCTCCAGGAATCAACGCCTTTCGTGTCACAATAGACTTGCTTTGTTTTTTCTTGACACGATTCTCATTTGGGTCTAGTTTCAATCGCAACACGACATTGAACCACTGGAGGGAGCATGAGCAAGAACATTGGATACATCCGAGTCAGTACGGTAGACCAGAACACCGACCGTCAGCTTGACGGGGTAGAACTAGACAAACGGTATGAAGACAAGATCAGCGGAGCCAGCACCAAGAGGCCGCAACTCCAAGCATGTCTCGACTACCTCCGTGACGGTGACACGCTCCATGTTCACAGTATGGACCGCCTCGCCAGGAGCATGAGAGACATTGAAGACCTCGTGAAGGAACTCACTGGGAGAGGCGTTACCGTTCGTTTCCACAAGGAAGGCTGGACGTTCAACGGGAAGATGGATGCTACCCAAACGCTCCTCTTCCAGATGCTTGGGGCTGTTTCGCAGTTTGAGCGGTCGATCATCAGAGAGCGTCAGGCCGAGGGAATAGCAAAGGCCAAAGCCGCAGGGAAATACAAGGGCAGGAAGCCCACGCTGTCACCTGAACAGGTCCAGGAGATCAAGGACAAGGTGGCGGCAGGAGCAGAGAAGAAGGCTCTGGCGCAGGAGTACGGGGTGAGCCGTCAGACGCTCTACAGAATGCTTGCCACATAGCATGTTGTTTTTTATTCATCCGTATCAATCATCTAGTGACCGGGAAGCTTGCCAACGGTCGGTTGACGACTACGGAGCAAATATCGGGTGGAGTGATATACGATCAAGGAACGCTGGCAAACAATTACAAAGCCAATGAAGTAACTTTTGTGTCATTTTAGAGGTTTATAGTTTGCTGTTCTAATCAAAAATCTATACTGTTGCCTCTAAAAAATGAGAGCGACAAACTACTCTCCTTCATACTCAAAAATTGAATTGAAATATAACGGAATATTCATGGACCATACCGCACATAACAAACTGGTTTCTTTTATTTGGTCGATTGCTGATGACTGCCTCAGAGATGTCTTTGTCCGAGGAAAATATAGAGATGTCATCCTCCCCATGTTTGTACTTCGACGACTTGATTGTCTGCTTGAGCCAAGCAAAGAAGCTGTACTTCAAGAAGTAAAATATCAGAGAGAAGAAGTTGGAATGACGGTGCTGGATTCAAGCCCGTTATGCGAAGAGTCTGGTTATGTCTTTTACAACACTTCTTTGTTCACTTTAAAATCGCTCCTGAACAATCCGTCCCAACTTGAAGCAAACTTCAACAACTACCTCGATGGATTCAGTGACAACGTAAAAGAGATCATCCAGCACTTTGACCTGCGTAGCCAAGCCAGAAAAATGGCTGTTGCGGACGTGCTCTTTGATGTCATCGAAAAATTCGTTTCGCCGGAGATCAATCTGAGCCCAGAGCCTGGACGCGCCTCGGATGGTCGGTTGCTCCCGGCGTTGACCAACCTCGGCATGGGCTATGTGTTCGAGGAATTGATCCGCAAATTCAATGAAGAGAACAACGAAGAGGCTGGCGAGCACTTTACGCCCCGTGAAGTGATCCACCTGATGACCAACCTGCTCTTCAAGCCGGTTAACGGGAACCTCCCTCCCGTCCTGACCATTTATGATCCGGCGTGTGGTTCGGGCGGTATGCTCACGGAATCCGAGAAGTACATCACAGACCCTGAAGGCGGAGTCAAAACCACCGCTGACGTGTATCTGTACGGTAAAGAAGTGAACGGCGAAACCTACGCCATCTGCAAATCGGACATGATGATTAAGGGCAATGATCCCGAGAACATCAAGTTTGGCTCGACCCTGGCTACCGATGAGTTTTCCAGCATGAAGTTCGATTTCATGCTCTCCAATCCTCCCTACGGGAAGTCCTGGAGTTCGGATGCAAAGTTCATCAAAGACGGCAAAGAAATCGTCGATCCTCGCTTTATGGTGCGGCTGGAAGATTATTGGGGAGACGAAAACACGGAGGATGCTACCCCGGCCTCTTCTGACGGTCAGCTCCTGTTCCTGATGGAGATGGTCAACAAGATGAAGAGTCCGTCTTCATCCCCTCTGGGATCACGGATTGCTTGCGTTCACAATGGATCTTCCCTGTTCACGGGCGACGCGGGAGGCGGGGCCAGCAATATCCGAAGGCACGTCATTGAAAACGATTGGGTGGAAGCCATCATTCAGCTTCCCACAAACCTGTTCTACAACACCGGTATCACCACCTATATCTGGATACTTTCCAACAACAAATCAACAGAGCGTAGAGGCAAGATTCAGCTCATCAACGCTTCGGAGTTGTATCGTGCGCTTCGAAAAAATCTTGGGGCTAAAAACTGTGAGCTTTCACCTGATCATGTTGACCAGATTACCAAGCTCTATTTGAGCATGGATCAGAATGAAATATCCAAGGTCTTCAAGAATAGCGACTTCGGATATTACAAGATCGTTGTGGACAGGCCCTTGCGTCTTGCCGCGCAATTCACACCAGAGCGCATTGCCTCTCTCCGCTTTATGCCAGCAATCCGGGAAATCTCGGAATGGGCTTACGCAAAATTTGGTGATGACGTGTACGAGGACTTGAAGCAGCACAAGGACCGCATTGAAAGCTATATCGACCGGGAAGAAATCAGCATCACCGCCAAGAACAAAGGCGCATTGCTCTCGGTGACCAGATGGCGTGAGCAAAAAAAGCTCATGGAGGTGGCTCAGAGGCTTGCTGACGCAATTGGCGATGAATTGTTCATGGACTATAACGTGTTCGTGGACAAAATTAACAGCACCCTCAAGAGCTTGAAGATCAAGCTTGCCGCTCCGCAGAAAAAGCAAATTCTGAACGCTATGAGCTGGCGTGATGAAAACGCGGAAAAAGTCATCAAGAAAGTTCACAAACTCAAAGGCGACAAGCTCGACCAGCTTCTAGACAGGCTCAGAGCTGATGAAGACGACCTGCCTGATTATGGATATTATCCGACGGATAAAAAAGACCACTTCATTGAATACGAAGCAGACAGTGAGCTTCGGGATTCCGAAGTGGTTCCACTTGAGGAAGACGTGCATGAATACTTCCTGCGCGAGGTCCGTCCGCATGTGGAAGAAGCCTGGATTGATCTTGAAAAGACCAAGATCGGCTACCAGATCAGCTTCAACAAGCATTTCTACAAGCACACCCCGCTGCGCTCTTTGGAGGAGGTTGCCGCCGACATTCTTCAGTTGGAATCGGAAACCGATGGTTTGCTGAAAAAGCTGATGAACTTTGAGGGAGCGCAATAATGATGCAGCTACCCAGATATGAATCGTATAAAGATAGTGGTGTCGAATGGCTTGGCGAGATTCCTGAGGAATGGGATGTTGAACGGAACTTGGGAATTTTCGATGAACGCAAAATGGTTAACCATCCAGACAAAGAGCTGCTTTCCGTTACGATTGAAAGAGGTGTAATCAAACAAACCGAGATCACAACCAAAAAAGACAGTTCCAATGAAGATAAAAGTAAATACAAACTCCTGAAGCCCGGCTATCTTGCGTATAATAAAATGCGCATGTGGCAGGGGGCTGTGGGCATGTCAGAGTATGAAGGGATTGTCAGCCCTGCCTACATTGTCCTGAGCCCTCGTGACAAAGCGTATTCCAGATTTTTCCATTACCTTCTGAGAAGTGACCAATTCCTCATTGAGTCGAATCGTCTTTCTTACGGATTGTGCGATGACATGAACAGTCTGAGATACGAAGATTTTAAGGGCATTTACACTCCCTTACCTCCAAAGAACACAATGGAACGGATCGTCTCCTTCCTCGACCAAAAAACAGCCGAAATCGACGAAGCCATTGCCAAGAAGCAAAAGCTCATTGAGCTGCTTCAGGAGCAGAAGTCCATTCTTATCAATCAGGCCGTGACCAAAGGGCTGAGTCCAGATGCACCCATGAAAGATAGCGGAGTTGAATGGATTGGGGAGATTCCGGCGCATTGGGAAGTGAAGCGGCTGAAGCATATTAGCTCTTTTCAAAGTGGCATCACCCTTGGGAAATCGTATTCAGGGAACAATCAACGGGACTACCCCTATTTACGAGTTGCCAACGTTCAGTATGGGTATTTTGACCTAGAAGATGTTGCAGAACTCAGGTTGCCACCAGCTATTGCTGAATCTTACAAGCTAAGACCCAATGACATACTAGTCACCGAAGGTGGTGACATTGATAAGCTCGGCAGAGGTACTGTGTGGAAAGGTGAAATCGAGGAATGTCTTCACCAAAACCACATATTTGCTGTGCGTGTAAATAACGTTTATGCGCTGGAAGAGTACGTCTCGACAGTCATGGAGTCAGATTGTGGAAGACATTATTTTACTTGGACGGCAAATAAAACAACTAACTTAGCCTCGACCAATAAATCAAAACTCGGTGATTTCAAGCTCCCGCTGCCTAGCAAAACAGAACAAGCTCAAATTGCAACTCATGTGGAAGCAACAAAAACCGAAATCAATGGACTTATTTCTTCAGTTGAGAAGGAAATCAAGACTCTTGATGAATATAAGAAGACGACAATCTCCTCAGCAGTCACAGGAAAGATCAAGGTCTAGGAGTCACCATGCCCAGCCAAACCAATGAAGCGGCTCTTGAGAGCCATATTGAAAACGCATTCCTTGCTGATGGATATGAAGCTGGGAATCCTGCCAATTTCGATTCGCACTTTGCGATTGATACCGAAGTGTTTTGGCGATTCCTGGAGGCGACTCAACCAAAGGAATTGGACAAGCTCTCCTCGCAACATAATTGGCGGCGCATGGTTCTTGAACGGCTGGACCGCAAAATCAAATCGGACGGAATTCTGTCCGTACTCAAGAAAGGGCTGTCCATTGACAATGCCCACCTGACGCTCCTCTACCGGGCTCCGTACAATGACTTGAACCCAGAGGTTATTCAGCTTTTCAAATCAAATATCTTCACCATCACCCGACAGGTTCACTACTCTGTCGGCGAGCCGCACAAGTCCGTGGACATGGTGCTCTCCATAAATGGTCTACCCATAGCAACCTTTGAGTTGAAAAATCCCTGGACCGGACAGAACGTCAATCACGCCAGGAAGCAGTATTGCAATGACCGTGACCCCAGAGAAACGCTTTTTCAGTTCAGGAGGTGTCTCGTTCATTTTGCCGTGGACCCGGACCTCGTGTTCATGGCCACCAAGATTGATGGAGCAAAGACCTTCTTCCTGCCCTTCAACAAGGGGTACAAATTCGGCAAGGGCAACCCGCCAAATATGCTCGGGCACAAGACCGCGTATCTGTGGGAAGAGGTGCTGACCCGCCTGAGCCTGACCAACATCATCGAGCATTTCAGCAAAGAGGTGGTTGAGAAAGACCCGAAGACGAAGAAAAAGACTCGGAAGCTCTATTTCCCACGCTACCATCAGCTCGATGTGGTTCGAAAAATCCTGGCGCATGCAAAGGCAAACGGGGTGGGAAACAGCTACCTCATCCAGCACTCGGCAGGATCAGGAAAATCAAACTCCATAACCTGGCTGGCGTATCAGCTCATTGAACTTTACAATCAGGCCGGGGCGACGAACATTTTCGATTCCGTGATCGTGGTCACGGACCGCAAGGTGCTGGACAAGCAAATACGCGACAACATCAAGCAGTTTGCCGAAGTCAAAAATATTGTCGCTCCTGCCTTCAGTTCACGAGAACTCAGAGAGAATCTCGAAAAAGGCAAAAAGCTCATCATCACCACGGTTCAGAAATTCCCCTTCATCGTGGAAGGCATTGAAGACCTTTCCGAAAGAAATTTTGCGGTACTCATCGACGAAGCGCATTCTTCCCAGAGCGGCCGAGCGGCAGACCAGATGAACACCAGCCTCGGAGAACGAGAAGAGGAAGAGGAAATGGATTGGCAGGACAAGATTCTTGCCGCCATGAAAGGTCGTCGTATGAATGCCAATGCCTCTTACTTCGCATTCACGGCGACACCTAAGCCTGCCACCTTGGAAAAATTCGGAACCCAGGACCGAGACGGGAAATTCAATCCTTTCCATCTCTACTCCATGAGGCAGGCCATTGAAGAAGGGTTCATCCTGGATATTCTTGCCAACTACACGACCTACAAGAGCTACTACAAAATCCATAAATCCATCGAAGATAATCCGATCTTCGACAAATCTAAGGCACAACGAAAGCTCAAGGCGTTTGTGGAGTCGCATCCTGATACCATCGAAGCCAAAGCCAAAGTCATGGTGGACCATTTCATCAGCAGCGTATGGCAAAAGAAAAAACTCAAAGGCAAAGCCAAAGCGATGGTGGTGACGCAATCCATCAACAGCGCGATTCGTTATTTCTTTGCCATTCGAAAAGAGCTGAATGAACGGAATATGCCCTTCGGCGCGCTGGTGGCGTTTTCTGGCGACAAAACAGTGGATGGAGTGAAGCACACTGAGGACTCGCTGAACGGGTTCCCTGGTGGCGAAATCGCCGAGAAGTTCAAGCTGGACGACTATAAAATTTTGGTTGTCGCCAACAAGTTCCAAACTGGATTTGATGAACCGCTCCTGCACACCATGTACGTGGACAAGCGGCTTCAAGGGGTTATGGCTGTCCAGACCTTGTCCCGCTTGAATCGCTGCAACGACAAGATGGGCAAGAAGGATACGTTTGTCCTCGACTTCTTCAACTCCGTGGAAGAGATCAAGAACGCCTTTGACCCGTTCTATACGGCAACATCCCTGTCTGAGCCAACAGACGTGAATGTCCTGCATGACATCAAGGAACAGCTCGACTTTACCGGAGTGTACGAATGGGATGAAGTTGAAGCATTCAACAAGCTCTTTTTTGAAGAGGCAGAAGCCGATCAGCTTTCACCAATTCTGGATACGGTGGTTGAACGATTTGAAGAAGACCTTGATGACGATGAAAAGATCGACTTCAAGATCAAGGCAAAGCAGTTCGTAAAAATCTACTCCCAGGTTGCCAGCATCATTCCTTTCGAAAACATGGAATGGGAGATGCTGCACTGGTTCCTAAAATTCTTGATTCCCAAGCTCAAGGTCAAGAACCCTGAAGACGATCAAATCGACGACCTCTTGAACAGTATCGACCTCTCGACCTATGGCTTACAGCGAAACAAGCTCGGCGCAAAGATCGAGCTGGACTCAGAGGAGTCAGAGCTTCCTCCCCAGAACCCGAACGTCAGAGGGGTTCATGGGGAACCGGAAGAAGACCCTCTCGATGAAATCATCAAGGTGTTCAATGAACGCCATTTCGATGGTTGGGACGCAACTCCAGAAGAGCAGAAAATCAAGCTGATTAACATCGCTCAACACGTTGTAAACAATCCGAAATATGCTGAGCAAGTTGCCAATAACCCGGACCAGCAAAACAGCGAGTTGGCTCTAAAGAAACTCATCAAGCTTGCCGTCAATTCTGAAAGAAAACGGGAGCTTGATTTATACAAGAGCTACGCGAACGACAAGGCCTTCGAAAGAACCTTTGATTCAACGATTGCAAGATTGCTTACCCATTTTTCGACTCAAGAAATTCACGATTTGGCGGCGGGTCGGTAACTCTGGCAATCAACGAATTCTGAACAACACAGGCAAGGGGCGTGGCTATAAGACTCTTCTCTTACCTCCTTGTGCATATACTCTGAGCATAAAGAAAGGCGGCAGGGAAACCCATACCGCCATTCTTGAAGTTGTGTAAGGCGAAGAGCTATTGTTTTTTGGATTCTTTTGCCTCAATTGCCGGAGTCGTATTGATTTCAATTTTCCTTGCCTTGAACTTTTCCGGCTTGGGCAGCGAGATCGTCAACACGCCTTTGTCGAAGGACGCTGACACATCTCCTTCAGCCACGCTCGGAGGCAGTCGGAATGCTCGGGTAAACGAACCGTAGCTTCGTTCGGAGCGGTGGTACCTGTTTTCTTTCGCATCACCTTCGAATTTTTTCTCGCCCTTGATGGTCAACAGACCGTTTTCCAGGGTGATCTCAACATCGGACGGATCAACGCCAGGAAGCTCGGCAGTCAACATCACGTGGTCATCGTTTTCCGAGATTTCCACTGCGGGAAAGAGGCCTTCATGACGACGGGTGTTCATTCCGTCGAGTGAGTCACGCCAGAACTCCTCAAAGAAGCTGGCGATATCAAAAGGCCCATGATTAACAAATCCGGTCAGATTTTTAGCAGGTGAATACTTGCTAAGCATGACAATACCTCCTGATATATTGTTTGGTTAAAGGGTTAAAGAGGCTTCTGCGACTATTAATAAATCAGCCGAAAAAGTTGTCAACATCTCCATGTGAATTTTTTTGTGAAAAAGTAACGTGGGCTTTGTGCTGAGAAAGGAGCCACCATCCTCTTGCCAACTGCTCCCCAAACTGCTACACCAAGGCATCGGAAGCAGATATAAAAAGTCAATGATTCTAGGGCTTGTGTGAGTGATTTCTAAAATCCTCTCCTCTCCGCCACGAATATCAAGGGGCTTACGAGAAAATCTCGTAAGCCCTTTTTCATTGTATCCGCCCGTAATGCTTTGGGGGGTTGCAGGCACCGCGCGGGGTCAGTCCAGCAGGCCTTCGCTTTTCAACATCTCCAGGAAAGCCGGGATGTTCACCACGCAGAGCCCGCGATGGTCCGCGTTGTCGGTGCTGAATATGGGGTATCTGTAGAATTTGACCGGGTAGTCCGCCAGTTGATCCTGCAGGTTGATGTCGGAGAAGGTGTGCCCCGTGACCAGGACACTGGGTTTGTTCAGGCAGTAGGCCAGGGCGTAGCGGGAGCTCGCTTCGTTGAAGACCATGACCCGGGCGCGGTTGATGATGTGGATTTTTTCCGTCTCGGTGAAATTGTGCGGATGAAAGACGTAGAAGCCGTTGTCTTGGAGGATTCGCTCCAGTTCGTGCTCTCCGACGGTCGACCGCATCTTGATTTTGGCCGCCGGTCCGTTGGCGTCGGCCTGGGACCGGTCGGAGCGTGAAAAATAGATCTTGTCGAATTGCAGGGCCCGCTGCGCCTCCTGCGAGAGGCTCGCCACCGGGGCGCGCAGGGCGTTTCGGGCCATGAAGCGGTAAATCTCCCGGTGACATTCCCTGGCATAGGCGTAGAGCACGTTGCTGGGTTCGGGGATGACGACGTGCCGCAACATCCTGGGCCGGTCCGGATGGATGATCCTGTCGCGATGAATATTCAATAATTCCAGGGTGTCGAATTGCCATTCGTGGGTCAGGGCCTTGGGAAACATGAATTTTCCGTCCCAAGGCCGGTTGCAGAGATACCAGGCGACGCTCAGTCCCTGCTCCATCCAATGGCCATAGTGGCCGCCCCAACCCCACATGAAGAGGACCGATTCCTGTTCCAGCTCCATCTCGCCTTTTCCGCGAGGGGGCTTGAAGAAGGGCAATGGGATGGGGAAATGCGCAAGCGTATCGTTGAATCGAAACCCGAAGAAGACCGACTGGGGGATGATGCGGCCGCTCCTGTCGTAAAGCGCCATGTGATCCTTGTGGCTGCAAACGATTTTCGCCTCGAAGGTTTTGGGTTCGTCCGGCACCACGCCGATCAGGGGTTTGGCCAGAGGGACCTCGGGCGCATCTTCGAACACGTAGGAATTCTGCTGCGACGAGCTGAAGGACGCCTTGATGTAGTAGTGAAGAATCTTGGTCAGGCACAGGTTGACCGTGGGGACGATGTCGATGGAGACGGCCCTCGGAATGGCGTGATCGATGGAGGGAACCGGAGCATTTCTCGGGATCAGCGCCGACTCCTTGCCGAGGCTCTTGAGCGTCTCTTCCTGTTGGTCGATGAACAGGGTGAGCACCAGCAAGTCCGTCAGCCGGTCGTTTATGTGTTTCTGCGCATCGAATGCGGACACCGTGAGCCCATGGTTCAACGCCTTTTGAAAGTTCGCCTTGAACAGGGGTTCCAGAAACATGTTCGCGTCGCTCGATGGGCAGCTCGCGTAGTGGGGCGATTTGCGGTGAAGGACCTTGCAATAGCCCAGGGCGCGCGCAAAGTTTCCCTGCTCGCAATAGATGCGCGCCAATCGTTCATAGCTTTCGGGCAGGTCCGGAAATGTGCCTTGGAAAAACAACAGGTGCTTTTCCGCATCCTCGAATTTCCCCTCCTGCAGCAGGGCGTCCGCATACCAGGCGTAGCCGTCGCTCAAGTTGGGGAACCTGTCCACGATGTGCTTGCATATCCTGGAGGCTTTTTCGTGCTGATCCTTGCGGGTCGCAATGCGGGCCATCCGCTCATAGAAAACGACCTGGTCCGGGAAACGGAGGGCGCCTTGCCGGAATATCCTTTCCGCCTCGTCGAGCTTCCCTTCTTCCACGAGGGCATTGCCAAGAGCGGCCAGCTCGATCGTTTCCGGCGCGTCCTTGGTTTTGTTCAGCCGGGGCTGGTTCGTTTCGGGCATGCTCATCATCCCTTCCCGCCCTGCACGGCTTCCCGGCTTCTAAGCCAGGACAGGGCGTTGTTCCTGCCGCTTAACAGGCTTTGGTCGCTCCAGAAGTAATCCCATTCACCGAAGCGGCCCATGGGGATGATGTTGTTTTTCCTGTAAAAGCCGATCACGGCCTCTCGCGCCTCGTATATTTCGGGAGTGAAGATGACGTTGGCGTAGGGGATGGGGCGGACATCGGTGAAGTCCACGTCCCGCTTGTCGATGACGTCCATGGCATCCAGTTTGGCGATGGTGTGCTCAAGGAGTGCCTCGAAGGAATCACGGCGCAACTTTTTCGGCGAAAAGTAAATTTCCGCCTGCAGGGAATGGCGTTTGTCCGGCGTCGTGGAGGAGCTCAGGCGGCTGGGGGAATAGACCCGGGCCGGCAGGATGTCCTCATCATAGATATAAAAGTACAGACCGGAAAACCGGGGACTGCTTTTCAGCCCGAGGGAAACGATGACCCCGCTGGTGGCCGACAATCGATCGCAGGCGGAAGTGATTTCCCGCGGCAGGTCCGGGGTTGCCTTGCACAGCTCGGGAAGGGGCATGGAGGAAAAGATGGTTTCGTACTGCGCGGTTTCGCCGGTGTCGAAGGTGATTTTGCGGGAGCGGGCGTCCAAACGGACGATAGTGTGGTCATAGAGTATGTCCACGCTTTGGGCCAGATGGCTGAAGAAGGACTGGAATCCCCCCCGGACCGGGTAACGGACTTCGTTGAAGTAGTGCTTTTGCGGGGGATTTCGCGACAGGGCCCCGACCATCACTTCCTTCAGGCTCGGATTGTAGAGGCGCGATCCGACCCATTTGTCTTCGAGTTCCGCCGCTTCCACGGTCCAGTACTTGCGAGTGTATTTGAGCGGGAAATTGTCGACGTAATAATCGCCGTATTGAGCGCGCAGCCATTGCTCATAGTTGTGATCATCGGACCGGGGGCGTCTTCCGCGCTTGATGAAATCCAGGATGCACCTGGATTTGACGGAAAAGGGCAGGGGAGCGAGGTTGGTTATTATCGGATGCGTGACCCAGTGTCGGCTCCAATAATTGGTTATGGCGAAATTGTTGTGGGTCTCAAAGTCCGTGGCCTCGGCAAAAATCCGATTGACCCAGGTCTCCTTGCTGAATGCCGCGTGGATGAATTTGTCGAAGGTATAGCCGTCGCGTTCGAAGCTGCCGCACAGCCCCGCGTAAGTGGCGTCCTTTTCAAGGACAACGGGAACGACGCCCTGCTCTTGCAAGGTGTAGGCGCAGGCCAACCCCGCAGGCCCGGCCCCGATGACGGCAATATCCCGGTCGATGCCGCCGCTATAACTGGAGGTCGGCATATTTGGTCCCATCGCCCCAAATGGCCATCGGTTCATGGGTGTTGTACGGATAGTGGCCCAGATTGAGGTGAATCGAGGCGTTCATCCGT